>NZ_JAHPTH010000001.1:0-1028927 GCF_025514195.1 Acinetobacter sp. WU_MDCI_Abxd143
ACGCTTCCTGCTGATCCTGAACCAACCACAACATAGTCATATGCTGATTGTACTGTTCTTCCGTATATGTCGCGCATTTTAAACATCCATATCAATTAATTACGTTCTTTCTTCCATGTATCCCCAAGAGTAAAACCTTCCGGGAATGGATCACTTGCATCCAATACATGTTGATAAAAACCTGTAATCCAAGCGCTACCTGTGATTGATGGAGTAATACTCGTTTGGCCAGCAATAGAACCAATTTCTTCAATAATTCCAGTAAATTTACTGCCAATTACAGACTCATGAACAAACTTTTCATTTAAGCCAATTTGTCCTCTTGCATGCATTACAGCTAATCTAGCACTTGTCCCTGTACCACATGGTGAACGATCTAAACGTCCTGGTGATACAATCACTGCATTCTTTGCAGTTTTTAAACCTTCATTATTTGTCGAAATTGAACCGGCAAATAATGTCTGATTAATAGTATGAATTAACGGTTGCTCTGGATGAATAGCAGGAACTTGTTGTGCTGCCGCTTTTTTAATTCGCTCACCCACTTCAACTAAATCTGCAGCTTCGTCAGGAGTAAGGCTAAAGCCAACTGATTGTGCATCTACGATGGCATATATCATTCCACCATATGAAACATCAACTTTAACTGTGCCTAAACCTTCAACCTCAACGAATTTATCGAGACCAAAAACAAAGCATGGAACATTTTTAAATTTAACATCAATACATTTACCATTTTCACAACGAGCTTCGATTCCCACGAGCCCACCCGGTGCTTCCAAGGTAAACCTTGTAATTGGCTCAACCATCGGAATCATGCCAGTCTCAAGAAGCACTGTTACAGTACAAATGGTATTTGTGCCCGACATCGGAACGTAATATTCCGATTCCATAATCACAAAGCCAGCATCTGCATTAGGATGATTAGACGGTAAAACCAAATTAACGCACTGAGTTACATTACCACGAGGCTCTTGCAGAATGAGTTTACGAATTTCATCCTTCTGCTCTTGTAGGTATGTCATTTTGTCAAACATTGTTTGACCTGGTACGTCGAGCACACCACCAGTAATCACATCATTACGCTCACCGCCTGCATGAGCACCTACAACATTAATCATTCGTTTAAAGTTCATGTAATACCTGCTATCCCAGTTTTAAAGCAATGAACGTCCCTGTTCATTAAAACAATTACAATGTATTTGGTAAAACTGGTGTACGTACGCCAAGTTTAATAAATGTAGATTTTACTTCCATATATTCAAGTAAAGCGTCTACACCATTCTCACGACCATAACCACTTTGTTTATATCCACCAAATGGTAATTGTGCAGCTCCTTCTAAGTAAGTATTTACATACACAGTACCACTTTGAAGTTGCTTAGAAACATTGATAGCTTTATCAATATCTTTAGTCCAAAGACCATTACCTAAGCCATATTCAACATCATTAGCCAGATCAACAGCTTCTTCAATTGAATTAAAGGTTGTCACGGTAAGTACAGGTCCAAAAATTTCTTCTTGAAAAATACGATCTGTACGTTTTACATTGGTAAAAATTGTTGGCCCAACATAATAACCATCATTAAGATTTTCACCTTCAGGTTTAGAGCCATCCAATACAAGCTTAGCGCCTTCTTTTTTGCCAATTTCGATGTATTCAAGTACTTTGTTAAAGTGCTGTTGATGAATTAATGGGCCAATTTGAGTATTTTCATCAAGTGGATGACCAATGGTAAGTTTTTTCGCGCGTTCAACTAATTTTTCAACAAAAGAATCTGCGATAGATTCCTCAATAATTAGACGCGTACCAGCAACACATTCTTCACCTTGATTTAGCATTACACCAAATAAAACACCATCTAGAGCTGCATCAAAATCAGCATCCGCAAACACGACATTAGCCGCTTTCCCGCCTAGTTCAAGTGCTACACGAGTCATGTCATCTGCTGCCAAACGTGCGATTGTTTTACCAACACCAGTAGAGCCAGTAAATGAAATCATTTTTACATCTGGATGACGGGTTAAAGCATCGCCAATAATAGAACCACGACCACAAACAATATTAATCAAACCATCAGGCAAGCCTGCTTCTTTAGCAAGTTTTGCAACTTCTAAAGCTGTTCCCGATGTAAATTCAGAAGGTTTGATAACAACTGGACATCCTGCTGCTAATGCATATGGAAGTTTTTGAAAAAGGCATACTAATGGGAAGTTCCAAGGAACAATAAGACCTACTACACCACGAGCTTCACGTGTAACTAAACCTAGTTTGTTTTCACCTAAATGTGTGTGTGCCTCACCTGGAATTTGCCATGCTAAAGAAGCAGCGAACTTAACTAATTCAGCAGCCCATAGAATTTCGCCTCTGGCATAAAATATTGGCTTCCCTACTTCTTCAGCTTCAATTTTTGCCAAACTTTCAGAATTCTTTTCAATTAAATCTGCGAATTTATTAAGTAGTTTTGCGCGCTCTGAGGCTGCTAAATTTGACCATTGACCAGAAAGATGTAATTCCTGAGCTTTAGCTACTGCAATATCGACATCCTCTTGTCCACTACGTGGAAACTTAGCTAAAGCAGTACCATCTGCTGGAGAAGTTCTCACGATATATTCAGAAGTTGATGGCGCAGAAGATTGTCCATTAATCCAGTTTTGATACTCACGCATCTTGATACACTCCAAATGTAAACGTTTACATTAAGTACCAATCAAGATAAAAAGTCAATAAAAATTACATTCAGTATGGTGAAAAAATATACATATTATAACCTTTACGTTGATCCACCATAGTCGGATTAGACTCATGTTCGGTCTTATGGTGCATCACATTCTTAGACAAATTTAGTCTCTTCTTAAGAGCTTTTTTAGTAGGAAAATATGTACTCAGAGCTAGGTTCATGAACTAAATATTTTAAAGCTATCAATTTAGCACTCTAAGTTATTCAATTTAATTGATATAAATACATGAATTCTTATGAATCAAACTTTAGGTAAACATAAGTTAAATAGAAGATTTGGAAACCTATCATATATAAGGCTCTGGCTACTCTGCATTGTTACTACGCCGTTTATTCTTTACTACAGTAAATTCGCAGCTTAGTATCTGTTGCTCAAGCAACTTACTAGCCCTTAGTGCGCTTAACGATTTAAACTGACTAACCCTATTTCTAATCTTAGCCAGAAAAACACTCTAGGCAGCCTTCTACAAAATGTCATTACATTTTTAATTTGCCCTAGCTAGAACACGTAAGCTACTTATCACCTTTACGGGCTTCATTTTTCGCTACTGGTTACCGCTATACAGATTTCTTTCGTTAACTAGCCTTTTGAGCATTAAAGTTATTAATTTGCTTAGGCTAAATTTCAATACATAGAATAATTTATATCTTATTGAAATTTATAAATATATTTTAAAAATACCCTTTGCAGGCTTAGAAAAACTGATATAGTACGTGCGTACAACTATTCTTTAGATTTCTATCACATCAGCCAGTTTTGATAATTAGTTACAGCCGAATACGCTTCGAAATGTGTTTTCGCAATTCCTCTCATTTTCTAACTAGCTCAGGTTATAATAATGGACTCCAAAAATATTGTTGATCTATTATGAACGCCTCCAATGACCCTTTACACGGCAAAAAACTTGCTGACATTTTGGATGAATTATTGGATTACTATGGTGGATTTGAAGGCTTAAGTCGTAAAATTGAAATTAGATGTTTTTGCATAGATCCGAGTGTTAAATCATCATTGCGATTCTTACGTACCACACCATGGGCACGTGAAAAAGTAGAAAGCTTATATTTGTATGTCTTACGCCAAAAAGCCAAACAGAAATCATAGCTATCAAAACTCTAGCTTCAGTATTTTAATAAGTGGTGGGCTACCACCACTCTTCTAGATGCTTCTCTAGATAGCGTCCTAATAATTAAGCCCTATAAGTTGAATATCTAAACTATTTACTTAAGAAACATATACATCCTTTACATAAATTTTATTTTACCTTTACTATCAATCCCTAACTTCAAGTGATTACATATGACTAAAAGAACAATAAATATTTACGGAGCCAGACAAAATAACCTTAAAAATATTTCGTTAAAAATCCCAAAACATGAAATTGTTGTCTTTACTGGAGTCTCAGGTTCGGGCAAATCTTCTTTAGTTTTCGAAACTATTGGCGCAGAGGCTCAAAGGCAAATTAATGAAACTCAAGATAGTTTTGTGCGCAATCGTTTACAACATTTTGGGGTTGCTGATGTTGATAAAATTGAAAATTTAAATGTACCTGTCATTATTAATCAAAAGCCTTTAACAGGTAACATTCGCTCAACAGTGGCAACAATTACAGATATTTATGCCAATCTTCGCTTATTATTTTCACGCATGGGAGAACCGTTTGTTGGATATTCGAATGTTTTTTCTTTTAATCATCCAAATGGCATGTGTCCACAATGCGAAGGTATTGGTTTAGAACAAACAATTGATATTTATAAAATATTAGATTTAGATAAATCCTTAAATGAAGAAGGCGCTATCAATTTTCCTACCTATCAACCTACTGCATGGCGTTGGACCCGATATGCAGATTCAGGTTACTTTGATTTAGATAAAAAGTTAAAAGATTATAGTGAAAAAGAATGGGAATTATTGTTATATGCCCCTCAGCACAAGCCCTTAAATCCAACAAGTAAATGGAGAAAAACTGCACTTTATGAAGGACTAGTGACCAGATTTGAACGTAACTTTTTAAAAGGTGAAGCGCAAGAAAGAAATCGTTACCGGAATAAACTTGAGGATATTATTACCACCAAAGAATGTTCTTTATGTAAAGGTCAACGACTTAATCAAAAATCGTTATCTTGTAAGATTAACGGTAAAAATATTGCTGATTGTACAGCTCTATCTGTATCAACACTTTTAGAGTTTATAGAATCGATAAAAAGTGAAAAATTTGAAACTGTTCTGCATGAAATTATCAATAAGCTGAACAACTTAAATTTGGTTGGTCTCAGTTATTTAAGTCTTAATCGTGTAAGCAACACATTATCGGGTGGTGAATCGCAACGAATCAAGATGGTTAAACATTTGGGCAATAGTCTGGTTGACCTCCTCTATATTTTTGACGAGCCAAGTATTGGGCTGCATCCAAAAGATTTAGATAATATTATTAAAATTATTCAAAAGATTAGAGACAAGGGAAATAGCGTTTTACTCGTTGAACATGATCCCGATCTGATTAGAACAGCTGACCATGTCATTGATATGGGCCCTCTTTCTGGTATCAACGGCGGTCAAATTATTTACCAAGGAACTTTCGAAGAATTAAAAAATTCATCAGGTTTAACAGGTGAGTTTTTTAGAAGGCCAAATACCTATAAGAAAGAACCACGTATGGGTAATAAATGGATTTCAATTAAAAATGCTCATTTATTCAACCTAAAAAATATTGATGTCGACATTCCCAAGAATTGTCTAAGCGTTATTACAGGTGTTGCGGGCTCTGGAAAAAGTACGTTAATCAGTAAAGTCTTACCTCAACAATATCCTGAAACAAAAGTGATTGATCAATCAGCAATTACTGCAAGCATTCAGTCAAATTTACTGACCTATCTAGACCTTCTGGATCCGATTCGTCAACTATTTGCAAAAGCAAATAAAGTGAGTGCTAAGCTCTTTAGTTTTAACAGCGAAGGTGCTTGTCCTCAGTGTAAAGGATCAGGTATCGAGAAAATTGAACTTGCATTTTTAGATGATGTTGAAATGACATGTGACCTTTGTCACGGCTCAGGATATGCCCCAGAGGTGTTAAAGTATCATTATAAAGATAAAAATATTGCTGAAATTCTAAAAATGACTGTTGCAGAAGCGAGTCACTTTTTTGAAGATCGTAATTTGCAGCAGCAATTTAATTCATTGGTAAGCTTAGGGTTAGACTATATTGCAATTGGCCAACGCTTAAATACCTTCTCAGGTGGCGAGCGCCAAAGATTAAAACTCTCAAAAGAACTTAATGAAACGGATAATATTTTTGTATTAGATGAGCCGAGTACGGGCTTACACCCCTCTGATACTGAAAAATTGATTAGTTTATTAAATAGCTTAGTTGAAAAAGGTAATACGATCATCGTTATCGAACATAATTTAGACATCATTAGTCAAGCAGATTGGATTATTGATATTGGTCCATTAGCTGGTGACAAAGGTGGTGAATTGGTGTTCTCTGGAACAGTCGGCTCCCTACTCTCTGCAGAAAAATCTTTAACAGGTCAATATTTAAAAAAATATCTAGAGCTGTAACAATTTAATTGGCTAGCTTGACACAATCAAATTTTAAATGTGAAAGCCCTCTCGACTCTCACACCACCAATTGCTGTAAGGAATACTCAAGCAACCTCTCCGGTTCATTCATTTGTAAATAGCGTTATGATCGGTACTTAGCCTGAATCATCAGCATGATAATAACGAACAATGAAGGTATAGCCGCAATTACAAATAAATGGGTAATGACCAGAAATTGAGAAAGATAGCCGCCAAATAACGGCCCAATGACTGAACCTAAACGGGCAATCCCAATACTCCAGCCTACACCAGTAGTACGAAGTGAAACTGGGTAATAACTCGCAGATAGCGCATTAATGGCAGGTTGTCCGCCAACAATCGCAAAGCCAGCAATGAAAATAATGATAAATAATAAAACAATATGGCTAACAGCATAGCCAATTAAAGCAACGCTAATCACTGCAACCAAAAAAACAGGAATTAATACTTTATAAAATCCAGTCTTATCGATTTTAAGGCCCATCACAACACTACCAATCGTACCGCCTAATTGTAGAGTAGAGCCAATCATCAATGCCTGATTTAATGAGAGTCCTGACTCTTTAGACAAAGTCGGTAGCCAATTCGCCAGAAAATAGAGACTGATCATATTTAAAATACTAATGATCCAAATAGAATAGGTAAAAAATGCACGCTTATTTTTAAATAACTCAAGCGGTGACTTCTTAACCTGAACTTCAGTCGTATTGATGATTTTCATCTCTGAATTGAATGTTAATGCAGGATAAAATTTATTTAACCAAAACAAAATCTTAGGATTATTTTTACTATTTTCACTTAAAAAATATAAAGACTCTGGCAGCTTAAAGAACGTGATAAAGAAAATAATTAAAGGGACAATCCCGCCAAAATAGAAAATCGCCTGCCATCCTCCCCAAGGAACCAATAAGGCCGATATGCCTCCTCCCAACATTGCCCCGACTGTATAACCACAAGAAATGACCATCATGGTGAAAATACGAGATTTATATGGAACAATTTCGGAGCTATAGGCCATGACATTTGGCATGATACCTCCTAAAAAAATTCCTATAACAAAGCGGATTGCAGTCAATTGCTCAATATTGCCGACATGTGGTGTGACCAGCATCAATATGGAGAACATAAAGGTCGAGATCAGTAATATTGGACGGCGGCCAAAACGATCAGAAAGTAAACTTAATAAAAATGATCCAACAAACAAACCAAATAAGCTGGCGCTAAACACAACGCCTAACATGGTTTTATGAACGCCCCATTCTTCAATAATCATTGGGGCTGCGTAAGCCATAGACTGAATGTCATACCCATCCATAATCATCAGCAATAAACAGGTGAACAAAATAAATTTCTGATAGCGTCCAACTTTCTGTTGATTGATCAAATCACTTAATGCAACTTCTTTCATGGTCATCCTTTCTCCATGTTGCGCTTTAAATTATTCTCATTTTAATTACGATATTCATAATTAATTTACGAATAACGTAAAACAAAAATAACAATATTATTCCCACAAAGTCAAAAGATTATTTTTTGATTTATCGCACGGCGCTCATGGTCTACTCATCACACCATATTTTTAAATTATCCCTTTTCACTCAAATACTTGATTTAAAAAACTGCTCTAGCATGATATTCCTTTCTTTCAAACTTAAATTTCAATCAAGCATCATAGGAAATTGTGTATTTCCCCTGATGCATTTAACTTAAGATGAGATTTTTTTCTTCTTATAAGATAGCTTTTTCACTGCGCCCAAAATGAAGATAAAGAACACGGGAACAAAGAAAATAGCCAGAATCGTTGCCGAGATCATGCCTCCAAATACACCAGTACCTAAAGCATGTTGAGTCTCAGAACTTGCACCTGTTGCAATCACAAGAGGAATTACCCCGCATGTGAAAACAAGAGAAGTCATCAAGATTGGTCGTAAACGAAGTTTGGCTGCTGCAACCGTGGCTTCAATCGAACTCATTCCTTCCTCTTTGAGCATCTTTGCAAACTCAACAATCAAGATGGCGTTCTTTGCGGATAGACCAATAATCGTAATGAGTCCAATTTTGAAGAACACGTCATTCATTAGACCTCTCGACCTAATGGCAATAATTGCACCGAAAATACCAAAGGGTTTTTATAAGAGCTATTAAACTAAAGAATATTCATATTGTTGACATATCAACAATGTTGGTATTTAATGAGCTATCGGATGAAATTTAAACGCATAGGAGATGCTCATGATCGGTAAATACTTAGAAAAATAAAATTTAAGTTATTAAATTAATTAATTTTTATTTTCATCTTTCTAAAAGATGGATAAGGACCTTTATTGCTCTAAAAAAGCTAGATGACAGGATTATCTCCAAACATCGGACCGTTTGGATTGTACAAGGAACAAACAATGTATATTCACTTTAAATACCCTCCATTCATTGCGATAGCTAGCCTTTCATTAGTTATAGCATCAGGACAGACTTTGGCAGCGCCAAATGGTAACCCTACTCTGCCTGGCGGCACCACCCAATTTTTTATTGCTGAATTTCCTCCAATTACTGGAAATTATCTTCAAATTATTTCTAGTTATTCTACGGCGGATCAATTTAATGATCAGAATGGTGATAAAAAATATGATCAAGACCTTAAAGTGGCTGCACAAACTTTAAGACTTACAACTACTTGGGATAAGAAAATTTTAGGATCAGATATTACGATATCTGAGATTATCGGAACGTATGTAGATCTAAATAATAAAATTCAAACACCATATGGAGATGTCAAACTTAACGATGATGGACTCGCAGATGTTTTATTTGAGCCATTAATTCTTCAATGGAATAAAGGACAACAGAAACAATGGCAAATGGTTGCTGGTTTAGGTTTTGTTTTACCCATCGGTACTTATAGTAAAAGTCATGATGTGAATGTTGCAGGCCACTATTTCTCGATCGCACCACGCGTAGCTCTTAAATACAAGTTTGAAAATGGACTTGAAGCAGCCATAAGTCCGATGGTTAATTTTAACTGGAAAAATTCAGATTCTAATTACAAGACGGGTAATGAACTGACTATTGATTACTTACTTGCTTACCACAGCAATAACTGGCGCTTCGGAGCGACTGGTTATTATTACACTCAACTTGAAAATGACGAATTAGATGGCCAAGAAATTAAGGACTCAAAAACGAAATCATTTTCTATTGGGCCCGCTATCCAATATCAATTTATGAATGGAAAAGGTCCACTAGTCAGTGCGAGCTGGATTAAAGATCTGGAGTCTGAAAATAAAGCTGAAGGTCAAACTTTCTGGCTGAGTGCAGCAATCAAATTTTAAAAGAATTAATATTTTTTCAAAGGTACAAAATTATGGAAAATTTTCTTAAAGATCGAAAATATATTGATCTCTCCGTTACTTTAGAGAATAACCCATATACAGACCCTCCTCCTTTATTGCCAAAAATTGAATATATGGATCATCAAGAAGGTTGGCCTGAAATGGAAGCTATGTTTCCCGGTTTAGAGTTAAAAGATTTACCCGGAGAAGAAGCGTGGGCCGCAGAACGTTTAATTATTACCACACATAGTGGAACACACATGGATGCACCTTGGCATTACAGTTCTACAACTGATGGAGGAAAACCTGCTTATGGGATAGATGAGCTACCTTTAGATTGGTGTTTTCGACCAGGTGTAAAACTTGATTTTCGTAATAAACCAGATGGGCATGTAGTATCAGCATCTGAAGTGCAAGAAGAATTAAGCAGAATTGGATATACACTTAGTCCTTTAGATATTGTACTTATTAATACCTCAGCTGGGGCTTATTTTGGACAACCTGAATATTTAGGTAAAGGTTGTGGAATTGGTCGTGAAGCAACTTTATGGATGCTAGAACAAGGCGTTCGAGTAGTTGGTACAGATGCGTGGAGTTGGGATGCTCCCTTTAAATATACAAAAGAGAGATTTGCCGAAACAAAAGATGCTTCTATTATTTGGGAAGGACATAAAGCTGGTCGAGATATCGGTTATGGACAGATGGAAAAATTAGCAAATCTAGAAAGCCTACCTGACTATGGATTTTTAGTCTCATGTTTTCCTTATAAGATTAAACATGCTTCCGCAGGTTTTGTGCGTGCTGTTGCTATCTTATAAAGATTAAAAATAAGATAAATATTAAGGATATATTTTTCTACAAAGTTAAATATATCCTTAGTTTATTGATTCTGTATAATTTCATTCTCTCCTCTAATTACTACGATCATCGAATGCAAAAAATTAATATTGACCGTCATGCAACAGCACAAATCAACATGTTAGCAAACAAGCTTATGTTGAAATCAAGTACCGCTTATACACAAAAATTTGGTATCGGGATGACTGAATGGCGGATCATTTCAGTTTTATCCAGTGCTTCTGATTGTTCAGTACAGAAAATTAGCGATATTTTAGGATTAGATAAGGCAGCGGTAAGCCGCACAGTTAAAAAGCTTGAGGAAAAAAAATATATTGAAGTTAATGGACATTCTGAGGACAAACGCACCTATGTCATTAACTTAACTTCAACTGGACAAGAGCTTTATGACGTAGCTTCAGATTTTGCACTTGAGAGAGAGAAGCAACTTCTTGAAGAACTGGAAGAGTCTGAAAAAGACCAATTATTCAATTTATTGAAGAAACTTCGTAACAAAGTTGATCAAATGTAAAATATAAAAAAGCTTTGTAGATAGTTATTCTATAAAGCTTTTTTTATAAACTAAGCGACCATTATTTTTAATAGATACTATTTAAAATTTAAGCTAGTCATCATGAACAAGGAATAAATTTAGTTTTAATAGCTCCAAAAATTGATTTCTTACTTTTATCGAAGACATTAATTTCGATGGTTTCACCATATTGAATAAATTCACTTTTGGCAGCCCCATGTTCAATGACTTCCAAAGCAATTTTTTCGGCCAGACAAGCAGAACCGGTATGTTTTGCATCTTTATTTGATACAGTGCCTGAGCCAATAATGGTGCCCGCCTTAATATTACGGTTATAAACTAGGTGAGAAATAAGATCGCTAAAGGAATAATCCATCTCTTTTCCATTCGGTGCTCCAAACCAATGATCATTCCGTTTAACTTCAATATTTAAGGCAATTTTTTCATTTTCCCAAGCTTTTCCAAGCTCATCAGGTGTAACGGCGACTGGGGCAAAAATAGTGGCAGTTTTTGCTTGGATAAAACCAAATCCCATTTTTATTTCACGATTTAAAATACCCCGCATGCTGACATCATTTAAAATCATGACTAACTTGATGCTTGATTTAATTGTGTCTTTTGAGCTTCCCATTGGAATATCTGAAACAGCTACAGCGAATTCTGCTTCAAAATCGCACAGATCTCTTGTCGAAGGAAAAGCATAATCATCTACACCTGAGCGGAAATCATCACTTTGGCGTTGTATTAAAATCGGAATCCCTTCCGGTTCTTCATTTTTAATTTTGTAGGCTTCTTTCATAATTCGGCCATGATTTAAAAAAGCAGAGCCATCTACAAACTGATAGCAGCGTGGTAAGGGCGCTAAAGTTTTTTGTGTATCAAATACAAATCCATTTTGATCAGGGTTGTCATTAAATAATTCATAAGCTTCATATAGCTCATTTTCCCACTCATCCCATTGTTCTAATAGTTGCAGCATGGTTTGTGCAAATTCTGGAATAGGTCGAGCAAATTTTAGATCACGGCTTACAAAAACTAGTTGACCGTCACGAGTTCCATTTTTTAATGTGGCAAACTTCATGTTTCACCTCTATTCTTTCAAAAATTTAGCCCAAAGATCTTGCACTTCTTCGGGCCAGTTTTAAGTTTTAAGCCTTAAGCGGCTGTGTTAATGCTTCAAATGCTTTAGTTGCCAACTCTCGATGCTCAACAGGTGAGCCATTACTCATCTCAATTTCACCTAGACGAGTCGAGACACTAATAACCATTTTTGCTCGATCAAAATGTCGTTCTTGATAATGATTTAATGCATCTTCCAAAGGCTGATCTTTTGCTAACTCTTCACTTAAAAGAATCGCTCCTTCAATTGCAAGACCCGCTCCTGAAGCAAGATGTGGAGTAGTTGAATGCACTGCGTCACCCAATAGAACAACACGACCTTTATGCCAAGACTCTTCAACAAGTAAGGTGTGTAATGGACGATAAAGAATATCTTCTGCTTTAATTTTTCCTTGATCGATATCAGCTTTTACTTCCTGAACAACGCTACCAAATTCAGCTAATAAACCAGATAACTTTTCAGGCCATAGATGCTGTTCAATAAAATCATCACTTTCATGACGGTCTAATACGCACATATAGCTTTGTGAATCACTAATAGGACTAAAAGAAGCCTTAAGCGTTTTACCAATCAACATTGAAAAGTTATTAAAATATTTTGGCACTACAATTCGCCATGCCCCTTGGTGGGTAAAAGTACTTTCAGGTAATTCAGGAAAGACCAGATGGCGTATTTTTGAATGTATGCCATCAGCTCCGATCACTAAATCAAATTGTTGCTTCTGCCCATTGGTAAATAGAACCTTGACGGAATCTTTGTTATTTTCCAACTTGTCTACAGTTGTACCCAAAATAACGTTTACGCCTAACTCACGTAATTTATTTTCCAATACTTCAGCAAACTTGGTCCGCATCACCCCAATACTATTTGCAGCTAAATCTTCTGCACCAATAGCTGGCTTAATGGGCGCTTCGGCAATCTTATGACCATCTGATGTGTACATATCGAATTGTGAAAACTGACCAGATACTTTAAATAACTCTTGTACGACACCAATTTCTTTAAGTGCGCGAAGCGTTGCTGCATTTAAGGTAATACCAGCACCTATGGGCTTAAGCGTATCTTTAATTTCAATTAAAGATACGTTTTTTCCAAGCTTCTTAAGTTGGATGGCTGCGCACATGCCACCTATGCCACCACCGATAATGGCAATATCTACGATCCCTGTCATATTATTTCTCCAATTTACTTTGAGGTTCTACCGCCTAAATGTTCTGCCAACCAATCCGCAATATACGCACCGGCATTTAAGGGATTATCAATTGAACTGTGTTCAACGCCTCCCATCTCATCATCAATCACCAATAGCTCTTTATCTGGCGAATTAATCAATTGTTCATAAGTTTCGTAAGCATATTTCAATGGAATCTGGCGATCCTTTTCACCATGAGTCACTAAGAAAGGCACTTTAATTCGGTCAAGAACCCCATTGAGGTGCATATTCTCTGCTATCTCAAAAAATTCTTTCTGGTCTTTAGCCCCAAATACCCATTCCACATGTTTCCAATAATGAGGAACTGGGTTCTCGCCTTCACGTTTTAGACGAGCTTGTTGAACTGCTCGCCAATCATGATTTGCACCCCAAATTGCCGCACAACAAAAGCGAGGTTCAAAAGCAACAGCTCGAGGGCAATAATATCCACCTAAAGAAATACCAAAAGCAGCAATTCGATTTTGATCAATTTCTGGTTGTTCACATAACCAGTCAACAATTGGAGTAGCCCATATTTCAGAGTTATAGACAGCACGTAAATCTTGTAAGCGAATCGCCTCTCCTGTACCCGGTTGGTCAACCATAAGTACTGATATTCCACGCTCTACGAGTTCATCAGCTAAGGGACTGTAAGACATTAATTCTTTAGTAGAATCAAGCCCATTCATCATGACAACAATGGCCTGCTTTTCATCTGTCGTTTTTCCTTTTGCATAAATCGCGCTTAGATGGCTATTTTGATAAGGAATTTCTACACGCTTAACATCATCTTTTTTATATTTTCGGTATAGCTCAGCTAACTCTAAATAGCGTTTATATACTTTTAAACGCTCAGGATGACCTTGTTCTTGCATGCGCTCTGCAATTAAATAATATAAGGCAGCACGATAATATTTTTTCGCGGCAGACAATTCTCTGTTTTTCTCAAGATCTTGTTCAGCCATCTTAATCAGCTTATCTGCACCGCCAATCCACGCATGAAGAAACTCGACAGTGCCGACATCTGCATCATCAGAAGACTTTTCTAATAATGGACGGCAAAACTCATCAATTTCACCGATACTTCCACCATGTGTTGCAGCAATAACGGTGGACATACTCCAAACATAGTTTTTTGGAAAATAAACAAACATAAAAAACCTCTTAATCCTTAAGATTGATTAAACTTTTCGATTCAATATAAATCTCACCATCTATTACGTGATGCTGAATCTTTCTTAACTTTTTCCCTTTACATGGGCCTGCAAAACACTCTCCAGAAACTTTGTCAAAATGTGCAGAATGTGCATAACAAACAATATGTTTCCCATCAGCCGATAAAAACTTATCCTTTTGATATTCCAGTGGACGATGGTTATGTGGACAGTCATTTACCCATACCGCTACTTCTGTATCTGTCATAACCAAAAAAAGCTGATCATTTACTCCGTCTAGTGAAATTCCTTTCGCAGTGCTTTGACTAAGTTCCGAAGTTTTTGCGATAAAAATATTTTTATTTGACATTATTCTCCTGGTGACCATTTTTTACGTTGATCAAATAAGAAGACTTGTGAGGCGTCACTTCCCATTGGCATTGCACGCGGTGTCCAATTGTGATCATGCAAGTCCATATCTGCATCAAACTCCATCGTTCCACCAAATGGGCTATTGAAATACCAAAAGAAATTACTTCCCATAATGTGGCGGCCTGGTCCCCAGAAGCTCTTATATCCTTTCTGAGCAAATTCCCAACCATTTCTTAAAACCTCATAACCTGATCCGAAATGGAAAGTAAAATGGTTTACACCCACCATATGTGGATTAAAGCTTTGAATTAGAAATAAAGAATGGTGTTCATTTAAGCCAGCTGGACGCATAAAAGGTCCAATATTGATAAAACGATCAGTCGTGATGAAACCGAGTCGATCGGCATAAAAAGCTTCAGCCTTTTTATGATCTGGAACGAAATAAACGACATGGGAAAGAGATCGTGGTGTTTTACTATGACCTTCAAGCAATACGCCACATTCATTAATGGCACGCCCAGGTTCTTGACCCGGTACATTTATCCCTACATGAGGGGCGACTATTTTACGTTTACGTGTAATACGAAATGCGATTGCAAATCCACTATCATCAAAAGAATGGATTGTTCCTTCATCGTCAATATTCACTTCTCTATCTTTAGAAAGTTCTGCTGCAATAAGATCTAATTCATTTTGATCAGCAACGCCGTAGACTGTTTCACGGATATTAGGTGCTGGAGCATTCGCTTTTGGTAAAGATGGGTCTGTATCTAATTTAAAAACAACAGTACCACCATCTAAAGCTTCGTAAGTTCCCCCACGTTCATTTTTTTCAACAAGATTTAAACCGTAATCTAGCAAGTACTGGTGACACGCATCTAAGTCTAATACTCCAAAAACCAGACTTTCTAAACCAAGAATGTTCATGCATTCAACTCCATTTGAGAAACTTCAAACTAAAAACTCAAAAGCTTCTAATTCATCTGGAATTATTAAAATACAAATTTCGTTGATGTGTCAACAATTATTGTTGACACATCAACATATTTCATCTTATCTTTTATTTAGGATGTTTTTTGTCCACTCATACAATGTTGAATTAAGAAAAAAATCTAATCTTTAAAGGAATTATTTAAAGGAATAAGGATGATGCATAAAATCGAAAGTAAGCGAGGAATGCTTGCGCTCATGACGTCTCACTGTGCAGGTATGGTTGATTTGGTTGCCTTACCAATCTGGATAGGCACACTCATTGCGAATTACCATTTTGGTTTTCAACAAGCGGGGGGCCTAGTCACCCTGTTCTTATTAGGAGCAATGCTGGCAAGTTTAATATTTGCGCCTATTTTTAACCGTTTTAATCCTAAATGGCCCGTGTTTATTGGATTTCTTTCTGCTTGCTGTGCTTTTTACTTAGCCTCTAAAAATACTCATTTCTCAGTATTAGCAATATTACATCTCGTAGGTGGCTTTTCTGCAGGCCTTGCTTTGAGCTTTACGCATGGCACCATGGGAAGAAGTATAAATCCTCATAGAATATTTGGGTTTGCTGGGCTAGCCCTTGGCATTTTTGCTATTTTATTTTTAGCAGGTTCTTTAAATTTAATTAGGAATTTTGGCGGCTCTACACTATTTTTGATTCTTGCCTCAATTATGGCTGTTGCAGCGTTTATTGCTTTTTTATTCTATCCCCAAGTCAATAAAAAACAGGACAATATTCAATTTGAAGCGTACCATCGTCCTAAATTTTCAAAATACATTTGGTGCTGTATTTTTGGAATATCTTTATTAGCCATGACAAATTCTATGAATATCAGCTTTTATGAACGTATTGGAATTGCACGTGGTTTTGGAGAAAGTTCTGTTGCACTGACATTAATTATTTACGGTATTGTTTCTATTTTTCCAGCACCGATCGCGGCTTTCACCCAAAAGTATTTAAATCCACTCGCCGTTATTTGTATTGGTCCCATTTTTCAAGCCATATTTTCATTAGTGCTTACGCATAGTCATAACTATTTTCTTTATACGGTGGCTGGGTCATGTATGGTTTTCACTATTTTATTTACTCATACGTATGCTTTTGGATTACTCGCCAGACTTGAGCCAACAGGACGAGCTGTTGCCGGAACTCCTGCCATGTTAATGTTCGGTGCAGCCTTAGGACCAATTTTAGCGGGGACTTTAGTTCAATATATTAGCTTTGAAGCTATTGGGATCATGGGCTGTATTTTGGTGGTTGTTCAATTGATTTTATTTAATATAGTTAGAGCCTATTACACTAATCATGGTATAGCTCAAAATGCTTAATTTTTAAAATATTAAAGTAGCTCTTCTCGAATTTTTAAAAAGCTCTCTGTGAGGGCTTTATTTATAAATTACTAGTAATTCTTCCTAACTTATCTTCTTTGATATGTAAATACTCATATTTGGAATCATTGTTCTCGGCGCACCTGTTTGGTTTCTACTAATCGTTCGGCTTTTTTATTCCATCTGTTATGATGCATATAAGTTTTGGGGCCAATAGGTAGGCCTATAAATGTTTGCAGTTGACTCATCATGACTTGTCCTATGACGGTACTTCTATGTTTTTAATGTATAAAAAAACCACATTCGGAGAAAGGAATGTGGCAAAACAGAAAATTTAAATTTTTGCATAATTTGAATTTTTCTCACCGGTACTAACAAATATTCTTTAATTTTCAGCCAATGCTTGATTAAAAACGCCAGGATTTTGACCAGTAATATTTTTAAACATACGGCAAAAATTGGATGGAGATTGATATCCAAGATCATATGCAATATTCGTTAAAGTTTTATTTTCTGACATCTGTATTAAACTAATTTTAACTGCTAAATATTGCTTCCAAACAATAAACGTTACACCTAAATCTTTTAAAATCAACCTATTTAATGTTTTACTAGACATATAAAAATAGTCAGACCAATATCCTATTTTTTCTTTTAAAAGTAAATGATTGTTTGTTATCATATTTTCAATTTTTATCAACCTTTCTGCAGTGGGAGTCGGAATAGAATACCGTATTTCTTCTGCAATTTTTAATTCATGAATAATAATATCCATGATTTTCCCATCAACACTATTCATATCGTAATTAATAGGTATTAAAGTAGCTCTTTCTATAAGTTCTTTTAAGAAACTTCCAACTTTCAATAACTTAACATTCCCCCTGATAATATCATTACTTATTTCTTTTTTTATATAGAGTGTTCTTAAGCTAATATCAGTAATTGCCTGCATACTATGTAATGTATTCCCAGGAATAAACAAAGCTGTTTTAGGTGATAAAATCCATACTTGCTCGTTCACATAAACCTCCATGATACCGGAAATTCCATAAACTAGCTGAGCACGCTCATGATAATGAGGAGAATTAAAATATCCTTTAATAAACTCTTTGGGCATTGCTCCAATATTACTTTGAATATTTTGGTATTCTTCTCGGTCAGTACTTTTATTAGCTAAGAACATATAAATTTACTCAAGTTAAGAGATATTGACAGCTTCCTTTCCTTTCAATCCCAAAATTTGACGAGCTTCATCTGGTGTTGCAACTTCAAAACCTAGCTCTTCAATAATTTTTCTAATTTTTTTAACCTGACTAGCATTACTTTCAGCAAGCTGTCCTTTAGATAAGAATAGGCTATCTTCCAAACCAACTCGAACGTGCCCTCCAATTAAGGCTGAATGCGTTACCATCGGCATCTGGGTTTTCCCTGCAGAGAGTGTTGACCAGTTTAAATCATCACCAAATAGTTTTTGAGCAGTATTTTTCATAAATACAAGGTTATCAAGGCTAGCACCGATTCCACCAAGAATACCAAATACACCCTGTACAAATAGAATCTTGAAAGTACCCTTGGCTCCTAAAAAATGCCAAATTGTAAAGATGACTTAAATCATAACATTCATGCTCAAATTTTATATTTAGATTTTTCGTTAAATTATAATTCTTTTCAATATCATGAAAGGTATTTCTAAAGATAAATGCATCACTATTACGAATGTATTCCTCTTCCCAATCGAATTGCCAATCTTTAATTTTATTAGCTAAAGGATGAAAACTAAAATTCATTGATCCCATATTCAAAGAACACATTTCTGGCTGAAATTCTAAAACTGCGGCTAATCGTTCCTCTGGCGTCATATTAGGACTACCACCAGTAGTAATATTAATGACAGCATCAGTATTATTATAAATAGAACCTAGAAATTGTTTGTATATATTAATATCACCTGTTGGCTGGCCAGTTGCAGGATCACGCGCATGTAAATGTAAAATAGAAGCTCCTGCCTCTGCCGCTTCTATTGCCTGCTGCGCAATATCATCTGGTCTATAAGGGAGATATGGCGATAATGTCGGAGTATGAATACCTCCAGTAATTGCACACGTAATAATAACTTTATTTTTCATCTTCACATCCTTTATGAAAATACATAGAATTATTTGATATATATGCAAATTTTGTATATTTAAAACTACATATATACCAATCGCATTTATATTTATAACGGATTATTTAAATTTTATATTTCCACAAATGGACAAGATATATTCTTTTTAGGACAAGATTTTAGAGATTAAAATAAAAAAAACTCTAGGGAATGAAATTTCCTAGAGTTATACTAATAATATCTTTATTTAGGGTTGTGTCATATCACCTGGTCCACCATAGGCTGTCCATCCCCCATCTACACTTAAAATACTACCTGTAATATAACTAGCCATATCCGATATTAAAAATGCAGCAGCTTTAGCAATATCTTCTGGTTGACCTAAACGTCCTAAAGCAGTCCGCGCCGATAATTTTGCAATATCGACTTTGCCTTCTATATTAAGCTTCTCGATCATAGGGGTATTTACATAGCCTGGTGCTAGAGCATTCACACGAATACCTGAACGCCCCCATTCACAAGCCAAATCTCGAGTTAACATCACCACAGCAGCTTTAGCAGGACTATAGCCATATCGAAATGGTGTGCCCATAATACCCCAAATTGAAGCGAGATGAACAATCGAACCTTGCTTATTTCCTAGCCATACTCGCGCAGCTGCACGGGAAATAGCAAATGCTCCACGCAAATGGGTGTCAACAACTCGCTGCCAATCATTTAAATTAATATCTAATGCAGGACCAACTTTATCACTTATACCCGCACAATTAACTACAGCATCAATGGTATCACATACTGTAATGGTATCTGCGATCATACTATTACAGTCGTCTTCATTGGAAATGTCCCCCCTGCTAAAGCCTTTTGCACCAATCCGCTGGGCAATTTTTTCTACATCATTATTTAAATCTGAAATCACTACTTTCATACCCATCGCAACAAGTAATTGGGCTGTGCTTAAACCGATTCCACTAGCTCCTCCTGTAATTAACACAGATTTATTTTGAAGATTTAAGATATCTTGCATAGCTAAATTACTCCTTTTTATAAATAATATTCCTAATATGGCTGAATCAAGAATGCTGCTGTTGCAATAGAAAAAACCAATAGAAAAGCAATAAAGGTATAAGGTAATATTTTTTGAAACTTGAGTTTAAACGTAGCCAAAAATGCCAATGCCCAGAATGGTTGAATAAAATTTGCCATTTGAGAGCCAGTGCTATAAGCATTGATTACATGTTCAACAGGTACGCCTAGTTGCTGACCTGCTGGAATAATAAATGGAGCTTCAACGGCAAATTTAGATCCACCTGATGGAATAAAGAAATCCATAATCACTGTATAAACCATAACAATCCATGAATAGGTTTCAGGAGTAGAGATATATAAAAAAGCTTCAGTAATCGAATGAGAGAGTCCAGAGAAAGATATTATTCCAAAGATCCCTGCATATAATGGAAATTGAATCATCACCCCATAGGTAGTTCCAACGCCCTTTTTAACAGCAGACATAAAGTTCAAAGGAGTTTTTTGCAATAGTAAAGCTAGCGCAAAGAATAAATAGTTTAAAAAATTAATATCGACTTTTCCAAACCCTGAAACCCAAAGTGTTTTACCAACCCATACGAGTATTGCTATTGCAATTAAAGTTGGAAAAATACGTGAGCGTTCCCAACGCTCAGCTGGACGAAGTGACTTTACTTCATCGGCACTTTCTACATTTGAAATAGGCTGTGACAATGCTTTCCATGTTTCTTCATCAATTTCGACAGCTTTCTCTTTTTTCGGATGAATAACTAAAAAGAAAATAATCAATGCAATTAATTGAGTAACAACAAGTGTCAATAGGAATGGAGAAAGTGCTGTAGATGTTAAGGGAACTAAATGCCCTATTGTCTGTTCAAGAAAGTTTCCTGGGGTAGCAGCAATAAGAGGTGCTGATTGAGCAGGACCATTCGCTCCTACTAAAAATGTACAGTAACCCGCTGCAGCAAGTAAAGCATAGTCTAATCCTATCCCCTTTTTCCGGATAGCAATTTCCCGTCCCAACAGCATTGCGAGCATATAACCCATACCCCAATGCAACCAACTAAAAATAGCTACTATCAGGCAATATATTATTAACGTAGCAGTAACTGTTTTAGGTATATCTATTAATTTAATCAGATGGCCTTTGACAAATTCAGATTCAACAACAATAAAGCCAGTAATCATTAATAAACTTAATTGCATTGCGAAGGTTAATAGTACCCAAAATCCTTGGGCATAATCATCAATCAGCTCTAATGGACCTCTATCTGTTATGCCTAATGCCAACAGATATACGATAACTGTTAGGGCTAAAACAAATACCATGGAATCAGGTACCCATTTCATACTCCATTCTGTAAAACTATCAATAAAGCTGTATTTTTTTATATCATTTTCTTTATTAGACATAATATTCCCTATTATATAATCAACCGATCAGTTCCTAAAATTTCTTAGGGCTTCCTAAACTACATGTCCTGTTTTTAACAAAATATCTAGTTGTACTTTTAATACCTAAACCGATACTTCTGCTTTAACATGATTGATGAGTTCATCAAATTGACTTAGATAAGAAAAATTATTAACCCCTTTTCTGCGCTCGGCTGACTTAACTAATTCAATCACTTTGTCATTAAATGGAGTACTTATGCCTAAACTTTTTCCCACTTGAGAGACAACACCATTAATAAAATCTATTTCACAAGGTCGTTGTTTTTCTAGGTCTTGTAACATGCTAGCTTTAGATCGACGGTGTACGCCCCACACCTTTTGATAAATGGGTAATTTATTAACGATATCTTGATAAGAATATAGCTCTAACTGCCCCATATTTATGCCATTCATTTCAACCATGTCGTATCCTGCCGCATGGCATACTTTAACTGTCTCATCAGCAATGTATGAAAGGCAAATCATGGCACGATCATTATCCAACACCTCACCAAAGGTACACCCCAAAGCAGCAGACATACCGCTAAATGTTGCATTCATTAGAAGTTTAGACCAACGAATCCCCATCAAATTCGGTAAAATTGTTGTGTGTCCAATTAAACTTAATATCTGTTGGATTTTTTGAATGCGAGGAGTAATTTGTCCATCAATTTCACCTATTTCAAAAGCAAAATTCTCGACAACTTCGGCAGTCGACGTCAGTTCTGAAACACCTGGAGACAACCATGTGGCACCAAAGCCAACAACCCCTCCTACTGTTTTATTCTGTCCTATAATTTTTGCAATTGAGGGTTCAGGAATACCATTTTGCAAGCTACAAATTACACTGTTTTCATGTAGATAAGGTAATAACTTAGGTATTTCCTCTTGATTCGTCGTTTGTTTAGTAAGCAAAATAATTAAATCATAGCAATCAGTTAACTCATCTGGGGTAAAAGCCTTCACTGCAACATGAACATCCATATTACCTGTCACTCTTGCACCATTTTTTTTTAATGCTTCAACATTGATAGAGTATGGGTCAATTAAATCAACCTCATAGCCTTGCTTCGTCAATAATGCTCCAATAATTGTTCCTAACGACCCAATACCATAAATTGCTGTTTTCATCATGAACTCCTTTCATGAATTTGTTGGAAACCTTCACCAAGGCCTCAAGCATAAAACGATTCATATAATAAAAATTCATCTTTTATAGACAAGAAATATTCTTTTTTGGACAATATGGTCCTATACTCGTACCAATCCTTTCCTCTTTACTACGGTTGCGGAACAGCTATAGGGTCGTCAATAAAAAATATCTAAAAATTAGGAAGATATTAAGGAAGGTTTGTCTCTGCCAAGGAAATTTTGGTCATATAAATCTATAAATATCGGAGAAAAATTGGTTAAAAGTCAGACTTTGGCCTTCATCGAACAAATAAAAGTATATCTTTACTAATAATGTCCTAGAGATAGGTCAGAGCGGAGCTATGCTCCGCATGATTAAGGTGTGCCAGCGTGCTTAAGTCTCACTTAATGTTTATATGCTGGACTTTAATCTCCTTTTTTCTGCTATATGGATATTATCGCTCCCCCTACTATCGGCTTAATAACAACTCATACATCTTCCACAATCGGATTTTTTATAATATGCAAGCTTATGTAATCACTGCTTTGATTCCTGTAATCTTTGTTAAAGATCGTATGTATGACCCACAAAGTACATAATTTGAAAAACTATAAAATTTAAATAGAGATACATTAGTTTTTTAGGTTCATGAAGCTATAAAATTAAAGAATTCATTTTTTATAATTAAGTTTATGAAAATACTTAATTTTTAAACTTAAAATTATATGAATCAAACTTTAGGTAAACATAAGTTAAATGGAAGATTTGGTAACCTACCATATATAAGACTTCGCTTCGCTATGTTGTTGTTGCTTCACTACTACTTCTTTACTGTGATGAATACTTAGCTTGATTAACTGTATGTGTTGTTCTAGCAAATTACTAAACGCCTAAGCTGGTTCTATTGGATGCTTATGTATTAAACCCTATTTCTAATCTTAACCAGAATAATTTTCTAGACAACTTTCTGTAAATTGTCATTAAACTTTTATATTTACCCTAGTGAGCTGAGCTACTTACTAAATTCACAAGTTGTATTTGCAACTACTGTCTTCTATATAGATTTCTTTTTCTAAATCGCCTTTTAAGCCTCAAAACTTTTAGCCTGTTAAATTATAAACTGAAACCCAAACCATTATTTATATTATTGAAATTTAAATAAAATATTAAAAAATTCCCTTTGTATATGTGAAAAAAACGATATAGTACGTGTACACAGCTGTTATTTAATTTAGCTCACTGGTAGATCTCACTTCATATACAATATAGCCATACAATTAGAAAATAAGGTGCTAATTAAGGCTACCTTTTGACCTTTTCTCTTTAAATTCTTATTTAAATGTCATATCTAATCTATGCCAGATTTATAAAATCATTTTTATAATTTAAATAATGGATAATTAAATATGGATCGTTTTAAAACTATTTTACTTGTTGCAAGCACATGTTTAACAACAACTATTTATGCCAAACAACAAGTCGTTTGTGTGTATGACCCAATTGGTAAATCGGGAGATGCTTTCGCTTTAGCCAAAGATTATGCACTTGAAGCCAAAAATTGGGGAGCAGATCTATCTTTAAAAGCCTATGTTGATGAGCGCGTTGCGGCTGAAGACTTAAAAGTTGGAAAATGTGATGGGGCTATTATTAGTGGTTTACGTGGCCGTCAATTTAATAAATATACAGGATCTTTAGATGCGGTTGGCGCATTAACAAATATGAAAACGGCGATTAATGCCTATAAGCTGTTGTCCTCGCCTATGGCAGCAAAAAACATGGTTGTAGGCCCTTATGAAATTGCAGGTTTAGGCACAATTGGACCTGCCTATTTATTTGTAAATGATAGAAGCATCAATACACTCGCTAAAGCTGCCGGTAAAAAAATTGGGGTATTTAAATATGATGAAGCCCAACCAAAGCTTGTGCAACATGTTGGAGGTCAGGCTGTATCGGTAGACGTTACCAATGCTGGTGCAAAATTTAATAACCATGAAATTGATATTGTGCCCGCTCCTATTGTGGCATTTAAACCTTTTGAACTACACAAAGGTTTAGGTGAGAAAGGAGCAATCGTTCGTTTTCCTTTAACTCAAATTTCAGCAAACTTCATTATTCGTAAAGACCAGTTCCCAGCAGGTTTTGGGCAAAAGTCGCGGACTTGGGTAGCCAGCCAATTAAATAGAACCTTTGGCATTATTGCCAAATATGAAAGTGATATTCCTTCAAAATATTGGATGGATATTCCTAAAAATGAACAATTAAACTATATGAAAATGATGCGCGAGGCTCGTATACAGCTAACCAAAGCAGGTATCTACGACCCTAAAATGATGAACTTTTTGAAAAAAGTGAGATGTAAAGAAAACCCAAGTAATTTCGAATGCGCGTTAAACGATGAATGAACACTCAAAATATATGCACCTCTTAATTTAAAGGTTCTAACCTTAGTTATTCATTTCCTCTCGGGCTTGTTGTGGTGTTTTACCCGACCACTCTTTATAAGCCCGTGTAAATGGGCTGTGCTCGGCATAACCTAACAGCTAAACATATTACTTACTAATATCATTTCAATATTAAGATAAGTTAACTTAGTGCTATCTTTGACTTAAAGCTATTATGATGAAAAGTGCTGTGCTTTTAATACCTAATTTCTAATAGAGAAAGCGTTTTATGAATGTTTCGCCAATCATTGTACTTGATTTCGAGACCACAGGAGTCAGCCCTGAGGCAGGTGATCGTATTACAGAAGTCGCGGCTTTACGTATTGTAGAAGGTGAAATCACAGAACGTTTTGTTTCACTAATAAACTGTGGTGTAAATATTCCATACTACATCACAAAGTTGACTGGCATTACTCAAGATATGGTTAATCATGCTCCTTTAGTGGAAGAAGTCATTCCTTCTCTATTGGACTTTATTGGAACAGATCCTTTACTTGCTCACAATGCAGGATTTGACGAGAAATTCCTAAAAGCAGAAAGTATTCGACAGGAGTTAAGTCCATCACACAATGGACTGATTTGTTCTTTGAAACTTGCTCGCCGTATTTTACCTCATCAACCCAGTTATCGACTTGGGGCAATGGCAGACTTATTCAATATTAAGTTTAATGGCACAGCTCATCGTGCAGAAGCAGATGCTGAAGTTACGGCTCAATTATTTAACTATCTTTGTACGAATATTTGTCACACATATGGCTTCAATAGCATTGATCAAGATTTATTGTTAGCCATTAATAAACTTACTATATCGAGAGTACCGAAATACCTAAAAAATATCGCTGCCCAATCCTTACTTCTTAAATAACAATCCATAGGCGATATTCCCTGCTAATTTACAGGTGTCCTCATGACAAATTTCAGATCTTATTTTCTACGTAAATCATGAATAGAAAATTAATCAGTACTATTGTTCTCATTTCTGTATTTGGAGTTACTGCTTGTAGCAAGGCATCAAATGAACAAACAAAGGTAGATACTACTGAGAAAAGCAGCTCTCAAAACGTAAAAACGGAATTATCTGCAAGTGATAAAGCGATTTTGGATAGATATGACTCTATCACAAACGAAGTTGTGACCGCTGGTGAAGATGAAAAGATAAAACAATCTTTAGCGCCTTTAATACCTGAAATTAAGAAAGTTACTGCCAAGAAACAAAGAGAAATGGCATTGATGAATATTTATATGCTGTCTGGTATGTATAAAGAGGCTTATGAGTTAAATGAGCAACAAATCAAAGAGAAACCCTTGCCTCAACGGATAATGTTTAGATGTACATTGCTTGAAAAATTAAATGAGGCCAAAGTAAAAATTCAACAGTGTCACGAAGCTTCTGCCCAACTAATACAAACCGAATTGAGTAAATCATCTAGCAAAAATGATCCCCAGTACAGAGACGCCGAATTTGTATATTTAACTGAAATGTATAAAGCTGGTCACAATGACTATAAAGCTAAAATACAGAAATTTATTGATGAGACTAAAGATGTCGCATCAAAAGATAGATATAAGTCTTTGTATGATAGCGATATTGAGTCATTTTATGGTACTGATTCACCAAATTATGTACCAGAATCATTAAAGTAAAACTTAAATAAAAAAAGCCCCGAATATTCAGGGCTTTTTTTATTTTTTTACGTCAATAGAGACATTTACTTTACACCTCATTCCACTAAAAAATGCCTCTAAAACTATCTCATCAACTTCATCCAAGGTTGTGGGCCATCTTCTAAATTTCACTGTAGTTGTATATGCATTTGGATAGTTATTTATATTTTCAAACAAGCTTTTTATAATAAATCGCTGTACCATCATAGTTTCCATTTGAGCTTTATGATATTAGTTTTTCCTCATAATTAGTTTTTAACTCTGCTAAAGCATCCATCAACTCCTCTATTTTAGAAATATTATTTTTAATATTTCTAACTTCTTTATCTTCATCGGACTGGTCGCTATAAAATCTACCTAATAAATTTTCATAAGAATCTAGCTCTTCAAACTCTTTGATGAGATCAGAAATTTCTTTATTATCAGCTTCAGTTATAGCATATCCTTTGAGAATACAATTCCTTATCAAGAACCTTGATGCTTTATCAAGTTTGAGTGCATAACTATACCAATAATCTGGACTACTCTGATCTATAGTACTTTCTACATTTCTGAAATCTCTTAAACCTGAGTAGAAAGCATCATCATTATCTAAATTTAATTTCTGTAATGTTGAAATTAAAGATTCTGTATTTTTGAAACTACTATGGGAATAGGACTGCTGATAGCGAAATTCCCACAACTTAAAAATAGTATCTCTGATATCGACAGATGCTATATGCTTTTCTTCAGGAGAGGTAGATAGATCATACCGTTTAAATAATTCTGCTAAATAGTGAAGCATCCATTGAGATAATGTATCGGTTCTATCTTCTAACTTAAATTCTTCTACTAGTCTTTTCCCTAGTTCGATAAGATTTTCAGTAGACATACATATCTCCATTCTTTTTCATTAAATAAACTCTTTTACTACTTGGTAAATACTCATCCAGTCCTTTTGAATCTTGTTTTGATTGATAACTACCATATTTATATCTACGATCTATATCTACGGAAATAACCATATCCATGTTAATTTTATTAAGAAGATCGAAAATAAATTTTTTATTTACTTTTAGCTTATAACCATTTGAATACTCATAATTTTCATTTTTATATTCTCCCCAAATAGTGAGATTTATAACTTTTTCATTTTCACAAAACCAATTTTTACTCAAAGAATCAGAATGTAAATTCATTAAAGAGATAATCTCTTTTGATGGCTTAATTCCCTTATGTCTCAAGGAGGCTCCCCATAAATCATCATCAAAATTTGATAGATCAATTTCTATATCAGAAATCCATCCTTTTAATTGGAAATTATCTTCATCAAGTTCAAACTGTTCATCACCTGCACTAGGTAAATGATAAGAATGACTTGATTCAGCACTTTGTAAACTTCTCCAAAGCGCACTGGACGTTTCTGGGCTCACTAAGCTTGAGCGGATACGAATGTCTTTTGCCTGATCGAAATTATTTACTTCTGACCATCCTCCCCACAAACAAAGTTCTATATCGCTGAGATGAATTGCATCCTGATAGTCAACTAGGGAGCAACTGTAAGACCAATTTAAAGAATTCTTTGTATCTCTTTGAGGCCACTCTGTAGTTATTCGAGGACATGGATCCCTAAAATCACTTAGCCAATAGGGTTCTAGACAGGATAAATCATGTCTTTTAATCCATTCATCAAAATCTCTCCAGCAATCTTCACTTATAAGTAAGGGTCTTGTTTGCAGTAGCTTATCAGCTATAATCATCATTGCATGGTAAGACAGATAAAAATCTAAATCTTCGACTTTAGGGCTAGATCCATGATCATGATTTGTTTGCTTCCAGTTATAAATTTCCATTTTTTGACGCATATCATTGAGTCTACGATTCTTCTCAGCAAAACCAATGTCATTCATTAAAGTTTGTGTCGTCTCAAAATAAATATGTGAGGGATGTAGCCCAAACATTTCCCCTAATGGATTAAGCCAATAAGGACCAAAATCAATACCAAAAGAATCAACATTTTCTTGATTGATATTTGAGTAATTTGATAGATCCACAGTTTCTCTTTTGACTTTACTAAAAGTGGATTTACCAACTCCTTGATAGGCTTTAATTTCTTCTTCATTTAGGGTTATAAGCTTTAAACTAAATAGATTTAGAAGAATTTTTGAAGCAAGAAGTCGAATCATCAAATGTGGTCGATTTGGATCTACTAGCTGCTTAAATATTTCAACATATTCAGCCAAAAAGTTATTAGGGCTATATGACACTTTTAATAAAGCATTAAGTAACCATTGAGTAGCAGAGTATTGATAAAATTCAAATTTATGATCATAAAAACTTCGGTAATTTTTATCACTAATAAAATTAATTAAATTAGACAATAATTCTCTTTGCTCAAAATCACAAAGTAACTTAACAGTATGTGCCGCTTGCCATTTAACAGTATTGAAAGGAGATGCTAGGCCAGACCAAATATAACCTGATATAGATTTTATTATATTCCCTGGTGGTGCCAATTCCTCACGCCATTGCCCATCTGCGATATCTGATCCCAAATCACTTTCCAGTAATCCTAGACCATATTCCAAAACCTCACAGGATTGATTAGGTGCAATCATAGGTGTAAGTAAATGAGCTATCCTAAATAAGCTTTCACTTTCTAAAGTAATAGAGCTTTCACTCATACCTTCTAAGAGAGATCGAATATAATCAGTCTTAGGTTTCCCTGTTAACTCACTTAAAATATGTAATTTCAGATTGCTTCCATAAGTATCTATATAAAAATCAGAATGATGTGTTTTTAAAAATTGTTTTATGCTCGAATCTAAAACTGCTAAAAATGACATTCTCCTTTTAAAGCGAGATGGTATAGCTTTTAAAAGATCATCTAAGTCATACATTCCATTTCTAGGATTATCGAACCACCAATTGATCAATGATATTGCTTGTGACGGATTTATTTTTTGAAAAAGCTGTACATAAAAAGCTCTTTTAATCCAATGCTTATTTTCCAATTTCTGAAAATCATTAAAAGCTGAATTAAAATCGACACTTCGATTTGAGTCAGTATAACTTTCAAAAAACACATCCCAATCAAACTTTTCTTGGTCGTAGGTTGAAGAGTGAGGTTCTTCAACTTGAACATAAAACTCAGAATTACTGAGAGATATGAAAAAGTCTTGGACAGTTTGTTCTGTTATATGAAATGCCTCAACCAAATCTCTAAGGCCACTAATATGTTTTTCTGATGGATTTGGTACAACAATGTAAAGATAGAAGCTTTGTAAAATCTTTCTTTTTAATTCATCTTCTAAATTTAATGATTTAATGGAATTTAATAAATTATCTAAATCATATATACCTCCCATTGCTTTAAAAGCCAATGGTATCAAGGGTGAGATAAGTTGTTCTTTAAGCAACTTATCTACCAAGTTACCCAATATTCTATCTTCATCTCCAAATCTACGATCACGCCAACGACTAGCAATAGCAAATGCTGAATTAGGATCTAAATCATAAATTGCATCAACTGTGTAATCCCATGGAAAATGTTTATCTCTATGTACATATTTATATGTCAATTCAGCACATTGACTAAAACGATAGCATAGTTGTGGTTTTCTATTATTTTGCTCCTGTCCAGCTCTTACGCCATAGCAAAGTAATGCATTCCATCGTTGTAGATTTTCTTCGCCTAGTTTACTACTTACCTCTATTGCTTTACTTAATATTGCAGAAGCTTCTTCTTGATCTAGAGGAAAAATTGATTGTGCGATTGACATATAATCACTAACCAATATTTCTGCATGATCATCACTAGTTTCAAGAGTTTCTAAATTTTTTTCTATATTTTGATAACAATAATTTTCCAATCCATATTGTTTCTGCAAAGCCAAAATAAACGTGAAATGATTACGGGTTTGAGGATAAATTTTTTCTTTGAAATTGTTTTCTATCTGCGGGTAAGTTTCTTGGCTAAGATGATTATTTAAAATTAAAATATCAAACCAAATTTTTGCAATTTCATTCTCAAGATGATTTCCATATTCTCTGTAAGAATATCCTTGAGCCTTATTTGAATCTAATTTAGCTTGTTCAATCAATGAATCGATTTTTTCAGGCAACATTGGCTCAATGATTGAATGAGCATATAATTTATACCACGGTAAAACTGCTGCAACATCTCGTTTTAATGTAGTAATTTCCTCTGATGAGCTATAAGACGTATCCTTTAAAAATTCCTCTTTTAATCTTTCAGTTACTAAATCAATTAGTTCTAATGACTTATTATTCCATGCTTTATGTAAAGCATAAGCTTTCATGTAGGTGGCTCTATCTGAGTTTCCAAAACGATCTGTAATTTCATATGGTATTTGAGCAGGCAGATATTTTGATAAAATTTGATATGCTTCAGTTGAAGAACAAAGAGCTTTCTTAAAAACTACTTCTAAAAAACAAAGAATTGGAGATAGACCAATATCAAGCTTAACTTTATGGTAACTAAGCAAATTTAAAATTCGTAAAAAGTTTTTTGAATTGATATCACTATGATTAAAATTTAATATTTCGACAGTACCTAAAGTTAAAAATATATTATTACCTGATGTATCTAAGATTTGTTGTATAACATCTTTTTTATTAAGTTTAATTAAATCTTTAGTTATCAGTTTAGCTACATCATAACTTACACTTTTTGGATGCCATCTACGAAGCCAATTAATCGCATAGTCAACTCCCTCTAAAGTGATTAAGGTAATAAAGTAATCACTAATCTCTTTAGATTCTATTTCTTGATTATGTTTTTGATCTTCTGGAAGGTTAAACCAACTAGTTAACCATTCATTGGCTATACGAAGTTTACTGCGAGATTCTCCATGGAACTCTTCTCGATATGAGAGAAGTTTAGCCTCAGTAATGTATTTCGAGCCGTGCCATGAACCACCTTTAAATACTTTTTCAGAGATTAACTCTAAAATTTGATTATCACTAAAAGTTGTACCGACTAGGTCTATATTTTCTTCCAGTAATTGATGTTGCCTAGTCTCTGCGGCAACCTCTCCACCAGCTTTTAATGACAACTTAGCAACGTCTGTATATTTACCAAGTTTTAGGCCAGCTTTAATTGCAAATTGTAGGCGTTGCAATTCGACCTTTCTTTTTTCTAAGGTCGAATTAGTTGGCAACATTTCAGAATTCAAAGATAGTTCAACTAATTCCTCAAACTTACCTGCGTCCATCAAGATTTGAGGTAGTACAGAAGCAGCATATACAGAATTTACAGAGAGAGGTTTAAGCTTCTGAATAAATTCATTCAGTATACTAATATCTTTTGGCTTGTAAATTTCACGGAACCAAGATTCAGTTGGCTCATCAACAAATTGAATATTATTGTCGCTAAGACGAATTGGATGACCACCTATATCAGAGATAATACTTCTTATTTGATCAGCCCTGATATTAGTTAAATCAGATAAAATTTGCAGTGGAATTAATGGACGCAAAATAGCAATTGAAGTGAGCAGTAAATCAACTTCTTCTGATTCGGAGTAGTTTTGTTCTTTGAAAGTAGAAATTGCCTTGTCTAACAAATCTTTAATTGTATCTTCTACGCTTTTTGGGGTTCCTCCAAAGAATGAAAGAATTTCATTCAAAGTTAAGTTCTGTTCTAAAGCAATGCTTTGGACTCGTGGGTTTCCACTAGTAAGTCGATGAAATTCTATGGCGTCTTGTGTTGAAACCTCAGTGTAGTAGTTAATTAAATGTTGTTTAGTTTCATCTTCTGTAAAGCCTATTAGATCAAGAATTTCAACATCTTGTTTAGGCATCAGAAGATTAACTCTGTAAGGCCTTGATAAAGCAATTATTTTAATATTTTTTGGTAAAATTTCTTGCAAAAGGTCAGTTATGAAAGATCGACCATAATTGAATTCGTCTGCTGCCATTTGTGAATTATCAGCAGCATCAATCACTATAAATAACTGAGCTTTATCAAGAGAGATCCTTTCAGATACTTGTTTTAATCTAAACAAAAATGCTTTGATATATTCACTAGGACCTGCATTTGTAGTTGGTATTAATGGATGACATAAACCCAATCCAGCTAGCTCATTAGCAATTTGAACTAAAGCAACTTTATGAGAATGTCTAGCTGATGAAGATTGTCTGTAATCTCCATTACCAAAACAATCATAGATAATTGATAAAGATCCAGATGGGATATAGTTGTGAATTTGCGTACTTAATATTGATTTACCAACGCCACCTTCGGCTTGAATAATAAATTTTTGACTACGTGATTCAGTGATAGTATCTACTAACGTTTTTACAATAGGTCTATCTACAATTCTTTCTAACTGTTTTATTAAGTTCTTTACAGGAAACAAATCATCTGGGTTAGTTTTGAGTGCACGAAGTACATCGTATCGTGTAATTTCTGGTGTTTCTTGGTTTTCACTAAGGGCTTTACGAGTGATAAGTTCTTTTAATTCATTAGGAGCATTAATATCATCCCCTGATAAGTAACCCGAAACTTCCTGAGCTAGAATTTCACGCTGAGCTATATAATTTGGCTCTTGTGATGGGAATTTTATTAACTTAACAAATTCTTCTAAATCTTGACCATTTAACTCTGTATAATTTTCTAATTTTCTTAAATTTTCAATTTTATTAACTTGTCCAGTTTCTTGTAATTGTTTGATTGATTCATAGAAGTCAGTACTAATCGCTCTATTGGAAACAAAATGGAATTCAACTTTTTGAAGAACTATGTCTTTAGACGCTATAGTTAATAACTTACGAAATCTTTTTGAAAATCCTTCTATTGTATTTTTTAGACTACTAGGTGGAAAATTTTCATTTATTTGTACTGTTGAATGTTTAAGTTGGGAGTAAATAATTTTTGAGGCATCTATAAAACTGTTCGATCCATAATATTCACCCACATCGACAATTTCTTCACCTTCTTCAACCGCTTCAATAAATTCACATTTACTAGGACCTTCAATAGTCAGAGTATGTAGTCCAGATAAGGGATTTAAAAGTAGAAGAGCTTTTCTTGCTGCCCATAAGTAGTGAAACTGATCTCCATCTCTACTGGCTCTAACTAAATCCGCATTTCCCATAGCTGTACCTATTTTACTGAAGACTAAAATTTCTTAATTAATATATTTTTATAATTTTATCATAAGTTTAATTTTTATAAAGTTCTAAAAAATCTTACTTATTTACTCAGAAGAATAGGTCTCTAACTCTTACCTACCTAGTTAATGCGTCAACTTATGACGCAATACAGACCTTTCTATATAGATAAATTTTAACTTTTTTGTTTAGATAAAGACCCATTAATAAATTGGAGATTACATATGGAGTGGGTTAAACTAATTATTGAAGTATTATTAGGACTTGGCTTTTTAGGCACAGTTATTAAATGGTTTTTTTTACCAAGATTTCGTATTGAATTAAAAAAGAAAAATTTCAAAGAAGATAAGTTGGAATTGGATAATTACTTAGATGCATGTAATAAATTCAACCAAGATGACAATTCATTGCAACCTATACAATTTCAATATATCACTAATCAATTTTTGGGAACAAATAGATATCACTATAGTTTGTTTAATAAAAGAATTAATAATCTATGGAATTTTAATAAGATTTTTTCAGATTTAAATTTTAGTTATTTCTTTCTAAAGCAAACTATAGAAAATAATCAAGCACATTTAGAGTATATATTTAAAGAAAAAACGATCAAGAAAATTAGATCAATCTCAATAACTATACTTATTTGTGCTGCGATTATATATCTAGGTTTCGTAACATTTGAATTATTTTTCCTTAAAGAACTTATTTTAAATGAACGAATCGATAAGGATGTATATTCATATTATAAAGTTCTTTGTGGCTTAGTATATATTGTTCTTTTTATAGGAGCATCATACTTTGGTGGTAAAGCAAGTACGGCTCTATATTTGAAAGATATTTTTGATATTAGAGATAAAAATATCAAACTTGAAAATCAAAGATTAACTATAGGTTTAGATAGTAAAGTTCAATAGGTTTATAAACTTAAAAACAGTATTAATATTATTTATGACTTAAATTAACTATTGATCAAAATTAAATTGGGTCAATAGTTAATTTTAATAAAATTACAAACCCGAATTTTACTACTCACCCCATCCCCCTCAAAAACACCTCAACCACTCTCTCATCAACTTCACCTAAACTTAACCGCTGAATAATTACGCCTTCGATTAGATATAAAAATAGTTTGGCATCGGTAAAAGAAGCATCACTGTTAAGTGCTCTAAGCAAACTATATATTTCATTGATGAGCCATGTTCTATATCGCACGGCGGTTATGTACGCTTTTGGATGAGTCAGTTTTGTTTCAAAAATAGCTTTAAATAATAAGTAATACAGTCCGTCTAGGTCTGCATGCAAAAGATAGAGCTTTTTGAGTTTATGCATTGCGTTTGTGTTACGGTCATATTCAACCACTGAAACCACTTTTTCTTTTAGGCGTTCTTTTTGCACAATCAGGCAGATTTCAATCAACCGTTCTTTAGAGTGAAAGTAGTTATAAAAAGTCGCTTTGGTAACTTCACACTCTTTCACAAGTCTGTCGATGCCGACCAGATGAAATCCGTTGTAATGAAATAACTCAATTGATTTATTTACGACTTGTACTGCACGTGTTGGGAGAACTATTTTTGGCATATTTTTACCATTATAAAAAATTATTGTTGTATATAAATGAGATATAAAAACCGCTGCCTTTGGGAGAAAAAAGGCATAGCAAAGCCGTAAAGACTATGCGCAGCACATCTCAAGGTTTAATTGTCTAGGTTGTAAGTAATAACGAGCTAAAGCCTGAAAAAGCCTTACGGCGATCAAGCTGCGTTAAGTGTTTTAAGCTGTGTTGTTATAGCTTTTGGCAATGGCTGCCAAGAAATAATGGATGTACAAAGCCAACTCCTTATATATGGAGTTCTGCCAAAACATTAGAATTATGGTGGCAGAACGAAAGGGGTTCGCAGACTGGCTTCAAGACCCAGCACACCCGAAGGTGTCCCCCTCCGTTCCGCCATAGAGGGGGCACGAGGGTATACACACTAAAAGAATAATCTTTTAATGCTCTTGAAGAACGGTCTGCGACAACCGACTGGCAATGTAGGCCAGCCCGCAAATGGTAATCTCCAATATTTGAAGTGTCAATGTGAAATTGGCTAGAAATTATTTAAATAATTATTGTTTTTCATTTAATTACATAATTAAGGAAATTCTTAAGTAATATTTTTAATCTCCCCTTATATCATTAAGTTAAAATTTAAAATTTCAAAAACTTAAAGTCCGAATTGTCCTAACTCAACTAAAAATGAATACATAAAAAGAGACACTACTATTATTAAGAGATGTTTTTAAGAGTCGCTATCCAGTATAAAATTATGACTTAAGCGACCCATCTCACAAATTAGGCCGCGTCATATACTTAAAGTGATAAGAGCAAAAAATGACTCAAAATAAAATTGAATTAGCAGAGAAATTGTCAAAAGAATCGCATCAAGGTCAAAAGTATGGTCCTCATGATTACTTTGATTACCATATTAAAGGTGTGGTCAATTCATTAATTGAGCACCAATTTTCAGAAGTCTATATTATTACAGCTCTTCTCCACGATAGCGTTGAAGACACACCTCTTACCCTAGCCAAAATCGAAAATTTATTCGGTAAAGAAGTCCGTGATGCAGTAGATGCATTAACTAAACGGGAAAGTGAAACACGCGACGAATATTTAATTCGTTGTGGTTTGAATCCAATTGCTCGAGTCGTGAAACTTCATGATGCAGCCTTTAATGCGCATAACTCACATAAAGAAAATAATCAATCACGTGTAGATTATTATCTTCAAACCATGTTAGCTGTTTCAACGGCGCAAGATAGGTTGGAATGAAAAGACAACGAAATGAATCCGTTGCCTTTTTATTTTTAATATTGTGCAAATGCCCAAATATCTTTTGAGGCAACTGTGTCAGATACGAGTCTAAAACTCATAGGTTCTAAGTCTTCATCTACCACAACATAACCTTTTGAGTTGTTTTTTAGCGCATCACACTTGTTATCGGTCAGTTGATAATTTGCTGTGTTCGCTAATGCACTTTCAGTAATAACACCTGTAAACACACAATTTGGGTCTTTCGAGACAATTTTGCCTTGTGCATTCACTTCGGCATTTACCGTTGTTCCATCTGGAAACGATAAATCGTAGGTGCCGACCAATTGATTTAGCGTAATTTTCTGGTCATCAATTTTTTCATAATGTGCCAATTCAACGGTCATTGCTTGGTTAGACTGATTGCTTTGCCAAGCTTTGGTTTTTGTGTCATAGCTCATCACAACCTTGGCACGGTTCTCGTCATCATCTAAAACCAATAATTTAGAACCATCTGCGCCAGAATAGTATTTACCCGCCATCGGTAACTCTTGATCCGTTTCGGTACTAATAATATAAGTACCGACATCTAAGCTCGGCGCTAAGGCAGGTTTTTCAGTCGAGACTTGGTCATCATGATCATTGTCATTACAAGCTGCCAATCCAAGCCCAAGAAGTAAAACCAATAAACAACGTTTCATGGTCTTTCCCCTTACTTGTTAAATAAGCTTTTTAAACGAATTTTGAGCCATTGTTGAGCTGCTGGTCGCTGGTCATAAGCCACTTGCATTGCAGTTACAGCAATTTTGCTTTGCATGACGGCGCTTTCATCCGACATTTGCGCGGCTGTTGGAGCCGATGGTGCCGCATCAATTCCGAGGCCAAACTGGTTATTGCCTTTATTGTCTTTGGTTACTTGGAACTTTAATTTATATAAGTCATAAGTTCCAATTTTTGAAAAAGCAAACGGCGTGCTGGTTGTTAAATTTTTAGGGAAATTCACATTTAGGGTGATGCCTTTGGGCAACAATTGGCCCTTACCTGCCTTAGCTTGTAATTCTTTTAATAACACTACGGTTTGTTTTGCCACAATCGCAGAGTTAGGGTTGTTTAAAGTTTTGTCATCTACCGTGTTTGTATCGGCGCTTAAGGCAATAGATGGAATCCCACGTCCTGCCGAAAACTGTACATTGCCAATCGTGCCAGAGTGCACCACGACTTTTCCGACATTTTGACCTTCATTCGGGCCAGATAAAACTAAGTCTGGCGCTTTACCCCAGCGTTTTGGTGCAACCACGTCTAGCCCATAAACTGTTGCCATCACTGGTGTGCCATGCGTGTAGTTCCAGTCACCATTGGTATAACCCGCTTTGGTAAAGGTTCCAGCAGCAGGTGCGCCAATTGGTGCTGCACCATTGTGACAACCATTTTCAGCCGCAATTTGCTTATCATTATCCGCGGTAATCGTTGTTGAGCTGTACATCACGATTGCGCCACCGCGACCACTTTGTGGTGAACACGGTACAGACACAAGCACGTTATGACCATTTGCTTTTAATTCATCATAGAGTGCTTTGACATTGCTGGTTAGACCGTCATCGTTAACCAATAAAATATTTAGTGCAAAAGCTGGAGTTGTACATAAAGACAGAATAAGGCCACCCAATAAACTTTTTTTCATCACTTAACTACCATGTTAATAAATTTCGATTTGTATAGTAGTTGCGCTATATGTACGTTTAGTGACTACGCATCAATAAAAATTAAAATAATTTTCCATTAAAAATTAAATAATTATATTATAAATTATTGCTATATTTTCTTTTATAAACTGATCTTCAACTTCCTTGCTCGTATTCAAAATGACAAAACCCACTTCCGTGGGCTTCATTCAAAGTATCACTTCAAGCTTTAAATTAAATACGTCCAACCTCTAAGTATGGAATCAAGTTTTTATCAAAAAGTGGTCTTGGGTCGCTTTCATAACTAATAAAACCATGCATGCCTGTTAAGCGTTCACCTTTATAAAACTGATTTAACTGATAGCGCGGGTCTTTATGCGAAAGCGTAAAACTCACCACACCAACACCCTGCTGTTTTGACTTGTTATAGGCATCTTCAAGCATTTTATGATGCAAAGCTAAATCTTGTGGATGGCACATAAGCGTATGTAGCACATGGTACTGAATAGAGTCACCAAGTTTAGGCAAACGCATGCCCTTAGTAATTGGAATCAACAAGTTATAAATAGGTCTAAAAACTCCAATAACTGAACTGTAATGCAAAATTTTAGTTTGCTTAATACTGTGCTGATCCCATAAACCAAACATGCCCACCAGTTTTTCACCCTTAAAGTAAATTGAAAAGTCTGAGAGTTCTATACCTGAAAAATACTGATGCCCTTGAGCCAGTTCTTCAAAGTTATAGGCAGGAATAAAGTTATAAAACTCGGCCATGTCGCTAATAAACTGGTTCATTGCAGCTATGTGCTGAGCCTCTGCAACGCAAGTACGGATCTCTTGAAGATCACTCTGTTTATCAACTTGCTTTAAAAAAGCCGTGATTTTCCGTTTTGCGCCAGTACTCGTCAGGCTTAATGTCTCTATAAGCCCTTCGTCATAATAATCAGGCATTCCCGTTTTGCCCGTTTGAATGGCAGCGCGTGCGGCATGGTTATCATCAAAAATAATCATTTGGCTATAGTTCGGTTCATGCATGGTTTGTTTTACATGCTTCGCCAAAACCTTCACCAGAGATTTACCACGGTAGTTGTGATCTACTCGTAAATCACCCGCGTACCGTAAGTTTTGAATGTTTCGATCGACATAACATGGGCGGTAACCATTGCTATAACAAGCGACATTCTTTTGACTCTCTAGGTCTTCAATCACCACATGCAATTTATGTCGATAGACAATGTCAGACGCTCTAAAATAACTCGGTTCGCGCTGAAAGCTAATTTGTATGCCTTTGGTGGTCATCGGTACGGCAATTAAGTCTCTTAAAGCCTCGTCATCTGTCAGAGTTGCTTCTCGGGTAATGAGAGTATTATCAGCCAATGGTGGGTTTGTTTTATTCATTATTCACCTGTTGTACGGTCTGTGTGGGAACCAAACTGTTTAAACGCCCCATTTGGTCGAGTAGCTGATAGACAAACACCACTTCGTCTTGGTCATTCACGGTTTTTTGGGTTTGTACATCGAGTAGCTTTTGCTCGGTATTGAGCAAATCAAATGTAGTTTTGGTTCCAACATCAAACTCTTTACGTGTGTAGACAAAAGCAATAGACGCTGCCTCTATCGCATTTGCCAGTGCTTCTTTATTTTGTCGAATGGTCTGAAGCTGTGCATAGGTGGTACGGGTTCGCTTATTCAAATCTAGTTCAAGACTTCGCGTTTTTTGGTTAGCCAAATCGATATCGGCCTGTGCTTTTTTGACGTTGGCGCGATTTAAACCATCGTCATAGAGCGGTACATTAAGCTGCACCCCAACCATATAGTTATTGCTTTCAGAACCAATATAGCTTGCTTCATCTTGCTTTCCAGCACGGCTGGTGAGCATGACCGTTGGCCAGAGTTCGCGTTTGGTTAAAGCGTATTGTTTCTCGGCAGCCTGCTTTTCGTATTTGCTCCGCATCAAAGCGGGATGGTTCTTGGTTTGCGCCAAAATTTCATCTAAGCTCGCGGGAATAGAAGGTAGATGTTTAATGGCAGCAAGGTTTTCAGGCATTACACCCGTTACTTGATAAAACTGTGCTTCACTTACAGTTAAGTTAGATTGGGCCTGTGTAATATCAGCTTGACCTTGAGCAACTTGTGCCAAAACCTGAGCCAAGTCTGCACGGGTAATCATTCCCACGTCAAAACGGCGCTTAGATTCATATAAAGACCGTTGCAGATTTGCCATGGTCTTTTGTCTGAGTTCTAAAATGGCCTTCTTTTTTAATACGTCGGTATAGACCATGACCGTATTTAAAATGGTTTCCGACCGTTGATCTGATAAACCTTGGTTTTGTGCAGAAAGCTGACTTTCGGCAACATCAATTCCTAAACGGTGTCGACCAGAGGTATAAATCGGATAATCAGCTTGCAATTGCAAACTTCGACCTTTACGGTTTCCTTCGGTTGGAAACAAAACGTGTGAAGGCGTATTTATTCTTTCATAGTCCAGTTGCCCGACTAAATTGACTTTAAGTCCATTGCGCTGTTTGGCTTGTTCAAGCATAGCGGTAGACTGGTTTACGCTTAAACGGCTGACTTCAAGCTGACTTTCATGCCTTAAACTGGCAGACAACGCCTCGTCTAAAGTCATAGCGTGTGTATTGGACACAACCAACACGCCTAAATACAAGGCGTGTAGAAGTGTTAAAAACCGAGTATTAAATGACTTCATCCCTTTCATAGTTGTTCCAAACTATTCAGGGTGACTTTTTTGAGTGGCTCAGGTTTGATATTGCCTTCAATAATGCCATCAAACATGACCAGTTTTTTATAGGCATTCCAGCCATTATTGGCTTGGCGAATTTGAGGCTGGTCGAGCTGCCCCAAGTTTCGAGCAAGTTCGTAATGGAAGTTTTGACGCAAAATACTGTCGATATATTCATTGTTAATGCTGTGATGGATTTCGCCTTCAAAAAGCACGCAATAAAATGGTTTAACCTGTTGCTGAGTATCAATTGCGAGTAAAGAAATCGCTTTTGACTCGGTTTCATTCAACTGAGACAACAACTGTTGAGCAGTTTCAGGTGCTAACTTTTCACCGACCAGATCCACACCAAAACGGCGGCCTTGGAACTCAAAACACGGAATTTGCTCTATAAAGCCTGTTACCCGTAAGCAATCATCCAGACAGTAACGGAGCAAGCCATTACCCGAGGTAATTAGCGGGCTGACCAAATCACCTTGTTTAAGTTGCCACGATGGAACGATTTGACCTTGTTTATCGCCTTCTAAATATTCAAATTCATAGAAGTGACTTTGATATGCGAGTGGGTATTGGTCATTATAGGGAATAGTCACTACACCTTCCGTCGCCCATAGTCCTTTGCCTTCAAACTGAACACTGGGTAATTTCTCTTTTAATTTTTCTGCCCAAGCTTTTGAACCTGCGGTGTCCCAACTCGACACCAGACTTAACTTTGGCCAGAGCTTTTTAAAGTCGATCTGTGTGCCGTTTGAACTTGCAATTAAGGCTTGAGCACTTTCAGGGCTATGCGGTGCAGTGACTTCTTTTAAGGAAGCCTGACGGTTACCCCATGAACCACTTTGTAAAACCTCAAGCACGTCTTGTTGTAGCAACTCCAAACGTTCCAGCAATTGCAGCACAAACGTTGGGCTCCACACCGAAATCATGGCTAAGTTACGGTTTGCGACCAAATAACAAATGGTGGCAAAGAGTGCATCATCGGCATTGGCGGCAAAGGCAACATTACTTGGAACCGCTTGGGTAAACTTAGATAAAATGCGCTTACCTACACCAAGTAGCGCACTGTCATCATTTAGGTTTTTGTCTTTTAACACTTCACGCTGACTTTCAGGCAACCATGACACCGACCAATAATGTGTGCCCGAGCTGAGCTCTGGGCATTTGCGGTATAAACTCGCCATCCACGGCGCAATTGCATGGTCAAGCTCATCTAAAAATAACTTGGTGTATGGAATAAACTTGATTTGTTCACTCGAACCACTGGTCGGCTGGAAACGAACCAGTTTACTGCTCGAGAGTGAAAGCTTTTGTTCACGGTAACGCTGAATGTCTTCTCGCCAAGCGCCGTAACGTGTCGCAGGAAATGATTTTACAAACTGCTCATAGTTTTGAACCTTTTTATCTTGGGCAAAGGTCGAGGTCTGTAATATCGTATGCAAAATTTGACGTTGCGTGGTCTCTAAGGCATTAAATTGTTTTTGAAAATTATGGTCAGTTGCATCACACCATTTTTTTAAAATCAGATGCGAACCCAAAGTTAGCCATTCATTAGTTTTCATTGGATGGCCTCTCTACGTTTTGTTTTATGAGTTACGCATGCTTCAAACTTTCCTTTACTGGTCGGTTTAGTCATCAGCTTTACAGGGAAACGGGCTATGTCTTTCCAGCCAAGACGACCAATACACGGTAGTTCTGTGCCTGCTTTCCATGTTGGATTCATCTGCTCAAAGAAATGAATATTTGGGTTCTTTTCTCTCATTTCGGCAGTAATTGGTGCGACTTCACCTTTTAATGGTTGATAGTCATCACCAAAATTTAAAAGGCCTGCTTCACGGTCGTAGTATTCACCAAAGAATTTTTCACAGTAGTGCTCAACCACTTCCGAGAGATGCTGGTTTTCATCTTTAATATTTGGGTAATAGACATAGTAGTTATTCGCGAGCAGTAAGTAGGTTTTATAACCTTTAGAAATGAGGAGCCAATAGAGTTCGTTAAATGGATATTTGATTCGAAGCTTAATCATAAGCTTGAGCATAGTACTTTGTAGACTACGCGTACCCCAAAACTTCTTCAAAATGACCGTATCACCACTAAATAATACGGTGTAGTCCTTACCGTTTAAGTAGAAATGCTGCACCACAACGGTAGAGAAGCCTACAATCTCATTTGTTTGTGAATCAAAAATTAAGATTGCACCGCTTTTATTTTGAAAATCATCTACGAAAATAGAAAATCTCGTATTTTCATAATACTGTTCGTAAATGGAATACATCACTTTTAATCGCTCAGTATCGATTTGCTCTTTTTCAAAATATTGACCATAAGTCGTGTTTTTCAGGTTCAATTTTGAAATTAGTTTATACGTTGTATTAATCATAATCCTTTAACCTTCCACCTCTAATTTGCGAGTTCCCCGATCTCATCAACCGATTTTAGAAAACTCACCTCAATGTTCTTTTTCTATGAAGGGATACGTTTTGATATGCCCTATTGTTTTTCATTCTTTGAAAGCTGCCTTTATTTTTTAATATCTACATATTCATTTTCCTCCCCCGATCCATAAAGATGGTTAAAAATGCAGTCACAAACATGATGATTGCGAGCATGCGTAATAGATCATTAAAGCTAGAGGTCAGTGCCTGAAAATGAGTGTCGCGATAGATCACGCTGAGCGCGATTTGCTGTGCATTTGAGCCGACTTCTTGATATTGCGCCGTGAGCTGATCGAGTCTTTCTGTAAAAATCCAGTTTTGCGGTGTCATCCCCTGATTAATCTGCGTGACATGTAGCGCAGTGAGCCAATCTAAAGATGAGTTAATGAGAGCTAGTCCAACCGCGCCGCCAATATTACGCATCAGGTTATAAATACCGCTGGCATCGGCTACTTTACTGAGTGGCAATGTACTCATAGCCAAATGTGACACTACAATCAGGCAAATCATGAGGCCAATACCACGGTAAATTTGCGGCCAAAACATAAAGTCGTAATCGCTATGAATGCTGAGGTGCGAGTTGAGCCAGACACCAAAGCCAGCCAGAATCATTCCAACAAATACGGTTTTTCGGGTATCAAAATTGGGAATAAGCCATGCAAGGAACGGCGCGAAGCAGAACATGACAATGCCTGTCACCATCATGACGTGACCAATTTGGCTACTGTTCATTTCACGGACTTGCCCAAGAAACACCGGAATCATGTAACCCAAGCCATAGAGCGCCATGCCAATTACAAAAGTCGTGATAGCACTTAAGGTAAAATTTTTGTTTTTAAATACGGATAAATCGAGCAAAGGCTTAGGCTGGGTAAAACTTCTAGAAAAGAAAATCATGCCGCCCAAAACGCAGATCATAAAAGCAATCCGAACGCCTGTGTCTGCAAGCCAGTCATGCCGTGCACCTTCATCAAGGAAATATTCAAGCCCACCCAAAAACATCGCCATACCGACTAGGCTAAACCAGTCCATGCTTTTAATGAGTGAATAGTTGGCACGGTCGATATTTGGACCGGAATAAATGACCGTAGCAATAATAATTCCCGGAATAATATTGATCAGGAACATCCAGTGCCATGAGAAGTTATTGGTGAGCCAACCGCCAATGGTTGGGCCAATGGCCGGCCCCAAAGTACTGATCATGCCAAACATCACTAAAGGCAATGAACGTTTTGGTTCTGGAAAAAGTAAGTACAACGCCGTCATGGAGGTCGGAATCATACCGCCGCCCATAAAACCTTGTATGCCACGAAAAACCAATAAACTTTCTAAGTTCCATGCCAAGGCACAAAGTAAAGAACTCACCGTAAAACCAATTGCACAGATGGTGTAATACACCCGTGTTGAAAGCACCCGCGAGACAATACTCGACATGGGAATTGCAATAATCTCGGCAATTAAATAAACCGTTTGCACCCAAGTGACTTCATAACGACTTGCACTCATACCAGCTTGAACTTCGTTTAGAGAACTCGCCACAATCTGAATATCAAGAATCGCCATAAAGTTGCCAAAAATCATGGCAGCAAAAATTGCCCACGCCGTTTTTGCGGGAAATTTCCACTCGGCTTCAAGGTGCTTATTCATTTGTTATTACCTAAAATTTTATTATTAAGTTCTTAAATCAACGGTAGCGCTGACTGACATTCCAGGTTTTATCAAATCAATATGCGGGCTTGAATCTATGGCAATACGTACAGGAATACGCTGAACAACTTTGTTAAAGTTTCCAGTTGCATTGTCCGGTGGCATGAGTGAAAAAGTTGCGCCTGAAGCTGGTGAAAAACTCTCAATTTTTCCGCTATAGGTTAGGCTTGGATAGGCATCAAGTTTTAATTCAACTTTCTGACCAATGTGCATTTTTTCAATTTGGGTTTCTTTGAAGTTCGCTTGTACATACAAACTATTTTCAGGAATGATCGCCATTAAACGAGTTTGTGGAGAAACACGTGAGCCTTTCTGAATTGCAAGACTACCGATTTTGCCGTCTACAGGACTGACTACTTTTGATGAAGCCAGATCGACCTGATATAGGTTTAAGTTTGCATTGGCACTCTGAATATCTGCTAAAAGCTGCGCGCGACTCGCTTGCAAGCTCCCCAACTGAGCTTCTGCCGCATTGACGGCGGCATGTGCCTTACTGAGTTGTGCTTGAGCTGTTAAATATTGAGATTGAATGCCTTCAAAGTTTTGACGAGTAATCACCCCATCTTTTAATAAATCTTGATAACGTTCAAAATCTTTTCTTAAACGAGTTAAATCAGCTTGTGCTGCCACTACACCACTATGAGCTTCAATAATTGAAGACTTGGCAGACTTTTCATTTTGTTGTTGTACACCCAGTGCGGCCTCTTTTAAGCTGACCACAGAACGAGCCTGATCATAACGAGCTTGATAATCGCGGTGATCTAATACGGCTAAAGTTTCCCCTTTTTTTACCACCTGATTATCGTTAATTAATAGCTCAATCACTTCGCCTGAAATCTTTGGCATGACCCAAGTGACATCGGCTTGCACATAAGCATTATCAGTAGATTGATAAAATCGGTATACAAAAAAATAATATACGATACCAGCAATTAAAAGTAATAAAAGGACGCTAAAAACACCCCAAGTTATTTTCTTTCGACTTTGGAAATTAGTGTCAGTTTCTAGCTGAGCGACGTTATCCATATTCATTCCGTTTATTTGTAATATTCGATTTTTTATTTACACCAATAAACTATTAGCGTCTTTTTTACGTAACTTTTCACTTGGTTTATTTAATGAATCGTGACAGCGTAAAATTTGGTGCAAATTATGGTTCTTAAGCTAATTAAATATCATTGACCTCTTTGACATATATTTTTTCTATTTACGTCAATACGCGTATGCTATAAAAAATATGTTTAAAAATTATGTAATACGAATTTGTCTAAATTTTCGATATAAATTTACTTTAAAAAATCATACACAAATAATTGTTTTATAAATAAATTATCACATAGCACATATAGTTTTTTAAAGTTATTAAATAGCCTTTTATTGCAGTATTATTAAATATAATTTTAATTATGTAATATTTAATTATTATTAATTAAAATAATATGTAATTTAAAAATTGATTAACAATTTAAATTGTTATAGTTATACGAATAAGATATATAAGTTATAAATATTATATTTCTTTAAATTAACAATAGTAAAACTGACAGAATGTTTAATCTTATAAGTAATGATTGTTTAATAAATAAGCCGTTACAACAAGTAAAATAGCTTATTATTTTTAGATAAAACAATCTTACAAATAAGTTTAAACCTACTATTAAAAGGCGAACAAACCTTCAAAAATAGTGATTTAGGTGGTTTTTTTATTGATTTAAAACCTTAAAAATTTCTTCTAAAGTTATTCCAATCGCAAGTATTTCACTATCTTGCTGAGGTAAACCATCGATTTCTAATCTGACTGTATGCTCTTCTATAACATACCTATAGAAACTTTAAACAGTTTTTACAACAACAAATTTGAAGATTTAGAAATAAAATCGCTTGATGAAAAAACAAAAGTACTTTTTACAAAATATTATGTAGAAATAAAAAAGGACCCTAAAGTGCTTTTAAAAATTCTTTTTCTTATCAATAAATTTGAGAATTTAGAAGTTTAGCTTTTGCTATTTATTTCTTACAGACAAAATGAGCTAGGTCACTTTTACTTGAGCCTTCTACTAAGTCAAACCACTTGGTAGGATTAATTTTTATAGCTTTTATCGATCCCTCTCCAGTTCCAATTTCACGCATTTTCATAGTCTTACAGTTTGTCTCCAAGCGAGTATAATCTGTAGTTTCTACACCAATGCGTTTGTGAAGTGTAATAATAATATCGCCTTGTTTTTTCTTCTCAATTAAATAATATTTTCCTTTATCGCCTTGAACGCTTCTTGGAATAAGGGTATCTGCATTTGTAAAATTAGAAATGCCTAAACCCAATACTATAGTAAAAATAATCTTTTTCATAAATTAACTCCTTATTAATAATTAGTAGTTTCAATCTGCCATAACAATCAATAAAACAAATACCATCCAAATAAAGCTTATCCACCGAGCTGTACTAGAATAACCAGATCTTAAAGTAAACCATGCAAAGATGTACGGCATCCAAAAGATCCCAAAACCGAGTAGAAATGAAACACTTCTGTTTGGTGGCATTCGAGAAGTCGAAGTATTAATAAATGGTTGTGGTTGGTAGCTATTTAATGGAGGTGGTGCTTTTTTCTTATGGGAAATAAAATTACTATATGACAAACCTGTTCCAGGAATCCCCACAGTAGTGCGTGTTCCTTTCTTACTGAGATTTACACGAGCGCCCTTGCCACCAATAGAAACGCTAGAGATTCCTTTTTTGCCAACATTGAGCCGTAAACCCGGTGCAATCTTAAAACTCTTTCTAAAGTTAAATCCCATAGCCAAACCTATCTAGTACAAATTTTCTTGGAACCACTTATTGAGCCATCTTTACAGACGAATTTACTACCATCGCAGTGACTAACCCCTCCTTTACTACCTGAACATGGTTGGCGACCTCTACCAGCTTCTGTAATGCTTATAGAATTTAAAAATAATAGAGTTATTAATGTAATCTGTTTCATTATTTTTCACCGTTTGTTATAAATTAACTCACTGTAACAAACTGTTTACTAATTGTCACTTAGAAAATTTTAATGTAATTTTTAATAAATATTATATAAATTAATATTTTACGTCATCTAAGTTAGATTGGATTTATAACTTATACTTAAAGGCTTAAATCTATGGCTATAGAAACCACTTATTTTGGCTTAACAAATATTGATCTTTCTTTTTGGTCAATGATTGGTACTTGGTTAGCCTCTATTGGAACTTTAGCAGCAGTAATTACTTCACTATATTTAGCCCGTAAGAATGAAAAAGTAAATTTGATAGTTACTTCCAACTTAATTTTTTTGTTTAGCGCTAATCATGGATATAATGATGATGACCATTATATAAATATTGAGATTACAAATAATGGAAATCGACCCGTAACTATTCAAAGTGTAAGCTGGCGCATGGATAAGAAAAAAGCTTTTGTAGTTCCTATAAATCCTAACCTTATTAACACTCCTCTTCCTAAAATGCTTAATTATGGTGAAGTAGCTAGATGGGCAATTGAAGTAAATGCAGTCAAAAATATATGGGCACCTGATTTAATAAATCAAGGTATAAAAAGGAAAGCTATCAATAAGTGGAAAATAATTATAGCTCTTACCACAGGCGAAAGGATTTTAGTTAAACCTAATAAAAGAATTATTGAACTGATACAGAATTGTTTACCCAACTAAAAAAGCACCCTAGGATGCTTTTTATTTTAAGACGTTACTTTATTCTCATGATATCTAAGAATACTAGCAACCTTTTGAAACAGATAGCCCACCAAGAACCCATTAAAAACTATACCAATACCCGTAATAACCATAAGACTTGACCATACAGTCTCAGTTCCATAATAAGTTCGCGGCACTTCAACTCGACCAAACACAAGGATAAATATAAATCCAGATATAACACCTAGAACAATTAATCCCCATCCAATAGCATTACAAACATCACTTTCTTTCATGCCTTGATTTTCTGCATTCATCTCAATCAACCTTATTAAAGTTCTTCAAAACTTTGTAAGTGATATCTTGATTAGTAGCTTCAATTACTTCTAATAAAGCGCCTTTATATCCTATTTGCTTAGATTGGCTTAAATCATATTCAACATCATTATTAAATGCAGGACGCGCTTGATTACTTGAAAATTCACGGTAGCCTACATTAATTTTATTTCCAAATTTTCCACTATAAATTAATGTTTGTTGGAAGGAATTATCTGATGCAATTGCTACAGTCTTCATAGTAGCTTGATGTTTATCAGTACAGTTTTTTGCATTAAATACTGTTACTACACAGAGCTTACTTTCATTATCAAGCATAACTACTTTAAATGGGTCAGCTAAAGGGTTTTTCTGAACCATACCCCCACCGCTTACAGTATTGAATGACTGAAAATATTGCCCTTTTTCATTTTGGCCTGTTTTTAAGTAAATGCCCGAAGTAAGTGAATAGGCAAAGCTAATTTTAATATTTTCAGGTACATTTAGAACTTCACGATCAACCACTATACCTTGTTCAAGCATTTGATCCCCTACAAATGCTTTATTAACTGAGCCAATTGGTGGCTTGCTTATATTTTTAGGGACGGCTTGATAGTTGTAGGCTGGAGAAGCACAACCAACTATACCAATACTTAAAATTAGTAAACTAATATTCTTTTTCATGATTTAACCAGTTTTATAAAGTTCACATAATCTAACAAACTGGTTACTAATTGTCACACATAAAAATAAATAGTAATCTTAAGAATTGCTTAATTTAAAAAATTTATTTATTGAATCAAAATTTTATGCTTATTACTTCCTTTAATAAAAAATTTTTAATAACGATTTGTAGTTCATTAATTGTAGGATGCGCTGCAAATTCAGGTATTTTACCTATGGGAAATAATACTTATATGGTCTCACGACAAGCTGCTACTGGGTTTAGTGGAATGGGAACGCTTAAAGCAGAAGCAATGAGGGAAGCATATCAAGAATGTCAAAAAACAAATAAATTCGTTAATGTCCTAGAAACTATTGATGCAAAACCACCCTATATTTTGGGTAACTTTCCTAAAACTGAAATCAGATTTAAATGTATAAATGAAGAATAAATTGAGTCATAAAGAAGTCTCTTATCTTTTTGGACCACAATTGTTTCATGGGAAGGTAAAGAGATTACCAGAACCAAAAATGAAACCCACTCATTGAGTGGGTTTTTTATTGCTAACCGTTTTGCCTGAGGTGATCTTGGAACTCTTGGTCGTGTATTTTGTTGTAATTAACAGGGTCGTAGACACATCCAGTTAAAACAACAATTACAGTAAGTACAGCAACCAACTTTTTCATTGAAACAGCCTTTCTTTTAACGCAAAAGATTTGCTTTAAGTATACTCCTAGGTGATCACTTTGATTGGACATAATTAAGGCAAACGATTGTTATTTTTAAATTATCGCCGTGCTTTAGCATATCATTTGATTTTTTTAACAAGTTCAAATCAAGGACGTTATACAACTTAAGCCTCAGTCGCTAAATACCAATTTTTCCAAGAACTGGTTCCTCTCGTTTCAAGAGGCACCGTTGGAATCAGTTTCTCTTTTAATATTTCGGTTTGTTTAACCGCTTTGGCAAGTCTTGCTTTGACCGAATGAATACATTCACGGTCACCAAATTCACAGCGGTCTAAAGTTGTTCCACCGCAAGGACCATTGGCTAAGCCTTTTGGACATGTTTCAGGGCAAATATATAAAGTGTCACCTAAACGGCACTGACCACAGCTTTCACAGCCGACTAGGCTATGTTTACTCAATACTTCTGTTTTGAGTAATGCTTTAGCAACCACAGAATTTTCCCAAAAAGGCGCTTTAAAAATAAACCGCCCAACGCCTTTGGCAATTTTTGATCCAAACATTGCTTCATGCATAACATGTAGCTGACGATATTTAATGATTTGTTTAGATGTTGGCTGACGTGAAAAACGAGCAATTTCAGGAGTAAACTCTTTGCCTGTCTTGACTTGCCAAAGTGAACTCCAAAGCTCTTCTAAGGCCTTAAGGTTAAGATGTCTGTATTGCTCGATGTAACTTTCAAGCAGCATTTGCTCTTCTGGCTTATGACAAGCAGATAAATGAATACCCGCAAATCCTGAGTGTTTACATATTAAAATCTGTAAAGCGCAGCGCAAATAAACACGGTCTGTATGCCCTGCCTGTTTTTCCTCTGCCAAGACTTTTAGCATGTGTGGAGTAATCACAATACCCGCAACTTTATGCTTTACCATGTAGTTGGCACGGCCTAAAGTCAGTGGCATGACGCAAGCTAGTATTTGCTGCGAATAATTGTTCTTGGTTAAAAATGATTTGGCTTGTTTTAAGGCTTCAATGTCATAGCCCAATTGGGTAATGATAAAGTCAGCACCTGCTTTAATCTTCTTATGCAGTTTTAAATACTGTGCATCACGCTCAGCTTCGACATATTTAAATGGATTAAAGGCAACGCCAATACGAAAACCACCATGCTGCTTGGCAGCCATTACGGCGTTTACAGACTCTAGGTATCGGCTACGAAGCTGTCCGTCTCGACCATTATGATGCTCTTTAAGTTTGTCGCCTGTAAGCAATAACAAGTTTTGAACATTGGCAGACTTGGCTTGTTCTAAAAAGAACTCGAAGTCTTGTATGTCTCTCGCTTTACCTGAAAAGTGTAAGACTTTCTCTATTGAGTCAGGGTAACTTTTACTGGCTTCTAGCGGCGCGATATCATGATCTGAATGTACACGATCTGCCAATGTCATTGCAGCCGGATACCCTGCAAACTCACGTCTTACAGGATAAATTTCATGTAGTGAAGTGAGATACTCCACCAACACAAAAAACTGGTTTTGCTGGAAGCAGGGAGAAAGGTGTGACATAGGCAAAGTGCTGATCAAAACATGACATCAATCATAAGCGCGGCATTATAAATCAAAGTGTATCAAGATGCGCTAGTCAGAAAGCTCATTGTTTTGCTTATCTTCACCCTCTTTATTTCTAGGTAATTCGAGTGAACGAGGAAATATAAAATCAAAAGAATCGAGTGCATAGCGGTAAAGCTGAGCTGGTCGTTTGCCTACAATTTTACTCTGGTTGGTTTCTTCAACTGCGCCTGCTTCTATCATACGGCGTCTAAAAGCTTTTTTATCTAAGGATTGCCCAAGAATAATTTCATAAATAGTCTGTAGCTCGGTCAGTGTAAATAACTCGGGCATGAGACTGGCTGGCAAAGCGGTATAGCGAGTTTTATTGGTGAGACGCTCTAATGCCAAGTTAAGCAATTCATTATGATCAAACGCCAATGCTAAATCTTTTGCTTTTGCTACAGGCACCCATTCGCTGTATTCAGCCAAAGCTTGGTGTTGATAGGCATTAAAATCAATTAATGCAAAATACAAAATGGTTACGGCCCAACCACGCGGGTCACGTTTCGCGTTACCGACCGAGGCAACTTGTTCCAAGTAAGGTGATGCAATCCCTGTTTTTTCGACCAGCTTACGATAAGCCGTGGCCATCAAATCTTGATCGTGCTTTAAATCGGCAAAACCACCCGGTAAGGCCCATTGGTCTTTGGCTGGAAAGTTGGGGCGCTTAATCAGTAATACCTGCAACTGACCATTAAATACCGAGAAAATAGCCATATCGACAGTGAGTAAAGGTGCGTCATAATCTCGGCGATCATAACTGGCAAGGAATTCTTGTTCAGTTTGAATAGTCACGTTCAGTCTCTCAATAAAAATGATGAGCCGATACACACGCAACGGCTCATCTAAACTCAGTTATGCGATGGATAAACGCTCACGTATTTGATCCAAAGTACACTCATATTGAAGTCTACCATTTTCAAAGACGGTTTTTAGTGCTCCGCCTCGTTCTTGTTCCGCTGTTTGCTCATCAAACAAGGTAAAACCATTGTCATTTTCTTCGATACGTAATAGACCTTTCGCAGATTTTTTTATACCTGAGTCAGTAATTGGGTCTTTAAACAGCTCTCGACCTACACCATTCACCTGTCCCCAAGTTGCTTTCACAGCAAACCCAAAAGTATCGCGAGTTAAGTAGTTATAGGTAAAACTGCCTATACCAAATACCAAGTTGTTTGAAGCAAAACCTTTGGCTTCTAGTCCTTCCAAAATGCGCTGTGCACGGTCTAGGGTAATTGAGTCACCGTAAATTAAACCGACACGTTCATTAAGCACTTTATAGCCTTGGTCTGTGGTTGTACCACCAAACACTTCCCATAAACATTCAACTGCGCCGTTGTAGGCTGGGCTGCCGACTTCGGCATCTGGGTCACCACAAATAATTTTAACTGGGTCACCAGAGTCTGGACGGAAAACCAATTTGGCTAAGCCTAAAGCATTCGGTTGTCGCGCCAAAATTTCAGGTTTTAAAGCCACCGTAAATTCTGTAATGACTCGCCAAAAGTCCCAAGTATCAGACACAATACTGACAACACCCGACGGATAAAGCTCGCAAATTAAACGCTTAAATGTTTCTAGCTCACTGTCTTCAGTGCCCATACACATCACGCTGTGTTCGGTCGCTGGTACAGATACTCCAATCACACCTGTGGCATTGTAATATTCTTCTGCGTAGTCAATAGAAGCAACTGAGTCTGTTCCAATAAAACTGGTTAAATGCCCCACACCCGATTGTGCCGCATCATACATTCCACTCATGCCACGGCTACTAAAATCATGTCCTTGCACAGGTACAAAATCGAGTGGTGCGCCAGTTTTTACGGCATATTGAATTAATAAACGTTTGTACTCGTAGGCAATCGTTGCTGTAGTGCAGCTTTTCCAAAGTTCAGCACTTAACACGGTTTCAATATAGTTGGTGAGCCAAAAGAAACGCGGGTCGGTATTAATGACGGTAAGCACGGGTACACGCATATTGACGCGACTGCCTTCTGGCAATGCTTTAATCCGTAAAGGTAAATAGCCCAAGTCATGTAATGCTTCAATGTGATCGACTGGTACAGCACCTTCACCTAATGAACTATCCATACGGCGTTTATATGCAGCTACCACTTTGTCTTTAGGTTGCTTAAAAAAGCCTTCATTCCATGTATCGATTAAAAAGTGTTTGATAAAACCCTGAAGACCAAAGAACACAACTTTATCGTCAAAGTCAGGCAACATTTTAGCAAGTCGAGATGAACGCGGTGTAAAGTTTGCGTACACGTACTCTGTACCTGCTGGATACTGACGTCTGTGATCGGCTTTATAAAAATCGATAGCGTTTAATGGATTAAGTTTAATCGTCATCTTTGTTCTCTTTATTCTGCTGCAAAAGCAATTACTGAAATTTTGTCTGATGGTTGTTGTGGAAAGCTGTCTGAGGTAAATAGTTGATCTAACAGTCCATCAAAAACCTCTATTCCTTTACTAAAAATACCGTGGGTCACGTATAGAACGACCTTATGGCAATTGAGGCGACGCAGTTCTTTGGCAATACCAATAAAGGTTGCACCGCCGTCGCAAATATCATCGGTAATGACCGCTGTGAGGCCTGATAAATCAGTCGCATGTACATGCGTACCTAAAATTTTGCCAGTTACTGGGTCACGTTTTTTATCGCACTGAACAATAGTGATTGGTTTTTTGCGCTCAGAATTAAAAGCATCTGCAACCATTTGTGTACGTGCTTTCGCGCCTTTGTCTGGGCAAATCAGTACTGTTTTTTCATCTTTTAATAATGTGCTTAGCGCTTCACTCTTTTCGATGATGTCGACTGAACTCACATTCACAACTTCACTAAAAGAAGTATTGGCAGCAAGCAAGGCTGTTGTTACTTCACTATGACAGTCCCAAACAGTGATTTTGCCTTGTTTGCCCGCTTTTTTGTCGGCATTGATGTTAAGTAGCTTCGTCATCACATCAAGTGAAAATGCTTGGCCTACTGCACAAATACGATCCTGACGTGCATATGGAAAATACGGAATTTCTAGGTCAACGGTTAAGCCTTGAGTCAGCAATATATTTTCAAGTAACAAATAGTCCATCACATCGTGACTTGAGGTCATTTTGGCGCGAACCAATACGTTGCCAGATAGTGAGTTCAATGTTTTCTCATCAATTTGAACATGACGCTCTCCACCAGAAAACTGCGTGAATTTCACTGGAATTTCATTTCTTGCCGCATCTAAAAGCTGGATAGCCATATCATTCTCTTTTTGTCTGATGACCTTCGATGAATATATAGTGGCATAAAGCCACTATATATTGCAAGTCTAATTTTTAAACTTTTTCCAAAGCCATTTAAGACATAAAATTTGCAGTTTTAGAGCATTTTGAGATTCGATTTTTTAAGAGAGATTATTCTTCAATTAATTGAAATAAAAAATTAATTTACAAAAAGCATGACGAGTAAAACTATTATTAAAAGTAGCGGATATAACTTTGCCCGCCATAAATCAGGTAGTTTTGAAATAAATTTTTCTGAAAAATATAGTCCGATCCATGTTCCAGCAACCAAGAATAAAGCAGCTTCAAACCAGATTAGTCCGATAAATCCGTTGGGTGTAGATTGCCAAAGTGACAATACGCAATAGGTCAGCGTTGCAGTTAAAGACAAAGGCAACGTGAGGATGTTTGCAATAGCCGCAGCCTCTGCCATAGAACTACACCGCCGCCGTAATAAAGGAACCGTCATTACACTTCCTCCAACACCTAAAAGTGCTGCAACCCAACCAATAATGCCCCCTTTAATGAGTTCACTGTTTTGACCATAGTGTTGCTTTTGCCTTGAGGTCACTATAAACCCTGGTCGGTAATAACAATCTAGAATGGTTATGAATACATAACCCATAAATATCCAGCGAAGCCAATTTCCATTAAACAATGAGGCCATTACCGCACCGACAACTCCACCAAGTGCAATACCACCCCATAAAAAGCGGATTTTTTGCCAATCTATATGTCCAGACCGGAAGTGTCGAAAGGTTGCAAAACTTGCCGAGCAGAGCATGACAAAAGCTGATGTGGCAACTGCAATTTGCATCGCATGTATGCCGACACTGCTTTCATTGCCCCACTTTTGAATAATGACTGTATAAAGCAAAGGCACAGCAACAAAACCTCCGCCAAAGCCAAATAACCAAGTGGTTACGCCTGAAAGTAGTCCAAATAAAAATAGCTCATATAGCATCGTTATCTTCCTCACGTTTATAGAGGCATGATATAAAATAGCTCTGTGGCAAACTAACGTAGAAAAGCCATCTTTTTATTTGTTTCAGCCAAAAAATATGCGTAATATTCCAATTAACGAGGTAGACCATCTACCACAAGCAGTTCTAGCGTTAGGGTCAGATTATCCTGCTGATACCTTGTTAGATACGCATAGCCATCGCCGTGCTCAGTTCTTATATGCACCCGAAGGTCTCATGAAAGTTGAAACTGAAGATGGTCAATGGCTCGTTTTACCATACAGCGGTGTATGGATACCCGCAGGCAAACCACATCGGGTATGGCTATCTAAAGTCAGTACATATAGTTTGTATATAGAAGTGAGTAATGCCCCAAGACAAGCAAACTATTGCGAGGTTATCCAAGTCTCGCCTTTGTTACATCAACTGCTCATTCAGGCAAATCAGCTACCTGTTGACTACCAACGCGCAGGCCGTGATGGTTCTCTTATCGATTTATTGTTATATGAACTAGAAGCTGCACCAGCCCTGCCTCTGTTTATTCCGCTGCCTAACAACACATTACTCTCTAAACAGTGTGCTGAGTTTATGCAGCATCCTGATATTCATAGCAGCCCTAAAGATTGGGCACATGACCACAATAAAAGTGAACGAACTTTTCATCGTTGGTTTAAGTCTGAAACTGGCTTGTCCTTTCAGGCTTGGCGTAATCGAGTCTGCATTATTTATGCTTTAAATGCCTTAAAAGCGAATATCTCAATTACGGAAATTGCCTTTAGTTTGGGCTATGAACACTCGGCAGCTTTTACAGCAATGTTCAGTAAAATTATGGGTTATCCGCCTACCCATTTTCAAAAAAGATTTCATGCGCATGATAAAGCGCTATAAAGATTTACTCATATGAATGGTGTCATAGGTATCGATCCATTCCCGTTGAATAACCTCAAAACCTTGTAGAGTCCAAAACTCTTCAGCCGCCGGTAAAAATGGATGAGTATGCAAATACAAAGTGGTAATTTTATTCTTCTGTGCATGACTAAATAAAATGTTGCATAGCTGAGTTGCAATGCCATTACGGCGGTATTCAGGCAATACAAACAACTTAACGACCTCAACCGTATTAAGCGGCAGATTTAAATCAAAACGGTGGTCATACGCCCGATAAGCAATCGTACCAATAATACGATTTTGATCTTTTACAGTAATGAAGCAACCCAATGAGTCATGGACATAAAATTGTTCAAAATTTTTTAAATCTTTGGGAGTTTGCCCATGATAGATTTCTGGGAATAACAGTTGTCTTGTATAAAGTGCAAACTCTACCGCAGATGCATAGTCTGATTTGTCTACTAACTGATAATTCAACATATTCACAGCCAAGAATGATCAGGAATCACAATGGTTTTGTCTTGAATCATGGCTTCATGAAACTCAACATCATAGACACTTTTTAAAAACTTCGGATCGGTGATACGTGTTTGAGACTCAGGCTTAACCACTTCGTGTTGGCGCATAAAAAACAAATGGTCTGCAAATAAAAAAGCTAAATTAGGATCATGCATAATCGCAATCACCGTAAAATTTTGCCGCGACAACTGACGCAACTTTTTCATTAAATAAGATTGATAATAAACATCGAGATGGTTGGTTGGTTCATCAAGCAAAATGACTTTCGGTGCTTGCACTAAAATACGCGCAATCATAACTAATTGCCTTTCACCACCCGATAACTCAGTATAAGGACGGTCACGCAAATGCTCGATGTCTAAATCAAGTAAGGCTTGATCTACATGTTCCCAGTCTGACTTTGAAGGATGATATCGGCTAAAAGCAGCACGCCCCGTAATCACCACATCTTTAACCAAAAATGGAAATACTGTTTTATGAAACTGCGGTAAAAAGCCGAGTAAGGCTGCCCGATCTTTCCCTTTAAAGTCCGATAGTGGTTTTCCAGAGTAACGAATCAAGCCATCTTTTACAGGTTCTAGGCCAGCCATCAATTTAAACAGTGTCGATTTTCCGCAGCCATTACGCCCTAAAATCACTGAAAACTGATTTTCAGGAAACTCCAGATGAATGTTTTTGAGAACCTGTTTGTGCCCATAAGCATAATTTAACTGATCAATTTGAATCATGCCCAATGAGTCCTCTGTGTTTTCATTAATAATAAGAAAAATGGCGCACCAAGTAACATGGTAAAAATACCAATTGGTATTTCAAACGTCAGTAAAACCCGAGAAAAATTATCAATCAACAGTAGAAAACTGCCGCCCAACACCATATTGGCAGGAATACTGTAGCGATGGTCTGGCCCAACCAACATTCTCACAATATGCGGCATAAACAACCCATATAAACTAATAATGCCAGCAGCTGCCACAGAAGTTGATGTACATACGGTCACCAGTACAATTAAAAGAAGTTGTTCCCACCTTGGGTTAACACCAACCGCCTGCGCTTCTTCGGCACCGAGTGCCATTAAGTTTAATCGCCAACGTATCGCAAACAATCCGGCAAGACCAATACAAATCGGTAGCACGGCGTATTGAACTTTTTGCCAAGAAGCCTGATGTAAGTTGCCCATCGTCCATTGCACAATTGCTTGCAGTTTAAATGGATCACTTAAGTATTGAATAACTGTAAGTCCTGCCAAAAACAGCCCCGAAACAATCATGCCCGATAAAATTACCATCACTAACGACGTCTGGCTTTCATGTTTTTGATGTGCAAATAAATATGTTAAGCCAACAGCGCACACACCAAAAATAAAGGCTGATAGATTTGGCGAAAGCCAACTTAAAGAAAGTGCTAAAGCTGCACCAAACGCCGCACCAGATGAAATACCGAGTACATATGAGTCAACTAAAGGATTACGAAACAATGCCTGTAAACCATTTCCCGCCGTTGCTAGCGCAGCCCCCACCATAAAGGTCAGTAAAATTCTGGGTAATCTGACATTTACGAGAATGTTTTGCATCAGTGTAAATTGTTCCGCATCAAAATACGGTGTACCAAAAACTGCTTGCACACCCCACCGCAAATAATCCCATGCACTCAATGTCTGCGTTGGCCCAATAAGCAATGAGATAAAAATCATCACGAACGGTAACGGGTAAAACCAATAATATTTCAGCTTTTCCATATTCATTGCACCAACGCTTTGGCAAGGTGCTCACCATACAACTTAGTTAAAATACGCTGTTGTAAAGCACTTACAGGTAAATCGAAGTTTTCGGGATAAATACTGTGATTTAGATAAATCGCCGTAATAATGATTTTGATGGTGTGCGGGTTATATATAAATGCAGGACTCAAATTAAATACCTTTCGGTTTTGTACAGCGCTTAAGTCTTGTAATTCTTTTCGTTCATAAATCAGTTTAGGGTTGGTATTCCAAAGCACAATATTGTCAGGGTTCCATTCAATGAGGGTTTCGGGGTTTACGTTGGGTTGGTTAGCAGCGGTCTGAACAATATTGTACGCACCCGCTAGCTCAATAAAATCATTGGTAATCGACTGACGTCCCGAGGTAGAAAAAATACGCCCTCCTGACCATGCATAGTAAATCGATTGTTTATTTGGCTGACGAGCCGTTTTGGCTGCGACTTCTGCCACAATTTCATCAGAGAAATTTAAAATTTCCTGAGCTCGCTTTTGGGCTCCGCTCAGAATAGCAATTCCAGAAAGTTCTTCTTTCACTTGTTTGTAGGTGCCTGACTCCATGACATATACGGCAATGCCAAACTGCCGTAACAGTTCAATCGTTTGGGTCTGCCCGCTTCCTACGATTACCAGATCAGGTTTTAACAGCACCAGACTTTCAATATTGGTTGCATTTACCCCTTGTGAAGGCGTAGCAAGCTGTTTATTGGCAATACGTTGATCTATTTTTGAGTAGGCATTAAATAATAAAGGTTGGATGTATACTTCGGCTGGTATGCCAATCACTTTATGACCTTGCCCTAGCATATATAAGCCATCTAAACCTGACTCAAACAGAGAAACAATTCTTTGGGCAGGTTTGGCTACACAGACTTTTGTATTTGTACTATCAAAAACGCATATTGAATGAGAGGATGAGTTTTCTTGAGTTTTTCTATTTTGTTCAGATGAAGAACATCCACATAGAATGAGTAAAGTAAGTAATGAAGCGAATAACTTCATTATGGCACCTTTTGCACAAATAGAGTGCGTAATAAAAAGATGCGTTTATTTAGTGCACTTTTCATGTGAAAAACACACCATAAGAGAGCAAGATGGCTTGAAACATAAGCTATAGAATTATCAAATAAAGTTTGGTAGATAAGATCTTAAATACTAAGCAAAAAAAGCGCCAATTTTACCAAGCAATAAAAATTGTCTAATTATTAGGCTAAGCCCTCTACCTAAGCGCTATTCAAATAATTTAATAGCGCTTACAACTCAATCAACATCAATAGAAATAAATCGCTATAATCCGCCCCAACACCTGATAGACACTCTTTTCTGATGCTGACTCAATCATCCTTCTGGCGTAGTCTTTACCGTTTAATTCATATTTATGCTGGTATTTTTATTGCACCATTTATCTTGTTTGCTGCAATTACCGGTTTACTCTATGCAATTACGCCTCAACTAGAACAAGCCATTTATAAGGATGTTCTATACGTTGTTCAGCCGTTTGATCAACCACCACATAAGCTGAGCCAGCAAATTGAAGCCGCAAAGCAAGTAATGCCTAAGTCTGCTCAGGTGATTGAAGTTAGACCAGCACCAAGCGCTGATCAGACAACTCGTGTCATTTTCTCAGACCCTATCCACGATTTTACAAGTGAAGCCGTTTTTATTGATCCTTTTACACTTAAAGCTCAAGGCCATCTAGCGGTCTATGGTACGAGCGGGGTTCTACCGTTTCGAACTACGCTCGACCAGTTACATAGCAATTTATTATTAGGAAAATGGGGGCGCTTTTATAGTGAACTGGCAGCAAGCTGGTTAGCTATTTTGACTTTAACTGGACTGTATAATTGGTTGAAACGGCGTCAAAATCTTAAAATCAGACAGACACAAAAAAATAAATTACTAAGATGGCATAGCACGCTTGGTTTAGTTTTATTTCCACTTTTATTAATCATCGCCATTACGGGTCTTACATGGTCCGAGTGGGCTGGAGATAATATTCGAGTTGCTCGTCAGTGGCTCAACTGGCAAACCCCAACTTTAGCAACTTCTCTTCAAACAGATAATTTACCTACAGTGATGCACCATGAACATCACGAGATGCCTCATAGTGAAAACCTTAATTTAAATATTGTCTCAAGTGAGTACGATAGCGTTCTTGCAATAGCCAGAGCACATGGGATTGACGCGACACAAATACAAATCAAACCACCCACCAGCGGAAATCAAGCTTGGGAAGTAGCCGAGATTCAGCGTAAATGGCCAACTCAAGCAGACAGTATCGCCATTGATATAGAACAACATAAAGTTATCGATCAACTTGCGTTTAAAGACTACTCACTGGTGGCAAAGCTTACTCGTTGGGGAGTTGATGCGCATATTGGGGTTTTATTTGGCTGGATAAATCAATTGGTACTGGCACTTTATGCTTTCGCACTGTGCATTATGATTATTTATGCATATAGAGCTGCGTTTAAAAACTCAAATTTAACACTCATGACCACCCACTTTGTTGGTCAAAGCTTATTCATTTGGAACCATGCAACTGGGCCACAAAAAATAGGATTAATATTGGTGAGTCTCGTGTTAGGACTCAGCTTACCTATTTTTGGTTTTAGTATTTTGTTTACGCTATTTATCTTTGCTATGCGTAAATATATTCCTTCTAAATCATAACATCCGCATTTATTCTCACCTCATATGCTGTGCATACCGCTAACAGTATGCACAACCGCCGAAATAAGTTCTAAATTAATCTTCTGATAACGTTTTCATATCAATCACAAAACGATACTTCACGTCGCTCTTTAGCATACGTTCAAAAGCTCCGTTAATGTTTTGCATGTCAATCATCTCTACTTCAGACACAATATTATGCTCACCACAAAAATCGAGTAGCTCTTGTGTTTCTTTAATTCCACCAATGACCGACCCTGCAATTGATTTTCTTCCTAAAATCATAGGTACTGAATTTGCGCTAATTTCACCTAAATAACCAACTAACACAATGGTTCCATTTAAAGCTAAGGTTGGAATATAAGGCTTCAAGTCATGGTTATAAGGCACCGTATCAATAATCAAATCAAATTGATTTAACACTGATTTCATTTGAGCTTCATCTGTTGATAACACAACATGATGCGCTCCGAGTTGTTTTGCATCTTGTTCTTTGTTTGCTGAACGAGTAAATAGTGTCACTTCAGCGCCTAGAGCATAGGCAAGTTTAATCGCCATGTGCCCTAAACCACCTAAACCAACTACCGCGACTTTACTGCCTTTTCCAACATTCCAATGACGCAGCGGCGACCATGTGGTAATGCCAGCACAAAGTAGTGGTGGTACAGCTTGAGCATCCAGATTTTCAGGTACTTTTAATACGAAATCTTGGCTACAGGTAATGCTTTGTGAATATCCACCATAAGTTGGGCGTTGGTCATGGCGATCTACGCCGCCATAAGTCTGGATATTACCTTCTTCACAATATTGCTCGAGTCCTGAATGACAGGCAGAACATGTACGACATGAATCGACCATACAGCCAATGCCGACTAAATCACCAACTTTATATTTTGTGACTTTGGGGCCAATCGACGTTACACGACCTACAATTTCATGGCCCGGCACTATCGGATAAGCACTAAATCCCCAATCGTTTTTAGCTTGATGTAGATCGGAATGACAAACACCACAGTATTCAATTTGAATGACAACATCATCTTCACGTGGGGTTCTACGTTCAAACTTAAACGGAACTAAAGGAGTTTCTGATGACAGCGCGGCATAACCTAAAACTTCAATTGTCATATTTTTTCTCTCATGCTTAATGTAAATAAAGACGATTTTTTCGTTGAACACTCAGCGAGGGCTACAGGTTTTTAAACTCATAAACGTGTTTTAAAAGGTGTTGACTCAATAGGTTGCAACTCATCATCTTTTCGCCATGTTTCTCAGTATAAAAATGAAAGCTATAAGGTGTTGTTCTATTCCTCTTACAGATTTGCCTAATCCTCCGAACTGTTGCACTTCTCACTATTTTTCTTATTTGAAATGCCTACAATAAAAACACAGAGGGTAATCGGTGGAATCTGAATGGCGAATAGGTCTCTAGACAGTAATCAAGAATTAGCTCAACTTGTCGATCAATGGACCCGAGAAAAAGGTACATTCGAAACACCTATTACGGGACTGACTTTATATCGCGCAGAAACATTGACCCAACCAAGTAGCAGTATGATGGATGCAAGTCTATGTATGATTGCTCAAGGTAAAAAACAGGTGATTCTGAGTGAAGAAACCTATACGTACGACTCTAACCATTTCCTTTTTACTGCAATTGACCTGCCTGTCATTGCGCAAGTTCTGGAAGCTTCAGTTGAACGACCTTATCTTTCAATCGTCTTACGCCTAGACCCGTATGTACTCGCCCAAATCATGCTTGAAGCCCACATACCTTTTAAAGATGTAAATACTGAGAAAAAAGGAATGGCTGTTGGAGTAGTCAATTCAGAGCTGAATAATGCTTTTATACGGTTAATAAAACTACTGGATACACCACAAGACATCCCCGTCTTGTCTCCTCTTATTATTAAGGAAATTTTTTATCGTTTATTGATGAGTCCGCAAGGCGATCGACTTAAACGAATTGTAGCGGCAGGAACGACAGGCCATCGAATTGTGAAGGCAATTGAATGGCTAAAAACAAATTTTGCAAAATCTTTTAGCGTTGAAGAACTGGCAAGCACGATGGGGATGAGTGCATCAAGTTTTCATCAACATTTTAGGGATATAACCTCAATGAGTCCCTTACAATATCAAAAAAGAATGAGACTAACTGAAGCTCGCCGTTTATTAATGACCGAAGAATATGATATTTCATCTACCAGCATGCAAGTCGGCTATGAAAGTTTGTCGCAATTTTCCAGAGAATATAAACGTTTTTTTGGGGTGCCACCCTCGGTAGATATTAAGAATATATAAAAGCAATAAACGTGGACTATTAAAAAATTAGTACCATAAAAAAAACGGTACCTGATTATGTCTATTTATCAAGTACCGCTAAATTTAAAGCAATATTAAACTGGGTTCATTCGCTCAAGTTCACGAATTAAACCAGAATGGTCAAGTTCACCGTCTCCAGCAGCAAGCATATTTTCAAATAACTGACTCACTTGTTGGGCGACGGGTAAATTCAATTCAAGCGATTTTGCATAGCTAACGGCTGTATGAATATCTTTATGCTGATTTCGAGCAGTGCCACCCGGTTTAAAATCTCGATTTAACATACGCTCGCCATGCTGCTGTAAAATTGGAGAATCGGCAAAACCGCCTGTGAGTGCTTGTTTGAGCTTAATAGGGTCGGCTCCTGCTTTAGTCGCAAGCAATAAACCTTCACTCACTGTTGCAATGGTGGTTGCTACAATCATTTGATTTACCAGTTTTGCGAGCATTCCACAGCCAGCCCCGCCCACTAAAATTGGGCGCCCCATCGCACTTAAAATAGTTTCACCCTGTGAAAATGTTTTAGCGTCACCGCCCACCATAATAGCAAGACTTGCATTTTGGGCGCCTTTTTCTCCACCAGAAACAGGAGCATCTAAATATCTAAGTCCTCGTTCTCTACATTTGTCACCTTGTACTTTTGCAACTTCAACGGGTATCGAACTCATGACAATAACCGTACTTTCAGGTTTTAACTGAGAGATTGCACCCTGTTCTTTAAACAGGATTTCATCACAGGTTTTTCCATCGCTGAGCATACAAATCAGAAATTCTACATCTTTTCCGATTTGTTTAAGTTCAGAGCAAACTTGGGCACCAGCTTCTTTTAAACTATCTGCTTTAGATAAAGTTCTATTCCAAACCTTAATGTGATGGCCTGCTTTGAGTAAATTCATAGCCATCGGCATTCCCATAATGCCTGTACCGACAAATCCGATGGTCGCCATTATTTCATCTCCGCAGCTGTTCGAACTTTAAGTTGCTGTTGTTCTACTTTTAAGCTATTCGATTTTAACTTTGCTAATAGCAATAGTCCTAAGCCGCCCATCGCTACAAAGCCTGCAATAGCAAGGAATGCCACTGTATAGGTGCCTGTGGTGGTATATAAATATCCAGTTAAATATGGACCAGTAAAACCACTTAAATTACCTACCGAGTTAATCAATCCAATTCCGGCTGCGGCACCCACTCCCGTTAGAGTTTGCCCAGGGATAGTCCAGAAAATGTTAATTGCGCTAAATACACCAATCGCAAGAAGAATAAAGCCGACAATAATGGCCCAAGGCTGATTCACAATAAGTGCAATCGCAATTGCTAATGCAGCCATAAGTGCAGCGCAAGCACCGTGTTTATAACGTTCTTGTTTACGGTCAGAACGACGGCTCCATAAAACCATCCCAACAGCTGCAAATGCATATGGAATTGCGGTGAGTAAACCATTTTGAATAAGGCTAATTTGCATACCAAATGTGTTACGGAATGACTCTAAAACACTTGGTAAGAAGAAGAACATCGCATTTGAACCAGAGGTAATACCAAAATAAACAACCGCCATAATCCAAACCAAAGGATTTTTAAACACTTGTTTAATGAGTTCACCTTTAGTTAAAGCAGCATCGGCAGATTGCTCTTTTTCTTTTTCTTCACGCTCTAGTGTGGTCATTAACCATTGACGCTGCTCAGCTGTTAACCACTCTGCTTCTTTTGGGTTATTGGTTAAATATTTAAGGCAGATTAGTCCTAAAATAATGGATGGGATCCCTTCTAGCACATACATCAAACGCCAACCTTCATAGCCAATGGTATTACCCCATTGCATGAGCCCGACTGAAATTGGTGCTCCAATAATTTGAGCAATTGGCAATCCAAGATAAAACGTTGCAAAAACTCGGGCACGATATTTTGCAGGAAACCATAAGGTTAAATAAAAGATCACACCAGGAAAGAAACCTGCTTCAGCAATACCCAGTAAAAACCGTAAAACAATAAACTGCGTACCGCTATGAATAAAACCCATGAGTGCTGCAATAATGCCCCAAGTAATCATGATTCGGGCAATCCAGATCCGCGCTCCAAAACGATGAAGCAAGATATTACTTGGAACTTCTGCAATAAAATAACCTAGAAAAAATACACCCGCACCCAGACCAAAAATGGTTTGAGTAATTCCAAGTGCATCATTCATATGTAACGCAGCAAAACCAATATTGGTCCTGTCTAGAAATGCCATAATGAATAGAATAATGAGAAACGGGATAATTCGGTTCGAAATACGTTTAATTGTCTGCTCTTCGAGAGCAGTTACATTTTTGATATCTTCCATAATAACTCTCACATCAACTGGCGATCACTGCCATTAATTTTGGGTATCTTCTATATGTGCCTGAATCACGCTTTCAAAATTTTTATCTGCTTGGAAACCTAGAGATTCGGCATATTCAGCTTTCACCTGAACAGGCCAACTTTGAACAATACGTTGAATGGTTTTGTCTTCTTGCCATTGCACCAAATCAGTTGCTTGTTTGCCCGCAACTTTTTCAAGCGCCTCAAGCATTTCTTTAACCGTGACTGTTAATCCGGGTAACGGAATAATTCGGTTATCTTGAAGTACATCTGAAGAAATTGATGCCGCTTTAATCATTGATTCAACACAACGTCGCGGTGAAGTAACAAAGACTGGAGTATCTGACGGTACTGGGCAAATGGCCGTTTCGCCTTTTAATGGTTCTCGGATGATTGAGCTAAAAAATGTCGATGCCGCTTTATTAGGTTTACCAGGACGAACCACAATAGTCGGTAGTCTTAAAATACGGCCATCAATAAAGCCTTTTCTTGAATAATCCGAAACCAACAATTCTCCTACTGCTTTTTGCATGCCATAAGAAGACTTTGGTGTAACCACTGTTTCATCTGTCACAACTTCTGGTAATTGACCACCAAATACAGCACAGCCGCTAGCAAAAATGACTCGAGGCGTGGTTTGTTTCTTTCTTAATTCTTCTAATAAATTTAAGAGTCCATACAGATTAACATCCATACCTAAATCAAAATCAGCCTCCGCTGCCGAGCTCACCACAGCAGCCAAATGCCAAACGACATCAATATTTTCTGTAATATGAGCAACTGTAGTTTTATCGGTAATATCACCGACAATCACTTCAATTCTCGGGTCTTGCGGCAAATCATCGCCTGCAAATGCATCAAACAGAATAATTTTATCGATGGGTTCAGGTTTATTATCATCTAAACTCAAACTGCCAGATTTTAAGATCTCTTTAGCAATTTGTTTTCCAATAAAACCTGTTCCACCAGTGATTAGCACATTCATACAGAGGTCCTTTCCTAGTTTTTATTCACTTAAAAACTTTTGTAATTGTCGTGAATTAAACGATAAGGAGTCCCTGCAATAATTTCCAATGAATAATTTCTAAATATTGATAACTTTTTAATATCAGTTTTATGTTTATAAATTTACTCAATAAAGCAAGTTGTCTTTCAACTTGAAAATCTCAAACCGCTCCATGGCTTGAGGCTGAATACTTTATTTACGTTTCGCATTTTTAAGTAAGATATTAATAAATGCTGCTGCAATATCAGAAACTGGTTCATCCTTGCGCGTCAAAATTCCATAATCCTGCGCATCTAAAATCAAATCCGTTTCTAAAATCTGTAATTGCCCCTCTTTTACCTGATCGATCACCATGGCTTCGGGCAACATTCCTACCATAGGCGCACCTTTTAAGATCTGCAAAAAGGTCTGCATCGACATGGTATTGACTGTATTTAAGGGAATTTTAACTTTAGCTCGCGCAAATGCGCCTTCCATACGTTGACGAATTGGCGTGCCTTTAGGATAAAGTACCCACGGCCAATTTAATAATTCTTCTAATGTACAAAACTTTTTCTTGGCACATGGATGAGCATTATTTACAACAATACAAAACGGCTCTGGGCCTAAAGGTTGAAAATCAAAAAACTGACTTTGCGTCACATCTGTAAAACGGCCAATAGCTAAATCTAAAGTGTGTTCACTTAGCATTTCCATTAAATGGTCACTGGTCTGCTCAACAACATCAATAGAAAGTAGCGGCCATTGTTTCTTAATCTCAATAATTGAGTTTGGAATCACCACAGCGGTTGCGGCAAAGATACCTCCTACTTTTAAAAAACCGTGACCACCTAACCGTAAAATTTCAATGTCTTCGACAAAATGCTTTGCATCATTTAACACACGCTGGGCATAACGAATGACATGCTCACCCAATGCCGTTACGGGCATATTTCGGGGCAGTCGCTCAAAGACCTGAAACCCAAGCAGACCCTCAATTTCCTTTAGCATTTTACTCACCGCAGGCTGACTTAAATTCATCTGCTCGGCAGCTAAATGCATGTTATTGGTTCTCGCCAAAGTTTCTAATAGCACCAAATGTTTAAATTTCAACCAATTATTTAAGCTTGTGTAAGTCAAATCTGCCATTTATAAAAATCCTTTTCGATAACTTTTCGTTATTAATAATTAAATTATTACGATTGGTGTTTATTAAATAAGAAACATATCATGATTTCAAATAAAAGAAGGATGCTTTAAATGAACTTTACGTTAAATTCCCAGAACTCATTACCAGACGACGCTACCCAAGGATGTTTAATTGGTCGCGCGTGGATTCCAAATCAGATTTCTGGTCCATCTCCAATTCTTTTAAAAGATGATCAGGTTTTTGATATTTCTGAAAAGTTCCACACGATTTCTCAGTTACTTGAAAGTTCGGATCCTTTAAAAGCTTTAGCTGAAATTGAAGGAAGACTAGTTGGCTCAATTGATGAGTTGTTTGCCAACACAGTCGCTGAACCAGATACCAACAAGGCATATTTTTTAGCCCCTATTGACCTGCAAGTGATTAAAGCGGCAGGTGTTACTTTTGCCGCAAGCATGTTAGAACGAGTGATTGAAGAGCAAGCGGGCGGCGATGCACAAAAAGCCCAATCCATCCGTGAAGTTGTACAAGGGGTAATTGGCGATAATTTAAAAACAATTGAACCCGGTTCTGAAAAAGCGCTACAACTCAAAGAATATTTAATTGAACAAAAAATGTGGTCTCAATATCTTGAGGTGGGTATTGGTACCGACGCTGAAATTTTTACCAAAGCACCTGTTTTAGCAGCCGTAGGAACGGGTCAAAATATTGGTATTCACCCAAAGTCTGAGTGGAATAATCCAGAACCAGAAGTTGTATTGGTTGCAAATAGCCACGGTAAAATTTTAGGTGCGACTTTAGGTAATGATGTGAATTTACGGGACTTTGAAGGCCGTAGTGCCTTACTGTTGAGTAAAGCCAAAGATAACAATGCATCTTGTGCAATTGGACCGTTTATTCGCCTTTTTGATCATACTTTTACTTTAAATGATATCCGTGCTTGCGATGTTGAACTGAAAATTGAAGGGACAGATAACTTTGTGCTTAATGGTGTGAGTTCTATGTCTCAAATTAGCCGTGACCCGGAAGATTTAATTCAACAAACACTGAATGAAAATCACCAATATCCAGACGGTTTTGTTTTGTTCTTAGGTACTTTATTTGCACCTACTCAAGATCGAGAACAAGCTGGGGCTGGCTTTACCCATAAAGTTGGAGATGTGGTCCGTATTCATTCACCTAAACTCGGCACTCTATACAACACGGTCATGACCAGTGACAAAGCAACGCCGTGGAATTTTGGAATAAATGCTTTGATGCGTAACTTGAAGCAACGTGAATTACTATAATTTTCACGTATTATCGATCGTTTGAATTGCAAAATTCATCTCGTGAATAAACTAAATTTCAAAAAGTATGAGTGAAAGGATCAAAAAATGAATGATCAAAATAAACGGATTTTTTTACGTAGCCAAGAATGGTTTGATGATCCTGAACATGCCGACATGACAGCACTTTATGTTGAGCGTTATATGAATTATGGCCTGACCCGTGCCGAGCTACAATCCGGCCGCCCGATTATTGGGATTGCACAAACTGGCAGTGATTTAACTCCATGTAACCGTCACCACAAAGAACTTGCTGAACGGGTTAAAGCGGGTATTCGAGACGCGGGCGGTATTCCAATGGAATTTCCCGTCCACCCGATTGCGGAACAAACCCGCCGTCCAACTGCTGCACTTGACCGCAACTTAGCCTATTTAGGTTTAGTTGAAATCTTACATGGTTATCCACTTGATGGCGTGGTGCTGACTACTGGCTGTGACAAAACTACTCCTGCATGTTTAATGGCAGCCGCAACAACAGATTTACCAGCCATTGTTTTATCTGGCGGGCCAATGCTAGATGGTCATTTTAAAGGTGAGTTAATTGGTTCCGGTACTGTGCTTTGGCATGCAAGAAACTTACTTGCCACTGGTGAAATTGACTATGAAGGGTTCATGGAAATGACCACTTCTGCTTCACCTTCAGTCGGGCATTGCAACACCATGGGCACTGCACTTTCTATGAATGCTTTGGCAGAAGCTTTAGGTATGTCTTTACCGACATGTGCAAGTATTCCGGCGCCATATCGTGAACGTGGGCAAATGGCCTATATGACAGGCAAAAGAATTTGTGAAATGGTTTTAGAAGATTTACGCCCTTCTAAAATTATGAACAAACAATCATTTGAAAATGCTATAGCGGTAGCCTCAGCATTAGGTGCATCAAGTAATTGCCCTCCTCACCTCATTGCAATTGCTCGTCATATGGGGATTGAGCTGAGTTTAGAAGACTGGCAACGTGTTGGGGAAAGCATCCCGCTCATTGTGAACTGTATGCCGGCGGGTAAATATTTGGGTGAAGGTTTCCACCGTGCGGGTGGTGTTCCTGCCGTTTTACACGAATTACAAAAAGCTGGTGTATTACATGAAGACTGTGCATCAGTCAGCGGTAAAACAATAGGTGAAATTGCTAAAAATGCAAAAACCTCAAATGCCGATGTCATTTTTCCTTATGAACAACCTTTGAAACATGGCGCTGGTTTTATTGTGCTCAGTGGTAATTTCTTTGACAGTGCCATTATGAAAATGTCTGTAGTGGGCGAAGCATTTAAAAAAACCTATTTATCAGATCCAAACAATGAAAATAGCTTCGAAGCACGCGCAATCGTTTTTGAAGGTCCCGAAGACTATCACGCACGTATCAATGACCCTGCCTTAAACATTGATGAACATTGTATTTTAGTCATTCGTGGCGCAGGTACGGTGGGTTATCCGGGTAGTGCTGAAGTGGTAAACATGGCTCCTCCCGCAGAGTTAATTAAAAAAGGCATCGATTCACTGCCTTGCCTAGGAGATGGCCGCCAAAGCGGTACATCTGCCAGCCCTTCTATTTTAAATATGTCGCCCGAAGCGGCGGTAGGCGGCGGCATTGCTTTATTAAAAACCAATGATCGTTTGCGCATTGATCTCAATAAACGTTCTGTCAACGTGCTTATTTCTGACGAAGAGTTAGAACAACGCCGCCGTGAATGGAAACCGACGGTCTCTGCCTCTCAAACACCTTGGCAAGAAATGTATCGCAACATGGTGGGGCAATTATCAACAGGTGGCTGTTTAGAGCCTGCAACTTTATATATGCGAGTCGTAAATCAAGACAACCTTCCAAGACACTCTCATTAATTTCAGGATATTTGTTATGACCATTATCGGACACAACTTTATTGGTGGTTCACGCAGCGCACAAAGTTCCACTTTACTAAAAAGTGTGAATGCAACAACTGGCGAAACTTTGCCTTATGAGTTTTATCATGCAACCGAGCAAGAAATTAATCAGGCCTGTGAAGCGGCAAGTCAAGCGTTTAAGACTTACCGTCATACGTCTCCGGAACAGCGCGCTAGATTTTTAGAAAATATTGCCGATGAACTCGATGCTCTAGGTACAGATTTTCTTGAAATTGTCTCACAGGAAACTGCTTTGCCACTTGCACGTTTGCAAGGTGAACGTGGTCGTACCAGTGGACAAATGCGCCTGTTCGCTAAAGTGTTACGCCGTGGTGATTTTTTAGGTGCCCGTATTGATACCGCTTTACCTGAGCGTCAACCTTTACCACGCCCAGACCTGCGCCAGATTAAAATCGGTGTTGGCCCTGTGGCAGTCTTTGGGGCAAGTAACTTTCCTTTAGCATTCTCAACTGCGGGTGGTGACACTGCTTCTGCACTAGCGGCTGGTTGCTCTGTAGTGGTGAAAGCCCATAGTGGACATATGGCGACAGCAGACTTTGTAGCGCAGGCGATTGAACGTGCAGTCGAAAAATCCAATATGCCTAAAGGTGTATTTAACATGATCTACGGCAATGGCGTAGGTGAGCCTTTGGTGAAGCATCCCTTAATTCAGGCTGTGGGTTTTACCGGTTCACTACGTGGTGGTCGTGCTTTATGTGATATGGCCGCAGCCCGTCCACAACCGATTCCGGTATTTGCGGAAATGAGCAGTATTAACCCGATGCTGATGTTGCCAGAAGCATTAAAAAACCGTGGTGACAAAATTGCACAGGATTTGGCTGATTCAGTGGTTTTAGGCTGTGGCCAGTTCTGTACCAATCCGGGTTTAATCTTGGGAATTAAATCAGCTGAATTTAGTCAGCTCATTAGCAACCTGACTGAAATTATGGGGGCTAAGCCTGCGCAGACTATGCTCAATGCTGGCACCTTAAAAAGTTATACCGCTGGTCTTGAGCACTTGACCCAGCATCAAGGCATTAAGCATTTGGCAGGCCAAACTCAGCAAGGCAATCAGGCACAGCCACAACTGTTTAAAGCGGATGTTAAACTTTTATTAGCAGGCGACCAGCTTCTGCAAGAAGAAATCTTTGGGCCAACCACAGTCATCATTGAAGTTGAAGATAAAGCCCAACTCATTCAGGCCCTACAAAGCATGAATGGTCAGCTGACTGCGACTTTAATTGCTGATGAAGCAGACTTAACTGAGTTTGCAGATGTAGTTCCTGTATTAGAAGAAAAAGCTGGTCGATTACTTATAAACGGCTACCCAACGGGTGTGGAAGTATGTGATGCCATGGTACACGGCGGACCATACCCAGCAACTTCAGATGCCCGAGGTACTTCAGTCGGAACCTTGGCCATTGACCGTTACTTGAGACCTGTGTGTTACCAAAACTATCCACAGAGTTTATTGCCGGAAGCCTTAAAAGACAGCAATCCGTTGCAGATTTTAAGACTGGTCAATGGTGAGATGACCAGAGAAGCGATCTAAAAATAAAAAGAGACTACAAGTTGGTCTCTTTTTAAATTTCTGCATTAAGTTATTGTTGGTAAAACAAATAAAATCAACTCTGGCGATAATTTATATTTTTCAAAAATAATTCAACTGCATACCCTACCCAAGCACCAATTTCACTATCTGATATTATGTAATTAGGATGTGTAAGACACTTAAGATGCGCATCACTTCTTAAAAGCGATAAAAATATATTCGCTGCAATTTCCGAAGAAGAAGTTAATTCAATTTCTTTATTTTTTTGAGATTTTTCAAGATACCCCGCAATAATATTTGCAAGCTTTTGCGGGCCTACTTCAAAGAATTTTTCAGATAACTCGGGAAATCTAACTGCTTCTGCAATACAAACTCTAAAAAATGCCAATCCTGAATGCGACAATATAAAACACAGATAGGTTTTCCCCATCTCAGTTAAAGCCGAGCGTAAATTTTCAGCTTTTGTCTCGACTAAAATAATTTGCTCTTGCATGTTTCTGCATTGTCGTTCAATCACAGCTGCAAACATTGCTTCTTTATTTTTATAGCACCCATACATCGTTGCTTTTGAAACACCCGCTTCTTTTTGAATCATATCTGTCGTTGTGCCACTAAAACCATGAGTCAAAAAAAACTTAGTTGCCGCATCCAGAATTTTTTGATCTTTTTCATTGGTTTTAGTTGTAACAGACATATTGACCTTATAAAAATTTTAGCGATTTCGTTCTAAGTGTAACTCATCGAAAAGTTCAAAATCGAGAATTGACGGAAATTTAATTAAAGAGTAGAGTACCGATCGGTACAGTACAGTAAATATCTACTCCGTGCAATGAATTGATGTTTAAGATTTAAGGTAAAAGATGAATACAAAACCACTCATCGGTTTAGCAGGTGCAATATTTGCTGCAATGACTGTTGAATTTAACAACCGAATCACGAGCATTACCTTAGTCGACATTCGTGGCGCGATGGGAATTAGTGTCGACTCTGGTTATTGGGTCAGTAGCATTTACGCAAGTGCCATGATTATTGGCATGATTTTATCCACCAGTTGGGCCGTTATTTTTTCAATGCGCAGAGTCCTGCTTTTTGCGATCGGACTTTGCCTCTTCTCTAGCGTTTTAATTCCTTTTAGTCCAAATATCGAAATCTTTTATTTATTGCGTGGCTTACAAGGGCTCGCCAATGGTTTAACCATTCCTTTGCTCATGGCCTGTGCGCTTAGATTTTTAGGACCTGATATTCGACTATGGGGCTTAGCCTGCTATGCATTAACTGCGACGTTCTTTCCTAACTTAAGTGCTGCACTCTCAGCTTTTTACTTAGATGTAATTGGCTGGAAAATGATATTCTTCCAAACCATTCCTTTTTGTGCGCTAAGCGCTGCACTGGTGTATTTTGGTATTCCCCAAGACCCATTAAATTATTCAAGAATAAAAACTTACGATTGGATGGGTGCCATTTTAGCGATTATTAGCTTAGCCAGCCTGAGCACCATGTTATTGCATGGCAACCATTTAGATTGGTTCCATTCTCAATTAATTTGTGTATTAGCCTTAATTAGTGCAATTACTTTACCTTGGTTTTTTATACATGAATGGCGTTATCCATCGCCCTTAATTAAGCCGCAAATGCTCGAAATACGAAATTTTGCATATGCTGTTTTCGCTCTCTTTTGCTTTGTCATTATTGGTATGTCCACAAGCACATTACCACTCAATTACTTAAGTGCTGTACATGGCTATAAACCCACTCAGACCATGTGGATTGGCTTACAAATTGCGGCACTGCAATTTATCTATATTCCTATTGTTGTGAAGCTTTTAAATCAAGCTTGGGTGGATAGCCGATATGTACACGGATTTGGTTTACTTCTGGTCATTGCTGGTTGCCTAGGTGCAAGTCAACTTGATACCACATGGAATCAAGACCAATTTTATTTTTGGCATGCAATCTCATGTTTAGGGCAAACCTGTGTCGTGCTCTCGCTCTTAATGATGGGGACAAACAGTGTTCACCCAACTATGGCAATTTATGCATCCCCTATGATTAATACCCCGCGTGCTATTAGCGGTGTACTGGGTGTTTGTATTTTGGACTGGGTCAATCGAGTGCGCGGTGAATATCATTCAACCCGGCTGATTGAAAATACAGCCCAACATGTTTTTCAAAATATTCAAGGTCCTGTTATTAATCCTCTTACCCCGCCTGTGCTGAGTGCAGATGGTACCGAACGTGTTTCCGGTGGTTTATCTGCCTTAAATTCTGCGATTCAAGCGCAACAATCAGTTTTAGTTATTAGCGATCAATATCTGATTTTAGCTGGCCTTACCGCTATTTTGTTCATTGTGATGTTGATTTTGCCAGTTCGAACTTATCCGCCACGTATTGCTCTCATTAAGTTAATGAATAGTCATAACTCAGGAAAATCTTTATGAGTACTCTCGAAGCCCAAGATACCACCAACACCGAGCCACCCAAGTTAACCAAAGTGCAATTTCTCAAAAAGCATTGGGTTATGGCTATTGCATTTATTATTGTTTTAGCATCCATTTTATGGGTTTTAAAACTTATATTTTTACCCTCTTCAATTGTTGAAACAGACGATGCGCGTGTGGATGTCGAGTACTCAACCATTGCCCCTAAAGTATCTGGCAATATTGAAGAGATTTATATTAAAGATCATCAGACCGTAAAAAAAGGCCAACTTCTAGCGCGGATTGATGCACGCGATTATCAAGCTGCTTTGGCTGAAGCTGAATCTAATTATGCAAAAGCACAAGCTGACGTGAGTGAAGCGATGCTCGCAGTGGAGAGACAACCGACTGTTATTCGAGAAACAGAAGCACAGCTAAGAAAAGTAGAAGCTGGAATTAAACTCACAAAAGATAATACGGCGCGTTATGAGCAACTACAGGCACTTGGGGCCGAGTCTAGATTGATTACGCAACAGTCAAAAACCACATTGACTGAACAATATGCTGACTTAGACAGCAGTAAAGAAAAAGTGATTGATGCACAGTATCAGCTCAACCAATACAAGATTCAGGTACAAGCCAAACAAGCGGCTCTTAAACAAGCACAAGCGGCGCTTGATAAAGCAAAACTGAATTTGAGCTATACAGAAGTTCGTGCACCTATTGATGGCATGATTGGTCAAAAGTCAGCTAATGTAGGTAACTTTGTGAGTGCTGGGAATCCACTCATGGTGGTTGTTCCTTTAGATCAGGTTTATGTAGAAGCTAACTTCCGTGAAATTGAGTTAAAACAAATTAAGATCGGCCAGCCTGTCACTGTTTATGTCGACGCTTACAATGTTGAATTAAAAGGTGTGGTAGACAGCTTCTCTCCATCTACTGGCGCATTTTTCTCTCCGATCTCTGCAACCAATGCGACTGGTAACTTTACCAAGATCGTTCAACGCCTTCCTGTACGCATCAAGCTCATTGAAAATCAAAAAGATGTTAAATTATTACGTCCTGGTTTATCTGTTTTAGTATCAATAGATACGACTAAATAGTTAGTCTAAATCTTGGAACATGAGAGAAAAAAGAGACCATTTACGGTCTCTTTTTAATTAATCTAAATTCATGGCAACCGCTCTGGTTGCTTTACGCTTTCGCGTGACGAACAACCCACAAACCACCACAAGCGAAGTTACACCTAAAGATAAAGTGGTTTCATAACTATAGGCTGGTGAGAAGAACATATAAGCCAATACACTTAAAATAATAATAATCACAAACCAAGTAAGCCATGGGAATAACCACATTTTAAATGGTATTTCCGCTCCAGCTGCTTCTAACTTATGTCTTAAACGTAGTTGGGAGAAAGCAATAACCAAGTACACCAGTAAAGCAATTGACCCTGTGCTTGAAAGCAATAAACCAAATACTTTTCCAGGGAATACATAGTTAATAACACAACACACTAAACCAATAAAAGTTGAAGAAAATACTGCAATTGCAGGTACACCCGCATAATTGATTTTAGTTACGGCGTGTGGGGCTTCTCTACGGGTACCCAAACGAAATAACATACGAGAGGACGTATAAATCGCAGCATTCATACAACTCGCAACGGCGATAAACACGACCGTATCAATGATGAGTTTAGTGCCCGGTACGTTCAAGCTCATTAAAACGTATTGGAATGTCCCGTACTTCTGTAAATCTGGTGAACGCCAATCGACAAGTGAAACGGCAATGAACATTGAGACTACAAAGAAAAGAATAATGCGGTACAACACGAGGTTCGTTGCACGTCTAATTTTCTGTTTAGGATTTGATGATTCTGCTGCTGCAATCGAGACAATTTCTACGCCAAAAAATGAGAATGCAGTAATTAAAATTGCCGATAAAATGCCTCCCATACCGTGCGGCATAAAACCAGCATTGTTATATAAATTGGCAACACCGCTAACATTTTTAGCTAAAGGCCAAATACCTGAAATTGCCAAAATACCAATAATAATGAAACCAACAATGGCCACTACTTTGACTAAAGAAAACCAAAACTCAAACTCACCAAAACTTTTGGTACTAAAAAAGTTGGCCAAGCTTAAGAACACAATAAAACAGAACGCATAGATAGAAACTGAAACGTTCGGAAACCATGAATGTAAAATTTCAGCACCTGCAATGGCTTCAACTGGAATTGCAAGCACCCAAAACCACCAATATAACCAACCAATGGTAAAGCCTGCCCAAGGGCCAATCGCTTTACGGGCATATGTAGAAAATGAACCAGTGTCCGGCTCTAAAACGGCCATCTCACCCAACATTCGCATCACCAGAAATACCATAATGCTGGTAATCAGGTATGCAAGAATCACCGCTGGGCCTGCCTTGGCAATTGCAGAAGATGAGCCTACAAATAAACCTGCACCAATAACACCGCCAATACTAATCATTGTGATATGGCGATTTGAAAGTCCTTCGCCTAATTTTTTTGTTCTATCATTATTCATATTTCAATCCTTAAAAATATATCCATATAAAAATCTATTACATGTTTGAAAATCCTACGGTAATGAAAAAGGGAAAACTGATGTCTTCCCCTTGCTGCAATAATTAATTTAGAGTTGGCATTGAAAATTGTTTTGCTTCACGGACTTGTGCAGATGGCCAGCGTTGCGTAATGGTTTTACGGCGTGTGTAAAAACGGACACCATCTGGACCATAAGCATGTAAATCACCAAATAACGAACGTTTCCAACCCCCAAAACTATGATAAGCCACAGGTACAGGTAAAGGCACATTAATACCCACCATACCAACTTGAATATGACTGCTAAAATAACGTGCGGCTTCCCCATCACGAGTATAGATACAAGTACCATTGCCATATTCGTGATCATTAATGAGTTGCATTGCTTCTTGCATCGTGTCAACATGCATGACTTGTAGTACAGGCCCAAAAATCTCTTGCTGGTAACTGGTCATGTTTGGTGTGACTTGATCAATTAAAGTTGGTCCAACAAAGAAGCCTTTTTCATAGCCTGCTGGTTTCGCATCACGGCCATCTACCACAATTTTTGCGCCCTGCTGTTCTGCACTTTGAATATAGGCCTGCACTTTGTCTTTATGTGCTTGGGTAATCAGCGGACCAAAATCATTGCTTGCATCTGCATAGTTGCCGAACTTCAATTTTTTCATTTCTTGAGTTAGCTTATCAATCACGACATCAGCAACTTCGTCACCAATAGCAACTGCTACTGACAACGCCATACAACGTTCACCTGAAGAACCAAAAGCTGCACCTAACAATGAAGTCACCACGTTATCAATATCGGCATCTGGCATAATAATCGCGTGGTTTTTTGCCCCACCTAATGCTTGGCAACGTTTGCCCGTGGATGTTGCAGTACGGTAAATATATTCAGCAATTGGTGTTGAACCCACAAAGCTAACCGCCTGAATACGGGGATGATGCAATAAGGCATCTACCGCTTCTTTGTCACCATTCACCACGTTAAACACGCCGTCAGGTAAACCCGCCTGCTTTAATAATTCTGCAAGGTATAAAACCACAGAAGGTGCTTTTTCAGAAGGTTTTAAAATAAAACAATTACCGCAAACCAGTGCCATTGGGAACATCCATAACGCCACCATGGCTGGGAAGTTAAACGGTGTGATCCCAGCGACAACACCTAACGGTTGGAACTCGCTCCATGAGTCGATATCTGGACCGACATTTTTTGAATATTCCCCTTTTAAAAGCTCTGGTGCGCCACAAGCATATTCAACATTTTCAATACCACGTTGCAGCTCACCTTGAGCATCATGAGAAATTTTACCGTGTTCTTCTCCAATCAAAGCACAAATCTTTTCGGCATTTTGTTCTAATAATTGTTTGAACTTAAACATGACGCGCGCACGTTTAATGACTGGTGTATCTCGCCATGCAGGAAATGCTTGCTCGGCTACCTGAACTGCTTCATTTACCGTTTGAGCATCTGCAATTTCGACTTCTTTACTAATTTCACCCGTCGCAGGATTGTAAACTGGCTGTTTTCTTGCCGTTTTAGATACAATTCTTCCTTGAATGAAATGCCCTAGCATTTTTTTGGCTTGTTCACTATGCGTACTATTTTCAGTTGAAACTTCTTCATAGCTAAAATCTTCTAGGCCATTTGTCATTGTTGTTACTCCTTACTACAATTAGTTTTTAGATCAAACTGTATTTTTCATTTGGTTTTTAAAGAGCATCTATAGACTTTACCGATGCTCTTAAAATGTCTATAAGCCTTAATTCACTTGATAAAGTGCGTCGCCCACGGCATTCATTAAGCGGTCAATATCTGCTTCTGTACTGTTAAACATTGGGCCAAACTGAAGCGTGTCGCCTCCAAAGCGGACATAGAAACCTTCTTTCCAGAGTTTCATACCGAGTTCAAAGCCTCGAATGGTGGCGTCGCCATCACGCGGAGCTAACTGCAAAGCACCAATCAAGCCACAGTTACGAATATCTAAAATATGCGGTGCACCTTTTAAACCATGCAGCATTTTTTCAAAAGTTGGTGCTAACGCCGCCGATTGAGCTAACAAGTTTTTCTTTTCTAAAACTTCAAGCGCAGCTAAAGCGGCCGCACAAGCAACCGGATGTGCCGAATAGGTATAGCCGTGGGTAAATTCAATGGCATGTTCGGGTAGGTCTTGCTGCATAAAGGCAGAATAAATTTCATGACTTGCCACCACACCACCTAAAGGAATGGCACCATTGGTCACTTGTTTCGCAAAATTCAAAATATCTGGTGTTACCCCAAAGTATTCTGCCCCTGTCCACGTTCCTAAACGCCCAAAACCTGTAATCACCTCATCAAAAATTAACAAGATGTCATGCTGATCACAGATCTCTCTTAAACGTTCTAAATAGCCCGTTGGCGGTACAATACAACCTGCTGAACCAGAAATAGGCTCCACAATAACAGCTGCAATATTTGAAGCATCATGTAGCTCAATTAACTTAAGCATTTCATTGGCAAGTTCTACTCCACCTGTTTCTGCACAGCCTTTGGTAAAAGTTAAATTCGGCTGCAAGGTATGCGGTAAATGGTCTACATCCATCAGTTGACCAAACATTTTACGGTTGCCACCAATACCGCCTAAGCTTGTTCCCGCAACGTTTACCCCATGATAGCCACGTGCACGACCAATCAATTTGGTTTTGCTCGGTTTACCTTTAATACGCCAATATGCACGCGCCATTTTGATCGCGGTATCTGCCGACTCTGAACCCGAGTTGGTAAAGAAAACGTGTTGTAGTTTTTCAGGCATATGCTGAACAATTTTATCTGCCAACTTAAAAGACAATGGATGACCAAACTGAAAAGCTGGCGAGTAGTCGAGCTGACCTAATTGTGCACTTACCGCTTGTTGAATTTCGGGTAAAGTATGGCCTGCACCACATGTCCATAGGCCGGAGAGTGAGTCGTAAATTTCACGGCCCGAATCATCAATCAGATAAGATCCTTTGGCACCCACAATCATGCGCGGATCTTTAGCAAAGTTTCGATTTGCAGAGAAAGGCATCCAGTGTGCTTGATAATTTATGTGCATATTATTATTAGTTTGAACCGCATCCAAAGTATGCTCTGAGTCGCTGAATTTATCCGTATCAAACATAACCATTCCTGTTTATTCTCAAATTATGGTTTGAGTGTACATAGCGAGATAAGTTTGATAAATTCAAATTATCTTGAGTTTAGATTTAAAAAAACAAAACTAAATGAAACCTAAAAAATTAAATCAAGTCACTGATTTTGATATTAAATTACTTAAAATATTTAAAACGGTTTGCGATTGTCACAGCTTTACATCTGCCGAAAGTATTTTAGGTATTAGTCGTTCTGCAATTAGTTTGCATATGAGTGATTTAGAAAATCGTCTTGGCATTCGACTATGTCAACGTGGTCGTGCAGGCTTTGCCCTGACCGATGAAGGACGGGAAATTTTAGAATATATCGAAGTGCTCACAGCAGCGATTGAAGACTTCCGCTCTAAAGTTAACCAAATGCATAACCGTCTTAAGGGTGAGTTTAATATCGGCATTATTAACAATCTTGTGACTATGCCTAGAGGATATATCACCAATACGTTGACCCAACTTGCAGAGGAACATGCTGAGGTTATTATTAATATCAGTATGAGTACTCTGTCAGATATTGAATGCCGCGTACTCGATAACCGTTTACATGCAGGTGTTATTCCACTTGTTACGCCTTTGTCTGGTCTAGACTACTTCGATTTATATAGCGAAAGTTCATTTTTGTACTGCGGTAAAAATCATCCGTTGTTTAGCCAGTGCAGCAACATGAATCTAGATGAGTTAAAAACATGGCAAGCGGTTCTCCCTAATTATGCCATCACACCAGAAGCAGCAAAGTTGCACCAACTTTTAGACTGTAAAGCGACAGCAAGTGACCGCGAAGGCATCGCATTTCTGATTTTAACTGGAAAATTCTTGGGTTTTTTACCCGACCACTATGCAAAAAAATGGGTTGAAGATGGTTTTATGCAAGCTGTTTCAAAGGAGAAAATGCATTACAGCACACCTATTTGTTTAATTACTCATAAGGGCAAAAATCATAATATTATTTTAAAAACTTTTATGGAGATGCTTGAGAAGCGGATTGTTGCAGGTTAAAAATCTTTGTTTTTTAATTTATTGAGCTCAAACATTGCATTTTTATATTCAAGGTATGGCTTTTCGCTGATTAGAACTAAAGAGTCTTTCTCTCTCAACAGCAACCTCTTTCATTTATCAAAGTACTTAAAATATGAAGTATAGCCTCATTATTAGTATGCTTTACGACCAACAATGAGACCTATATTAATTTCAATCTTAAGCTTGTATTACGCTTCTATCTTTTTGTCTTTACTACTTGAATAGATAAAATATAAAGCAATCCCTAAGCAAATTAATGCACCTAATCGATACGGTGAAAAAGAAAGCATTTCATTACCAAACCAGCCAAAGTTATCAATCAAGATACTCATCAAAAGTTGCCCAAAAATTACAGCTACCGTAGCAACCGCAGCTCCAATTCTTTGCACGGCCAGTACCATAATAACAATATAAGGCACTCCACACATGGCACCTAACAACTGCCATTTGGGAACATCTAACAAGGTTAAGGTTTGTTTTGGTTCAAAGTAAAAAATAAGGAGTGCAGTAATTAGAGCACCGACTGAGAAAGTCAAAAAAGCACTACGAAATACGCCAACTTTTGCTCCAAGTTGACCATTAATTGCGGCCTGTATACTCAATAAAGCACCACCAATGACGGCGAGAATAATCATTAAAATTGTCATGCGGGTCTCCTATGCTTTTGCGACAAGTACCAGTGCAGCAACAATAAAGATGAGTGCCAAAATTCGTTTACGGTCTACCTTTCGGAGCGGAGTCCCCAACAAACCATAGTGGTCGATGATCAGACTTTTAGACACCTGACCCGCTAAAATGCCTATCATCGTCATGGTAATGCCAATAATTGGAGTGGTAATGGTCAAAATAATGACGTAAGCAGGGCCTAAAATACCACCGAGTAATTGCCAAGATGGAAGTGTAAAAAATGAAGGGCTATTGCGTGGGCTAAAAAACAACATGAGTAAAAAAGTAAGTGCTGCACCCACACCAAAAATACTAAACGTGGCCCACAACTCACCTACTTCCTTTCCTAACGGCCCTAAAAGCCCAGCTTCGACTGATAGCCCCATTCCCCCTAAAATGGTTAGGAGTAGTAATAGAATTTGCATCTACATTGCCTCATCTGTATCTAGGCAACGAATACTAAGGTAGCCAATTCATCAGAAAAACAGCATAATTCATGAATCACTTTTGCAGAAATTGCACAAATGGATTTAACAAATTCGATTGATATCCGCACGCTTCGCTTCTTTATTAGTGTTTACAAAGCTCAAAACTTCTCGAATGTAGCACGTAAAGAAGATGTGTCTGCCTCCATGATTTCTCGAACCATTCAACAACTTGAAGATGCGTTGGGGCAACAACTTTTCTACCGAAATACACGAGCAATCACACCCACCGAATCGGGCAAATTATTTTTTGAATATGCAAAAAGAATTACCGAACAATTTGATGAAGCTCAAAAGGCTTTACAAGATAAAACCATAGAGCCATCGGGACTCGTCCGCATTAATGCTCCTGTATTTTTTGGTCAACGGCATATTGCGCCGTGGTTGGCGGGTTTATCAGAACGTTATCCAAGGCTTTTAATAGAGCTAATTCAAACCGACGAATTTATAGATCCGTTACGCGAAAGCACCGATTTAATATTTCGCATTGGAACGCTAACTGATTCATCATTTCATGCACGTATTTTTGCTACACAAAAGTATCATTTGGCCGCCTCTCCTCAGTATGTTGCCAAATACGGTACGCTTGATCAGCCTAAAGATCTAAATCAGCACAAATGCCTAGTCTATAAAGGTTTTGAAGGTCCTAACCGTTGGTTAGTGAGAAAGCCTGATGAAGAATGGGTACATTACCCCCTTACTCCTTTACTTTCATCGAATAATGCCGAGAGCTTAATGACGGCTGCGCTTCATGGCATGGGGATTGTTTTATTTCCTGATTGGCTGATTGGCGAAGCTTTAAAACAAGGTGACTTAATAAAGCTTTTACCTGAATATGAAGTCGCGATTAAATCACAACTCCAACATATCGCAGCCATTTATCCCAATGTCCGCCATCCACCACTTAATATTAGAGCAGTGATCGATTATTTTGCTGAAATCTATGGTGAGCGGCCGTATTGGCAGAATTAGTTTTCTTATCAATGCCAGCAAAGTATTCCAATATCGACATACTTTGCTGGTATCTCACCATAGATAAAAATAAGATTAAAAACTTGAAATAAATAAGAATTTAATTTGCACTCAAACTTAAATTATCAACTTGTTCTGATTTTTCTTTTTTAATGAGATAACCCAATATCAATTGCAAAATCACGCCAATAAACGCACAACATGACATTAAGAGAAAACACCAGATATACCCCTGATGACTATGCCAACCACCAAAGCTCGTAAGCAAATATCCCATAATAATCGGTGCGACTGCCCCACCTATATACTGAGCAACTGTAATTAAACTATTTGCAGTTCCAATTGCTCCGGCTGGTGCATAATCTGATGCTGTCGCATAGAAAATAGGCCAAATTGCGTTGGCAGATAAACCAAAAAACAGTTGAATTGCAATGACAGAAACTACGCCTGAAGTTAAACAAAAACTTGCAATGCTGACCGCCATCCAACAACCACATAAAATCAATGTGAGTCGTCTGCCAATCTTATCGGACAAAGTCGGCCAAATAATTTGCCCCATCATGCCGGTAATTGTAAATACAGCGCTCAAGCCAGCCGATTTCGCCAGATCTAACCCGACAATATTGTATAAAAATGCAGGAAAGATAGTTAAAAAACCAATATAAACCACATGGGTAATTAAAGTACTGGCTGCGGTAAACACAATTCCTCGAGAACTTAGAGTTTGTTTTAAACGTTCCCATGTACTATGAGTACTTGTTTTCTCTTCTCCTTCATCGTGCACAAAATCTGTTGGTGGCGTGAATTGATTATCTACACAAGATTGGTGAAACTCTGAATAACGTTTACGAGTGGAATAAATCGCCCAAAACGTTAATGCCGGTACAGCAAATATAATTCCAAGAAAAAAGGCATAGCGCCAATTTTGCGGACCAAAATAGGTAATGATGGTAGCCATTGCAACACCGCTAAGTAGTGCGCCAACCGGATAACCTGAGTGATGAGCACCTATGGCAAAACCGCGATGTTCCTTAGGCCACCATTCTGCGGTATTACTCACCCCAACTGGCTCTGCCACCCCACAACCCAAAGAAACCATAATACGTAAGGTTACAAACTTATAGAAACTTGAACTTAAAGATGTAATGCCTGAAAGCAACGAAATAAAAGTAAATCCGATTACTAAGGGCCACTGAAAAATTCCTCGCTTCCAACCGGACGCATGTTTATCACTTAAAGCAGCAACCGGAATACTAAGAACGGCCAAAGAAAGTGTAATTGCAGCAATGGTATATCCCCATTGCGTTGGAGATAAATTAAATTCATTACAAATCATATTGGCTGCGCGGAAAATCAACTCTCGGTCATATGCAACAACCACCCAGATAATCCAGCAAATCACTAATGATACCCAAGAGTGGCGATGAACTTTTTTTAGGCTCATTTCTAATTCCTTTTTAATTAAAATGCATCCACATGCTTTTACGTATAACGTTATGTCATTTGTTCACTCTTAAACTATCAAGTCGATTTAGAATTACTAATGATATTTCTACACCACGCAATAACTTATATTTATCAATTTAGTTTTTAGCTATTTATTTCCATACATTTTTAATTCTCAGGACCAATAACAATCCTTTATTAGATAAAGAAAAATTTTCATTGGTTTTTATATTTAGCTTTCATTAATTTAGTTTCATCGATGAGTGACTGAATAAAAGGACTAAAAAAGGAATTATGGAAATTAAAGTACTGGTAGATGTAAAAACAAAACTTGGAGAATGCCCAACTTGGGATGCTGTTCGCCAACGCCTATTTTGGGTAGATATTGTTGATGGACGATTATTCTGTTGTGATGAATTCGGTGGAAATATACAGGCGTGGGAAGTTCATAAAAAAATAGGTTCTTTTGCTTTACAAGAAAATTATAACGGCGCAATTGTTGCGCTCGAAGACGGGTTATATCAACTCGACTTTGAAACAGGCAATTTAAAATTTATTTGTAACCCTGAACCAGACCTACCCCAAAATAGATTAAATGATGGTCGTGTTGATCGGCAAGGTCGATTCGTTTTTGGCTCTATGAATCGCCTCGAAGATGGAAATACCGCATCTCTTTATCGATTAGATGCAGATTATAAAATAGAAAAATTAGAAAATAATATTAATACTTCAAATAGTATTTGCTGGAGTCCTGATGGTACTAAGCTCTATTTTGCAGACACATGGCAAGGTGAAATCTGGTCTTATGATTATGATCTTGAAACAGGCCAAATCTCAAATAAAACTATTTTTTGTAAGATAGATACATCAGACGGTGGTTCAGCAGACGGCTCGACAGTAGATCGTGAAGGTTATTTATGGAATGCAAAAGTATATTCCGGTCAGTTAGTACGTTATCATCCTGATGGACAAATCGATCGTATTATTGAAATGCCTGTAAAAAAAATTACCAGTGCAGTTTTTGGTGGAAAAAATCTTGATGTCTTGTTTGTTACATCTATGTCGCAACCGCCTCTTCCGAGATTCCCTGATGACAACCAATTGCGAGGCAGTGTTTTTGCCATTTATGGGCTAGGCATCCAAGGATTAGCCGATGCTCGATTTATGGGGTAATGACTCACTTCCTACAAGAAATACTTAACCATAAACGGTAGTGAACCAGCTCTGCAGCTTAATAAGGAAATCTTTATTAAGCTGCATAAAGAATTAATTAATTGTTATTTCATAATGAAAATTATCGGCCAAACCATAAGACTCACGGTATTCGACCGCTACACCTTCAAGATTTTTTGCAATACGGCATACCTTCACTAAAGGGTCTTCAAGGTGGTTATTTAAATAGCTATCTTTAATATTTTTCTCAAAAGTTAACCGTTCTGTTGCAGAAGAAACAAATTGACCGCAGTGCTGATAATAAAAAGGATAAAGTAAGTTACCAAACTCAGCGATTGGAATTTCTTCCAGATTTTTAAATAAGCGTTCAGGTAGCCAGATTCTCTCACTTAATACAACGACATCTTCATGCTTACGGACACGCTCGATATAAAGCAACTTGTCAGTGTGCCCAAGCCCTAACTCGGCGTTTACTTCCGGTATTGCATCACACACTTCTACTTTTTTAATTTGTCCTTGTGGCTGAATGAACTCGCCCTTTTTATTACGTAATCTAAAAAAACGAATGAGCGAATTTTCAAAATTAGGTTGTTTGAGGAAAGTTCCTTTTCCTTGCTGTTTAACTAATAAGCCATCTTCAACCAGCCCTTCAACCGCTTTTCTAACGGTTCCTACCGATACGCTATACATTTGCGCAAGTTCTTGTTCACTTGGAATAGGCTCTTCGACTGTCCATTTTGACTGGATCAGTAGTTTTTGAAGTTCCCAACGGACCTTTTCATATCTTGGCAATTTAAAATTTTTAAATGCAGTCTCATCAAGCATTTGCGTTAAACATTATGAAATCGATTTGACAATATTAGCATAGTTCTGTGTAATACAAAAAACCAAACATATATATGTTTAGATGTTTATATATTTATCAAGGAAGATAATATGACTGCATTGATGTTGATGGCTTTAGCCGTATCGATAGGTTTAGGTTATAAAACGAAAATTAATATCGGATTTTTTACGATAGCGTTTGCCTACCTGATTGGTTGCTTTGGCATGGGTCTAAAACCTTCCGAAGTTATTGAATTATGGCCTGTCAAAATTTTCTTTATTATTTTATCCGTTACTTTGTTTTATAACTTTGCTTTGGCAAATGGCGCACTAGAGAAGCTTGCCAGCCATCTTTTATATAAATGCCGTAAGTTTCCTCAGTTTTTACCTTTAGCAATTTTTTTCGCAGCAACCATTATTGCAGGCCTAGGTGCTGGTTTTTATACAGTACTTGCCTTTATGGCACCGATTACATTGCTGCTGTGTAAAAAAACCAATATGAATATGATTATTGGTGGGATGGCTGCAAATTACGGCGCTTTAGCTGGCGCAAATTTTATGACATCGCAAAGTGGCATTATTTTCCGAAGCTTAATGGAAAATACTGGCATTAGCTCACAAACAGCTTTTTCATATAGCAGTGGAATTTTTGTCTTAACTTTAATTATTCCAATTGCGGTGTTGGGAATTTATACCCTCTGGAATAGAAAAAGTAATTCAATTGTGATTGAAGATCAAAAGCCTGAACCATTCGACAAAAAACAGAAACAATCCATCTTCCTTATTATTTTAATGATGTCGATTGTTTTAGTTTTTCCAATCTTGCATCTTGTTCTTCCCGATGTAAAAACGATTAGCTTTTTAAACTCCAAAATTGATATTGCCTTTCTTGCGATTACCTTCTCGCTCATTAGTTTACTTATGAAACTTGCAGATGAGAAAAAGGTCATTGCACTTGTGCCTTGGGGCACACTGATCATGATTTGTGGTGTCGGTATGCTCATCGCATTAGGGGTGAAGCTTGGCATTATTACTACCCTGTCTGAATGGTTAGCAAACAATGTTCCTGTGTGGGTCATTCCCGTACTGTTATGTCTGATCAGTGCCATTATGTCTGTATTTTCAAGCACTCTAGGTGTGGTTGCTCCTACCTTATTCCCAATTGTTCCGGCGCTTGCACTTACCTCTGGCCTAAACCCACTAGTGCTATTCATTTGTATTGTGGTTGGCGCTCAGTCTACAGCGATTTCTCCTTTCTCGTCTGGCGGTAGTCTCATTATGGCTTCAGCACCAGCAGACATCGACAAAACCAAATTCTTTAATCAACTGTTATTTAAAGCAATTCCTGTAGGAGTCATTGCCGCTTTAATCGCTATTTTTGCTTTAAAATTTGTAATGTGAGATGAAAATGAACTGTATAGATACACATGCACATGTTTTTTCGACTCAGGACCAAAGTATCGAAACAGCACGTTATGCACCTGATTATGAGGCAACTGTACAAAGTTTTATCTCTCATCTTGATGAACACAATTTCACGCATGGCATTTTGGTTCAACCCAGCTTTTTGGGTACCAATAATCAAGCGATGTTAAACGCAATTCAGCAATATCCTGACCGTTTAAAAGGGATCGCCGTCGTTCAACATACGACGACTTTTGATGAGCTAGTGAATCTCAAGGCACAAGGCATCGTTGGTGTTCGCTTAAATCTATTCGGTCTTAACCCTCCTGCGCTAAATACGCCTGACTGGCAAAAATTTTTACGAAATGTGGAAAGCCTCAACTGGCAAGTTGAGATACACGCACCGCCGAAATATCTGGTTCAGCTTTTGCCACAATTGGATGAATACAGCTTTGATGTCGTAATTGACCATTTTGGCCGAGTTGACCCTATTAAAGGGATTGAAGATCCAGATTATCAGAAATTTTTAAGCTTACTTAACGTAAAACAGCACTGGATTAAAGTATCCGGTTTCTACCGTTTGGGTGCTACACCCAACAACATAAATATAGCCCAACAGGCATATAACATTTTCAAAGAAAAAGGTTTTTTACACAAACTCATTTGGGGAAGCGATTGGCCGCATACCCAACATGAATCTTTAATAACTTATGAGGATGCATTTAAAACTTTTAAACAGATTGTGTTTGATAAACACGAGCAATGTTTAATTTTAAATCAGAACCCGACCAAGCTGTTTGATTTCTCACGTACATAAGGAGTATGTATGAAAAATGATATATCTATATCGGAAGTAGAAAAGTCAACGATTCGTAAACTTTCTTTTCGTATTCTTCCCTTCCTCATTCTTTGTTATTTCATCGCTTATATTGATCGGGTGAATATTGGATTCGCCGCTTTAACCATGAACCAAGAAATTGGTTTAACTGCTACCGCCTTTGGTTTCGGTGCGACATTATTCTTTATTGCCTACGTTATATTTGAAATTCCCAGCAACATGGCAATGGAAAAGCTGGGAGCACGTATCTGGATTGCCAGAATCATGATTACTTGGGGAATTGTGGGCTGCTGTACCGCCTTCATTACCGGCCCGATTTCATATGCAATTTCAAGATTTTTACTCGGCGCTGCCGAAGCTGGTTTTTTCCCGGGCGTACTACTGTATTTAACGCTCTGGTTCCCTAAACGATATATGGCTCGAATTGTTGCTGTATTTATGGTTGCCATTCCTTTATCTAACTTTATCGGTTCGCCGTTATCTGCCTTACTGCTAGGCTTACATGGTTTACTTGGGTTTAGCGGATGGCAAGTGCTTTTAATTCTTGAAGCATTACCTGCAATCCTTCTTGGTTTGTTGTGCCTTGTATGGCTGCCGAATACCGCTAACAATGTGAAATGGTTAAATCAAGAAGAAAAGGAATGGCTCTCAAACACCTTAACTTTTGAAAAAAACCAGTTGTTAAATTCTGAAAAACAAGACAGTGCTGAGCAGAAAAAGAGTAAGTTTAAGCTTCTTATGACCAATAAATATTTATGGTTCTTCGCAATTATTTATGCAGGAAGCTCAGCAACCAGCAATATTTTGTCGTTATGGATGCCTCAAATACTAAAAGCTTTCCATCTGACAGCCATGGAAACTGGTCTCTTAAATATGATTCCGTTTGGCTTAGCTGCAGTTTTCATGATTGTTTGGGGCGTACATGCCGATAAAAGTGGCAATAAGAGCTTAAATACAGCGATTCCATTATTTGTGACAAGTTTGGGTTTGCTTCTTACTATTTTTACTTCGTCTTTAACCTTGAGCTTAGTTTTATTCTCTATTGTTTTGATGGGTAACTATGCAATCAAGGGTCCTTTCTGGGCGTTGGTTTCTGAACGCCTACCACCGACTCTGGTAGCTGTAGGCATCGCAGCGGTTAATACCATTGCACATATTGGTACGGGTCTTATGAACACTATTATGGGCATAGTGAAAGATTATTCGGGTAGCTTCCCTATCTCTCTTTTACCGTTATGTATGCTTACATTTACGGGTGCCATGATCGCGCTGTATTTGGGAAGAAAACCGTCGTTACCAAAAGCACAGAAGGTTCAAAAGTTGGTTTAGGTTTTAGAAATAAAAGATTTAATCAAAAGAGACCATTAACTGGTCTCTTTTGATTTATAACAAATCTTAAAGACTAAGATGTATCAATGTTTTCCTATTCTTATACGAAAACTATGAGGACTTACATCCGTAATTTTAATCGTATATAGATATTTAAGCTTTTCTTGATCTTTTCTCATATCAATTTCAACTATTCCATCAGCTTTTTCACCAGTTATATCAATCTTATAAGAGTAAGCTGGTCGCTTAGGGCTAGAATAATGGTCCGATCCAAAACTACGAATACTATAACTTTTAATTTCTCCAAATTTCTCACTTATAGTTTTATCGGTATATATCACGGATTCAACTCTTTGAATATTTCCCTTATTGTTAACAACTAAATACCCACCACTAAAAATAAGAAAAGCTATAGTTAGTAGAGCAATGTACTGTTTTTTCTTTAAATTTTTAAATTCTATAAACATGTATTTTTATCAATCTTTAAGAAAAAGTATTCTATCAAAATTTCAAGAACTTATATTAATTTTTAATATCAAGTGTTTTTAAAATTTACTTAATTATTATTAGGAGTTGAAAAAGTTTTCAGTGATATTAGATGAAAATAGAAATTTAAGTGATTTATCAATTTAAGAGTACCTCACTAATCATTAGCAAGGCACAATATACAGACTATTCTGTATTTAAATTTAAACAAAAAAAATGCTATCGCATTTATGAAATTTAATTAATAAATAAATGAAAAGCCATTTTCATAAATTTTATCTGTAGGAACATAGTAATATCCATAACATTCATCTGTTGCATCATCTAATGCCCCAAGCGAAAGAATACCACTAGCAATAGTGAGAGCAGTAAAAACTGGCCCACCACTATCACTACGACCACATGTATTTGTATTTACTTTAACCCAAAAATTTCCGGGATAGTTTGGATCACCAATAGATGTCCCAACTGCTTCAACCGTACCGCAGCTATATCCAGTTGATAGACCATAATGGCATACACTGTCACCTATTTTTGTTGCAGATAACGTTCGTCTGCCTGTTAAGGTTCTAGTCGTAGTTGGTCCTACATAGAATTTATTGGTGATATTGGCTGTTGTACTATTCCACTGGAAATCATTAGACTGCGCAAATGGAATCTCACCTACAAATGTATAGGGTGTACCATCTGCTTTACTCTTGAAGTTATTTGGACAATGCGCTGCTGTACTCATGTATTTTGTGCCAGCAGAATTTTTTATGCCAAATGCAGTTGTACAATCACCATACATTGTTGGACTGATTTGTCCTGCAACGAAAGTTCCACCATGAGCGTCAACCAAAGGTTTGATAGTCCAATTAACGAATTTAATTTCTATTGGTAGATTTGGATTATTCCAAAGAGATTGTATTTCATCAACCTTCTTTAAATTCTCAGTGGTACTTTTCCCTTTAACTTCAACAACTATACTCCCACTTTTTTCATTGTAACTAACTGTTTGAACTTTAGAAAAATATTTACTAGCAATTTTTGCAACTTTATTCAATTGCCCTTTAGCAACCTCTCTAGTCTCTTTAGCTCCATATTGAATTTCTATAGGCAAATTACTTTTTGAAATAGTGTTCCCTACAGCTATATTTCTTTTCTCATTCCGGCCATAACCTTTGACTCTGACCACAATTTTATATGTAGGTGAGTTTTCTACATAAATACCAGCTATACGTCCTTTAAACTCCTTTTCAATAGCATCTAATGCAGAGTCTCGATTAGCTTCTAAAAATAATGCTTTATTTGCTTCTGCTGTACTAACACCATGCAATAAAGAATAACTACGGATATCTTGTTCAGCTCCGTTATTTGATGCAGCAAAAGCACAAGACGATGAAATTAAAATTGTTAGGGTTAATATTTTTTTCATTTTTTACCTTCTAGTCAAAAAAATAAGATTTAAATATAACGATATATTGTTTATTTAAAAACCAATCAAAATATAAGGGTGAACAGTATATCCATAGGTATTTTCGCAACACACATTCATTAAGTATAATATTTATAATAGAAAATTAAAAAATTACAATTTATAAAACAAAATATTATTAACCGTTATTTTTTGTTTATTTTCTAAGTTAGCCGCACATACCAGCTATTATTCTTTTTGTTTTTGGATCGATAACTATAGTGACTCTGTCGGGGCGAAATTCTTCTGTAACTGGCTCCCCAACATAAGCACTTCGATAAACTCTCGCATTAGTAATCGAAAGAACCTGTTTTTCGGTTAAGTCAGTTTTGCCTACAAGTTTCTTCGCTTTAACTGGGTCGCAATCAAAAGACGGATCCCATTCTTTACTTGTGTTAGGCACTAGAGTCTTAGATTCTATCTCTTGTTGTTGTCCTTGAGCTGGTTTAGAAGCTTCTGCGTTTAATACATTATTTGAACAAGCTGAAAGCAGGCTCATCACAAGCCCCCAAAAAACATATTTTTTCATATTTCTAAATACTAATTATTTATTTAAAACCAATATATCATAAGTTAAAAATGAGAAGTCACTTAAGGCGTCTATATAACTTTAGAACATAAAACAATTAAATTTATTAAAGCTATCACAACAGATGTTTATAACTCTGCTTACCACATTCATAAGGAGTACCTTTTAATTCTTCTAATTCCTCTTGTAATTTTTGTCGATCAAGTGGAAAAACAGTCATAACATCCTGATCTTTTAAGCCAAACCTTTCTCTATTTAACTCCATAAATTCAATCATTAGTTTTTGTGCTTTTCCAACATCGCATAAAAGATCAGTTATTCTCATTTGATGTTTAAAGCTAACTTGTCCCACCGAATGAATTCCGCTTAAATAATTTTGTAAGTTTTGTTCAGCATTTCGGGAATTTTCTATCAATCCTAGAAAAAACTTCATCCTCTCTCTTCCTAGTTTTTCAGCATGTAAGCAAGTAGAACTTAAACAAAACAAGATGAGAATAATTGAAGATGGTTTCATTTTCATAGAACGTAAAAATTCTTTGGATTTAAATTATAAATCAAAAATTCTAGTCTCAATAAACACCACTATAATAAAAAAGCCCATCTTCCGATGAGCTTTTTATTTAATTAAGATTATCAAATGTATTAGGCTTTAAATTCTGCTAATACAAAGTTTTTTACTATTTCATCAAAATTAGGTTTCAGAAGAGTTGGCTTGCTATCTTTTATAGTTTTATACCAATAACTCGCTGCAACTCCCATACTAATCAAAGCTAACAATTTCATTGCTCACCTCACTTATTGGGAAGAGTGAAACTTAAAGTATCATTCGTGTTTGTAGCGTTCCAACTCGTTTTAGGGAGGTTTCTGTATATTTTTTAAGCAATGTGTAATAAAAAAAGCCCATATTTTTGTGATGCTTTGGTTGGCTTCCTCAACTACAAAAAATTTATCTGTATCGTTTCAATCAAATCATCACCGATCACTTCAAATTTTTTAATTTTTGCTGAATGAGTGTTCATTAAAGGATGATTTAAAGATATTTCATCTAAATTATCTAATGCACGCAATTTATTAATCACATGAATTTCAAGTGGCAATAAAGTAAACGGAGGGTTAATGAATTTTGGAGGATATTTACGTAAATTATTATCTATTAATTCTTCGCAGTGTAAATTTGCTATATCTATGAGTAATGGTTCTAAAAATACTGAGTCACATGACCAATTATCTATCAAATCTTTAAATTTTCCATCTATTTTTGATTCTAATGTAAATTCTTCATTAATCCATTTGTAATAAGCCCATAATGAAAAATAGTCATAACTTAAATGAAAATCAGATAGAAATTTTTGTTGTAAGCAAAACTCCACTTGGCGTGCTAATTTCTTTGCTAAATTTTTATTATTTAATAGAATCGCCCAAAAAAGTAGTGCAGAAAATTCTGAAAAATATTTCTTTAATTCATGTACATTCATTTTATCTAGAGGCTTTCTTTTAAAATCTTTTAATTGTAATTCTCTTCCTACTTCTGCATACATCAAGGCAAGATTTAAACTATTTAAAGCATCTATATCTGTATTATTATTTTCAATTTTTAAGAATGCCAACTGGGCATAAGGTATAGACATACCCACTATATGATAGGGAAAAAGTATATCTTTTCCATCTAAGGTATCTAGTATATGTTTTTGATAAAATTTTAATGAATGAACCAAACTTTCAATACTATATGTTTTATAACATTTTAATAATTTATTTAATTCTCTTATTGCTTTCATAAAATAACCTTATTGGCTTTCTATCCATTCAAAACGATTATAAAGATTTGATACTTTTAACTTTACTTTAAAATTAGCTTTATAAACTATAATTTATCTTTGTGGAATTATTTATTTAAGTTCCCCAAAAAACCTCCCCACCACCACATCCCTTTCATCCAAACTGTTTGAGCTTAAAATTTGAAACATCAAGCCATCAATTATGTTTAAAACCATGTCGGCACTTGGTTTTAACGCATGGGTGTCCAAACTAAAAACCAGATCAAAAAGTTCTTTAAGCAGCCATTTTCTATATTCAAGCGCTATACGGTAGGCTTGCGGGTAAATCTGTTTAGTTTCAAAAATGGCTTTGAGTAATAGATAGTACAGGCTATTAAAATTGACATGTAAAACAATAATCTCTTTGAGTTTATCACTTGAGGTTCGGTAACGGCTTGAGTAGATAATTGCCAGCACTTCTTCTTTGAGTTTGCTTTTTTGAAAGGATAGGCACATTTCAATAAGCCGCTGTTTTGATTGAAAGTAGTTATAAAAAGTGGCTTTAGGAATTTTGGATTTTTTGACAATTAAGTCCACGCCCGTATTGTGAAATCCATAGATATTAAACAGCTCTATTGCGGTATGAATAACCTGTAATTTTTTGGAAGATCTTTCTAAAGTTGGCATCGTTTTACCGTTATAAATTCTTGTTGTTGCTAAAAGAGATAAAAAAGCCTGTGCCTTTTCTGGGAGAAAAAAAGGCACAGCAAAGCCGTAAAGACTGTGCTTGGCACATCTCAAGTTTTATTGTTGCTAAGTTTTAGACGTAATGATTTAAAGCATGAAAAGCCTATAGGCAATCAAACTGCTTTAAAGTGATTTAAGTTGTGTCGAGATAGTTTTTGACAGTGACTGCCAATAATTTATGAATGTACATAGCCAACTCCTTCTTTTGGGAGTTCTGCCAAAGCATTATAAATTATGGTGGCAGAACGGAAGCAGGTTGACGGACTGGGTAAGACTCCAGCACACCCGAAGGTGTCCCACTCCCGTCCTACCGCTACGGGAGGGAACGGGGTGTGCACATATGAGTATCCCTCAGAAGGAATGGCTCTGATGTGGTCTTACAAACTCGGTCCGTCAAAACCGACTGGCAATGTAGGCCAGCCCGCAAATGGTAATCTTCAATATTTGAGCTGTCAATGTGAAATTGGCTAGAAATTATTTAATTAAATTATTGTTTTTCATTTAATTAAATAATTAAGGAAAACCTTAAATATTGGCTTAACAATTTACTTTTATAACAGCACTCTAACGCTTTCTTTTTATTATGACTGCGCTTGCTCGGCCATAAATATTTTAAATTTTGAGTCTAAAAAGGAGGTGTTGGCCTCCTCTTTTAATTCAACCTATAAACATCTGGTGATAGTTAAATACCTTTATCTGTCCGATATTATTGAAGATTCTTTGAGTACGTTTTGGTTGATATTTGCGTGATCTCTTTCTTTTCTAGACGATTTAATAATGTGCCAAAGATTGCTGCAACAATGTACATAAATAATGAGTAAACTGCTGCTGGCATAGCAGCCATACTGCTTGCCATTACTGTAAAAGCAATGGTCATGGCTAAGGTACTGTTATGAATTCCAATTTCAAACGCGCAAGCTTTCGCCTGAAAGCTATTTACACCCAATAATCTTGGAACAAAATAGCCAACCATTAAACTACACACGCAGAACAGCAAAGTTGCCAATCCAATTTGCCCAATATACGTCATCAGATTTTGATAATCTCGCGCAACTGCCAATATGATGATCGATACGAGAAAAACGATAGCAAAGATACGTACAGGTTTATTGAGCTTTTCGGCCGTATGCGGCGCAAAATGACGGACTAACATCCCGATCCCAACGGGCACTAAAATAATAAGAAAAACTTGTATGATTTTAGAGAATTGCAATCCTACATTTTGCCCATTTTCCATAAAGTGTTGTATTGCAAAATTCACGATTAACGGAAGCGTAAAGGCAGCAATGACCGAATTTATAGCCGTTAAAGTAATATTTAAAGCAATATCGCCTTTATAGAGATAACTAAATAAATTAGCTGTTGGCCCGCCCGGTGACGCAGAAAGGAGCATTAATCCAACAGCAAGCATGGGTGGTAAAGCAAGAACCTTACAAATAATAAATGCAATACCGACTAAAATAACCAGTTGGCAAAATAATGCGATAAACACGGCTTTGGGGTGTTGTCGTACGCGTTTAAAGTCATTTATGGTCAACTCTAGACCCAAACCAGCCATAATAATTGCGAGTGCAATTGGTAAAAATACGGTAATTAATCCTGAACCCATAATCTCATTCCTTTTTTCATTTATTTATGGAGCTTCTAGTCCCATACACTTATGTTTTTAATTAAAAGTTCTTATTAAACTTTTAGTTCTTTTCTTAAAATTTTACCCACGTTCGACTTGGGTAATTCATTGATAAATTGGATATGACGGGGTTGTTTATATCCTGTCAGGTTTTCTTTTGCATAGTTTTGGATTTCTTCAACCGATAAAGAGTCATCCTTTTTGACAATAAAGGCTTTAGGCACTTCACCCGACTTTTCATCTGCAATCCCAACCACGGCGACTTCCAAAATTTTTGGATGTTGGGCTAAAACTTCTTCAATTTCGTTCGGAAAAACATTAAAGCCTGACACTAAAATCATATCTTTTTTACGGTCAATAATTTTGGTATAGCCTTTTTCATTCATAAAGCCAATATCACCCGTTCTAAAGAAACCATCAGCAGTCATGATCGCTTTCGTTTCTTCAGGTAAATTCCAATAACCTTTCATGACCTGCGGGCCACGAATTGCAATTTCACCAGTTTCACCGGGCGCTAATTGGTGACCTTCATCATCCAAAATAGCAATATCCGTGCTCGGTACAGGAATACCGATCGTGCCACTAAAAGTATTAGAGATTGGTGGGTTAAAGGTCGCCACAGGTGACGTTTCTGATAAGCCATACCCTTCACGGATAATACGTCCTGTCAGTTTTTCCCATCCATCGGCAGTGGATTTCAAAATTGCCATACCGCCGCCTGTAGTAATTTCTAAACGGCTGTGATCCAATTTATTAAAGCCTTCATGATGAAGCAGTGCATTAAATAAAGTATTTACAGCAGGAAAAACCGTAGGACGATATTTTTCAAAACAATGTACGAGAGCGTCTAAATCACGCGGATTTGGAACCAAAACAGTGGCATAACCTTTATTCATTGCACTGTGCAATAAACAGACAGTAAAACCAAAAATATGATAAAGCGGTAAGGCACAGATCGCTATTTCATCTTCAAAAGCATCTCGATCACCAAAGTAGCTTTTAAAAACCACATTATTTTGTAATAAGTTAGCGACAATATTTTTATGTGTTAATTCAGCACCCTTTGATACACCTGTTGTTCCGCCCGTATATTGTAAAAGCGCAGTGTCCTCAAGAATAAGCTTAGGACGTATATAGTCTTGGGCATTTGCCTTCAATAAAATTTGCTTAAAAGCGTATTTTTTAGAATCTAAGGTGCCTAATTCAATAGGTTGGTCGACTAACATTTCAGTCATCGTGGTGGTAATAATCTGCTCAACCGACACTTGCTCTTTAACCGCCTCATAAACAGGTAAAAATTGTTCTAATATAAATAAGACTTTTGCGCCTGCATCATTTAATTGATGCTTTAACTCGCGTGCTGTATAGAGGGGGTTAATATTGACCAGAATATAACCTGCACGAATCACGGCAAGTGAAATAATTGGATACTGAATAATATTGGGCATCATCACGGCAATACGTGTACCTTTTTCTAGCCCTAAACTTTGCAAGAAAGTTGCTACTTGTCGACTATATAAATCAATTTCAGCATAAGAAAAAGATTGATCTGCAAATATAAATGCCTTTCTTTGCTGGAACTTATTAAAACTGTTGTCCCATAAATCGAGAAGTGAAGTGTGTTCATCCGGCAATGTAATCGTACTTTCTATATTCCATTGCTTATATTCATCTAACCAAATCTGATTTGTCATCTTATTGTCCTTTTATGAGAGGGAGAAATGGAACTGTTCCTACTCCACTTTTTATATTTTCTTTAATCTCTTAATCTGCTTACTCTCGTGCAGAAATAAACTGTTTATATAACTAAGCGATTCATCAAATAGTTGAATTAAAATTTATAACCAATTTTCAAACCGTAACCGATTGAATAGTTATTTTTATATTCACCCACATAATATTCACTGCCTGCCTGAGCACCAAGCTGTCCTTTGGCATCACCGAGCCATAGATACTTCATTCCACCTGAAATAAAGTATTTTGAAGTTGGACTATATTGCGCACCAAGACCAACACTGTAATAACCTTTAGCTGGCCCACCTGTGGACACCCGCTCACCTGCTCCCGAGTCCCAACCTACAGAAACTGAACCTGACCATTTATCGCTTAGGCGTTGTCCAATTCCAAGATTGGCAGACCATTGATCATCATAATAACGAACCAGATTAAAACCGTTTGGACGACTTGGTGTTGATAGAACCCCAACAACTTCTGAGATTTCACCAAAACGGTATGGTTTAAACTCAAAATCATTCCAGTGAACCCAACGTACATTACCGAACAATAAAGTACCTTTGCGTAATCCGGTCTGAAATTCCAAATTCACTGACTCTGGCGCTCTAAACTTAGTTGAGCCTGATGTGCCTGCTTCGGGTAAGCCCGCAACAATACGATTGAGTGCCTCCTTACGAGATTCAGTGAGTTGTCCTATAGAAACCATATATGCCAAATGCTGATCAAGAAAATCACGGCCTTGCTGCGTACTCAACATATCAACCAGTGGCGCATTTTCATTAGCAGTCACTTCATGCATAATTTCTGAACGATAGGTCAATGAGGCTTTAATGGCTTTTTCGGGAATTTGATAACCAAATCCTGCCAGCCATCCCCAATCTCCAACCTCTTTGGCATTAAAGTCATAGCCATTATATACACTGAAAACTTGACCTCTTAAATTGACGTTACTTTTAAACGTCTGATAAACAGGACCTGCATAAAAATTCCAGTTTTTATCCGGTTGATAACCAAAAATCAGACTAAAATTTTGCATAACAAAATTCGATTTGGTGTTCCCTGTTACGACTTCTCCACCAGTCTTTTGGGCAAGTGTTGCTGAATCAATGCCCGGTACTAAAACCGTATCACTCGGCTTAGCAACAAAGCTGTTATTTCCATAATATTCAGAGTCGGAAGTAAATGGCTGATCGTAAAGAAAACCAAATGAGAACTGAGGTGCTAACTGTAATTTTAAAGCTGCACTGGGACGATAATCTGAGTTTGCAATATCAGAAATACTATTACGCGTTGGGTTTGTACCCGCTTCTTGTCCTTCTAACGAAGTGTCTGAAACAGATAAACTTGCCTCAAAATAATTACCAGGTTGTAGAAATGCAGAAATTGATTGTCCTGTTCGATCAAATGCTGCTGCATAGAGTGGGCTCGTACAAAATGAAGCCATGACCATGACCAATGTTTTCTTTTTCATCTTTTAATCCGTCCTAGATTTTTATTTTTACTTATTAGGGCGCTCTTTACTGAACGCCTGATGTTTGTTTTACATAGTGATTCTTATTAGGCATTTTCTATAAAATCGGGTTGTTCTCCTTTCCTTTCAAACAGCGCGTTTAAAGAATGGTTCTTACTAGAACCATTCTTCTGACATATTGAGTGGAGTCGTTTCTACTGGATCAAGTACCGCTAACCAACTTATAATTTTCGGCATTTCCCAGCCAAAGAAATAATCACACGCTGCAAGCTTCCCACGCAGAAAATCGGGGTCTGTTGAGTTCGGCATGAGTTTATGAATGACTACCGCTTGATCAAGCCATAACCATCCCACTACAAGATGTCCAAAAGCCTCCAGATAATTGGCGGCATTTGCCAGTTGAAGTTCTACATCAGTTAAGGCATGCAATTTCTCTGTTACATTTCGGATGAGTTGCCACTTTTGGTCTAATTGATCTGCATGATCTTTTAAAGAAGGCTCTGCGTTGGCTTGTTCAATCGTATTCATGATTTTTTCATGTAATAGCTTCATCGACAGTCCCTGATTAAGACGTGTTTTTCGTCCTAATAAATCGAGCGCCTGAATGCCAAATGTTCCTTCATGAATTGGGTTGAGTCGATTGTCCCGATAAAACTGTTCAACATTATATTCACGGGTATAACCGTAGCCGCCATGAACTTGAATGGCTAAATCATTTGCTACAAGTCCCCATTCAGAAGACCAGCTTTTCACTACTGGCGTTAATAGATCAAGTAATTGATGGGCTTGATTGCGCTGCTCGGCATCTTCAAGCGAGTGAATATCATCGGTTAATCGGGCTGCATATAAGCACAGTGCCAACGCACCTGAGACATATGCTTTTTGCGCCAAGAGCATACGGCGAACATCCGCATGTTGAATGAGCGGAATTTGTGGAGAACTTGGATTGCGTTCACTACGAGAGCGACCTTGTACTCGAGTTTTAGCATAATCTAAAGCATGAAGATAACCTGTATATCCTAATGCTGCTGCCCCAAGTCCAACCGAAATTCGGGCTTCATTCATCATATGGAACATATAGGCCAGCCCTTTACCAGCTTCGCCGACTAGTTCACCAATTGCGCCTGCTTCTCCTTCGGGTGTGAAACGACCTTCCCCAAAATTCAGCACACAATTCACTGTTCCCCGATAACCCATCTTGTGGTTAATTCCAGCTAATACCACATCATTGCGTTCACTTGGCTGTCCATTTTCATCGAGTAATTTGCGCGGTACGGTAAACAGAGAAATGCCTTGCACACCTGCTGGTAATTGTCCATTTTCATCTGGAATTTTTGCCAGAACCAAATGAACAATATTGTCAGAAATATCGTGCTCGCCGCCTGAAATCCACATTTTGTTTCCAAACAAACGATAACGTCCATCTTTTGTTTTAATCGCACGTGTACGAATATCAGCCAGACTTGAACCTGCTTGTGGTTCAGATAAACACATCGTTCCGAAGCATTTGCCTTCTATCATGGCGTTGACATAGGGTTTAACTTTTTCAGGTTCTCCATGAGCCATTAATAAATTTGCATTACCAATGGTTAAAAAGGCGTAGCCCGCTGTTCCCGAATTGGCACCAAGTAGATATGCCATACCTGCACGCTCGATGGTATTGGGTAAGTTCATCCCATTCCAATCTGACGGAAACGCTGCACTCATCAAACCTGCATCAGCAAAGGCCTTAAGCGCTACCCCGACTTCAGGATTGACAGTTACACGCTCACCATCAAAAACAGGTTCATTACTGTCATTTTTTTTATTATGAGGAGCAAATAAATCGGTTGCCAAAGCCTCGTAAACGTTTAAAACAGACGTATATTCAAAACGGTCCTGTCCTGCAAAAGTTTCGCGTTGGCTGAGTTCTTCAACTTTTAGCCAATCGAATAGCAAAAAATCGACATCACGGCGAGAGAGAATTAATTCATTGCTCATGGTTTATTCCTATACATTTACAAGTGTAAGCCACTCGGCCACAAGTGCTGGTTTTGCCTGATCTTCGATTTCAATCGTGACTTCCATGATCAACTGATAACTTCCCTCATTTTTTTGGGAAACATTTTTTAAGTGAAAATTTCCACGCACCCGCTTACCGCTATGTACAGGACTAATAAAACGCAAATTATTGATGCCATAATTCACGCCAGATTTCTGCCCCTGTACAGTCGGCAAGACTTGAGCGGCCATCGCTGAAAGTAAAGAGAGTGTTAAAAAACCGTGGGCAATCGTGCCACCAAAAGGTGTCTGACGAGCAGCTTCTTCATCCACATGAATAAATTGATGATCTTGTGTGACATCCGCAAAGGTATTAATCATGTTTTGATCAATGGTCATCCATTGCGAGCTACCTAATTCTTGACCTTGCAACTCAACAAGCTGGTCGATGCTTAATGTATTTTTTGTCAAAATTACTCTCCTGCCATTAATGAAGCTTTTTTCAGCTCAAGCTCACCTTGAGCGCCTCCTCTGACAGGCACAAACTCACCTGTTCGGTCTGCAACATCAGCTAAACGTTGTGCTAAAACATGCGGAACCTGTTCATCCGTACCTAAATAAATTCCTTGAGTAAGGGTAATGTGGGCAGCTTCAAAATTACCTGCGCCCGCACAAAGAATCATACGAGTCGGTGCATCTTCGCTAACCAAAGTCGCGATTGCAGGACTGACCGCACTTGGAGCAAGAGCTTTAAGGGCTTCTTTGGGTAATAAACCTTCAAGCATACGCGTTGCAGCTGTTGGTGCTAGACAGTTCACCCGAACATTAGATTTTTCACCCTCTAAAGCCAGTGTCTGCATGAGCCCAACCAATGCCATTTTTGCAGCACTGTAGTTGGACTGCCCAAAATTGCCATATAGACCAGAGGATGAAGTCGTCATAACAATACGACCATATTTTTGCTCGCGCATGATATCCCATACCGCTTTAGTGCAATTTACTGCCCCCATTAAGTGGACATCAATCACGGTACGAAAGTCATCTAGTGACATTTTACTAAAAGTTTTATCTCGAAGAATTCCAGCGTTATTAATTAAAATATCTACACGTCCCCAACGGGCGATTGTTTCATCTACCATCTGTTGAACTTGTTCAATATCAGTGACTGAAGCACCATTTGCCATCGCCTCACCACCAGCCGCAATAATTTCATCCACGACTTTTTGGGCCGCCATGGTTGAACCACCTTTTCCGTTTACATCGCTACCAAGATCATTCACGACCACTTTTGCACCCAAACGAGCCAGTAACAATGCATGTTCCCGCCCTAGACCTGCGCCTGCACCTGTAACAATAGCCACTCGATTGCTTAAATTAATTGTCATGATTTTTTCCTAAATATATGAATAAGATGTATTTAATAAATGTTTTAATAAGCTGTTACGCCGCCATCAATTGCAATGGCTTGACCTGTGAGATATGAGTTTTCTTTGGCACACATCATCAGCATCATTGCCACCACTTCGCTTGGATGGCCAAGACGCTTCATTGGCGAGGCCTGCGCTAAAAAGTCTTGTTTCTCTTTGAGTTCACTGTCGACCACCATCGGGGTGGTTGTATAAAATGGACAAATTGCATTAACTCGAATGCCTTTATTTGCATATTCAATCGCTGCTGTTTTGGTTAATCCCACCACAGCATGCTTTGCCGCAGAATAGGCAGCCAATTTGGGAGCCGCACCTAAACCTGCAACAGAAGCAACATTCAGAATAATGCCACCACCTTGTTGCAACATCTGACGAATTTGATGCTTCATTCCAAAGAACACACCTTTGGCATTGACGGCAAAACTCAAATCCAGATCTCCTTCATCGGTATCAATAAAGCTTTTCATAGGCGGACTCATACCTGCATTATTGATCCCGACATCGACTCTACCAAACTGAGTAACTGCACTTTGCACCAAAGCCTGTACATCTGCTTCACAGCTGACATCACACACTTGCGCAACCACCTCTACTCCTGCTTGGCGTAGCGGTTCAACTACAGTATTTAACCCTTCAATATTCAAGTCACCCAACACTAATTTTGCACCATACTTTGCCAGTTGCTCTGCTAGCAATGCACCAAATCCACTCGCCGCACCTGTGATTAAGACCACTTGACCTGAATAATGTTCGTACATTGCTATTCCTCCCTAAATAGTTAAACCGCCATCAACCACAATACATTCACCATTCGTATAGCTCGCAGCATCTGACACTAAATAAAGTACAGTTCCAGCCATTTCACGTGGTTCTGCGTGACGGCGTAATGGAATTGTGTCCATCCAGCTTTTATAAATATCTTCATTTTCAAATAGTGCCGAAGCAAATTTGGTCTTGGTAAGACCCGGCAATAAAGCATTCACTCGAATACCCAATGGTCCACATTCTTTTGCAAAGGCTTTGGTCATATTCACTACCGCAGCTTTGGTAATAGAATAAATACCTTGTCGGTCTCCGGGTTGTAGGGCATTTACAGATGCGGTATTAACAATTGCACCGCCACCCTGTTCTTTCATTAATTTACCTGCCTCGACAGACATGAAGAAATATCCACGAATGTTGACTTCAACCGTTTTGTTATAGGCCCCAATATCTGTATCGAGAATATGACCAAAATAAGGGTTGGCAGCTGCATTATTGACTAAAATATCTAAACGCCCATGTTCTTTACGAATATATTCAAAAATTTCTGTAATATCTTCTAACTTCCCCACATGGCAAGCAAAAGCCTCCGCTTTACCATTTGCTGCAATAATTTCATTAGCAACGCGTTGGCAATCTTCAACTTTCCGACTAGAGACAATTACATGTGCACCTTGTTTTGCTAAAAGTTTGGCAATTTCCTCACCAATGCCGCGACTTGCACCTGTAACTAAGGCTATTTTTCCAGTCAAATCAAATAAATGTGTTGCCATATCATTTCCTTATGTTCATAGGTTTTATAAAAATTAGTTGTAATCAACGCTTTCTAAATGTTGTTGCCACAAGCGCTACATTCAAAATTCACGGTTTTAATCACTCTATTTCTTACACTATTTCCTGACCATATCTAACTTGTTACAATGAATAAAATGAATTGTTTGAATAACCAACTATGAATGAAATGAATAATAATATTGCCTCTCTTGCTCGTATTGACCTGAATTTATTTCGTGTATTTGTGGCAATTTATAAAGAAAAAAATCTAACACGGGCCAGTGAACAACTTTTTCTAAGTCAACCTGCTGTTAGCCATGCATTAGCTCGTTTACGTGATCATTTTAATGACCCATTATTTATTCGAGATGGGCACGGTGTTGTTCCATCACCTTTAGCCAAACGTTTATGGCCTAAAATTGAACAGTCATTACAACTTATGCATCAAGCAATTCAAAGCACGCATGACTTTGTGCCAGCACGAGATTTAAAGCATCTCACAATTGCTATGAATGATGAGTATGAAGGAATTTTTTTACCCTCTATTATTCAGCATTTAACTCAATTTAATCCTAATTTGCAGTTAAATAGCGTACGCATTGATCGTAAAAATTTAAGACATGAGCTTTCTACTGGGAAAATCGATTTTGCGATTGATGTTCAACATTCGGTTGAAGAGAGTATTGGTTATGAATGTCTTACTAAAGATCAGTTTGTAGTAATAAGTCGCAAGCAGCATCCCTTATTATCTACAACAAAACTAACCAAAGAAATTTATTTAGAAGCTAAACACATTACAGTGTCCTCTCGTCCCACAGGTCGTGTTTTTGAAGATTTTTTCTTATCTAAACAAGGTATCAAAAGAACAATTAGTTTCCGCTGCCAACAATATGAAACGGCAATCCGATTAATTACACAAATGGACCATTTACTCACGATTCCTCAATGTCAAATTGCTCATTTTAAAGATACATACCCTCAAATTAAGGTTCATCCGCTACCGATAGATATTGTTGGATATCAAATGAATTTATATTGGGATCAACAAAAGTCCCATGAACACCAAATCCTATGGTGTAAGAGCCAAATATTGCAGCTTATGAATAGTTTATAAAATAGTAAATTTATGACAGTAAAATTCTATTACGCTTGCGCTGCTCATATTTTTATGTATGATTGAGTAATCACTCAATTAATATTTTTGTATATGGCTCGTCCTCGAAGTGAAGATAAACGTAATGCAATTTTAAGTGCTGCTATCGAAACATTGGCAGAGCTTGGCGAGCGCGCGTCTACCTCAAAAATTGCCAAAGTTGCTGGCGTGGCAGAAGGTACTTTATTTACTTATTTTAGCAATAAAGAGGAACTGCTGAACCAGTTATATCTTTCGCTAAAGGCCGAACTACGTCAGGTGATGATGCTTAGTTACCCCACTAACGCTGACCTGCAAACGCAAATGTCACATATTTGGCAAAGCTATTTGGACTGGAGTCTAGAAGCTCCGCTTAAACGTAAAGTGATGGCGCAGCTTTCGACCTCGGAACAAATTACTGAGCAAAGCAAACAAATTGGCATGCAAACCTTTTGTGACCTCACCCAAAACATTCAAGAATGTATTAATGACGGAAAATTAAGGGATTACCCACCGTTATTTATTGCTTCAATTTTAGGTGCGCTTGCCGAAGTTACACTCAATTTTATTGCCCAAGACCCTTCTCAAGCCGAGCGTTACCGCAAATCAGGTTTTGAAGCCTTTTGGCATGCAGTTTCAATATAGATAAAAGATAAGGATGCGCGGCATCCTTATTTTTGAATGAATTAATGAGTGAGTAAATACTCATTTAAATAAATCGAAATAAGCACTTAGCTCAAGTTCTTATTTGTACATATAGGTTTGTTCCAATAAGGAAAAACAAGATGACTATTTCAAATACAAAAGACTTGCCTGCTCCCTTAATGCCATCACAGCAACATAATGGCAAATTTAGAAATACACGCCAGAACCAACATAAGCCTTCATTTGGTAAAACGCTCCAGCTCATGTGGAAGTTTCTATTTAACAAACCGAAAGACACGGTTCCAAACAAAGAAATTCCTGTTTTAAGCTTGTCAAAAGAACAACTATTAAGTGCGCCTGATCGTTCTCTATATCGTTTGGGCCACTCAACTATCTTACTAAAACTGCAAGATGAGTTTTGGTTAACAGACCCAGTTTTTTCGGAGCGTGCCTCACCTTTTCAATGGCTTGGACCAAAACGTTTCCATCAGCCGCCGATTAGCATTGCCGAATTACCATCCATCAAAGGCGTGATTTTGTCGCATAATCACTACGACCACCTCGACTACCATGCAGTCATGCAACTTAACGATAAAGTTGAACATTTCTTAACACCGCTTGGTGTGGGTGACACACTCATTAAATGGGGAATTCCAGCAGAAAAGGTTCAACAACTTGATTGGTGGGATACTACCCATGTGGATGGGCTAAAATTGGTGGCTACCCCTGCTCATCATTTTTCAGGCCGTGGTATGGGTGATAGCAATGCTACGCTTTGGGCTTCGTGGGTGATTATTGATAATGACTTACGTGTATTTTTTAGTGGAGATACGGGCTATTTTGAGGGGTTTAAAGAAATCGGACATCGTTATGGCCCTTTCGATCTGACTATGTTAGAAACGGGTGCTTATGACCCTGAATGGCCTGATGTTCACATGCAACCAGAGCAAACTTTACAAGCACATATCGATTTAAAAGGTCGTCATTTGTTGCCTGTGCACAATGGTACTTTTGACTTGGCACTTCATGCTTGGGATGACCCGTTCGAACGTATTGTCGGTTTAGCTAAAGAAAATGCGTTAGCGATTAGCACACCGCAAATGGGTGAACTCTTGAATCTTAATGAACCAAATGTCGAAAATTATTGGTGGCGTTCGTAAGTTTTTCGATAATTTTCTAAATTATTTATATCCTTCAATTTTACTTTAAAGGTATTTAAATTCAGTTATATATCCTACACATCTAGCCTCAATACCGCTTCCAAATAAAACTAGGACTAACTTTGTCTTAGTTTTATTATTGACTTAAAACGCAGACTACATTAGTCTGTGTTTGTAGTTGATCAATTATGAAATTAAATGGCTTATATCACTAGTAGCGTCGAGTATGCGATTCACTGTCTTCTTTTTCTTGTGAACAATGAAGATAAACCTTTAAGTAGTAAGGATCTTGCCGAATTACAAGGAGTCTCTCCGAGTTTTATGGCCAAGATTTTTCCTAAACTTGAAAAGGCTGGTCTTGTATTTGCTCAAGAAGGTGTTCGTGGTGGATATTTACTGGCTCGATCTGCTCACGAAATCAGTTTTTTAGATATCGTGAATGCAATTGAGGGTGAAAAACCGCTTTTTGAGTGCCAAGAAGTCCGTGGAAAATGTGCGGTCTTTAACAATGCTCCACCCGATTGGGCAACCAGTGGTGTATGTGCAGTACATGCTGTCATGCTACAAGCCGAAAAAGCTATGCGAGACGCTTTAGGTGCTCATACACTTGGCAATATTGCAGACCGTTTTGGCCGCTACGCACCCGACGTATTTTTTAGTGATGTAAATGGCTGGATCAATGAACGCATCGAAGGAAGAACAGCAAAAATGCGTAAAAGTAAAATATCGCGGGATACCCCCGACTAATGAACTGATAGGGTTCGCACCCTAACATAAAATTCCCTTAATTCTTTTTAAACACCTTCTCAGATTTTTCGGACAATCAGAGAAAGGATTCGCTCACCCTAAATTTTGTGATGAGCAGGAATGTGTTGTCCGAAAATCTATCAAAAGGATAATCAAATGAGTAAGCGTATTATTATTGCAGGTTCTGGCTTTGCTGGCTTATGGGCTGCACTCGCGGCCCAACGAGCAATTCATTTAGCCTCGCAAGAACAAAACATTGAGGTGCTGATGGTTTCCCCTAGCCCGAATGTTGGGATTCGTCCTCGTCTTTATGAAGCTGTGCTTGAAAACATGAACCCTGATATTTCAGAGTTATTAAGTGTGGTGGGAGTTAAATTTCTGGCAGGTTGGGTAAATAAAATTGACTCAAACCAACAGACCATCAAAGTTTCAACCACCAATGGCAACAAACAATCCTTAAGCTATGACCGTTTTATTCTAGCAACGGGAAGTACCACTTTTATCCCCCCGATACCAGGCCTTACCGAATATGGATTTAGCGTAAGCACCCTAGAAGATGCTGAAGAATTAGATCAACATCTTAAAAACTTAGCCCATAAACCTGCAAATGCAGCGCGTAACACTGTAGTTGTTGCTGGTGGTGGGCTTACTGGTCTAGAAACTGTCACTGAGATGCCTGAACGTCTGCGTAGCATTTTAGGTGAAACTGATGTTCGTGTGGTTTTAGTTGATTCCTCAACAGAAATTGGTGCAGCAATGGGTGACCAAGCTGCTACTGTTATTCGAGAAGCCCTTAACGAGCTGGGTGTTGAAGGTAAAGCTGGACTACGCGTGACTGCACTTGATGCAACTGGTGTGACACTTTCTAATGGCGAAAAAATTGAAGCAGAAACCGTGATCTGGACTGCGGGCATGCGAGCTAACTCACTCACTTCTCAAATTGCAGGTGAAAAAGATAATTTAGGCCGTTTGATTGGAGATGCTTATTTACATGCACCTGAAGCAAAAAATATTTTTGTGACGGGCGATACTGTAAAAGTTCCAACCGATGATTTAGGAAATTTTAATGTGATGTCATGTCAGCATGCCATGAGTCTAGGCCGTGTGGCGGGCTACAACGCTGCGGCAGAATTAGTGGATTTACCCCTTCACGCCTATAGCCAACCGAAGTATGTAACTTGTGTTGATTTAGGTCCTTGGGGCGCACTCTATAGCGAAGGATGGGATCGAAAAGTTCAATTTGTACGTGAGGAAGCGAAAAAAATTAAACAGGAAATTAATACTGTATGGATTTATCCACCAGTGGCAGACCGTGAAGCAGTTTTTGCAATAGCAAACCCTGATTTTGTGATTGTTCCTTAAGCTTAATTTTTTGATCAATCCATTTATTTAAAAACCCTAAAAGCAAGCCCATCGCTGTTTTGCTTTTAGGGTTTATATTTGAATCATTAAATTATGACTTTTCTAGCTCTTCTATTATCGCTAAAGCTGTCTTTTTAGCTGAAAACGGATTTTGACCCGTAATTAACTTACCGTCTTGAACGACATATGGCGCAAAAGGAATAAAAGCCTTTTCATAACGAGCACCATATTCTTTTGCTAACTCTTCGGCATTGTATGGCACTTTTTTCGCCACCCCTGCCAAAACCTCTTCACTCCATGCAAAGCCTGTTAATTTTTTGCCTGTTATAAGTCGTTCACCATTTGAGAGCCTGACATTGAGCAAGCCACAATAGCCATGACAAACACTTGAAACAATGCCTCCTTTTTCATAAATGTTTTTGGTGATTTCTTGAAGTTCAGGGTTATCTAAAAAATCCCACATCACACCATGACCACCTGTGTAATAGATCACGTCATAGTCTTGCCAATTAATGTCGGAAGGCTTAAAGGTATTTGCCAGCAGCGTAATAAAAGCTTGATCTTTTTCTCGGTCTTTAACAGATTTATCTGCCACTAAAGGCACAAGCGATTTTGGTTCAATTGGAGTTTTTCCACCATTTGGGCTGACAATATCTTGCACATAACCTTGCTTTTCAAACTCATCATAAGCATGAGTGAGTTCGCCTAACCACAGCCCTGTTGGTTCATCGACATTCTTATAGCGTGAAACATTGGTCACGACATGTAATATGCGTTTAGACATTTTCTCACCTCATTCTTCATATTTATAATTCTATCTTTTATCTATCACAACATAGAAAGCTGTTACTGAAAGTGTGCGCTTAGTAAAGTTATGAACCTTGCTTTTACATTACTATAAGTCTAAAGTTAACTTTAATGTCAATAGAGTATGTGGCTATGAATATTAGCGAGTTATCAAAACTAAGTGGTTTAAGTACCCCTACAATTCGTTATTACGAGCAAATCAAACTCTTGCCTAAAGCAAAAAGAAAATCGAATGGCTACCGTGAATATACTGATAATGATTTGAAACAACTTTCTTTAATTCAGCAAGCCCAGCAAGTTGGCTTTTCTTTAGCAGAAATTAAATCATTTTTACCGTCAAAGGTAACTACTTGGAACCATGACACACTCATCCAAACACTTGAATCTAAAATTCAGGAAATAGAACTTTTAGAACAGAAATTAAAAGTAAGTAAGCAAAACTTACGTACCATGATTGAAGCAATTAATAACAAGCCAGATGAGATTACTTGCGAAGAAAATGCTGAGCGACTCATGAATCTCTATTATGACAAAGCAAAAACACCGTAAATTTTTAATTAAGAAGTCTATTGACCTTAAAGTGAACTTTAAACATACGATTGACTATAGGTGATTGATGAGGAGCCTGTCATGTTTAAAGTTTGGGATTTTCAGCGTTGGTTAACAATTATTTTTGCCATTTTTTTAACTTCAAATGCGGTACGCGCCGCAGAATCAGATAAAACTCATAATTCTGCTAAAGCCAACGGAAAAATTTTAGTCGTAATGACCAATCACTCGGCTTACCCTTCCCGTTCTGATAAAACAGGACTTTGGCTGACTGAACTCACCCATTTTTACGATGTCGCTTTGGCTGCTGGCTATGACATGGATTTCGTAAGTCCTTTAGGTGGTCAGGTTCCCCTTGATGAGCGTAGTTTAAAGTCCATTTACTTAGATAAATCAGCGCGTCATCATTTAGCCGACCCAGCATTTATGCAGCGGTTAAAAACAACATTAGTCCCGAGTGCAATTAATCCATCACAGTACAAAGCCATTTACTATACTGGTGGTCACGGCACCATGTGGGATTTCCCAAACAATAAAGCCTTACAAAACATTAGCGAACAAATTTATCTCCAAGGTGGAGTTGTTTCAGCAGTATGTCACGGCGTAGGCGGTTTATTACCTCTACAGAATGAAAATGGTAAACCACTAATTGCGGGTAGAACTGTTACTGGTTTTGCAAATATTGAAGAAACTTTATCGGGTATTAAGTCTCAAGTTCCTTTTTCTTTACAGAATGAACTCATTGAACATGGGGCAAACTACAAACAAGCATTTATTCCGTTTACCTCATATGTGGTTTCAGACGACAGAATTATTACTGGACAAAACCCTCAGTCGAGTAAAGAAATTGCAGAAGCAGTCGTTAAGCGTTTAAGTAGCATTCAATAAATCTAAAAAGACGAATTACAGCCCCATTCTGTAATTCGTCTTTTCCATATAAATACTATAGAAAAAATCAGCCAATCTTTTGATAGTGAAGACCTATTGCACCTGAAGCAAAAGTTTTATTTTCGATGAGTTTAAGATTGGTCTTTTCCTGAATACCTTGGAATAGTGGCAAGCCACTACCAATCAGCACAGGCGAAACTGTAATTTTGTATTCATCAATTAAACCAAGCTGCATCAAATAATGCGCAAAACGAGGACTCCCCAGAATTACCATATCCTTGCCCTGCTTTTGTTTGAGTCTATTAAATTCTTCTTCAACATGGTCTTTTACAAGTCTGGAATTATTCCACTCCACCGTATCTAAGGTGGTTGAAAAAACCACTTTTTCTGTCTTTTCAATCCACTCCGCATGATTTCGTTCATGCTCCGAAGCTTCTGGATTTGAAAGCATGGTTGGCCAATAATTATGCATCATTTGGTAAGTCGCACGTCCCCAAATCACAGTGTCGGCAGCACTCAAAATTTCTTTTGCATGATTTGCCAAATCGGTATCGTAAGCAATCCATCCTATGTCCATTGCCCCATTTGGACCTTCCACAAAACTATCTAGCGATGCATGTAGAAATAGTACGAGTTTTCTCATTATTTTCATTCCTTTGTTTATAAAAAATATGTACTACATTTCAGTATATTCAATTTGAATTATTTCTTATGGAGTGTTTTGTTTTCTGTTTTTCTTTCATCCATATAAAGCTGTATTTACTTGAAATATTTAAAAATAACCCGAACAAGAATGACTCCTTATTCGGGACTATATAAACATGCTGTTTTAACAAAGGCTTAATTAATAACCAATGGACCAGAACCCGGCAACTCAGTCACTAGCTTGTATCCCATCAATTTTGCTGGCGTATATGTACCACCTTTCACGGTATTTTTGAGTAAATAATTCACCACAATCAGTGAGCCATTTACGGTAAGGCTATAAGCGTTTTCAGTTTGGATACGGGCAGTTTTGATTTCCCCACGCGTATTTCTTGCTTCACCCCAAACATAGGTAGGTACTTTCGCGCGAAGTTCCTCATTTGGTCCCACAACCGTTTTTTCAATACGCGACTTAATAAACTTCTGCACAGCATTAATTTTTAATACTGGGCGTAAATAGTTCATCATTTTGGCACCCATAATCATTTTAGGAAATGCAGGTACAAACACTTCAATGTTTGGAATGCCTGTTGTATAAAACGCTGTAGATACGTCTCCCCACGGAACACTCATGGCACTTTTTTTACCGTCACCAAAATCAATGGTTCGAACATAATGTGCTAATGGAACGGTGGTAATTTTTCCATTTTTACGAATTTTTCCGCCTTCGGCCATGCCTTCTGTACTTGTTTTAGCTGTACCCGGCGAAAACCCTGTTCTAGAGTCAAAACCAAGCGCTAAATGGGTCGCATCTGGCAATGCTTCTTTCAGTGCAGCGGCAACACAATCTGTCGGAATCACATCGAAACCAACACCCGGACAAACCACAATATCGGCTTTTTCAGCTTGGCTGTTAAGTGACTGTGCCAACTCAAATACAGCGATTTCACCCGTAATATCTAGATAGTGAGCACCTGCATTTATACACGCTTCCATCATGGGTTTTGATGTTGCTGAAAATGGCCCCGCACAGTGCATGACCAATTTAAAGCCTTGCAGTTGCTCACTTACCGCATTTACGTTATCCAGCCCAAAAGCTTTATAGTCGAGTCCCAACTCTTGAGCTAATGTTTCAACCTTAGCTTTGTTACGACCAGCCAAAGTTGGTTTTAGACCTTGGCGTACAGCTTCACGAGCGATTAACTCGCCCGTGTAGCCATTTGCTCCATAAATTATCCAGTTTGAATCATTCGGATTTGTCATAACACAACTCACTTATTAAGAAGCAAATGTATAGTCACGCATGCCCTTTTTGTATTGGCGGGTACGGCATGACATCGCTGATTGTTGCAAAATTAAAGCCCAAGCTGGTGAAACATTTGGTTTTGTTTTTTTACCAGCGCTTAAATTACGTAACTGGAATTTCACTACAGCCATATTGGCAAGTGAAGCAAGTGTTTTGTTTTTCCAAGTAATTGGTTTTAACTCTGGTGTAAAATTGTGCCCTTGTTTCCAAGCATTTGGCAAATTAGGTTCAATTGCTAAAGCTGTGGCAATACCAACCATATCTACACCACTTTCAATCACTTTCTCTGCCACTTGTTTACGGCGTATGCCACCTGTCACCATAACAGGCATTTTGGCAACTTTACGAATTTCTTGTGCAAATTCTAAAAAGTAAGCTTCACGAGCAAGTGTACGGCCATCACGTGCTTGACCTTGCATGGCAGGTGCTTCATAGCTACCGCCTGAAAGTTCAACCAAATCTACAGCGTGTTCATTTAGCATTTTAACTACTTGTTGAGCATCTTCAGCGCTAAATCCACCGCGTTGGAAATCGGCTGAGTTCAGTTTTACTGCAACAGTAAACGTAGGCGAAACGACTTTACGAACTGCTTCCACAATCTCAATTAAAATACGAGCGCGATTTTCTAAAGAACCACCCCACTGATCTTGGCGTTTATTGCTGAGTGGTGAAAGAAACTGGCTTAATAAGTAACCATGTGCTGCATGAATTTCTACACCAGTAAACCCAGCTTTTTCACCTAGACGCGCTGTGTTTGCAAAACGCTGAATCACCTCTGCAATCATAGATTCAGTCATTTCAATTGGTGTATTAAAGCGATTTGACATTTTGCCAAGATCAAGTGAAATAGCCGATGGCGCCCAAGTCTGCTGACCAAGGTTTGCTTGCATTTGACGCCCCGGATGGTTAATTTGAAGCCAAATCTGAGCGCCTTTTGAACGACCAATTTGTGCCCATTTTTTAAAAGTATCTAGATGCTTTTCATCTTCAAGCACGACACCGCCCGGTCCCGTCATTGCTCGGCGGTCTACCATCACATTTCCGGTAATGATTAGACCTACGCCACCATTTGCCCAAGCCTGATATAAACGCATTAATTCTTCTGATGGTGCATGGTTTAAATCAGCCATATTTTCTTCCATTGCTGCTTTAGCAATACGGTTCGGAACATATGAGCCATTTGGGAATACTAATTTTTCGAACACTTTCATTGGTATGACCTCATTCAGTATGGCTTCACTTTAAGATTAAAGCTAACTTTAATGTCAATACCTTTTATTATCCCTATATTTATTACTTTAAATTTCAGTTATTTATAAATAAAAAAGAGGCACTTAACGCCTCTTTTTTAAAGTTTGAATATTTTTAATTATTCACGGATAAAAGCCAATAAGTCAGCATTAATCACTTCGTGATTCACAGTTAACATGCCATGAGAATAACCTGGGTAGATTTTGAGTTGGCTATTTTGAAGCAACTCAGCCGATTTCACGCCAGAGGTTTTATAAGGCACGATCTGGTCGTCATCACCATGCAACACTAAAACAGGAACCGTGATTTTCTTTAAATCTTCGGTGAAGTCAGTTTGTGAGAACGCCACAATACCATCGTAATGTGCTTTTGCACTACCCGTCATACCCTGACGCCACCAGTTAGAAATGATACCTTCAGATGGTTTCGCATCAGGGCGGTTAAAACCATAGAATGGACCAGATGGCAGGTCACGGAAAAATTGCGCACGATTTGTAAGAACTTGATTTTGAAGGTCATCAAAAACTTCTTTTGGTAAACCTTCGGGATTATTTTCAGTTTGAACCATTAGTGGAGGAACTGCACTCACAAGGACTGCTTTGTTAACATTTTCCTGACCATGACGTGCAATATAGCGGACTACCTCGCCACCACCGGTTGAGTGTCCAATATGAATTGCATTTTTAATGTTCAGATGTTTAACCACTTCTGCAACGTCATCTGCATAATGATCCATATCATGGCCATCCCAAACCTGACTCGAACGCCCATGTCCACGTCTGTCATGAGCCACAACACGGTAGCCTTCTTTAAGGAAAAAAAGTAATTGTGTATCCCAATCATCTGAACTTAAAGGCCAACCGTGATGAAAAAATAAAACTTGGGCATCGCGTGGCCCCCAGTCTTTATAGAAAATGTCTACGCCATCTTTTGTGGTTACATATCCCATCTTTGTACTCCTGCTGAAAATCTGCTTTTAGATTCGTTATAAAGGTCTGAATATTTATCGTAAGATTAAAGTTAGCTTTAAGGTCAACCGTCTCAATCTTATTTTTAAAATAAAATTTATATGAAGACTCTACTGTACTCTGTATCTTTTAATCTTTAATTGTTTTTTATTTTATTTCTTTTAAATGTCAAAGACTTTACAGCTAGAAATTAAAGTCTTGACTTTAAAGTGAACTTTAATCTTATAGTGCCGACATTGGCTATAAATTAACACGTCTTGATAAAGGCAACCGTAGCTACTTGGTCAGTTAATGTTAAAGGTAAATACTCATGAATATAAAACAACAATTTACTGAGGTTGAATTTGGGCAACAAAAAGTCAAAGTACCTAAAGGAGGCTACTATGACCGTTTTAGAATGCATCCAAATCTAGATGAAATTGCCCAAGATCCAGCTGCTGGCAACATCGATTTTTTCCGTCATATTCCTAAAAAAATTGTGGAGTCACGTGTTGGTCCTGTTTGGGCGCCGAACTTTTATTATCGTAGTGCAAATGTTCAGCTATTAATGCTTGCTCCCATTAAATATATTAAGGCAAAACTTCCCGATGCTTTAACGCCCTTACAACCATTTCCGGGTTATGGGTTAGTCGCGGTCACTTTTTTCTCTTATTCGGTTTGTGACAATGATTCCTATAACGAAGTGTCGATTGCGATTGTTGTACGCAAACCCAAGGCTCGTGGGCCACATATCGTAGAGTTAATGAAATCGATGCGTCAACGCCACTTTCATGCACATGTTTTAGCTTTACCTGTAGATACAGAAATTGCTAGAGTCCGTGGTGTATATGGTTACCAGTTACCAAAATGGTTAACTAAAATTGATATCGGTATTAGTTCAAAAGAGGTTCAAGCCAAAATTTTCGATGTTAATGGAAAATTAGATTTAAGCTTAAAAACCCTTGTACCGACTTTAAAACATGTCGATTCTGAAACACATATTAATAAAGCAACCATGCTACATATTGTTGACGGAAAATGGCACCAAACAGACGTTCAATCAAACGTTCTTTCTTTTGCGCAAAAGCTTTTTCCAAAGAAAGTACAATTTGTGAAAAATGAAGGCCCTTTGACAAAGTTGCTAAATGAACTTGGCGCTTCAAAAATTCTCCGCTTAGATGTTATTCAAGATGCTCAGGTAGTACTTAATTTGCCTACTTCGCTATAAATTTATTGTTAAAAATATCACTATTTTTGAAAATATATTAAGAAGCCTTTTGTTAGAGCTTCTTAATATATTGAAATAAAAATATATTTTCGATTTCTAACTTAATGTTAAAACCAAATCCATATTTCTAACTTGTTTACCCGCACTCATTAAAACTTCCTGAACCACACAGTCCTGATCAGCTTTTATAGCAAGCTCCATCTTCATCGCTTCAATGGTAAATAAAGTATCGCCTTTCTTGACAGACTGTCCCAGTTTCACAGGTACTGTACTGATCATGCCCGGCATCGAAGCGCCGATATGTTTCGGATTTGTCGGGTCAGCCTTCGGGTGAGTAGTTAGTTCTTTCTGGCTTGCCTGTTTAATCTGAACCAGACGCAACTGACCATTCAGCTCTACAAACAGATCAATCACACCATCTTTGGCTTCTGAACGGCCCAGCAGTTTTATTTCCAGTGTCTTGCCGCGTTCAAGCTCAATTTCAACTGGACTTTGCTCTTTTAAACCATAAAAGAAGGCTGAAGATGGAATACTTGATACCGTGCCATACTTCAGTTTGTGCTTCATAAAGTCGTTAAAGACTTTTGGATACATAAGATATGACGCCAGTTCCTGTTCGGTCAGTTGTTTACCAAACATATTTTCAAGCATTGCTTTTTCACCGTTCAAGTCGACTGACGGCATCACTGCTCCAGGACGATCACTTAACGGGGCTGCACCCTTTAACACCTTGTGCTGTAACTCTTTTGGAAAACCATGTGCTGGTGTGCCTAACTCACCTTTAAACAGTGAAACCACCGATTCAGGGAAATCAATCTCAAGCTTCGGGTTTTCAATATCTTCTGAATTCAGGTGATTCGACACCATATATAAAGCCATATCACCCACCACTTTAGAGGTTGGGGTAACTTTCACAATGTCACCAAACAATAAGTTGACTTGTGCATAGGCATCGGAAACTTCCGACCAGCGTTCTTCAATGCCAAGGGAACGAGCCTGTTCACGTAAGTTGGTATATTGTCCACCCGGCATTTCATGGTGATAGACATCGGCCGTACCCGCACGCATATCTGCCTCAAACGGTGCATAGATATGGCGTACACCTTCCCAGTAAGTAGAAAGCTGTTGTAGGTTGTTAGGGTTGAGTCCTGTGTCCCGATCGGTATTTTGCAAGGCTGCAACCACTGAACCCATGCTAGGTTGTGACGTTAAACCACTCATGGCATCCATGGCGGTATCGACTGCATCAACACCAGCATCGATGGCAGACAAAATGCTGGCCGCGGCAATACCGCTGGTATCATGGGTGTGAAAGTGTATCGGCAATCCTGTTTCTTCTTTCAATGCCTTGATCAGCTCACGCGCTGCGGCTGGCTTACAAATACCGGCCATATCCTTAATGGCAAGGATGTTCGCCCCTGCTTTTTGCAGTTGCTTTGCCATATCGACATAGTAGTTAAGGTTATATCTGCGGTTGTTGTCAAAGATATCACTGGTATAGCAAATTGCTGTTTCACACAGCATGCCTGACTCTCGAACTGCATCAATGGCAACCCGCATGTTATCGACTGCATTGAGTGAGTCAAATACACGGAATAGATCAATCCCACCTTGTGCGGCCTGCGTAATAAAGTGACGGACGACATTATCTGGATAGTTGGTATACCCTACAGCATTAGATGAGCGAAGCAGCATTTGGAATAGAATGTTTGGCACAGCTTGGCGAAGTTGAGCCAGACGCTCCCATGGGTCTTCTTTTAAAAAGCGCATCGACACATCAAAGGTTGCCCCGCCCCAACATTCCAGTGAAAACAGCTCACTGGCCATATGAGAATAATAAGGTGCAATCGCCAACATATCTGCGGTACGCATTCGTGTTGCAAATAAGGACTGATGGGCATCACGCATGGTGGTATCAGTAACCAATACCCGCTTTTGATCTAGCATCCAGTTTGAGAAACCCTCTGCACCCAGCAACTTAAACTGGTCTCGGGTTCCACTCGGAAGGGGCTGGTTTAAGTTAAATGTCGGTAACTGTGCCGGAACTGGTACAGTTTCGGGAAGTGAACGCCCTTTGAGTTCGGGTTGTCCATTAACGGTAATGTCACCTAAAAACTCCAGTAACTTAGTCGCACGGTCCTGCTTAGGTTTAAGGTTAAATAGTTCTGGTGTGCTATCAATAAATCGGGTGGTACAGGTGCCTTGTGTAAATAAAGGATGAGTCACCACATTTTCTAGAAATGCCAGATTATTTGAGACACCGCGGATACGAAACTCCTGTAATGCTCGCAGCATACGGGCATTGGCTTCATCACCACTTGCACCGCGAACCGTGACTTTAGCCAGTAATGAATCATAATATGGCGTAATGACTGCACCGGTATAGGCAGTACCACTGTCTACCCGCACCCCAAAACCGGTTGCGCTACGAAATGCAGTGAGACGTCCATAGTCCGGCATAAAGCCATTTTTAGGATCTTCTGTGGTGAGTCGGCATTGCAGTGCATGGCCTAATAATTTAATCTGCTCTTGTGGCGGAATAAAACTACTGCCATCTCCGACCGCAGCTCCCTCAGTCACCCGAATTTGTGCCTTAACAATATCAATGCCAGTAATTTCTTCAGTAACCGTATGTTCAACCTGAATGCGCGGGTTAACTTCAATAAAGTAGAAGTCCTCTGTTTCGGCATCCATTAAAAACTCAACCGTACCCGCATGGGTATAATCTACCGCACGAGCCAGTCTTAAAGCAGCGTCACAGATTTTACTGCGTTGTATTTCAGACAAATAAGGTGCAGGTGCACGCTCGACTACCTTCTGGTTACGTCGTTGTACGGTACAATCCCGTTCAAACAGATGTACGATATTGCCATGAGTATCACCCAAAATCTGTACTTCTACATGGCGGGCATGGCGAATCAGTTTCTCTAGATAGACTTCGTCATTACCAAATGCAGATTTGGCTTCACGACGTGCAACTGTAATTGCATCTTCGAGTTCATTTTCATTTTCAACTACACGCATACCACGACCACCACCACCCCAGCTCGCTTTAAGCATGAGTGGATACCCCACTTCAGCCGCTAGTAATTGGCAGTCTTCAATACGTTCCGGTAGTGCCGATGTAGCAGGAACAACAGGCACACATGCAACCATTGCAACGTTACGCGCCATTACCTTATTGCCTAACTGACGCATCACTTCCGGTCTTGGTCCGATAAAACGGATTCCCGCTTGGCTACAGGCCTCGGCAAACTCAGGGTTTTCAGACAAGAAACCATAGCCCGGATGAATGGCATCTACCCCTGCCTCAAGTGCAATACGGATAATATCTTCAATATCCAGATAGGCCGCGATTGGCTTTTTGCCAGCGCCTACCCGATAAGCTTCATCTGACTTAAAGCGATGCAGGGCAAATTTATCTTCTTCTGCATAAATTGCAACCGTGCGGATGCCCATTTCTGTGGCAGCACGCATGACTCGAATTGCGATTTCACCACGGTTGGCAATTAGTATTTTTTGAATAGGTTTAATCATCTCTTTAACCATCAAATTTATAAATCTCTATGAAAATCTTTTGAGATAACTTTTTAGAAGTTATAGAAAAATAAAAGATTCAACAATCTACTCCACCCTTGGTCATCCCCTTGGGCAAAAGAGTCTGCATTTCCGCCTATAAACGGATCATTTTTCCCGAGCATGTATTCCGCAGCCACAGAAAAATGCCCTTTATCTGCCTGAACACCGATAATATTTCGAGTAGAGGTTTTAAAATCTTTAGTGTCCTTACGCAAAGCGCTATATGTTGCGTAAGGAGTTAAAGACCACCCATGGGTTACATCTTTAAAAACGTAATTGATGTCAGCAGTATAAAAATCGCCTTCATTAGCTAAGTTATAAGAACTATCAAATGAACCGATTACGGAATAATCACGACCTAAAAGATCATGATTAGAAACCTTATTTTTGCCTGCAGTTAGCGTAATATTTGCATTCTTATAATTTATCTTACTAAACAGAGCCCAAGCATTTCGGTGGCCAGTTTCAGAGTTATCTTTATTTTCAATATCTGAATACCAGTAAGATGACCCTACATTTAGCTTTAAATCTGGATACACAGATAAAGGAACTTCTTGTTGTACCCGTACAATAAACATATTTTTTTCTTTTACATATGGGTCACTGTCATTATCGGGATCAACATAATTAGCCGAATAACGGGAAGAATCTTTACTATTACCCGTATAATTTCCCGCATCACGTGCAAAAAATGCTGCATCAAGTTGGGTAGTCGTAAAAGGTTTTGTTGAATAGCTAATTCCCAGATTATGTACATCTTCTAAACCAGCATTAATTAAAACACCACCATACCAACTCGTAGACCAGCCACGCCCAGGACCAAAAGGTATTTCCTGAACACCTAAGGTAACTCTATTATTTTCATTGAACTTGTATCCTAAGTTTGCATCAACAAGTGATGAAAAATCGCATAATTTATCGAATTGATAACAACGATATTCAAAGTTTCCGAATAAATTCTTAGCATCGTATTTAACAGCTATTTTTGCTGCGTCAAACTTTAGTTTGTGCTCATTATCAGAATAGTCTTTATCCTGAATATTAGCCCGTAACCAACCGGAAACTGAGACCTCACCAGAATCAGTATTTGCGTCCCCAAATTTTAATGTGTCTGCAAAAAGATGAGGTGAAAGTGTAGATAAAGCTCCGCCAAGAAGAAGATTGATTCTCCATTTTAACATTTCATATTTCCTTTAATATCAAGATTATTCTCTTCTTTAATTTCCTTTTTAAAGAAGAGAGATGGGTGCTTAGACTTATTTAACTCTACATAGGGAAAGCATTTAAGCTATTTTACGACTGCTGTTTTTTTTTACAGAAACTGACTTTTCAATAGATGGTGTTATTAGGGAGGCTTTTTTCTGATCAGCATATTCCTCCCAATAAGTCGCATTTTTAATACCTACTTCTCTCGGGTCAAACACCGGATCTTTTCCAGCTTTGCGTTGTCTGTCGTAATCTTTTAATACTTTCAATAATGGTTTACTTAACAAAATTAAAGCAATTAGATTGACATACGCCATGCTACCGAAAGTGATGTCACCAAGTGCCCACATTGTTTCGGTACTTGAAATACTGCCCAAGAACAATGCAGTAAGACTAGCAATTTTTGCAATTGTCTTAAAAATTGGATATTTATTTTGACGATCAAAGTAAGCGATACCCGATTCAGCAATATAGTAATAGGTCATTAATGTTGTGAAAGCAAAAACTAGAATTGCTAGAGAAATTAACCAAGCACCCGCATCATGAAATACGGTTTGGAGTGCCATAGAAGTCCATTCTGCACCTGCTGCTACGCCAGGTACATGTTCAACTAATGGTGATGTACTACCAGGAGGTGTAACGTTATACATTCCGGTAATTAAGATCATTAACCCAGAGCTAGTTAAAATTAATGCTGTTTCGAAGAAAATAGAGAATGCTTGAATTAGACCTTGTTTAACAGGATGGGAAGTCATCGCAGCAGCAGAAGCAAATGTTGACTCACCAGCACCTGCGGCACTTGCAAAGACTGCACGGCGTACACCCCAATTTACAGCTTGACCAATAATCGCACCAAAAACTGCATCCATACCAAATGCACTTTTTACAATTAAAACAAAAGTTTCAGGAATCTGATCATAGTGCGCAATAAGTAAAACTACTGTAGCCAAAACATACAGACCTGACATGGTCGGTACAATTTTCTCAGCTGCACGAGCAATACTTTTTACACCACCCCAAATAATTAATCCGATCCCAACAGTTACTACAATCCCAGAAATATATGGCGGCACATGGAATGTAGATTTAAAGGTGGTTGCAATAGTATTCATTTGAATACCAGGCATCATAACAGTATAAGAAATAATTAATACAACTGCGGCTATAGCTGCAAAAGGCTTAAGTTTTAATCCGCGATCAATATAATAGTGAACACCACCATAATATTGATCGCCCTCTTTAAACTTATATAACTGAGCTACTGTAGATTCACTGAAAGCTAATGCACCTGCAAGGAATCCCATTATAATCATCCAGAAAATTGCACCTGGACCGCCCATACCAACAGCTAAAGCTACCCCTGCAATATTTCCAACACCAATACGTCCAGCTAATGCCATAAATAGTGCTTGTCTTGGCGATATTCCCGAACTATCTTCTTTTTTCTCACGTATTACACGGAACATTTCGCGAAAGTACCGAAATTGAACGCCTCGAGTAATAAACGTAAAATAAATGCCAACACCAAGCGCCAAATAAACTAGCGTATCGCTCCATAGATATCCCACTATGGTATGTATTAATTGTTCCATTTCCGTTACCTTATTCCATTTCCTTATACGAATTAAGCAAGGTTCAGTTTTTTAAAGACGCAAGAACCCTACATAATGCATGTATATGTATTTGATCTATATGCCATAATTACTATTTAGTAGAACTAAAATGGCATAATTGAAAACTTCCTTATCTAGTCGCTATATCCTTCTTATTCTTTTTAGCTCCTGAAATACTCTTCTAGATTTAGGCCATGACAAAATAGTCTTAAGACTTTTGCAGAGGTACTTACTTGGTTTGAAGAATGAAGAACCCAATTAAAAGTGATTATTAAATTTAATAATCGCTTTATCTGCTCTTTCATACATATAGATAAATTCTTATTTGAAAAAATCAGAAGGTCTTGTTTGGTCGTATAACCAGCTATCCCTACTATTGATCTTTTTAAACGTAGTAGATTTTGTCTCATAATTATTCCCTTTATGACTAATCCAAGCTTCGTATCTCAAATTGATATGTGTACTTGAATGCATCAAATGCTTTTGAAATTTCACTATTAGACTCATCCCAACAGCTAACTTTCTATATGTACAAACTTAGTTTTTCATCCATTTTAAGTTGTGTACAATATTGCATACATTAAAAATATAACGAACTTTATTACTTGTCAATGAAAAAAGATAAAAAATAAACAAATAAAAATATTGATTAAACTTATGTTTTTTAAATAAAAAAACCAATAAAGATCATCATAAAACAATCTTTATTGGTTTTAACTATTAGGTAGATTTGCTGATTATTTTTTAAGTTGCTACGCTTATCTGATCGATTAAGTTTTCTTTCATGTGTTCCATAAAACGATCTCTAAACAGCAAGGTGTGAGCATGTGCCTCACTTTCAGCTTTATCCAGTTCTTTATTAGCTATCGCCTCTATTAGGCTTAAATGATCACTTTCTAAATTATCAAAACTAGTCGATTTAGCTAGATGATCAAAATGTAAATAGAATAGTCGTTGGCCCTCTTCTAATAGCCGCTCATAATATTCAATTAAAAATGGATTTCGTCCTGCTTTAGCAATCTCAAGATGTAATTGCTTATTTTGTTCAAGCATTAGTTGATAGTTACCTTCTCTTGCTGCTTGCACATAAACAGTATCAACATCTTTAATTCTTTGTATATCATCTTCAGTACAATTAGCTGCTGCCAAACGGGTTACAGCACGCTGTAAGAGGTCTAATGCACTAATATATTTTGAAAAATCTTGTAAGTTAAACGGCCGAACAATAGTTGTTCTATTCGGCAGAGTCATTGCTAAACCTTCAGCAACAAGACGTGCAAGCGCATCACGAACGGGCGAACGTGAAACCTCAAACCTTTCAGCAAGTGAAATTTCGTCAAGTTGAGTATTCGGTCTTAGCTTTAAAGTTAAGATTTCTTCACGGAGTTGATCATAGACATATTTACCATTATGTCTCTTCTTTACCCCGTCTGTTTCTTTTTTTACTAAACTATTCATAGGCTAGGCCTTATCCAATTCTAACTTTAATTTAATTATATACCTTCTCCCCATGTATCACTTACCATAAAACCTTCTGATAATGGATCTGTTGGGTCAATACCAAGTTGATGAATACCATATAACCATGCACGGCCAGTAATATTAGGGATAATCGCAGATTTATCACCAATTTGTACATTACTCGCATACTTCACTTTAAACTGTCCGCCAATAATTGATTGTGAAATTAATTCATCCCCTGGTTGGACAAGTCCACGTTTTGCTAAAGTAGCCAAATTAGCCGAGCTGCCTGTTCCGCAAGGAGAGCGATCTACACGGCCTGGTGGTAAAGTTGTACACGTCTGAACTGTTTTTTCATCTAATCGATTTCTAAACATAACGTATGCAATTTCATTAATATCAGAATAAATAGGATGTTGAACATTAAACTGTTGATTAATGAGCTTTCTAAGCTCGATACCTAGTGTGGCTAATTTACGAGCATTATCAGGTACAATCGTTAGATTAACTTGATCAACATTAATAAGCGCATAGTAAACACCACCAAAAGCGATATCGAATTTGATTTTCCCGAATGGTTCGACATCTATTTCAGCATCTAACTGTTCTACAAATGCAGGCATCATTTCTAAGGTGACACTTTCACAGCGCCCATCTTTACACTGAGCTCTTGCAGTAACTAATCCGGCTGCTGTATCTAAAACAACATTTGTGACTGGTTCCTGCATTTTTACCATACCCATTTCAAGCAATGCAGTTGTCACACAAATACAATTACTACCAGACATTGGGTGAGTCTTATCTGCTTGAAAAATTGCAAAGGCAGCATCTGCGTTGGGAACTGTAGGAGGTAGCAATAAATTTACAGATATCTGTAAACATCCTCTAGGTTCTTGGATAACAAAGCGGCGTAAACTATCATCCACCTCGTTCAAGTAATTAACTTTTTCAACCATGCTATTACCTGGGATATTTAATACCCCTCCAGTAATCACTTTTCCAACCTCACCTTCACAGTGAACATCTACAAGTTGAATCGTTTTTTCCCAACGCATGTCATCACTTCCTTATTGAATATACCAAGCCCATGGTTCTTGACTGTCGTAACTCGTAATTTGTTTAACTTCTAGATAATTTTCAAGCCCCCAAACTCCTAATTCCCGGCCAATGCCACTTTGTTTATAACCGCCCCACGGAGCTTCGGTAAAAGTAGGTTGAGAACAATTAATCCAGATAATGCCAGCTCTTAGTTTTCGAGCCACACGATTACAGCGCTCTAAATCCTTCGACATTACTGCACCAGCCAATCCAAATATAGAGTTATTTGCAGACTTGATTGCTTCTTCTTCAGTTTTAAATGAACGAATACTCACAACTGGACCAAAAATTTCTTCAGCCCACAATGGGTGATCTTCTGGAACATCAGCAAAAATGGTTGGTTCTATAAAATAACCTTTCGTAAGATCTTTAGGCGGTTTTCCACCACTTAAAAGAGTGATGTTATTTTCAATACCACACTGAATTGCATCCACAACATTTTGATATTGTTTTTGGTTAACGAGTGGGCCAAGCTTCACGCCTTCATCAAAACCATTTCCGATTTTAATTTTTTGGCTCTCTTCTACTAATCTTTCCATAAGTTTTGGATAGATGCCTTCTTGTACCAAAACTCGAGATGTCGCTGAACAAACTTGTCCTTGGTTCCAGAAAATACCAAACATGATCCATTCAACAGCAGCTTCAATATCACTGTCATCAAATACAATAAATGCAGATTTTCCACCAAGCTCCAAGCTAATATTTTTAACATTTGAAGCCGCTGATAGCATAATTTGCTTACCTACAGGTACACTACCTGTAAATGCAACTTTATCAATATCAGGATGTTCTGTTAAATACGGGCCGATTTCTCGCCCATATCCAGTCAAAATATTTAAAACACCTTTCGGTAAACCCACCTTTTCAGCAATACGCCCTAATTCAACAGCTGTAAGTGAGGTTGCTTCAGCAGGCTTAAGAATCATTGTACAACCTGCAGCCAATGCAGGTGCTACCTTCCATGCAGCCATTAATAGTGGGTAGTTCCATGGAATAATTGCACATGCCACCCCTACTGGTTCTTTTGTTGCTACGCAACTAAAGCGATCATCACTCAGCTCTATTTTCTCTTCACTCTTTTCATCCAGTGATTCAGCTAAATTTGCATAAAAATCGAAGCAACCTGCAGCATCACTGATATCCCACTCAGCTTCTGGGTAAGGCTTACCATTATCTTTAACTTCTAAAGACGAAATTTCTTTTAGATTATCTCGAATTTCTTGAGCAATTGCTCTTAGATAATGCGCTCTCTCTTTACCAGATAACTTCGACCATGAACCATTATCAAATGCTTCTCGCGCTGCACGAACTGCAAGCTCGGCATCTTCTACTGAAGCACAAGCAACATGAGCAATAACCTCTTCAGTACTTGGATCGATACTTTGGAAAGTATTTCCTTTTCGTGTCGGAGTCCATTTTCCATCGATATATAATTGATCGTAAGTCATATCTATTTATCCTTATTAGTTCAATAATTAAAATCTATTTGCTTTAAATGGTGTGAGGTCCACTTTGGTAGGTTGCTGACATAGCATCTCTGTGACTAAACGTCCTGTAGTCGCACCTAAAGTTAACCCAAGCTGCCCATGGCCAAAGGCTAAGGCAACATTTGGTAAACGTGAGCTCATATCAATAATTGGCTTTGTATCAGGCAAAAACGGTCTATAACCAACACCAAATTCCATTCCTTCAGTATTTAATTGAGGTAAAACTTTTTTAGCTTTATCCAAAATAATTTCAGCACGTTTCATATTGGGTTTTGCGCCAGCTGCAGCAAATTCAATCGTTCCACCAATTTGCAGACCTCTGCTCATTGGTGCAAAACAAAAGCCACCTGACGCATAGATAGTTGAATGCTTAATTTCGACTTCAGGTTTTGGCAAAACGACTTGATAACCCGCAATGCCTGCTAAAGGTGGGTCTATACCGAGTTGTTTTGAAAATAGTTGTGAACCAACACCTGCAGCAACCACTGCATAGTCAACTTCAATAATTTGATGATTACTTAAAAGAACTTGGCGCAATCTATTATTTTCTTCACGTAATTCGACAACTTCTGCACGTATCCTTTCACCACCCTTTGCAATAAAACTTTCAGTGAGTGCAGCAATAAAACCTTTAGTATCTTTTACAGCGGTCCAATCATTAAATAACAAACCGTGTTTGAATTTTCCTGTAAAAACAGGTTCTAAGTCTGAAATTTCTTTTTCATTTAGAATTTGATGTTTGAAACCAAAACTTTGTCTTAACTCCAAATATTTCTTCTCATGTTCAATATCATCAGCACTGTCAAAAAGCTCTAAAATAGGTCGTGTGCCTATTAAATCTTTGTCTGGACAGTCTTCCAACAATACTGCATAGTCTTCATAGACATGTTGAGTTAATGAAGCCAAAGAGCTAGCAATCTCATTTATACGAGACTCTCTTGCACAATTTAAAAAACGTAAAAACCATGGAATAATGCTTGGAAAAGCGGATGGTCTTAATGCTAAAGGTCCCTGTTGATCTAGTAACCAACCAGGAATCTTCATTAAGATCCCTTTTTTTGAAAGTGGAATAATTTCACTCACGGCCATCTGTCCACAGCTCCACTTCGCGGTGCTTTCACCAGCTTCGGATGGGTCAACAACAGTGACTTTAAAACCTTTTTTTTGCAGATAAAGAGCGCAACAGATACCCACTATACCGCCACCAATTACAACAGTATTTTTTAAATTAGATTCTATAGACATTTTTACATTCCATTGATTAATTGAGGTTTTATATTGATGAGATATAATAAAAACCTATCCTACTCTTTTAAAAAAACTTTATTCAACCTATGAGCCTTTTGACTCATAGGTTTCAAATTTACTTACTTATCGATTGCATCAAATGCGCGTTTAAATTCAGCTTTTTCTTCTTCAGTTAAAGGTAATAATGGCATACGTGCATTACCAACTTTAAATCCAGCCAATTCACAACCATATTTAACTTTTTGAACGAATTTACCTGATTCCATAATTGCCATAACTGGGAATAATTGACGCATAACATCCTGAGCGCCTTTAATATCACCAGCATTATATTTATCGATAATTTCAACGACTTTGTTTGGGAAACAGTTAGCCGGACCACAGATCCAACTTGTTGCGCCCCACAAGAAGAAATCCAATGCCTGATCATCTGAACCACATGAAAGCTGGTAGTTATCTTTATACTTTCCACCAATTTCAATAGCACGTAATAAATTACCACTACTTTCTTTAATACCAATAACACGTGGATGGTCTTTAAAAGCTTCAAGTACTTCGTACCCAACTTCTACATTTGTACGAACAGGATAGTTATATAGAACAATATTAATTTGTGGAAAAGCATCTAAGATTGCATTGTAGTGAGCAATCAACTCTTCTTGAGATGGCAAAGCATAATAAGGAGGTGCAATTAAAAGGTTTGTATATCCAAGATCAACTGTTTGCTGAACCTGTTCTAAAACTTCACGTGTACACGAACCATTTGCACCAGCAATTAAAATACCTCGATCGCCAACTGTGTCTTTTACTACCTTAAGAATTTGACGACGCTCTTCATTAGTTAGTGCGTAATACTCACCAGTAGAACCTAATGGTACGAAACCTTTAACACCTGCTTTTAATTGATATTCAATAATATCAACCAACGTTTTATAGTCGACTTGGTTATTTTCATCAAAAGGTGTTACTAGAGCAGGAAGAATACCTTGCAACATTTTAAATTTCTCCATAAAAATTTTTAAATCTGAATTTCCCTATCTCGTACAAAATTAAGAAAATAACTAACGTTATTTCAATAACTTAAAATTGAAGATTTAGTATTCAATTCCAGATTATTACATTGTGTACAATATTGCATACACAAACAATATCTGCAATTTTTTTAGATGTCAATCATTCATGAGAAAATTAATTTACTTATAAAAAGAATAGATTTTTCAAAGATATATTTTTTAAGAAAATGATTTTTCATATTTAACTCATCTTATTTTTAATTAAGATTTAAATTGCGAGATATCTTTTAAATAGAATTATTAGAAATAATTAAGATATTTAAGCCTCTAAATAGATTTTTGTTTTAATTGAATATTTCTCTTTTCCAAACTAAATCTTGTCCGAATGTTAGAAATTTAAATAAAAAAACTTTTTTGAACTGATTGACATGATAATTTTTATCTCTTAATCTCATTGCATACAATATTGCATACATTTCAAATTCTACATTTTAATGTATTGAATTTTTAGTTATTTAGCTCGTCATGCTCATCAGATGAATAATAGAAATATTGGATTTGCTGAGTTAAAGCGATTACTTCGCTAACCATTTTCATAGGAACGATTATGGATATGTCCTCAATCAGTCATGTATCAACCATCGATAACGATGATGTTTACGCAATGGATCGCAAATACGTATTCCATTCTTGGTCAATCCAAGGCAATTTAAATCCTTTAGTTATTAAATCTGGTAAAGGATCGAAACTGTGGGATTTTGATGGTAATGAATATCTGGATTTTAGCAGCCAATTGGTGAATACAAATATTGGCCATCAACATCCAAAAGTAGTTGAAGCAATTGTTAAACAAGCTCAAGAATTAATGACAATTGCCCCTTCAACTGCAAACTTAGCAAGAAATGAAGCTGCAAAAAGAATTGTAGAATTAGCGCCTGAAGGCTTTAATAAAGTTTTCTTTACAAATGGTGGAGCAGATGCCAACGAAAATGCTATTCGTATGGCTCGACTATATACAGGTAAAACAAAAGTTTTATCTTCATACCGCTCATATCATGGCAATACAGGTTCAGCAATTGTAGCAACCGGTGATGCTCGCCGTATTCCAAACGAGTATGCACGTGGTCACGTTCACTTTTTTAGTCCCTATCTTTATAGATCAGAATTCCATGCATCAAATGAAGTGGAAGAATGCGAGCGTGCTTTACAACATTTGAGAAGAATTATCGAAAGTGAAGGACCATCAAGTATTGCTGCAATTTTACTTGAAAGCCTTCCAGGCACCGCTGGAATCTTAGTGCCACCTAAAAATTATATGCAAGGTGTTCGTGAACTCTGTAATGAATTTGGCATCATCATGATTTTTGATGAAGTCATGGCTGGTTTTGGTCGTACAGGCAAATGGTTTGCACTTGAACATTATGGCGTTATTCCAGATTTAATTACCTTTGCTAAAGGCGTAAATTCTGGATATGTGCCAGTAGGTGGAGTGATTATTTCTGAAAAAATTACCCAGTACTTTGACACTACTTTCTTCCCTGGAGGTTTGACTTACTCAGGTCACCCTTTGGCAATGGCTTCTATTGTGGCAACTATCGATGCTATGAAAGAAGAAAAAGTTCTAGAAAATGTGGAATACATCAGTAATGAAGTTTTAGGACCTGGCCTTAAAAAGCTTGCTGAGAAGCACAATATTATCGGTGAAGTACGTGGTGCTGGTGTTTTCTGGGCAATTGAATTAGTTAGCAATCAAAAAACAAAAGAGCGCGTTTCAGCTCAGACTATGACTGAAATTAAGAATCTTTGTGCACAAAAAGGTCTTTTAACCTTCCTTGCAGATAACCGCATTCATGTTGTACCTCCATGTATCGTTACTAAAGAAGAAGTTCTAGAAGCTTTAAAAATCTATGATGAAGTTTTAACAGAAATTGGTTGCCATTAATTTTAGGAGATAATAAATGAGCGAGTTGAACATTGTTGGTCATTTGATCAATGGTAAAAAAATTCACGACACTCAAAGAACACAGGATGTTTTTAACCCATCTACAGGCAAAGTTTCTAAACAAGTTGCGTTAGCTTCAAAAGAAACTGTAGAGGAAGCAATCGCTGCTGCTCAGGCCGCTTTTCCAGCATGGAAAAATACACCGCCCTTACGTCGTGCACGTATTATGTTTAAGTTTAAAGAGCTACTTGAACAAAATGCTGAAAAAATTGCTCATCTTATTGGTGAAGAGCATGGAAAAATTTTGCATGATGCAAAAGGTGAATTACAACGTGGTATTGAAGTTGTTGAATATGCATGTGGTGCCCCTGAACTACTAAAAGGTGAATTCACTAAAAATGTAGGTCCAAATATTGACTCTTGGAGCGATTTTCATCCTTTAGGTGTGGTAGCTGGCATTACACCATTTAACTTCCCAACAATGGTGCCATTATGGATGATTCCAATGGCTCTAGTTTGCGGTAATACATTTGTTTTAAAACCTTCAGAACGTGATCCAAGTTCGACCATGTTTCTTGGGGAATTACTCTATCAAGCTGGTTTACCTGAAGGTGTTTTTAACATCGTTAATGGTGATAAAGAAGCTGTAGATGTTTTATTAAGTGATAGTCGTGTACAAGCGGTAAGTTTTGTAGGTTCAACCCCTATTGCTGAGTATATCTATAAGACTGCTGCTGCAAATGGAAAACGATGCCAAGCTTTAGGTGGTGCAAAAAACCATGCGATTGTAATGCCTGATGCTGATCTTGATAATGTTGTTAACTCATTACTTGGTGCTGCATTCGGGTCATCAGGTGAGCGCTGTATGGCCCTATCTGTTGCTGTAACTGTAGGTAAAGAAATTGGTGATCAATTAATTGAAAATCTTTCTAAAGCTATCGGCTCTTTAAAATACGGCGCTTATTCAGAAAATAGTAACGACTTTGGCCCAGTTATTACTAAAGCCCATAAAGATAAAGTTGTTAGCCATATTACAAGTGCAGAACAACAAGGTGCAAAAGTTGTCGTTGATGGCCGTGAAGCAAAAGTTGCAGGTCACGAAGATGGTTTCTACGTTGGTGCAACTTTAATCGACAACGTTACGCCTGAAATGGATAGCTATAAAGCTGAAATTTTTGGTCCAGTATTGCAAGTTATTCGTGTTGAAACTATGGAAGAGGCTTTAGAACTCATTAATAAACACGAATATGGCAATGGTACATGTATCTATACTCGCGATGGTGAAGCTGCACGTTATTTCTACGATAACGTACTTGTAGGTATGGTTGGCGTAAATATTCCTCTTCCTGTGCCGGTTGCTTATCACAGTTTTGGTGGGTGGAAACGCTCCCTATTTGGTGATCTTCATGTTTACGGTCCAGATGGTATTCGCTTCTATACTCGCCGTAAGACAATTACTCAACGTTGGCCATCTTCAAGTGTTAGAGAAGGTGCTCAATTCTCAATGCCAACATTGTAGTTGTTTATAAATATAGCGTTAGAATCAGCCCATTCTGATTTTAACGCTATTTATCTTTTCTAAAATACTCAATATTTTACTTATATAGTTATATGTCTATGAACACTTATCTAAGTGAACCTAATTTAAGTCATAATGATATAGAAAATATATTTATAAACTACAATGCTTTTGATTGTTCAGAACCAAAAAATGGTTTTGGAATTTTCATCTATTGTTATTCCAAAAAATCAAATGTCAGTATAGGTTCATCATTAATTCAAGCACCTCCCTCATATGGTACTTGGATACCAACAAAATATTTAAATGAAAGAATTACTATCAATTCTCAAGAATATTGTGTCATCAGGATCCCCAACGAATTCGCTAATACATTACCACTTGTTGTAAGTACAGTTATTTGCAATTCCATAACAGATTCAATTTTGAGGCACTGTAAAGAGAAAACCATTTCATCGATAAGATCTGAAAAAGATAAGCACCTATATCAAGTATTGTTAGATCAAATTACAGATTCAGAATATTCAAATAGTTTTCTTCCTCTCACAAATCATCCAAAGCTCGCGGCTATACTTCAATATATAAAAGACCACTCTTCTCAAAACATTAATATATCGGCTTTAGCAAAACTATTTGAAGTAAATGAAAGAACCTTAAGTCGACAATGTAATCATGAGTTAGGAATGAGTCTCATAGAATGGAAACAACGATTAAAGATCCTAAATACAATTTCCTTATTAGATGAGAATTCTTCAATCGATAATATTGCTAAAAACTTAGGTTACTCCACAACCTCAGGTTTTATAACTATGTTTAAACAGTGGACAGGATTAACACCTAATAAATATAAAAAAGAAATACTATCCAGATTTAACTAAATAAAATTTTATACTTCAATTTAAACAACAAGTTACACCTTAAAAGAATTTTGCTTAACCTTTAATTTTCACTGCTTACATTAACTTAAGGAAATCTTAAATGAAACTCTCTTTAGAAGGCCAGAATATACTGGTAACTGGTTCTGAAAATGGTATGGGTAAATCAATTGTAAAGAAATTATCCAGTGAAGGGGCTAACATTATTATCCAATTTGAAAAGGATAAAAAATTAGCCGAATCATTGCTTAGGGAAATTGATAATAAAGGCTGGATTATTCAAGCCGATTTATCTGCTCTAGACGGGCCGTTTAAATTATGGGAAAAAGCGCTCATAGAAGCAGGTCAAATACATGCGATAGTTAATAATGCCAGTATTCGAACTGAACTAAGTATAGATTCACCTTCTGAATCTTGGCAGGCAATATGGAGAAAAGAGTTTCAAATAAACTTCTTTGCTGCCGCAGATCTTTGTAAAGAAGCGATTGCCCATTTTAAATTAGCTGGTAAAGGTAGAATTATTAATATTACAAGCCGTGCAGGACAACGAGGTTATGTAGCAGAAGCTTTACCTTATGGTTGCAGTAAAGCAGCACTGATTAATCTAACAAAATCTATCGCACGTTCTTTCGGAAACGACGGTATTACTGCTGTTGCGATTGCTCCAGGATGGGTTCAGTCTGAACTCGATGAAAACTCAATTTCTAGCAATGCACAGCAATCCGCCTTGGCTGAAATACCTATTGCTGAAATGGTAAAGCCTGAAGAATTAGCTGAATTAGTTTCTTTCGTTCTTATACCTTCACAACTTTCTTTAAATGGCTCCACTATTGATATCAATGGTGGTAGCTATATACGTTAATTTTCTCCCAATTAAGAATTGACAAATTTAATCATTAAATATAAATTGTATACAAAATTGCATGCAATATATAAAGTACTAATAACAACCATTTAAAAGGAAATAAAATGGCTAGATTCATTGGTAAAACAGCTTTAGTAACGGGTGCTGGTGGTGGTATTGGCTCAGCAACTGCTCGTCGTTTAGCAGAAGAAGGTGCTACAGTTATCGTGGCAGATGCCGTATATGAGACAGCAGAAAAAACTGTAAGTAATATTATTAAACAAGGTGGTAAAGCGGAAACTTTAGTATTTGATTTGACGAATGGAAATGCATGTCGTCAGGCGATAGCAGATGTAGAAGCTAATTATGGGCATATAGATATATTAGTTAATAATGCTGGTGCAATGCGTCGTGGTGATTTACTGCATACAAGTGAAGCTGATTGGTTGTTAAGTTTAGAAGTGAATGTGAATGCCCTCTTTCACTTATGCCAAGCAGTATTACCCAAAATGATTGTTGCTGGTGGTGGAGCAATTGTAAATACAGCATCTCAATGGGGTTTAACACCTGCTCCAGGTCATATCGCTTACAATGTAAGTAAAGCAGCCGTAGTCGCTTTTACTAAGAGCTTAGCTCGTGATTATGCTCCTCATAAAGTTCGAGTAAATGCAGTTTGTCCTGGTGAAATACATACACCGATGCTTGAAAAAGGTATTGCAGAAAAAGGGAAAACAATTGCAGACTTAGATGCAATGGTTCCATTTGGGCGTATTGGCAAACCAGAAGAAGTTGCAGCATTAATCGCTTTTTTAGCATCAAATGAAGCAGCATTTACTTGTGGCGCATGTGTAGAAATTACTGGTGCTCAAGCTGTAGCGTAAGGAAATACTAATGACAAATACTGCTCTAGATCTACAAGATAAAGTTATCTTGGTTACAGGTAGTTCACGTGGTATAGGCTTGGCTACAGCAAAGCTTCTTCATAAGCGAGGAGCTAAAGTAATTATTCACGCACGCTCTTCGACATCTCATTTAGATGAACTATTAAATCAGTTAGGTGAAAATGTTCGTTTAGTATTGGGTGACTTAAGTAGTATAAATGGTGCAGAGAATGTTTGGAGTAAAGCCATTAGTTGCTTCGGGAATATAGATGTATTAGTTAATAATGCAGGAGCTTGGTTACCATCTGATATCAATTCTAGCCAAGCTTGGCGTGAGGGATGGGAAAGCAACATTGCTATTAATCTTGCAGCTCCTGCTGAGTTATGCCGTTTAGCTTTATTACACTTCAAGCAAAGACATGGCGGCATTATTATCAATATTACCAGTCGTTCAGCGCATCGTGGTGATGATGCAGAGCATTTAGCTTATGGAGCAGCTAAAGGCGGCTTGCTTGCTTTGACAAAAGGTATTGCCAGAGGATATGGTCGTGACAATATTCTTGCTTATGCAATTGCACCAGGATGGGTTGCAACAGATTTAGCAGAGGGTGCAATTGAGCCTTCTGTATTAGAAAATCTGCCTTTAGGTGAAGTTACTCCTGCGAGTGATGTTGCTGAAATGGTAGCCTTTTTAGCTACTGGTCTTTCCCGTCATACGACTGGAGCAACGATCGATATTACAGGAGCAGATTACGTTCGCTAAAATAAAGTTATTTGAGTATTGGGTCTTCCCCCCCAATACTCTTATTCTAAAATTTAAATTATCTGTTGTTTAGTGTCTTTAAGAAATAAAAAATATAGAAGAATTATTGATAATAAAGTTATACAACCCATTACTCCATAAAGATTTTGCACGGAAGTAATCGGGATTAATAGACCTGCAATTGGACCAATTAATAATAATGCAATATCAAAAAAGGCTGTAAATACACCTAAAGCTACACCTTTATTTTGGTCATTAAACTTTTTCATTGCTTCAACACCCATTGCGGGAAAGACCATAGAAAAACCGGTGCCGACAAGAAATGCTCCCACATAAGCAATTATGCGGTCTCCTGATTGCCAAATTGTTAAGAGGCCGATAGCTTCGACAAAGAATGCGCATAGAGCCACATTCTTACCACCGAAAACTTGAATAGTATTAGAGAAGATAAATCTTACACCTACAAATCCAATACTGAATAAGCTCAAAGCCAGTGCTGCATTACTCCAACCCTTTTCCAAGAAAAATAAAGCAACAAAGGTTGAAAGTACACCGAAACCAAGAGTACCAACAGCTTGCCCTAAACCGAAAATCCATACTTTAGAAAGTACTGATAAAATTGGTAGACTTACAGGTCGAACATTCCCAGTCCGTATTGCTGTCTTTCTATATGCAAGAAAAAATCCAACAATAGCTAAAATTATAGTCAAAATGGCAAAGCCGAATTGACCAAACTGCGCATTACAAAAGACTCCTAATGGAGCCCCGATTGCCATAGATAGATATGTTGCTGCGCCATTCCAAGAAATTACCCGTGAAGTTTCTGTGGGGCCAGCTAGCTGCATTCCCCAAAGTGTTGCACCAGTACTGCAGTAGCTTTCACTACTACCTAAGAATAGTCTTGAAATTGCGAGCAAGGAAATACTTACTAGTGGATATGAAACTAACAGAAGTGCTAAAAAAGCGAATACTCCACTTAATCCACAACAACTTAACCCTAGAAGAACTACATATCTGGAGCCCTTTCTATCGACAAGTTGACCAGCACTATGGCGAGTCAATAGCGTTGCTAAATATTGTAAACTGATAATTAAGCCAACCAAAAAAGGTGCAAAATTAAGGTCTTTTACAATAAATTTTGGTAAGACTGCTAATGGCAACCCTACCGATAAATAAGCAAAAGCTGTAAAAATAACGACTGAAATGATTTTCCTTGTCACGTCTAAATTAGACTGTTTCCCTAGAGTCAATGCTGCCATCTTTTTTACTCACTTAAAAAGCCCCGTAAATTATTTTACGAGGCTTAACCAACTCATTTGATGAAACATATTTAGACAGAGTGAGTGATGCCTCCATCTACACGAATATTTTGTCCCGTAATGTACGCAGCCCCTTGGGAAGCCAGGAAGCTAATAGTTGCAGCAATTTCCTCACTGGTACCATATCTTTGTAATGGTACAGATTTGCGACGCTCTTCTGTTTCAGGAAGACTATCTATCCAGCCAGGTAGAATATTATTCATACGAATATTATTCACTGCATATTTATCAGCGAAAATTTTAGTAAAGGATGCTAAGCCAGCACGAAAAACAGCTGATGTCGGAAACATATCGCTTGGTTCAAATGTCCATGCACTAGAAATATTAATAATTACGCCTGAATTTTGCTTCTCCATAATTGGAGTCACTAAACGAGTTGCTCGAATGACATTCATGAGATAAGTATCTAGACCTAAATGCCATTGCTCATCTGTAATCTCTAAAATAGGAGCTCGAGGACCATGACCCGCACTATTAACTAATACATCAACTCTTCCCCATTTTTGATAAGCTTGGTCAACAAGGTTACCTATGTCTTGAGTTGATTGGTTTGTTCCCGTCACACCAATACCATTAAGCTCTTTGGCAATATCTTCTCCTTTCCCAGAAGAAGAAAGAATACCTACATGATAGCCATCTTTATTTAATTGTCGTGCAGCAGCCGCTCCCATGCCACTACCACCCGCTATAATTAGCGCTACTTTTTCTACAGTCATATATGCTATCCTTTAAAAGTGCTAAAACCATGCACACCTTAATATTTTGAATAGAATATCATGGTGAACTCTTCAGCTGACTTTAACTTTTCTCTCCATTGAATGAAGAAAAACTACAGTATGAATCAGGCCAATCGTTTACCCTCATTGAATGCACTAAAAGCTTTTGAGGCAGCAAGTAGACATTTAAATTTTAAACTCGCAGCAGAAGAGTTAAATGTTACTCAAAGTGCAATTGCTCAACAAATTCGTAGTCTTGAAGAGGAGCTAGGTTCAAAATTATTCGAGAGACATTCTAAAGGCGTAACTTTAACTCCAAATGGTAGAAGTTACTCTCATATCATTACTCAAGCTTTTAATTTAATTTTTGAAGCAACTCAGTCATTTCGCCATTCAAATAAACATATTACTATTAGCGTAACTCCAACATTTGCATCTAAGTGGTTAATTCCTCGGCTCAACCAGTTTACTCAAACTCATCCTGATATTGATTTACAGATTTTAGCTACAGAAAGAATTTCACATTTTCAAAATGATGGGGTCGATTTAGCAATCCGTTATGGTAAACCTCCTTTCGGTGCTGGTCTTCATACAGAGTTACTCTTACAAGATTCTTTTATCGCTGTAGCAAGCCCTCACTTAATCCCTTTAAAAAATCAGCCTTTAGATTTAAATGATTTATATAAATATACTTTACTACATGATGCTAATAATCTTTGGCCCCACTTTTTAGATAAATTAGAAGTAAAAAAAACTAAAAACCTATTTAAAAATATCCGTTTTAATCAAACCTTATTGGCTATTGATGCCGCAGTTGCTGCACAAGGTATTACATTAAGTAATCCCATATTTGTCAGTTCCGACTTAGAAACAGGAAAGCTCATTAAAATTTTTGAGCAAGACTTAAAAATGGAAACTGGATTTTATTTAGTTACTCCTCGATATTCTATAAATGCTGAATCTATTGCTAAAGTTCGTAAATGGCTATTTGATCAGTTCAATTGAAAATAAAATATTTCATTTATAACTTTATTCTTAATAAGGACTTTCAAATTAATTTTTTCTTTTAAAATTATTTCACAATCAACTATATGTTTGATAAATTTAGTTTTATATTGCTCAAAAAGCCACCAATATGAAGCTCAAACAACTACAGCAAATTAGCAATACTGATATAAAGCTTTTAAAGATTTTTAAAACTGTTTGTGAATGTGGCAGCTTTACATCTGCTGAAAGTATGTTGGGTATTAGCCGATCTGCAATTAGCTTACATATAAGTGACTTAGAGCAACGAGTGGGATTCAGATTATGCCAACGAGGTAGAGCTGGCTTTGCTCTGACAGAAGAAGGAAAGGAACTATTAGAATATAGCGAGATACTTTTGGTATCTATTGAAGATTTCCGCGTAAAGGTCAACCAAATCCATAATAAGCTCAAAGGTGAATTTAATATTGGCATTATCAATAACTTAGTTACAATGCCAAATAGTAATGTTACTCATACATTAAGGCAGTTAAGTAATGAACATCCTGATGTAAAAATAAATATTAGTATGAGTACTCTTTCAGATATTGAGAGTAAAGTATTAGATGGACGTCTACATGTTGGAGCTATTCCATTTGTTGCTTCCCTATCTGGACTCAATTACTTTGATCTATATGAAGAGAAGTCTTTTCTCTATTGTGGTAATAAACATCCTCTATTTTCTTCAACCACTTTATTATTAAAAAATGATTTAAAAAAATGGGATGCTGTAACACCTAACTATAATATAACCGCAGAAGCTATTAATTTACATCAACTTCTTAACTGTAAGGCAACTGCTACAGACAGAGAAGGCATAGCATTTTTAATTTTGACAGGAAACTTCCTTGGATTTCTTCCGGATCATTATGCTTCTAAATGGGTACAAGAACAGAAAATGAAATCTATATTTAAATCAGAAATTACTTACAACACTAAAATTTGTTTAATTACTAAAAAGAGTAAAGCGAATAATATTATTCTTAATTACTTTTTAGAGATAATCCGTCTTAATGCTAAATGACTATATATTTCAACCTATTTCTGGGATTTCTAGTGTAACTTTTACTCGATCAAGTACAACAGTAGTTTTAAACCACTCAACATTAGAATTATTGTGAAATAAGTCATCACAAATTTTTTGGAAACGGTTCATACTAGGCACTAATAATACCAGCATAAAATCAGCCTCACCAGTAACGTAGTAACATTGTTGGACTTCTGGACCAGAAAAGCTTTCTTTCAAAGCGTTTAAATCTGTAACATGAGTTTTATTAACTCGTATTTCTACAAGTATTGTAATTACCTGATTTAATTTATCGGGATCCAAAACAGCAATATTTCCAACTATATAGCCGTTTTCACGTAGTTTTTGGATACGGCGTTGTACAGATGCTGTAGACAAATGAACAATATCTGCTAGTTCACGCAAAGGAATAAGACAATCTTTTTGTAAAAGTTCAAGTAAGGCTGAATCAAATTTATCTAATAACATTCTAAACAATAGTGTGAGAAATTTTCTCATTTATGGTAGGAAAAACAAGGCTAATTATCAATCAATATGAAATAAAATATTTTCATGGATTTCTTACAGTTTTAATTATGCTTAATAATTCAAAAACATTACTTGGTATAATCTTGAATGTGATTGCTTCAATTTTATTTGCTTCAATGTTTGCCTATACATCTTTGCTAGATTCTTTGAAGGGCAATGAAATGTATGGTTGGAGAATATTACTGACTTTGCCTTGTTTAACTTTATTCATTATTTTAAAAGGAAATTGGTATCAAGTAAGTTATATATACAAACGCCTATTTCAAGATCGTTATTTCTTTTTAACACGAATACTTTCTTCATTTCTTATCGGTTTACAACTTTGGTTATTCATGTGGGCCCCTACTAATGGTTATGGGATAGATGTATCTCTTGGATATTTTATAATGCCCATCACCATGGTTATTGTAGGCCGAATTGCATTTAAAGAAGAAATGTCAAAATTACAAAAGATTGCCTGTATCTTTGCAATATTGGGCATTATCAATATGGTAGTGGTAGCAAAGACACTTACTTGGCCAACTTTACTTATATGTTTAGGTTATCCGATTTATTTCTGGTTAAGACAAAAGACAAATACCAATAATATTGGTGGGCTATGGTTTGACATGCTTTTGAGTTTACCAATTAGTCTATACTTTATTTTTAAGGGAAATATTGGTTCATCTGAATTAATGAGTGATCCCGAAATAATTTGGTTAATATTAGGGCTTGGCTTAATTAGTGCACTTGCATTAGGGTTTCAATCTCTTTCAACCCCATATTTGAATTTAACTCTTTTTGGTCTTTTAGTATATGTCGAGCCAGTGTTCTTATTAGCTGTATCAATCTTGCTTGGCTATTCAATTCAAACTGCTGAATGGCCTACTTACATAGCGATATGGCTGGCTGTATTGGTACTCATAATTGAAGGAATAAGAAATATAAGAATAAGGATAAAAAGTTTATAAGATTTTAAAACTATAAAGATGGTAGTCTTTAAATTGAATCAAAGACTACCTTTCACTAATTTATTAAACAGTTTTGGCAGAAACTTCTTTTTTTCTCATTGTCATATAAAGAAGTATTGTCATAAAGGCTGCTAAAAAGAGAATACATCCCATAATCATAAATCCACTTGTGAAGGAACCGGTTGCTGTTTTCAAATACCCCATCAGATAAGGTCCAACAAAACCTCCAAAAGCGCCAATTGAATTGATTAAAGCAATCCCACCTGCTGCTGCCTCTCCAGATAAAAATTTACCTGGTAATGTATAGAAGATTGTTTTCGCTGAAATTGTACCAACTAAAGCGAAAGTAATTCCAATCAATGCGGGAATTAAACCAGACAAGTTCAAAGCAATAATCAGTGCGATCCCAGCTAACACTAGTGCAACCACAAGATTACGAATAGGTTTACCTGTTCGATCGACATGTTTAGCCCAGATTAATAAACCAACTGTTGAGAAGAAATACGGAATAGCGGCAATCCAACCAATTAAGTTTATTTCAACGCCCTGAGCCTTTAACATCTGTGGTAGCCAAATACCAATTCCATAAGTGCCTAGCGTAAAACTAAAAGTAATAGAGCCTAATATCCACACTCTAATATCTTTCAGTGCATCTTTAAAATGATGATTACCTGCTGCTTTTTGCTTTTCATTTGCTAACACGTTTGTTAAAGCGTTACGCTCATCATTGGTTAACCAATGTGCATCTTTAGGGCTATTCTTTAGTACTTTATAAGTGATAACACCTAAAATACACGCAGGTAGTCCTTCAATTAAGAACATCCATTGCCAACCGTCTAGACCCATATGACCATGCAAACCTAATAGCCATATAGATAAAGGTCCACCGACTAAGAATGAAATGGGAGTAGCAATCGTAAATAAAGCCAGAATATGGGTTCTATACTGAGCTGGAAACCAGATAGTTAAAAAGAAAATAACACCAGGAAAAAAACCAGCTTCTGCTATACCTAATAAGAAGCGAATAAAATAAAAACTATATGGTCCAACCACAAATGCTGTAGCAGCAGCTGCGATTCCCCATGTAATCATGATTCGGGCCATCCAGACTCGTGCACCGAATTTATACATTGCCAAGTTACTTGGAACTTCACATAAACAATAACCTACAAACATGATCCCCGCTCCTAACCCAAATTGAGCTGCGGTTAAACCAAGGGTGTCAGTCATTTGTAATGCGGCATATCCCACACTTGTGCGATCTAAATAATTAAAGAAATATGCAAGGGCTAGCAGTGGAATAAAACGCCAAGTTGCCTTTTTGATTGCGCTATCACATGCCACTTGTTGCAAATTGATAGTATCATTTGAAAAGTTGTTTGAAGAGTTCATATATGCAGTCCTTGCATAAAACACGAATTAAAGAACTAATGCTCAAAGCATTAGTTCGATTTAATAATTTGCGAATCTGTTAGTTCTTTGATTTTCGCTTGGTCATAGCCTAAAGAAGCAAGAACTTCAACAGTATCTTCACCTACTTCTGGCACATTCTCACGGACACCGAAGCGTTGACCATTCATCGTAAATGGCAATAAAGGAACCTTTACTTGCTTACCATTTTCTAGAACTACGTTCCCCATCCCTCCTGACTGATTTAAATGAATATCATCAAATAAATCTTCTGGACGTTGAATCGGAGAAAAAGGTAAACCCGCCTGTTCACATAGCTCCATTACTTTTATTTTGTCTAATTGGCTAAGCGTCTCACGAATAATAGGATGGATTTGCTCACGTGCTTTTACACGTTGATTATTTTGAGCAAAATCTGAATTATTTTTTAGAGTTTCTAAGCCAAAAGCATCACAGAATGCAATCCACTGCGAGTCAGTAACTACACCAATAAACACTTGTTCGTTGTTTTTAGTGTTGAAAACGTCGTATACAGCCCACGCTGAAACACGATTTGGCATTGGAGCGACGGGCTTATCTGTCACTGCTCTTTGCATCATGTGCTGTGCAACCAAAAATGCAGAGTTTTCGAATAAACCTGTTTCAACAAGTTGACCTTGACCAGTTAATTGACGTTGGTATAAGGCTGCCACAATTGAATAAGCACAAAACATTCCGCCCATCACATCATTAACAGATGCTCCAGCACGTAATGGACGTCCCACAGGACCCGTCATATACGCAAGCCCAGTCATCATTTGTACGACTTCATCCAAAGCAGTTCGATGTTCATAAGGACCGGGTAAAAAACCCTTCATTGAACCATAGATAATATCGGGCTTAATTGATTTAACCCCTTCATAATCGAGTCCTAGTTTTTTCATCGCCCCAGGTCTAAAGTTTTCAATTACTACATCAGCAGTTTTGATTAAGTCCTTGATAAGCGACATCCCTTTTTCGCTTTTAATATCAACTGACAAACTTTTTTTATTACGGTTATATGTCATCCAGTAACCAGCACCAGACCCCATAAGTCTGCGTGTGTTATCACCTTGTGGTAATGGCTCAATCTTAATAACTTCAGCGCCAAGATCAGCCAGTAGTAAACCACAAGCAGGCCCCATAACCATATGTACGAATTCTAAAACTCGAATCCCAGCCAATGGAAGTTTCTTTTCATCGTTCATGTTACAGGTCCTTTGCATATTTAAAATTTTTACCTACGCCTGCATCTGGAATAAATCCGTATAGTGGCTCTCCCGGTATTCCTTGCTTCAACCACTCTCGCGCTTCAACAAGTCGATCTATATCAATACCAGTACGTAGTCCCATGCTTTCTAATAAGTAAACTAAATCTTCAGTAACAATATTCCCTGATGCACCAGGGGCATATGGACAACCACCAATACCACCTTGTGAAGCGTCAAATGTGGTCACACCCACTTCAATCGCAGCTAAAACATTTGCCAGACCTTGCCCACGCGTATTATGGAAATGGGCACTGCCTGCTAAATTCCCGACTTCCTGTTTTAATTTTTTAAAAAGACTGCGGACTTGGACAGGATTTGCATATCCAACCGTATCTGCTAGACCAATCTCATCTACGCCTAACTTTGCCATTCGATGAGCCATCGATAGGACTTCATTTTCTGTAACAACACCTTGAATTGTGCAGCCAAAAACTGTGGATAGGCCTGCCTCTATTAATATTCCAGGATATTTTTCATTTCTAAGCTGAATAATTGAATTTACTTCTTCATAAACTTCAGCATGGTTTTTATGGATATTTGAGAGTGAATGAGGTTCACTCACTGAAACAGGGATCGTAATTTTTTGAACCCCTGCGTTAAATGCATTTTCAGCACCCTTTAAATTTGGGACTAAAGCTGCAACGAATACATCTTTTAAAGTCAAAGAGTGTTTAACCAACTCTCCGCAATCCGCCATTTGTGGCAGCAATTTTGGAGATACAAAAGATCCAACTTCTATTTCAGTTAATCCTGCTTGAGCTAAAGCTGAAATCCATTTTTTCTTCATATCGGTTGGCATGGTTTGTTTAATACTTTGCAAACCATCGCGAGGTCCGACCTCGCTCACCAATATATCGATGTCCTTTGAATGGCTCATAAGCTGACATTTCCTATTGTACAAGAATAATTTCACATATAACGCCAATAGCGTTCTATCTAATAGAACATAGTTCTATTTTTAATGCAAATTAAAATTTTGATAGCTCAACAATAAAATTCGAAAAATTTAAAAATACTTGACAGGACTAAAAATAATCTAAAAAATAGTTATAAATAGAACATTGTTCTGTAGAATAGAACAGCAAGGATACTTGTATGAGTCTTTTCGCACCACCGAAAGAATTACAAACTCAGGTTTTTAGTCAAATTCCTGAAGTTTTTTTAAAGCATGTTGAATCAGACTGGGGGCGTGCTAATAAACCGGGACAAAAAGTAATGAGCTTTTTAGAAGGCCCATCTTTCGATAAGCATGGAAATTTATTTATTACTGATATTCCATTTGGACGAATTTTTAAAATATCTCCAGAAGGTCAATGGGACCTTATAGCAGAATATGACGGCTGGCCGAATGGTCTAAAAATACATAAGGACGGTCGAATTTTTATTGCTGATTATAAAAATGGAATCATGCAATTAGATCCCAATACAGGTGTGGTTAGCCCATTTTTAACACATCGCAAAAGTGAAAGTTTTAAAGGGGTAAATGATTTATTTTTTTCTCAAGATGGGAAGCTTTATTTTACAGATCAGGGCCAGACAGGCATGCACGACCCAACAGGACGTGTATTTAGCTATGACATGAATACAGACCATCTAGAATGTCTTATTAATAATGCTCCAAGTCCTAATGGTTTGGTCATGGACTATGAAGAAAAAGCTTTATTTGTCGCAATGACCCGTGGAAATGCTGTATGGCGTTTACCAATCCAAAAAGATGGCTCTACCACAAAAGTAGGAATTTTTACTTCACTCGCTGGAGGTTTAAGTGGTGCTGATGGCCTGGCATTAGATGCCGATAAAAATCTATATGTTTGTGATGCGGGCCAAGCATGTGTATGGGTATTTAACCAATATGCAGAACCATTTTATCGCATTAAATCGTGTGCTGGCAGAACGATTACCAATCTAGCTTTTGGTGGTCATGAAAATAAGCAATTATTTATTGTCGATTCATCTACTGGCTCTATCTTAACTACACATTTGGAACATTCGGGTAATCCAATGTTTTCTCATCAATAATTCCTACTTAAAATTTATTTCTTAAGTAAATCAAGGATTGATTTATGTTAGTCTTTTTAAGTTACAGCATGATCGCTGTATTTATGTACGCTGTAATGTCTAAACGATTATCCGCGCTTACAGCTTTAGTACTTATTCCAGTAATTTTTGCACTCCTGACTGGTCATGTAGCAGACATGAGTAGCATGATGATTGATGGAATTAAGTTACTTGCTCCCACTGGTATTATGATCACCTTTGCAATTTTGTATTTTTGCATGATGACAGATGCTGGCCTCTTTAATCCACTCATCCAATTCATCATTAAAATTGTTAAAGGTGACCCGTTAAAAATTGTTGTGGGCACCGGTATTCTTGGAATTTGTGTCGGGCTAGATGGTGACGGTGCAACGACTTATATTATTGTCGCAACAGCCTTATTACCTTTGTACAAAAAAGTGGGAATTCGACCACAAGTCATGGCAACTATTCTATTACTGTCAATTGGGGTAATGAATATTTTACCTTGGGCTGGTCCATTCTCTAGAGCTGCGAGCGCGCTTAAAGTCGATCCAACTGGACTCTTTTTACAAATGTTGCCAGTAATGTGTGCCGGTCTTATTTGGGTAATATTTGTCGCTTTTTACTTGGGTTTAAAAGAAAGAAAGCGTTTAGGTATTCATGAAATTAAACCAGATAACGATCTTATCCATCATGAGCAAAATACGAAAAGCTGGAAATCATGGTTCAATCTGATACTTACTATTCTTCTCGTTTTTTCAATGATTAAAGGTTATTTACCTTTAGCATCTCTATTCATTTTGGCGTTCTGTATCGGTTTAGTGGTTAACTTCCCAGAACTTTCTGAACAGAAAAAATTAGTCGCGAAATATGCAGATAGTGTTTTAGCAGTTTCTTCTCTGATCTTTGCTGCGGGTATTTTTGTAGGAATCATGACAGGTACAGGAATGATTGAAGCTATTGCTCAGCATCTCATCTCAATTATTCCCGAAACTTCTGGATCTTATCTATCATCGATTACTGCTTTTATCAGCATGCCATTTACCTACATTTTGACGAATGATGCGTTTTATTTTGGAATTCTACCTATTCTTGCTGAAACTGCCTCACATTATGGTATCAGCGCAAATGAAATGGCTATCGCAAGTTTAATCGGTCAACCTATTCACTTGTTAAGCCCAATGGTTGCCTCTACTTATCTATTATGTTCTTTAACCAATGTAGATTATGGTGAGAATCAAAAAGCATCTATACTCTGGTGTACTGGAACTTGCATAGTGATGTATATTGCCGCTATAGCTATCGGCCTTATCTAAATTATAAAAAGTGCTTTCAATATTTGAAGGCACTTTTTATATTCTTCTATGTTTTATCTCGCCACGTACTGACATTCACTAAAAAATCTATTTCATCTTTTAAATTACAGCTATACTTACTTATTCCTGAAACACTTAAAATTAATTGAGTTTTTATATTTTTGTATGACGAAATCAACACAAGATCCTGATAGCCAAATGGATAAGCAAAATTCAGGTGTAGCTGCCGTAGATAGAGCATTACTTATTTTAGATGCTTTTGATATAGATAGCCCCGTCTTATCTCTCGCAGAAATTTCACGCCGTACAAAGCTATATAAAAGTACTATTCTTAGATTATTGAGTTCATTAGAACGTCATGGTTATGTTGTTAGAAATGAAGATGGCCAATTTTCTTTAGGCATTACACCGTTAAAACTATCAAGAATTTATCAAAATTCTTTTAAGCTTAAAGATGTGCTTTACCCGGTATTAGAAAGAATTACAAAAGAAACAGGTGAAACGTCTTCATTTTATATTTTAGATAACGATAAGCGCGTGGTTCTGTTTCGCATTGAACCCGCTCGATCTGTAAAGGTTTCTATCTCTGAAGGAGATACTTTCCCAGTCAGTGTTGGTGCTTCGGGTAAAATTCTTCGCGCATTTTCTCAAACTGATGTAGATGAGAATCTACAACAAATCCAAAATCAATTTTGGGCAAGTTCCTTTGGAGAACGTGATCCAGAAACGTCCTCTTTGTCTGTCCCTGTATTTAGCAATGGTAGACAGTTACAAGGGGCGCTTACCATTTCAGGCCCTTCTGAACGTTTAACACAAGAAAAAATTGCCGAAAATACTTCGCTTTTACTTGAATGCAGTATCCAAGTTTCAAAGTATTTAGCAGGAAGTATTTATGGTTTAGAAGATGCTATTAAACGATTATCAATTTCTAGTTGATGTATAAAAATATTCATAATAGCTCTTCATATCTCTAAAGAGCTATTATGATTGTTATCATTATATAGACAACAATTAACAGCTGAGAATATGCCAGATCAGATTAAGGAACAAGTTAAATCTGAAATTGAGCGCCAACTTGCGAAAGGAACACTCGTTAATGATTGACTCAAACATGATGGCAGTAAAGTAATCGAAATTGATTTTCAAAACGTATTCATTAGAAAGTCTTTGTATCAATAAAATTCAAACCATCCAGCAAAAATAGCCAAGCTATGGAGCTATTAAATATTACCATATAAACGAACACTTACTGATTTTTGGAACTAAATGAACTTTTAACGTTGGTTGAAATTTCACCATACGTGTGCTCTACCTATATTTTCTGCCTTGTAGGGAAAATCCCACCTGCTAAAAATAAATAATTTACTTCAAAAAAAAATTACTATATAACATACCAACCGAACGGTATGTTTGCAGGATAAGTTACATGAACAATCTTTTATTTGCTTATGGACTTCTTGGATTAGCAATAATTTCAGAAGTTATAGGGAGCACTTTTTTAGTAAAGTCAGTAGGTTTCACAAAATTATTTCCAAGTTTAATGGTGGTTATTCTTTTTAGTATTGCTTTTTACTTGTTATCTCAAGTGATTAAAATCATTCCGTTAGGAATTGCATATGCGATTTGGGCAGGTGTAGGAATTATATTAACTGCCATAGTTGGTTATATTATGTTTAAGCAAACTCTAGATACACCAGCTTTAATTGGAATAGCTCTAATTGTGGCTGGAGTATTAGTTATTAACTTATTTTCTCAATCTACAGGTCACTAAATGCAAAAAATACAGCAACCTAAAAAGCAGCCTGAAATCATTCGAAAGAATATTATTGAACAAGCCATTATTCTTGCCTCTGAAAAGGGTACTTCAGGCGTTTCTATACAGAACGTTGCAAATGGTGCTGGAATTACTAAAGGTGGAGTCTTTCACCACTTTGCAAATAAACAAATTTTAGTAGAAGCAATGATTTCAGAGATTATCTCTCATCTGGATCGGAAGGTTGAGGCTTTAATTGCCGAAGATGACACACAACATGGAAAGTTTACTAGAGCATATATAAATACTGCTTTCATGTCTCAAATAGATGGTCTTGTCTCCCCTTGGTCTGCTTTAAATATGACAATGATTAGTGACCAAACATTTAATACAATGTTTGGTACATGGCTTAAAGAAAAACTAAAGCAATACTCAAGTACAGATAGTCACGATGAATTAGAATTCATTCGCTTAGCAAGTGACGGATTATGGTTGCAGACGATTACAGAAATTATAGATATAGAAACTTCTTTAAAATATAAAAATAAACTAATAGAAAGAACCTATTTAGCTTGATGTTAGCTGAGCCAGACAGTAATTTTCTCAGCTCGGCATTAATTTTTTAGCTGGTAACTATAAAATTTTAAATATTATAGATCTTATCAGCAAAATAGCTCCATATATATTCTCTATGGTCAATCTCATCATTTATAAGCGACTGGATAATAGAACTATCAATGATATATATAAGTAATCTCGCTTCTTCAACAGAAGCACTACTTTTAATATTTAATAATATTTCTAGTATTGTATTAACTAACCATTCTCTATATTTAATAACTACTCGATAAGCTTGAGGATACATTTTTTCTATTTCAAATATAGCCTTAAATATTAAATGGTAGTAACTTTTTAAATCAGCATGCAAAAAATAAATTTCTTTTAACTTATCTAAATTCTGGCTTTTTAGGTTTGTACTTAAGATTGAATTTACTTGTTGCTGCAAGGTTTCCTGATGAAACTCAAGACACAACTCGATTAGTTTCTCTTTACTTTTGAAGTGTTTATAAAAAGTCATCTTACTAACATTTGACTCTTTAGAGATACGGTCTACTCCCACATTATGAAATCCATGTTGATCAAAAAGATATCTTGAAGTATGAAGAATCATTGATGAACTAAAGGGAATTTCCATATTTGACATAAATAAACCGCACTATAAAAAGATTGAAAAAATATATGTAAGAACTTCATATATTCCATATTTATAATTATAAAATATAAAAATTATAAAAGTCAGCTAATTAATGTTTATTTTTAATTAACTTGCACTTCAAAATTAATACACAAGTACCTTAAATATAAAATATAAATTCTTATTATTTATTTAATTTTCATTAATTTAAATTTAACTCACTATCAATCCATGACTTTTTCTCATGCATTCATGCAAATTAATCCTTTGAAAATAAGCTAATCACTACCTAATTTAAATATAACGTTCACTATACCTCCTTTCTATATGAGCAAAGCCCAAGACATTCTCAACACTGCCGAAAGACTTTTTGACTTTCAAGGCTTTCATGCAACTGGAATTGATCAGATTGTTCGTGAAGCGGAGGTAACTCCACGAACTCTTTATCGATATTTTCACTCGAAAGAACAATTGATTTTAAAAGTACTCGAGGAAAGAGAATTACGCTTTTTTAGAAAGCTACAGCAATGCATTGAGAATAAAGAAAACTCTATCCCAAATTGGGTAGCTGTTTTTAATGAATTGGAAAACTGGTTCAAAGAAGAAAGTGATAGAGGATGTTTATTTTTACGTGCTCTAGCTGAGTATCGTCATAAAGAGACTGAAATAGTGCAAACCGTGCTTATTCATAAACAACGCACACTTGATTTTTTAATGGGCCAATTTGCTAAAACTTCATCTGACCATTTTAAAGATAGAGCTGAAAGTTTGATGCTCATCATTGAAGGTGCCGTTGCCTTAGCTCCTGTAATCGGTGGTAAAGCAGCAATTCAAAGAGCCAGTAAGTTAGCCCATCAATTATTACAACCTACAACCCACCCACTACTTCACTAGGAGAAACATATGGTACTGCCTACTAAAATGCATGCTGTGCTATTAAAGGGACACGGTGGTCTTGACCAGCTTGAATATCGTACTGATGTAACAGTTCCTACCCCAGCAGATGATGAAGTTTTAATTCAAGTTTCTGCAGCTGGTGTAAACAATACAGATATTAATACTCGTATTGGTTGGTACTCAAAGACCAACGAACAAGCTACAAACACTGGTGGTGCTAAAGGTCTTGAAAGTATTAGCGATGATGATGCCTCTTGGTCAGGTACACCTCTTAAATTCCCATTTATTCAAGGTGCGGACTGTTGCGGAAAAATCGTCGCAGTTGGTAAAAATGTGGACCCATCTCGTGTAGGCGAACGAGTCATTGTCCGCACTATGTTACGTGCTTACGTTGATTATCGTCCTTATGAGTGCTGGACTTTCGGTAGTGAATGTAACGGCGGTTTTGCTCAATTTGCTACAGTTAAATCTGCCGAAGCTTACAAAATCAATTCAGATTGGACAGATGAAGAATTAGCTTCTATTCCCTGCTCTTATTCAACAGCTGAAAATATGCTACACCGAATTGGATTAGGTGCAGAAACTGTATTAATTACAGGTGCATCTGGTGGTGTAGGTTCTGCAGCAGTACAGCTTGCAAAACGCCGTGGTGCTCAAGTTATTGCTCTTTGCTCATTATCTAAAGCTGATGAAGTATTAGCTTGTGGTGCAGATCGTGTAATTGACCGTAATGCTGACTTAGTTAAAGAGTTAGGTAAAGAATCAATTGATGTAGTCATTGATTTAATTGGTGGACCACAATGGCCTTCTTTATTAGAAGTCTTACGTAAAGGTGGACGCTATGCAAATGCTGGTGCAATCGCTGGGCCTATTTCGCAGATCGATCTACGTACAGTGTATTTGAATGATTTGACTTTGATGGGCTGTACATTCCAAGAAGATGAAGTGTTTACCAACCTCATTTCATATATCGAGAAAAATGAAATTCGTCCTTTAGTGGCTAAGACTTATCCCCTCAATGAAATCGCTAAAGCTCAAGAAGAGTTTCTGAGCAAGAAACATCTGGGCAAGCTCGTTTTGACTGTTCCATCAGTTGAGGCATAGATCAGATTTAAGTGAATGGTGTTACTTATGCTTCTTTCTAATCAATAAGGAAGTCATCAGTAACACCAAGAATAAATAGTCTTAAAGACAAGGATATATTCATGAAAATTAAGCGTATTGAGCTCTATCAAATCGATCTACCTTACTCTGGTGGTGTATATCATCTTTCGGGTGGCCGTGAATATCGTAGCTTCGATGCTTCCATCGTAAAAATTATTACAGATAACGGGTTAGAAGGCTGGGGAGAAAGTACGCCATTTGGTTCAACATATATTGCATCTCACGCTTTAGGTGCACGTGCCGGTATTGCTGAAATTGCGCCTCACTTATTAGGTAAAGATCCACGTCAAGTCGATCGTATTAATGAGACCATGGATAATGCTCTTGTTGGGCATAACCACGCCAAATCAGCACTTGATCTAGCGTGTTGGGACCTATTTGGCAAATCGGTAAATTTACCTGTATGTGAATTATTAGGTGGTTCAACTGGTCGTAGATTACCTGTGATTTCTTCTATTCATGCCGACACCCCTGACGCAATGCGTGAAAATGTGGCTAAACATCGTGAACTGGGTTATTTAGGCCATTCAGTGAAAATTGGTGCAGTCGATAGCGAAGGTGGTCCGGTCCTAGATGCTGAACGTATTAAAGCAAGTCTGGCTGATCAAAAACCAGGTGAATTTTTTATTGTTGATGCGAATGGTGGCCTTACACCAGAAATGGCATTAAGAATTTTCCGTTTACTCCCTAAAGGTCTCGACTTTGTTTTAGAAGCACCATGTAAAACATGGCGTGAAACCAAATCATTACGTCAACGTTGTGATGTCCCTTTCTCTCTTGATGAACTGATCCAACAAGATGAAGATTTAATCCATGCAATTACTGAAGATCTCATTGATGGAGTAGGTTTAAAAATCTCCAAAGCTGGGGGATTAACTCATTCACGCCGACATCGTGACATTGGTCTTGCAGCTGGGCTTTCTCTAAGCGTTCAAGAAACCGTAGGTTCAGATATTCCATTTGCAGCAATTGCTCATCTTGGAGCAACGATTCCTGAGAGAAACCTACGATGTCTTTTAGATACACGAGGGATGGTAAGCATTCACACAGCAGAATTTGATGCACCGATTGTTGATGGCGGTGTGATGGTCCCTAACAAACCTGGTCTTGGTATTACTGTTGATGAAGATTTATTGGGTTCACCAGTCGCTGTTTGGGGTGACTAAACAGGATTTCATTTAAATAAGGCAAGCTCAAGAAACTATACATTTATGACTGTTTTTAAAAATTAAAACAGTCATCCCTATGTACGTTTTAAGCCAAATTTTAAGACTTCAAAGTTATCTAGACATTCATTTCTAATGAGTGTTATAGCCTTCTATTGTCTTAAATATACCTACTCAATGGAAGAATTAATAACGCTCAAGGACTAACAAAGATGGCGCGAAAAGGATGAAGTATGAGGAGTCACTTTATTCAAAAGTACTCCTCAATCGCCCATAAAAACTAAAGCAAGTACATATATACAAGAAAGGAAGATACACAAGGAGCGTATCATGAATCAACAACAAGTGGTTTCCCCACCTCAGTTAATTTCCCAAGATCAAATAGCACGTCGCTTTATGACAAAACTCGCTTGGCTCATGGCAGGCGGGATGTTTATTGATGGATTTGTTTTAGGTTATTTAGGGGCATTAATGCCCTCTATTACAGCCGATTTGCATTTATCAACTACATGGCAAGGCTTAATTGGTGCAGCCTCACTCATTGGAATTTTCTTTGGTGCTCCAATTGGCGGATATTTTTCAGATCGCTTTGGTCGTAAACCCCTATTCATGATCGACCTTTTTATATTCTTCATATGTTCAATTGGACAATTCTTTGCATCTGATCCCTACACACTTTTTATAGCTCGTCTATTAATGGGTGTCGCGATTGGAATTGAATATGCAGTCGGTTGGCCGATGCTTGCAGAATTTGCTCCAGCTCGCTTAAGAGGTAAATTATTGATTTTGACTGAAACCTCTTGGTTTGTTGGATATCTTGTCTCGTATACCCTAAGTTTTATTATGATTGAAAATCATATTGCGAGTTGGAATGTGATTTTAGGAATTAGTGCAATTCCCTCTTTAATCGTTTTATTAATGCGTAGTGGTATTCCAGAATCTCCTCGTTGGCTCATGAGTAAAGGACGTAAAGAAGAAGCTTCTAGAATTGCACATAAGTATTTTACTGAAGAAGACAAGAACGATATTTTAAATCAGAAGCATGCAAATGTTGGACAAAAGACAAGCTTCTTTGATTTATTCAAAAGTAAAAATATCAAAGGTACAACTTTAGTTTCTATATATTTTATTGGTACTTCCGCACCTTATTTCGCAATTGGTGTATTTATTCCAATGATTTTAGAAAAATTAGGTTTACAAGACGGTATTAAAGGAGGATTGTTCCTTAACACATTTGCTGTATTTGGAACACTTGCAGCTGTATTGTTAATTGAAAGAGTGTCGCGCCGTAAAATGGCAATTCTTCCAATTCTTGTGTGTACTATTGCGTTAGTCGTTGTGGCTTTAGCAGCAAATCATCCCACATGGATTCTGATTGGTTTCTTAGTTTTCGCATTTGCTAATGCTATTACTGCAGGGATGATTTCAGTTATCCCCGGAGAAGTTTTACGCCCAGAAATAAGTTGTTCAGGTACAGGTTTTGCAGCAGCAATGTCTCGTGTTGGCGCCGCTATAGGTGTGTTTTTGATGCCTATGTTTGTTGCAGCACATGGAGCAGCATTAGCAGTTTGGATCGCTGCTGGGGTGTGTTTGATAGCAACAATAATTACCTACCTATTTATGCCTGAAACCAAGGGTAAAACAATGAGTGAAATTTTTCATTAACTCAAACTTACTGAATAAAAAGCAAAATACTTTCTCTTAAAAAAGAGAGTATTTTGCTTTGAGTCTTTATTTTAAATTGCTCATCAAGAGCAGAAATCGCCTCAATCTATGATTAAAACTCATCATATCTTGAAAATATATCCATTGAAGCGAAGCGTACATTTCACCTATCTTGAACCTGATTTAGTCAGGGAGAACTACAAATGAATCAGTGGAATTATTCAAATGCCAGAGCACAACTTACTATGATTATGGATCAAGCTGTCGCTGGGCATCCTGTAGAAATTACTCGCAGAGGTCGAGAATCTGCTGTTGTTATTAGCAAAGCATCTTATGAGGCTTACAAGAAAGCAGAATATGATGTTGCTTATTATAAAATTTCAGCATCAAAAGAAAATTCAGAAGCTTAAACCCTCTCAAAAAAACACTCTTTATTCATGCAGCAAGGTTCCATGAAGCTCAATATTTCTTTAATTCAACTTGGTGCCTTGTTTGCATTTATCTCTGCATTTCTTTTTAGCAGTAAAGCTATTTTCATAAAACAGGCATATAGCCTTACTCCGTCATTAGATGCCATTACTCTAATGGCTATCCGAATGGGCATTGCTCTACCCTTCTTTTTAGTTATCTGTTGGTTTTGTCGCCATCAAAATCGCAATATCAAGCTAAAAGATATTCTATATTTACTTTCTGTTGGCTTATTAGGCTATTACATTTCTAGCTGGCTCGACTTCTATGGACTCATGTTTATTACGGCGTCACTAGAACGAATCATTTTATTCTTATATCCAACCATGACCGTTTTGGTGTCGAGTTTTATACTCAAGCAAAAATTAAGTTCAAAAACGTTATTTGCACTTATCTTAAGTTACGGTGGAACAGTCATTGTGATGCTCCAAGAGCAAAAAACGCTTCCAGATCAACATAACTTCTGGTTTGGAGCAAGTTTAGTATTTGCTAGTGCAGTTGCTTTTGCTTGCTACCTCTTACTTACCCCACCATTAATTAAAAAATTTGGTTCATGGAACTTAACGGGACTATCTTTATCAGCAGCTTGTATTGGCACACTTATACATTTTCTAGTTGTAACTAGTCATCCTATACAGCTACTTACCTCTTTACCTATACAAGTTATTTGGTACGGAATCTGTTTAGGTTTATTTGTTACGGTTTTACCCACACTCTTATTAATATTAAGTATAGAGTACGTAGGCGCAACGCAATCTGCTATTATTTCATCCATTAGCCCAATTGTTACTATTCTGTTTTCAGTCTTTCTTTTAGGTGAGCATTTAAATACAATCCAGTGGCTAGGCTGTTTTCTTAATATTTTTGGTGTGATGCTTATTACACTTAAAAGAAAATAAAACGACTAATTAAATTATAAAAAATATATTTTAAGTATTTTCATTATCTATTTTTAATGATGATAAAAAGTCATGAACTCATGATTATTTATCGTGCTCGACTAACTATTAAAGCGCCCATTTAAAAATTATGATTAATTTTTTAATCGGGTCTATCGTATGAGCCGCCAAATCTCAACCTTAATCGGTGTTTCAGCTTTATTACTTTGGTCCACTTTAGTTGGCTTACTCAGGCTTTCTACAGAAAGTTTTGGTCCTATCTATACAGTGACTTATGTATATACCATCAGTGCTATTATTTTATTCTTAACATATGGTCTGCCCGATTTAAAAAAGGTTTCAAAAAAATTTCTTATTTTATCTAGCTTGCTTTTTGTCGTTTTTGAACTGTGCTTTGCCTTTTCAATTACTCTAGCAAATTCATCAGAAAAATCGATTGAAATGAATATTATTTTTAATATGTGGCCGACTTTAATTATTATTATGTTGGCAGTATTAAAAGAAGAAAAAGTAAACTTATTGACTATATTAGGAGTAATCGTAAGTTTTGCAGGGATAGTTGTAATCAACTATCATCCAAATCTAAACTTTATTGATAACTTTTCAAAAAATCCGATTAGTTACTTGCTCATTTTTTTAGCAGCTATTCTTTGGGCTGTTTATTGTATCTACACCAAAAAGCAAAGTAATGGAACTAATGCTGTTTCGCTTTATTTTATCTTAACAGCTATAGCCTTATGGATTCTTACTCTCTCTACTCAGGGTTTCCATCTACCTCATACGCATGGCATTAACGGCTACCTGTTTGTCTTTATCAATGCTGTTTTTTTCTCTATGGGCTATCTAGCGTGGAATATTGGTATTATCAAAGGCAATATGCCCGTTTTGATTATGCTTTCTTATTTTTCTCCAATTTTCTCATCGGCATTTTCAGCTTTTGTTTTGAACTCCGATTTAACAATCAATTTCTGGTATGGCGCATTAACGGTTACTTTCGGGTCATTGATCTGCTGGTTCTCAATTCGAAAAAACCATGTTCACCATAACCAAGCGAAATTAGCTTCTTAATTTTTTAGTCACAGCCATACTATTTTGGCTGTGACTTTTTACTTTTATCAAACTTTATCAAACTTTATCAATCAAACGTGTAACACCATTTACAATCATATCGACTGCGATTGTTCCAATTAATAAAGAAGCCAACCTCCCTACAATATCAAAATAACGATCAATATATTTGGCATGGCTATAACGTAAGTGATCATGAGAAAATTTCATTGCTATTAAAACACTACAGCTCACAAATAGTACTAAGGCGATCACTATAGCCGCCTCTACAAGAGACATACTCATGCCTGTCACTACAGCTGCGCTAATTGTTCCAGGACCAATCATAAATGGCATAGCGACTGTCCCAGCTAAATGTTCGGGTGCTCCTCGCATTTCACCAATGGTATCGGCACCCTGAAATACATATCGATATCCAATCACTAGAAAAATCAGACCACCAAAAATTAGAAATGATTCAAACCTTACATTTAAATACCGATTAAAAATTGCCTCTCCACCCCATGCAAATAAGAGAAAAACTACATATGCAATAAGACCACCTTGAATCAAAGCCTTATTAAATACTTTAGTATCCGTATGACGAATTAGTCCAATCATATAGATGCTCATGAGGAATGGATTAAGTAGTGAGAAAAACAAAATGAATGTACTAATAAATGGTGATGACATTTTTATTATTCCTAAACGACTTCAGGAAGTTTTTAAACTTCCTGAAAATTGATAAATAAAAAACCCCAAGCAAACTTTTAGAAGCTATAAATCAACATTAGATTGAGAAGTTTGTTCCATTCCCCATCATCGCCTGCTGCAAGAGAACTACCATTGCCACCAACAAACGGATCGTTTTTACTCATCACATATTCGGTATATAAAGAAATATTTTTATAGTCCCATGCCACACCCACAATGTTGCGCTGTGAGTCGTCAAAGCCTTGTTCTTTTTTATTGAAACCACTAAACACGACATAAGGCGTTACGTTGAGTGAGTCTCGTACATTCTTAAAGATATAACTGGTATCTACCGTGTAGAAATAACCCTTATTGGCAATATCGTATTCACCGTCAAAAGAACCGAAAGTTGAGCTAGTTGGACTCAATGCATCTTTATTACTAATCGATTGTCGCCCTCCAGTAAGCACGACATTCAGATTTTTATAGTTAATACGGTTAAATAGAGCCCAAGTGTTTCGATTTCCATCAGCAGAAGTTTTTTTATTCTCAATATCTGAATACCAATAACTTCCCCCAACCGATACCTTGAGATCGTCTGTACTTAAAAACTTAAGATCTTGATCTACACGTGCCATCCACATGTTTTTTTCATTCAAGTTTGTTTTGAGTGGATCAGATGAGGTGACTACATTAGCCGTATAACGCGCTGAGTCTTTGCTGGTCCCGTGATAGTTACCACCATCAGTTGGGAAATAAGCCAAATCCACTTTAGTCGCAGATGGTAATTCAAAGTGATAGTTTGCACCTAGATTAGAAGCATCCTGCAAACCCATAGTGTTGTTAATACCAGCGTAAAAGCTGCTATCCCAAAAACGACCTGGACCAAAGGGAATGGGTTGCACACCTACAGTAATATGATCTGTTGCGTTTAAATGGTAGCCAGCATAGCCATAAACTAGAGTCGAGAAATCACAGAATTTATCGTATTGATAACAACGATATTCGACTTTTCCAAACCAGTCGGGTGACTCATAACCTAGTCTTAAAATAGCTGCATCAAATTTTATTTTCTGGTCTGATGCAGACTCGCCGTAATCCTTATCTTGATAATTTCCACGTATAGCACCTGAAATTGTTAAAGCACCCGTATCACTTTTAGGATCTCCAAAAGTTACTCCAGCAAAAGCAGGTAATGTCATTCCAACTGAAATTAACCCAAATCCAAGTGTTAAATAGACTTTGCTCATTTACAAATCCTTGTTTAAATGAAGATTTGCAGAAAACCTTTCCTGTCCTCTGCTTATTTTTTCAGACAACACTTCCCTGTTCAGGAGAAGCTCCTGAAATTTAAAATTTTCGTTAATCTGTACTAGCCCTAATTCAGAGCTACGTTCTCAGAAAGAATAAAACGACCCACATTATTCTTTTCCTGAACAATATGGGTCGTTTCTTTTATGCAATTCCGTGCAATTCTTTCCAGTTACCTGGATGTACTACATAACCAAATACCGCATGTCCACCATAAATGAGTTCGGTTCCTTCAGGAATCCACAACATTTGTCCTGGACGAACTTCATATTTGTGACCGTTAGCAGTAAGTTCAAAACAGCCTTCAATTACAAAAATGACTTCGTCATAAAGTAATTTCCAACTTACTTCCGCGCCTTCCCAGCGTGCAAAACCAATACCCATGTTTGGGGAAACATCAGCTCCTAATGCTCTTGCCACATAAGCTGTACCATCTGGTGTTTCACCACGTAAATTAAAATCAAGTTGAGCGCTATCAACTAACTTTACTTCTTTCATTTACTTCTCCCGCTTACAATTCACTACGACTGCGCCATTTTTCAAATCTAATACGTGTTCTGACACCTAAACCTAAGAACGGTTCTGGTGGATTTAAGCTAGGCATACCAGTGACATACTGAATATCTTTTAAAGCTTGAGAATCTGAACCAACAACGAGGTCAGCCAATAACGTTCCAGAAATTGTGCCCCATGCTGCTCCTACACCATTGTCACAAGCACTTGCATAAACGCCGTCTTCTAACTCACCAAAGAAGTTAGTGAAGTTACGAGAAATAGCGTAAACACCTCCCCATGTATGGGTAAACGGAACATTTGCCAAATCTGGATAACGATCTAAAAATGCTTTGCGATGATCTTCTTGTATCCAGCGACGATTATCATCGTTTATGTTTGCACCGTATTTAGGTACATGCTTATAAGTATTACGAATTAGAATACGGCGATCAGCCGTCATTCTTAACGTTGTTCCCGCATGATCAGCTGGAGTAAGCCCCCAATCTAACTCACCACGATAAACTTTCATTTCCTGATCAGTTAATGGACGTGTCCAGCTCGCAAAAGTCATGACTGGTAATAAACGGTTCTTCAAGTAGCCAAATTCACGCGTAAAAATACTCGTCGCAAGTAGAACTTTTGGTGTTGTGATTGACCCTTCATCGCCTTGTAAAAGCCATTGGTTATTGCTTTTTTGCAAACTACGAATTGGAGATTGCTCTAATAACTCAACGCTGTCTGGTAAATTGTCACCCATACCGCGTACTAAAGCTGCTGGTTGCATCAAATATGAACCAGGAGTAAAAATCGCCCGGCTATAAAAATCGGTACCTAAAACTTTTTTAAGTTCTGCTTTTTCGACCCAACGATATGGTTCACCTAAATCTTTCATTAGATGCTCGAAATGATTGAGATGCGCTTCACCACGCTCACCTACAGCACCTTGATATTTACCGGCGGCAGACCATTGGCAATCAATGTTATGGCGCTCCACCAAGCCTTGTAATTGAGCAATTGCCGATCGGTTCAGACTCAATAATTTTTGCTTATGCGAAGGATCAGGATGTGATAAAGCAAATTTATGCGGTAAATCAATTACAAACCCTGAGTTACGTCCTGAAGCGCCTTCTGCTACACGTTGTGCATCAACTAAAATAATACGGGCGTTCGGCTTGAGTTCAGCTAATCTTCGAGCTGCTGCTAAGCCTGCAAAGCCTGCTCCGATAATGGCATAGTCAGCTTTTTGTGGACCTATTAACTTTTTAGCAGGACCTGCTGGAGGTAATGCCGCATACCAACCACAGGTACTATCATCATTTGGTAAAGCAATCATTTTGTTATTCCCTTAACTTAAACTGTGGATGGACACGAATTTAGTTTTTCAAGCCACTCGCTACGATGGTGCTGTAATTGGCGACCAAGTAAGGCAAAGCCTGTTAATTTGCCTTGTTCATTGTAAAAACCTGCAGCTAACTCGCCGTCATGTTGTTCCACTTTCCACTCACCTGTTCCCATTGCTGGCAAGACAGACAATGGCAAAATTGGTGTTTTTACTAAAACAGGTGTTGATTTCAGATCTGCGTCAGTTGATTGACCTAAAAGATTATTCACCAAAGCTGGTAATGCTTGAGTGATTGGGTTGATATAAGGTGCCCATTGTCCGTTCACTTCTGCACAGTCACCTAATGCAAAAATAGAAGGATCACTACTACGATGATCGAGACCAGTACAGATACCACGTGCTGTCTCTAGACCTGCTTCTTGAGCAAGAGCAATATTTGGTCTCAGTCCTACGGCACTTAATACCAAGTCAGTCTCAACACTTTGACCGTCTTGGAGTGTTAACTGGTAGCGACCGTTTGCAGATTGAATAGAACGGATACTATTTTGTAATTTCCACTCTACGCCTAACTGGCTTAGAGCATTTTGTAGAGCATGACCTAAAGGTTCTGGAATAAGACGTTCCATTGCCCATTTACCAAGCCCGACAACTGTAACTTTGATACCATGTGCAGCTAAATCATTGGCAAATTCACAGCCGATCAGACCATCACCAAGAATTGTGACATGCTCTTTATTAGATAATTGCTGACGGAAACGGCGATAATCCGCTAGATCATTTACACTTAGTGTTGCTGTCGAATCACCATCAATTGGAATTACAACTGGTGTTGCCCCAGTAGCGAGCACGAGTCTACCGTAAGGATAATCACCAATAGTGGTTTGAAGCTTCTTATTGGCACGGTCAATATGAGTTACTTTCGTATGTGGATAAACGCGGATATTTAAACGTTGTTCCCAACTTAGAGCAGACTCACGAACTAAACTATCTCCGTCTTTACCTAATGCTAAAGCATTAGATAAAGCTGGTTTGCTATATAAAGCACCGTCATCAGCAGTAAATACGGTAATAGACAAGTCTGGAGATTGTGCACGTAAAGTCGAAGCCACTTGATAACCAGCATGGCCGCTACCAATAATAACAACTGGTTCAATGACTGCAGCGGCTGCTACTTGAGGGATTTCGTCCTCTTCAATATCTGTGATATCAAGCATTTCGAAGTCAGCTTTACCCACCTGACACTCTGGACACATCCAGTCATCTGGAATATCTTCCCATTTTGTTCCTGGTGCTATCCCGTCATCAGGCCAGCCTTTAGCTTCATCATAGATCCAGCCACAGACAATACATAACCACTTTCTCATCTTGTCTATTTCCCTTATTTTTTACAAATTACACGCTATGTTTCAAACGGATACCGATATTGCGAGTTTGAACATAACTGTAGATGGCTTCCTGCCCTTTTTCACGACCAAAACCAGATAAGCCCACACCACCAAATGGTGTTTCGATACCGCCAGCAAACCATTCATTAATAAAGACTTGACCGGCAATAAGACGGTTTGCTACTCGAAGTGTTTGATTCAGATTTTCACCAAATATACCTGCAACAAGTCCAAAGTCCGTACCATTTGCGATTGCAACTGCCTGGTCTTCGTCATCGAATGGCATGATCACCATTACAGGTCCAAAAACTTCTTCTTGAGCAATCGACATATCATCTTTTGCTTCAATAATTGTTGGCAGGACGAAGTAACCTTCTAGATCTGCAGCTTTCCCACCTGTTAAAACATTGGCACCTTCTTCACGTGCCTTATCAATCATGGCAAGAATCTGTTGTTGCTGATCTTTAGATACAACTGGAGTAAGTTCAGCATTACTTTCGCCAATACCTACCGTTAAACTCTCTGCAAGATTAACGACTGCTGCTTTAACTTCTTCATAGCGACTGCGGTGAACCAATAAGCGAGACATCGCTGAGCAAACTTGACCAGAGTTATAGAAAATTCCGACTTTAACGCTACGTAGTAATTGCTCAAGATCAACATCAGCAAAAGCAATTGCAGCTGACTTACCGCCTAATTCCATTACTGAAGGTGTTGCACGTTCAGCTGCATCTTTCAAAATGCGTTGGCCTGTTGGAACTGAACCAGTAAATACGATTTGATTCGTATCTTGATGTTTAACCAGATGAGTACCAACTTCTGAACCTTTACCACAAAGTAAGTTCACTGCACCTTGTGGAAAACCAGCTTTCTCAATAGCTTTGATGAGTAAAATCATTCCTAAAGGTGAAACTTCAGGTGACTTAATTACAACCGCATTACCAGCAGCTAAAGCAGGTGCTAATGAGCGTGCACAGATCGAAACAGGAAAGTTCCAAGGTACGATTTGAACCGATACACCCATTGGAATATATGAGGTGAAATCGACATAATCTTTACCTAAAGGTACCGAGATACCTTCAACTTTATCTGCCATTCCAGCGTAGTATTCAAAATAGCGAGCAGCTTCATCGAACTCTTCACGCGCAGTATCAATATTTTTGCCATTTTCACGACACAGGATTAATGCACCCTCTTCAGCAATTTCACGAATCGCTTCTGCAGCTTTTAACATCCATGCTGTGCGCTTTGCAGGACGCACATCTGTTAATGCTCCACTATTTACACATCGACGTGCTGCCGCCATTGCAGCATCTGCATCTTCGATACTTGCACGAGCCACTGTTGCAAAAGCTTTATCAGTTGCTGGATTGATAACTTCCAATTGGCGAGAAGCATCTCGCCATTGGCCATCAACGTAGTTGAGGTAATGTTGCATATTATGCCTCCAAAGCTTTTTTAGCTTGAGTCGCCAACCATTTTTGGAAGAAGTGAGTCGGTAAATCCATCTCTGGAGAGAAAACTCCACCACCAAAACCAGGTGAATGACGACCTTTTTGCATGGTTTCTACTGCAAATACATCTTCAGCAAATACAACTTTCCATGATTCTAAAGTTGCTTCACGGCATGCATCATATTTAGGGTCAAGTGACTCATCACCAACGTAATAGAGGCGTAATTTTTCAATTGTTTGTTCTGGAGCAATTGGATCAATCATCATTGCAAATGCATGATCAGCTTGAATACCTAACAATACGTTCGGGAACACAGCTACATATTCTGCATGACGCAATTGATCTTCTGGCCAGCTTGGGAATTTTGGTAAATGCGTACCCGCTGTAGCTGACAAGTTATATTTATAACTGCCCTGACCAGCAAAGCGATCTTCGAACATAATGTTGTAATGATCTTCAAGTTTTGAATACGTATTTAATGCTGGGTGTACCCATGGTAAGTGATAAGCTTCGCAATAGTTTTCAACTGTAAGTTTCCAGTTACTTTTTACAGGTAACTCAAAAGTTGAACCTACTTTACTGCTACGAATAAGCTCTAAACCATTTTCACCCAAGAAAGGCTTCCAGCGTTCAACCAACGGCGCAATATGCTCTTCAAAAGTTGGTGCATCACCAGAGATATTGACGAAAACCATATCCATCCAGATTGCTGAACGGAGAGCTTTTAAACCATGTTTTTCACATTTAAAGCGTTCATCTTTATGTTGGTTAATTCCGCCAACATGTGGAGTACCTTTTAAGTTACCGTTTAGGTCATAACTCCAAGAGTGGTATTGGCAACGAATCACACCTTCAATAGTGCCTTCTTCTTGCACCAAAATCATACCGCGATGGCTACAAACGTTATGGAAAACTTGGATTTCCCCTTCGCGGTTGCGCATCATTACCAAAGGCATGCCCATAAAATTAACAGGCTTCACATAACTCTTTTTAGGTAAATCTGAAGCAAAACCAATACATACCCAAGTTTTACTTAAAATATTGTCACGTTCAAAATTAAAATATTCGTTACTGGTATATGCTAAATTTGGCATACCATTTGATTCAGTAATAGGATTCAAAACGTTATCGACTTGCTGAACCGTAATTAATTGCTGGCTAACTCGACTATTCATCTGATGATCTCCATATATTTAAAACTAACGCAGAACTCCCTGCGTTGAGATGATTTGCACACTCTGCTATTTCTTTAGAGATTGTGTTAAATATCGAATCGTCCGACAAACGACTTTTTAGCTAGGCATTTATGAGTTTTTCTCATACGTTAAAAACGGCTTTAAACAAGACGATTTCTTATAAAAAAATTGCTATCCATGACTAAAACTCACTAGTCGGTGAGAATAAATCAGTTGAGCAATCTTCTCCCACCTCACTACCCTGTATTATTAGTATTAAGCAGCTAATCGTTTTTTAGCTGTTGGAAACGCATCCAAGGAGTAGTTATGCGTACAACAACAGGAGTCATGAAAGGGCTTAATCCGACTGTTACTATTGTCTCGAAGTTATTACTCTTCATTTTTATTGCTTTTTGCATTTTTAAGGAAAAACAGGCAGGTGAATATTTTCAACTGATATCAAGTGCCTTATTACAAAATGCAAAATGGTATCTTCTACTTTTAGCAACTTTCTTATTAGGATTTATTATCTATTTATGTATGAGCCGTTATGGCCATATTCGTTTAGGAAAGGATGACGAAAAACCCGAGTATAGTAATATTGCCTGGATCTGCATGCTCTTTTCATGTGGGATGGGTATTGGCCTGATGTTTTGGTCAGTAGCAGAACCAATCAGCCACTATGCAAGTAATCCATTTACCAAAGGACTTTCAGATGAATCTGCCCGGATGGCGATGCAACTGACATTCTTTCATTGGGGATTACATCCATGGGGATTATTCTGTTTAGTAGCGGTTGCTTTAGGATATTTTGCTTACCGTAAAAATTTACCTTTTGCCATGCGCTCAATTTTATACCCATTAATAGGTAATAAAATTTATGGACCGGTAGGTAATATCGTCGACATTATAACCATTGTAATTACTGCTTTCGGTATTTCACAATCATTAAGTATGGGAATACTTGAACTAAATACTGGACTCAACCACACCTTTGGTATTAGTGTAGATGTCAAAATTCAGCTTGTAATGGTAGTCATTCTTTGTGCTTTAGCGACTATTTCTTTGTTATCTGCGATTAGTAAAGGCTTCAAGATCATTGCTGAAGGCAACATGATCATTTCTTATTTATTGGTCTTTATCATTATTTTCATTGGCTCAACTCACTATATTTTAAATACCTTCTTTGAAGGAATAGGTGATTATTTACAAAATATTGTAGGTATGAGTTTATGGAGTGATGCACAAAAAGATTCAGGTTGGCAAAACTGGTGGACAGCTTACTATTGGCCATGGTGGATGACTTGGGCACCTTTTGTGGGTCTTTTCATCGCTCGTATTTCTAGAGGCCGTACGATTCGTGAAGTTATTCTAGGCTCACTTGCCGCCCCCACACTTCTAACTTTCCTCTGGATTGCTGCATTTGGTGGTGCTGCACTCAAAATTGAAAAAGCAAATCATCAACCAGCTGCTCAAGAAGTTGTTGTGACCACTTCTCATATAACCCCTCCTCCAGTAACTCCCGCTCATGAAATGACTATTGCAGAGGCAACTAAAAAGGAACCAGCACGAGCTGTGTTTGTATTTTTTGATCATCTTGCTTCAAGTCATAACACCAAAGTATTCTTGAGTGCTCTGCTCTGTCTATTACTAGCTATTCACGTCATTACGCTAGTTAACTCAGGCACACTTGTGCTCTGTTTTCTGGATTCCAACGGTGCCACTAACCCATCTGTAGCTATTAGGCTCATTTGGAGCATAATCATTCCATTGATAGGCGGAGGGCTACTATTAACTGGTGGGCTATCAGCTATTCAAACGGCTTGTGTCATTGCTGGTTTCCCGATATCAATTCTTTTGGGAATTACCTGTATTTCACTGATTAAAAGCTTAAGGGAAGATCCATTAGCTTGGGTCATGATGCCAGAACATGTCCGCCCCGATTCGTGCAAAACTGAGCAAAAACCTGTTAAAAAACCCAAAGAGAAAAGTTTAAAGGAAGCAGATAATCAATTTGTTACTGAAACTTAAAATCTGGTTTTAAAAAAATAGGGATGATTAAATCCCTATTTTCATTATTATATTTTTCTAAATTTTTATTAATTATTTGAGTTAATAAATAATTAATCTTGCCTCATTAAAAATAAATCAATCTATGACAAAAACTCAGTCATTAGTGAGAATAAATCGGTTGAGCTAACTTTGTACTCCTCATTACTCTGTAAATACAAATTCAACAGCTAAAGGTTTAGCTGCTTGTAGCGCATCCAAGGAGGAGTTATGCGTACAACAACAAAAGCCCTGCAGGGGCTTAATCCAACTGTTACCATTGTTTCTAAAGTACTGCTCTTTATCTTTATCGCCTTTTGTATTTTTAAAGAAAAGCAAGCAGGCGAATATTTCCAGTTAATTTCAGACGTGCTTTTACAGAATGCAAAATGGTATCTTCTGCTCCTAGCTACTGCGTTACTAGCTTTTCTAATTTATTTATGTATGAGTCGTTATGGTCACATACGCTTAGGAAAAGATGACGAGAAACCAGAATATAGTAATATCGCGTGGATCTGTATGCTCTTCTCTTGCGGAATGGGTATTGGTCTTATGTTTTGGTCCGTAGCAGAGCCAATCAGTCATTATGTAAGTAATCCTTTTACAAAAGGACTTTCAGATGAATCAGCTCGAATGGCAATGCAATTGACTTTCTTCCACTGGGGATTACACCCATGGGGACTATTTTGTTTATCAGCCGTAGCGTTAGGTTATTTCGCTTACCGTAAAGATTTACCATTAGCTTGTCGATCTATTTTACATCCTTTTATTGGCGATAAAATTTATGGACCTATTGGCAACTTTGTAGACATCATTACTATTGTAATTACTGCTTTTGGTGTCTCCCAAGCAGTCAGCATGGGAATTTTAGAACTAAATGTGGGTTTAAATCATAGTTTTGGTATTAATATCGACGTTAAGATCCAATTAGTTTTAGTCCTTGTTTTAGGCGTCTTAGCAACTCTTTCTTTATTATCTGCAATTAGTAAAGGATTTAAATTTATTGCTGAAGGCAATATGGTTTTATCTTATCTCTTAGTCATTGCTGTTATCTTGATCGGCTCATCAAGATTTATCTTTAATACATTCTTTGAAGGTCTAGGCGATTATTTCCAAAATATCGTAGGTATGAGTTTGTGGAGTGATGCACAAAAAGATTCAGGTTGGCAAAGTGGGTGGACAGCTTACTACTGGCCATGGTGGATGACATGGGGTCCATTTGTAGGTTTATTTATTGCCCGTATTTCTCGTGGCCGCACTATTCGCGAAGTGATTCTAGGTTCTCTTGCCGCTCCAACATTACTTACCTTTATCTGGATTGCTGCATTTGGTGGTGCTGCGCTCAAAATCGAAAAAGCAAATCATCAACCAGCTGCTCAAGAATTAGTTGTTCCTACCACACAGTCGACTACTCCTGTAGAGAAAACAACTAAACATGAGATGACGATTGCTGAAGCAACTAAAGAAGATCCTGCACGTGCGGTATTTGTATTCTTTGACCATATCTCAACCAATCATACAACTACACTGTTTCTTAGCGCGTTACTGTGTTTATTGTTATCTATCCACATTATTACTATAGCCAACTCCGGAGCTCTAGTTTTATGTTTCCTAGATACAAATGGTTCAACCAATCCCTCCGTAACTATTCGCTTAATTTGGGCCACTATTATTCCCTTAGTGAGTGGCGGATTGCTTTTAGCTGGTGGGCTATCAGCAATTAAAACTGCCTGTGTAATAGCTGGTTTTCCTATCTCTATTTTGCTTGGAATAATGTGTGTTTCTCTTATGAAAAGTTTACGGCGTGATCCTCAGGCTTGGGTCATGATGCCAGAACATATTCGTCCTGATTTCTGTAAAACTGCAACTCAGAATAAGGATGAAAAAACAGAACAGAAAGTTCCACTCGTGATTGAAAATTAAGTACCAAAAAAAGAGCTCTATTGAGCTCTTTTTTTATTTCTTAAATTTTAATTTAAACCCTTTTGCCCAACTTGGCCTGGTAATTGATCTAGCAGCCAACTGCGGAAATGCTTAACACTAGAAGGAATAACTCCCCTATCTGCTGGTTCCAGCATACTGAAATTTGCTTGAGTACGAAGAACAGTCTCAACAGGTCTAACTAAAGCACCACTTTGTAAATAATCATCCACGAGTGAACCCCACGCCAAAGCCACCCCCTGACCATTAATTGCCGCCTGTAAAAGCATTGGATAGTTATTGATATTCACCCTATTTTTTGGTTTTACAATAGGATAATTTACTGCTTCAAACCACTCTGACCAAGTAATCCAATCTTTTTGAGCATCATCTAGATATAATAGAGCTTTTCCAAAAATCTCTTCTGGAGAACTATCTTCTTTAAATTGAGCAAGATAATTTGGACTACAAACAGGAAAAACCTCTTCAGGAAATAAAGTAGTAACTCTCATACCTGCTGGAGGAACACGGCAATAAAATAATGCCAAATCGAAGTCCATTTTGTGCAGATCTGAAATATTGTCTGTCGTTAAAATTCTTAAATCTACCCCCTCATTATTCTGTTGAAAAGCAGCCACTTTCGGTAGTAACCAAAGAGCGGCCATAGCATTGGTCGTAGCCACAGTTATTTGATGCTCTCCTTGCCATTTCTTGATTTCAGCAGTAGCCTGAGCAACATCTAATAAAGCACTATAGATCGTTTGATAGTATTGGAGTCCGGTAGGAGTTAGGGAAATATTTCGATTAGCTCTTAAGAATAATTCCTTACCTAGGTATTCCTCGAGCTGTCGAATTTGTCGACTGATAGCGCCTTGAGTAACATTCAATTCATTTGCAGCTTTTGTAAAACTGAGGTGGCGTGCGGCTGCCTCGAATACAATTAAGCTGTTCATTGGCGGCAATGGCTTAATTTTCATGGACACTCCTAATTTGTCCCATTTCCTTTAAAACTCTTTTCCAATTCGAGTTCTTTTATCCAGCTATTTACTATAAAAACAAACTTTTGAACATTGTAATAGTAAGTAAGCCAGATATTCTCGTCACAAATGGTGTGAATTTCTTCAATTATGATCCATTTCTCAGGAAAGCCCTAAAATCTCATAAATATAATTTAATAAAAAGTGAGTAAAAGTATTCAATCTATGAGTTTTTCTCATTTGAATTTTGACAATAGAAGGTATTGTTAAAGAAGTAGCTCCTTAATGATTTAAAATTTTAATAAACTTTAGAAATTTCAATCACTTATTCATTAGTACATTAAATTTACTCTCTTGTTATCGTTTAAAGAAAATTATCTATTTAATTTAAATTTTTCTTTAGAAGTATTGCTAAATAAACTTATGAAAAGAACCAATTTATTTTAACTTTTAAGTTGTCGTAATGAATAATTTACTTATTACTCTTAAAAACAACTATACATTCTATGTTTTTTTACTCTAGATAAGTTTTCTACAAATTAGAAAAATACAAATATTTCATCTTTTCTAACCTTATTTATATATAAAATCTACGCTAGATAATTCTCCGCTTAGATGTTATCCAAGATGCTCAGGTAGTACTTAATTTGCCTACTCCGCTATAAATTTATTCTTCAGAATATAAAAAAGAGACCAGTTTGTGGTCTCTTTTTTTAATTGATTAGATAGCTTCTCTGGTCATCTCACCATTCACAAGTCTTAAAATCTGTAATGGATTACTGTCTTTTAAAGCCTCTGGCAATAAACTCTGCGGATAGTTTTGATAACAAACAGGGCGTAAATAACGGTCAATGGCCAAGGTTCCAACTGAGGTGCCTCTTGCATCAGAAGTCGCTGGGTATGGTCCACCGTGCACCATGGCATCACACACCTCAACACCCGTTGGATAACCATTTATGAGTAAACGGCCTGCTTTTTCCTCTAAAACTGGAACCACATCTGCAAATTCTGTTAAGTCTGCTTCGTCGGCAATTAAAGTCGCAGTCAGCTGCCCATTCATGCTTTGTAGTGCCTGAATGAGTTGGGCTTTATCTTCAACCTCAATGATGACAGTCGCTGGTCCAAAAACTTCTTCTTGCAAAAGTTGGTCACCCGCCAGTAAAAGCTCAACATCAGCTTTAAACAGTTGCGGCTGTGCCTGATTGCCTTGTTGAGCTTGACCTGCCAAATGCTTAATGCCTTGATGCTGGGTCAAGTGCTCAAGACCCGCTGCATAACTTTTTAAGGTTCCGACATTCAGCATAGTCTGTGCAGGCTTAGCACCCATAATATCGGTTAGGTTGCTAATGAGCTGAGTAAACTCGGCTGATTTAATTCCCAAGATTAAACCCGGATTGGTACAGAACTGACCACAGCCTAAAACAACCGAATCTGCCAAGTCCTGTGCAATCTTTTCACCACGGTTTTTTAAGGCTTCTGGCAACATCAGCATCGGGTTAATACTGCTCATTTCAGCAAATACGGGGATCGGCTGTGGACGGGCTGCGGCCATGTCACATAGAGCACGACCACCACGTAGTGAACCTGTAAAACCCACAGCCTGAATTAAAGGATGCTTAACCAATGGTTCACCCACGCCATTACCGTAGATCATGTTAAATACACCTTTTGGCATACTTGATTTTTCTACGGCACGTTCGATTGCCTGCGCTACAAAATCTGCTGTCGCCATATGTCCACTATGGGCTTTCACCACTACAGAGCAACCAGCCGCTAGTGCAGAAGCAGTGTCACCACCCGCAGTTGAGAATGCTAAAGGAAAGTTACTTGCCCCAAAGACTGCCACAGGGCCAACACCGATTTTAATCTGGCGCAGGTCTGGGCGTGGTAAAGGTTGACGCTCAGGTAAGGCAGTATCAATACGGGCACCTAAAAAATCACCACGGCGTAATACTTTGGCGAACAGGCGCATTTGTCCACTGGTCCGGGCACGTTCACCTTGTAGGCGTGCAAGTGGCAAAGCAGTTTCCTGTGAGACGATTTCAAGAAAATCTGTACCTAGAGCATCGAGTTCATCGGCAATATTTTCTAAAAAGGCAGCACGCTGTTCAGGTGAGGTATGGCGGTAAGTCTTAAAAGCTTGGCTAGCTGCTTCACAGGCCTGATTAATTTCCTGTTCGGTTGCATGGTGAAACTCATAAGGCAAAGCCTCACTGGTTGTTGCATTCACACTTTTCAATAAAGTTGTACTTTGTGCGCTGCGTGAACCACCAATAAAGTTGTGTCCAATGACCATTTTTATATTCCTTAGAGAGTAATAACTGAACCGATCGGTAATTCGGGTTGCATATGAGCAAGTTTGTTTTTAAGGGGAAGACCGAATTCTTTCATTTCGATTTCAAACTCATCGTTGACTTGTGCCTGAATACCATCGGCAAAAGATAAAGTGGCTGTACCGAAGTAGTGAATATGAACATCCCCTGCTTTTAAGAATTGTTGATACTTAAAGTGGTGATACTCCAGATTTGCCAAGCTATGACACATATTGTCCTCACCCGACAAAAACTCTTTTTCCCAAATAATTTGTCCATCACGGCGCAAGCGGCTGGTTCCGACTAAATGTTTTGGTAACTCGCCTGTCCGTAAAGCTGGACCAAAACTGCAAAAACGCAATTTTGAATGGGCCAGATATAAATAGTTACGGCGCTCCATCACGTGATCAGAATATTCATTGCCTAGCGCGAACCCGATTCGGTAAGGCTTTAAGTCTTCTCCAATAACGTATAGGCCTGCGATTTCGGGTTCTTCGCCGCCGTCTTCGGCAAATGGAGGTAAAGGCAACTCTGCTCCCGGTCTTACCACAATTGAACCATCGCCTTTATAAAACCATTCCGGTTGCGCACCGATCTGACCTTCTGCTGGACGGCCCTTTTGTAGCCCCCATTGAAATATTCGCATGGTGTCGGTCACCGAGCTGTCATCGCTTAAATTTTGTTGATGCATTTTGTCGCGTGCAGATGCAGAACCTAAATGGGTTAAACCTGTACCGGAAATTAAGCAGTGCGTTGGATCTGGATGATCTAAAGGCGGTAATACCTTTAAGTCTGCTAATAAAGATGAATAATCATAAGTTTCGGACTCAAACCCTAACGCCTCAACTTGTTGTTCCAGTGAAACTTTATTGCGGATTGCTAAAAGTGCTAAATCACGAACCGATTGAATATTTTTAACCGGATATGCCATGTTGCCTTCTACTTTGGCAACAGCACGTTGATTTACACGATTTTCAAATTGAATAATTTGCATGTTTTATTCCTTACAAAGGCTTTTGAATATTCACTGTTTGTGTTTTTTGACGTTCGAGCTTGGCATAGACGATGTAAGTCAAAATCAGGCCAAAAAGCATAACGATAGATAAGAAATACAAACCAGCAGCCATATTTCCTGTGTATTCTTTTAAAAGTCCGATGCCAAATGGACCGACATAGCCACCTAAATTTCCAACAGAATTGATTAAGGCAATGCCAGCCGCTGCACTTGCGCCTGTTAAGAAACGGCCCGGTAATGTCCAAAACACAGCAGTTGATGAAAATAGGCAGAACGCAACTACAGCCAAAGCAGCTAATTGCATGACTGGAGAATTTAGCCAACCACTCAAAAACATTGCGCAAGCGCCTAGGGCGTAGAGAAAACTTAAGTGTCCGTAACGATCGTTCAGGCGGTCAGTACTACGTGGAATAATTAATAATCCAATAATTCCAAAAACGTAGGGAATGCTAGATAAGAACCCAATTTGAAGATCAGTACCGCCTCCAAATTGCTTGATAATAGAAGGCAACCAGAGATTTAAACCGTAAATACTTAAAGTCACTGGTAAGTAATACAATGCTAATAAAAGTACGCGTTTGTCTTTTAAAGCATGTAATGGATTGGCATGTCGGGTTTGGTCATATTCGGCTTCATCTTTAACGAGTTCATTTTTAAGCCATTGTTTTTGTTCAATGCTTAACCATTTCACTTTATCAATGTTATCGGGCAGCCACAAAAATGTAGGTAAAGCTAATAAAACTGCGGGCAAGCCAACTGCAACGAACAACCATTGCCAGCCGTGTAAATTTGCAATGCCATCCATTCCAAGTAATAGACCAGCTAAAGGCCCTGCAATCATCATGGCAATCGGTTGTGAAAGCACAAACATTCCCATGATTTTTCCGCGATGCCGCACCGGATACCACTGCGTAATTAGGTATAAAACACCAGGGAAAAAACCCGCCTCTGCTACACCGAGTAAAAACCGTAAGAGATAAAAACTTTTAGGGCCTTGAATAAGCGCCATGGCCATGGTGATGAGGCCCCATGTTAATAAAATGCGGGTAAACCATTTACGAGCACCAAATTTGTCTAAAAGCAAATTACTTGGAACTTCAAAAAGAAAATATCCAATAAAAAATAAGCCAGCTCCTAGACCATAGGCAGCATCACCAATTCCTACATCGGCCCCCATATGCAAATGGGCAAATCCGACAGCGGCACGGTCGATGTATGCCACCAGATATAGTATGACTAATGCAGGTATCAGCTTAAACGTGACCGTCCGTATTACATCCTTTTCGAAATCCATCTTCGACTCCATTTCCTATTATTTACTTATAGAGCATCTTGCTCGTAAATTATCCTTTCAATTTAAAATATAGTAATACTATTTAAATTTCAAACCTTTTAAAAATAAAATTTATGGTGTATTTTTAATTTAATTAATTCCAATAGTAATACTATATAGGGAAATTTGTATGAATAACAAACAAGTTCTTCGTTCGGCTGCCTGGTTTGGTACAACGGATAAAAATGGCTTTATGTATCGCAGCTGGATGAAGAACCAAGGAATTCCAGATCATGAGTTTCAAGGCAAGCCCATCATTGGGATTTGTAATACGTGGTCTGAACTCACCCCATGTAATGCGCATTTTCGAAAAATTGCCGAACACGTAAAAAAAGGGATTTTAGAAGCGGGCGGCTACCCTGTTGAGTTTCCTGTATTTTCAAATGGTGAGTCGAATTTACGTCCTACTGCCATGTTTACCCGTAACTTAGCCAGTATGGATGTCGAAGAAGCGATTCGTGGTAACCCTATTGACGGTGTGGTGTTACTGACAGGTTGTGATAAAACCACCCCTGCATTATTAATGGGAGCTGCAAGTTGTGATATTCCTGCCATTGTAGTGACTGGTGGACCAATGCTGAATGGTAAACACAAAGGTAAAGACATTGGTGCAGGTACTATCGTTTGGCAAATGCATGAAGAGTTAAAAGCAGGAAAAATTGATTTAAATGAATTTTTATCTGCCGAATCTGGTATGTCACGCTCAGCTGGTACATGTAATACCATGGGCACGGCTTCTACAATGGCGTGTATGGCTGAAGCCCTAGGCACTTCTTTACCCCACAATGCGGCCATTCCAGCTGTAGATTCTCGACGTTATGTGTTGGCTCATCTTTCTGGTATGCGTATTGTTGATATGGTCCATGAAGATTTACGTCTTTCTAAAATCTTAACCAAAGAAGCCTTTGAAAATGCGATTAAAGTCAATGCAGCTATTGGTGGTTCAACCAACGCCGTGATTCATTTAAAAGCAATTGCTGGACGCATTGGGGTTGATTTACAACTCGATGACTGGAACCGTGTTGGCCGTGGCATGCCAACCATTGTTGACTTACAGCCTTCAGGCCGTTTTTTAATGGAAGAATTTTATTATAGCGGCGGTTTGCCAGCCGTGATTCGTCGTATGGGTGAAGCCAGTCTCTTACCACATCCACAAGCCTTAACCGTAAATGGTCAAAGCATTTGGGAAAACTGCCAGCAATCACCTATTTATAACGATGAAGTGATTCGGAAAATAGATAACCCAATTCGACAAGATGGCGGTATGTGTATTTTACGCGGTAATTTAGCGCCTAAAGGTGCGGTGCTTAAACCTTCTGCTGCAACACCTGAACTGATGAAACACCGTGGTCGTGCAATCGTATTTGAAAACTTCGATGATTATAAAACCCGCATTAATGACCCAGACCTTGATGTCGATGAAACTTGTATTCTAGTCATGAAAAATGCCGGCCCTAAAGGCTACCCGGGCATGGCTGAAGTTGGAAATATGGGACTACCGCCAAAGGTTTTAGCCAAAGGCATTACCGACATGGTTCGTATTTCCGACGCACGTATGAGTGGAACAGCGTATGGCACCGTAGTTTTACATGTTGCCCCTGAAGCCATGGCAGGTGGGCCTTTGGCTGTAGTTCAAAATGGTGACTTTATTGAACTTGATGCCTATGCTGGAAAACTTCATCTAGAAGTGAGTGATGAGGAACTTAAGCAACGTCTTGAGAATTTAGCGCCTCCAGCTCCGCCAAGTTTTATTGGCGGCTACCGCAAACTCTATGTAGAACATGTTTTACAAGCCGATGAAGGTTGTGATTTTGATTTCTTAGTCGGTTGCCGAGGCTCGGAAGTTCCACGTCATTCTCATTAATATTTATTCTTGAAAAAGATGATCTTGTTAAAACACAAGGTCATCTATACCATAGGATATTCAACATGTCGTAATAGTGAAATATGAGTAAAGCTGACTATAAAAATCCTATTCCAAGCAAAAGCCAACATGCATTAATTGTTCAACAATTGGGATTAAAAATTGTTTCTGGAGAAATCTCAGAAAATGAAAAGCTCCCAAGTGAAGTAGATTTATGTGAGGAATATAAAGTCAGCCGCCCTGTCTTTCGCGAAGCTATACGTGTTTTAAATGCGAAAGGCTTAACTTATTCAAGGCCCAAAATCGGAACAGTAGTTCGACCTAAAGAAGAATGGCATTTACTCGATCCGGATGTATTGTTTTGGCTAATTCAAACGACGCCTGAGCACGAGTTTTTTAAAACACTTTCTACCGTACGACGCGTTTTAGAACCGGAGTTAGCCTATATTGCGGCAAGTACAGCAAATGAAGAAGATATTGAACGTATTAAACATGCTTATGATGGGATGGAAAAAGCGACAACAGTTGAAGAATTTATAGAACCAGATATTCAATTTCACTTAGCAATTGCTAAAGCAACGCATAATGACTTATTGGCTTATATGTCAAAAATGCTGGTTTTACCTTTACAACAATCAATTCAAGTCACCAGTCTACGCCCGAATTTACAGGGCCATTCGTTACCTAGACATAAAGCGATTTTAACTGCAATTGAAAATAAAGATCCACTTTCTGCTCGGCATGCTTCACTTGTTCAGCTGGACGACACCAAAATGGCTTACGATTTAATTAAAAAATAATTTTTATATATTTTCTATTTAAAGCCTGATCACTCAAAATAAAGTCATCAGGCTTTTTTATTTATAAATTAGAATACCTTTTTAACTGAGACAGTAAATGTCGAATCAATCGGATTTGAAATAGGCGCATCTGATTCACCATTACTATACTTTTTATAGAAACCATCTTTATCCCAAGCTTTGGCATACGCTAAACCAGTAGTCCAGCCATCCCCTAAATCTTTAATTAGCTCGATTTTCATATCTTGAAAATTAGCTTCCGAGAAATTTTTAATTTTTTCATAGCCATAGTGGGCACCAAAAGTCCAAGACTCATTGATAGGCTGAGTAAAAGTTAGATCTAGATAAGTTGTTCCTCGTGAACGTTTACCTGCTGGGCCACCCATCGTATCTGAGTTATAGCCTGCATAATCTGGAGTGTAGGTAATAAAATATTTAAGAGTCAAAGGCCCATAACCAATTTGAGGCACAATTTCGCCATAGTTATAACTGGTACTTCCCGTTTCAGGCGTACTTTTAGCTCCCGGATAGTAGTAATAAAAAACCGTCATTCCAGCTGAAAATTTATCAAAAGTTTTGATATAACCTGTATAAAAATCCCACTCAACTGAAGCATCACGGAGATAGTTAGAACTTACATTCGATGCCCAAGTTCCCACAAATAATCCATTCGGATTTGCATAGTCGAAACCAATTTGTAATGCAGGCTTGCCCCAAGTTTGTTGAAAACCACGTGAAATATACTGACTTGCAAAAGTCACATTCGCACTATACGGAGAAATTTGTTCTTGTTCATTTAATTGTTCAGCATGTACAACACCTGTAGACATAATGAGAGAAGCTATCCCTAAAATTTTTCTCATTCAATAATTCCTTTTAAATATTACCTATAGGTTTAAAGTTTTAAAATAACATGATAATTCAATTTAAAACGTATTAAAAAGTTATAAATTTAAATTTCTGGACACTTCTTCTTGGCTATAGATCTCTTCAATACAGTCTAAAATTTTAGGAATGTATGAACTTTGGTCCATGTTACGCATAGATAGAGAAATGGGACTATAGGCTTCTAAATCTAAGATATTTAAATAAGTTAGATTCTTCATTCCAATGTCACAGGCACTTTCTGGAATAATACAAATACCTTCTCCAGATGCCACCAAGCCAAGTGCCATATGAATTTCGCGGACTTCAGTCAGTTTGGCAGGAACAAGACCTAATTTGGTAAATAAAGCTTGAATAGTGGTCGAAAAATTTGGTTTAGGTGTTGTGGGATAAGAAAAAATTGTCTCATTGATAATTTGAGATAAATAAATTCCTGATTCTTGGAACTCACTTAAAGGATGTTTTTTATGAATCGCGAGTTTTAATTTTTCTTTTCTAAGTAGAAGTCGCTTAATGGCAGGATCACTAATCGGCAATCGACCAAAACCTAAATCGATTTTGCCTAACTTTAAAGCTTCGACCTGATCTCGTGTACCACATTCAATAAGCTCGACATGAATATCAGGATTTTTTTGTCTAAATAGATAAATGACCTGTGGTAATCGCCCATAAAGAAGCGAACTTACATAGCCAACTTTAACAACATTCTCGACCAGTTTCATTTTTTTAGCCATAGAAGCGGCTTGAGCTGTATGAGTCAAAATTTGTACCGCATGCTGGTAAAAAAACAGCCCTGCCTCTGTCACTTTTAATGGACGTGAGCCTTTCACAAACAAATCAATACCTAATTCTTCTTCTAGTTTTTTGATTTGACGCGTGAGCGGTGGCTGAGCAATAAAAAGCTTTTCTGCGGCTTTCGTCAGACTCTGTTCTTCCACAACGGTAACAAAATAACGTAGATGTCTTAATTCCATTAATATACCTTTTTAGTATCTTAAAATACCGCTCTATATCTATTTTAGGCTATTACATTCTTCTATGGTATGTAAACAAGTTTGAAATAGTTGAAACTTCATGTATAGAACCATAGAAACCATACTTGTGGATATTCCAACTATCCGTCCTCACCAGCTGTCTGTCACTACCATGCGTACTCAGACTTTGGTGCTCGTTAAAATTACGACCACGGATGGTATTGTCGGTTGGGGTGAAGCGACCACCATTGGTGGACTGAACTATGGTGAAGAAAGTCCTGAAAGTGTCAAAGCCAATATTGATACTTACTTTGCACCATTACTCGCATCAGTTAAAGATTTAAATGTGGCTCAAACACTAAAACTGATTCGTAAGAATATTAATGGTAACCGTTTTGCGAAATGTGCCATTCAGACTGCCCTACTTGATATTCAAGCAAAACGACTAGGCTTACCGTTAAGTGAAGTTTTAGGTGGCCGTTTGCGTGATAGTTTACCTGTACTTTGGACGCTCGCCTCTGGTGACACAGAAAAAGATATTGCTGAAGCTCGCAAAATGATTGAGCTAAAACGTCATAACACGTTCAAACTCAAAATCGGCTCACGCCCTTTACAACACGATGTTGATCATGTGATTGCAATTAAAAAAGCACTGGGTGCAGATATTAGTGTACGTGTTGACGTAAATCGTGCATGGTCAGAGCTGGAATGTATTCAAGGTATTCAACAGCTACAAGATGGCGGGATTGATTTAATTGAACAGCCTTGTGCTATTCAGAACACTGAAGCTCTTGCGCGCCTAACACAGCGTTTTGATGTCGCAATTATGGCAGATGAAGCTTTAACTGGTCCCGACAGCGCATACCGTATTGCAAAAAGTCATGGTGCAGATGTATTTGCCGTAAAAATTGAACAGTCTGGTGGTCTGATCGAAGCATGTGAAGTAGCCAAAATTGCAGGCTTAGCTGGAATTGATCTTTATGGCGGCACTATGCTTGAAGGCCCTGTAGGTAGCATGGCTTCTGCTCATGCGTTTGCAACCTTTGAAACATTAGCGTTTGGTACTGAATTATTTGGTCCGTTATTGCTTACCGAAGAAATTTTAAAAGAGCCACTACGTTACGAAAACTTTGAATTGCACTTGCCAACGGCTCCGGGCTTAGGCATTGAAATTGATGAAGATAAAGTTGAAAAGTTACGTCGTTAAGGCAACAGGATAAGGAGTTTCCCATGTTATTTCATGTACGTATGGATGTGCATATTCCACTTGATATGCCAGCCGACAAAGCGAATGAAATTAAGGCTGTTGAAAAAGCCTATTCGCAAGACTTACAGCGACAAGGTAAATGGCGCCACATCTGGCGTATTACAGGCCAATACTCAAACATCAGTATTTTTGATGTCGAGAGCAATGAAGAATTGCACAATATTTTACAAGGTTTACCTCTCTATCCATACATGGACATTGAAGTGATGGCACTTAACCGTCATCCATCTTCTGTTCGTGATGATGATTCGTAAATAGAAAGAATTTTTTAAATGCGATCTCTGAAGTCCATTTAAAAACCAAGCAGATTATTCAGAAGGTAACAAGGAACGTGGCAGCAACCATTCGCTAGCAAAATAAAATGCCCGCAACGCTGCCACCCAAAACCGTATTGCATACTTAAGGAGCTTTAGTATGAACCGTCAACAAATTGATGCGCTTGTAAAACAAATGAATGTCGACACTGCAAAAGGCGAAGTTGATGCACGTGTTCAACAAATTGTGGTGCGCCTTCTTGGGGATTTATTTCAAGCCATCGAAGACTTAGACATCCAACCTTCAGAAGTATGGAAAGGTTTGGAATATTTTACGGATGCAGGTCAAGCAAATGAACTTGGTCTTTTGGCAGCAGGCTTAGGTCTTGAACATTACCTTGACTTACGTGCAGATGAAGCAGATGCCAAAGCTGGTGTTACGGGTGGCACACCGCGTACCATCGAAGGCCCACTTTATGTAGCGGGTGCACCTGAATCTGTTGGTTTTGCGCGTATGGATGATGGTACTGAAACAGGCAAAATCGATACCTTAATTATTGAAGGAAAAGTAACTGATACTGATGGCAATATCATTGAAAATGCCAAAGTTGAAGTATGGCATGCTAACAGTTTAGGTAACTATTCATTCTTTGATAAGTCTCAATCTGACTTCAACTTACGTCGTACTATCTTGACTGATGCTGATGGTAAGTATGTTGCATTAACAACTATGCCTGTAGGTTATGGTTGCCCGCCAGAAGGTACAACTCAGGCCCTTCTTAACAAATTAGGCCGTCATGGTAACCGTCCATCTCACGTTCATTACTTCGTTTCTGCACCGGGTTACCGCAAGCTGACTACTCAATTCAACATTGAGGGTGATGAGTACTTATGGGACGACTTTGCTTTCGCAACGCGTGACGGCTTAGTTGCAACAGCAGTTGATGTAACTGACCCAGCTGAAATTCAACGCCGTGGTTTAGATCACGCTTTCAAACACATCACATTTAACATTGAACTTGTTAAAGATGTTGATGCTGCACCGTCAACTGAGGTTGAACGTCGTCGTGCTAGTGCTTAATTGAAAGTATATGTGAGTTAAAAGTTCGCTTTTGACTCACAAAACCTATTCCATTTATTACTACCATTAAGAATTTAAATAAATTTTTAGCGGTAGTAATACATCACGTTACCTCATGCTCTAAGGTTTCTCACATGATTGACAAAAGTAAGTCCTCACTAAGCGAGGTTCTATCGCAGATTAAAGATGGTGCAACCATTCTGATTGGTGGTTTTGGTACCGCAGGACAACCCGCTGAACTCATTGACGGTCTTATTGAACTCGGTGTTAAAGGCTTAACCATTGTCAGCAACAATGCCGGTAATGGCGATTATGGTCTGGCAAAATTGCTGAAAGCCGGTTCGGTTAAAAAAGTGATTTGTTCTTTCCCACGCCAATCAGACTCTTATGTGTTTGATGAACTGTACCGTGCCGGAAAGGTCGAGCTTGAAGTGGTTCCGCAAGGTAATCTGGCGTGTCGTATTCAAGCTGCGGGTATGGGATTAGGTGCTGTGTTTACCCCAACAGGCTTTGGAACACTTCTAGCTGAAGGCAAAGAAACCCGTGAAATTGATGGTAAAGACTACGTACTTGAATATCCGATCAAGGCTGACTTTGCTTTGATTAAAGCCTACAAGGGCGATCGCTGGGGCAATCTGGTTTACCGTAAATCTGCACGTAACTTTGGCCCAATCATGGCGATGGCTGCTGATGTCACCATTGCTCAGGTTTCTGAAGTGGTTGAACTCGGTGGTTTAGACCCTGAGCACATTATCACCCCGGGTATTTTTGTACAGCATGTTGTACAAGTAGCGCCAGCACAGTAAGCAATAAGGAGAAATAACATGAGCTACCAGAAACTCAGCCGTGACCAGATTGCACAACGTGTGGCACAAGATATTCCAGATGGCGCCTATGTGAACCTAGGCATTGGTTTACCGACCAAGATTGCAAGTTACTTACCTGATGATAAAGATATTTTTCTTCATTCTGAAAATGGCCTATTGGCTTTTGGCCCACCGCCAGCGGCAGGTGAAGAAGACCCTGAACTGATTAATGCGGGTAAAGAGTTTGTGACCATGCTCGAAGGCGGCAGCTTTTTCCACCATGGCGATTCATTTGCGATGATGCGTGGTGGTCACCTTGATATTGCAGTACTCGGTGCATTTCAGGTTGCAGCGAATGGTGATTTGGCGAACTGGCACACGGGGGCACCGGATGCGATTCCTGCGGTAGGTGGTGCGATGGATTTAGCTGTGGGTGCCAAGAAAGTATTTATCACTACAGATCATGTGACCAAGCAAGGTGAACCAAAGATTGTGGCTGAGCTGAGCTATCCGGTTACGGGTAAAAAATGTGTTGATCGTATTTACACCGATCTTTGTGTGATTGATGTAACTAAAGATGGTTTGAAGGTGATCGAGAAAGTTGAAGGTCTTAGCTTTGATGAGCTACAGGCTTTAACAGGTGCAACTTTGATCGATGCGACTCAAGGGTAAGGTTTATACAGCAAAGACCTATTCCACAGCGTTCACTATCGTGACAGGCGACATGGATGTCGCCCGTTGGAAAGGGAGGCAAGGAAGCCTCCTCTGTTCAACAAAGGTTTTTGTTACTTTTGACCTTTCAAAAGTAAGGTATCGCTTATGCAACAGACCTATGGATATCACAGTAAATTACAGCCGTGATGTTATCCGTTGATATGAAAATTTATAAATCATCACAACGGGGTCTTATCTGTTTAAGCCAGATGCCACCAGCTAATTCGTGTCACTTTTTTAAAAAAGTAACCAAAAACCTTTGTTACTCAGACACAACTTCCATGTTGTGCTGAGTAACGAGGCGACATCCATGTCGCCACCGTGAAATACCTACGGAGAATGGCTAAAAAGGCCTGAAGTAAAGGACAAAAGTTAGAATGAAAAACGCTTATATCATTGATGCCATCCGTACTCCATTCGGCCGTTATGCCGGTGGCCTTGCTCCTGTCCGTGCCGATGACCTTGGCGCTGTGCCGATTAAAGCGCTCATGCAGCGTAACCCGAATGTAGATTGGGAACAGGTCGATGATGTGATTTATGGCTGTGCCAACCAAGCTGGTGAAGATAACCGTAATGTTGGTCGTATGTCAGCACTGCTTGCGGGTTTACCGTATCAGGTACCAGCAACCACCATTAACCGTTTGTGTGGTTCTTCACTCGATGCGATTGCTATTGCTGCCCGTGCTATTAAAGCAGGTGAAGCGAACTTAGTCATTGCAGGTGGTGTAGAAAGCATGAGCCGCGCACCGTATGTGATGGGTAAGTCAGACAGTGCCTTTGGCCGTAGCCAGAAGATTGAAGACACCACCATGGGTTGGCGTTTCATTAACCCTAAACTTAAAGAATTGTATGGTGTAGACACCATGCCCCAGACTGCCGAAAACGTGGCTGAACAGTTTAACGTCAATCGTGCAGATCAGGACCAGTTTGCCTTGGTGAGCCAACAACGCACCGCAAGCGCGCAAGCCAAAGGCTTTTTTTCTAAAGAAATCGTGGCAGTTGAAATCCCTCAGCGTAAGGGCGATGCTGTTGTGATTGATACCGATGAACATCCACGTGCATCAACCACGCTTGAAGGTTTAAACAAACTTAAACCTGTTGTCAAAGCAGATGGCACTGTCACTGCGGGGAATGCTTCAGGCATTAACGATGGTGCAGCAGCTCTACTGATTGCTTCTGATGAGGCAGTTCAAGCTTACAACCTAAAACCACGTGCCAAGATTATTGCTTCAACAGCAGTGGGTGTAGAACCACGCATTATGGGTTTTGCTCCGGCACCAGCGATTAAAAAATTACTGAAACAAGCCAATCTGACTTTAGATCAGATGGATGTAATTGAACTCAATGAAGCCTTTGCTGCACAGGCTTTGGCAGTGACCCGTGATTTAGGCTTGCCAGATGATTCTGACAAAATAAATCCAAACGGTGGTGCCATTGCATTAGGTCATCCACTTGGTGCATCAGGTGCACGTTTAGTCACTACAGCCCTAAACCAGCTTGAACAGACAGGTGGTCGTTACGCTTTGTGTTCAATGTGTATTGGTGTAGGTCAAGGCATCGCATTGATTATTGAACGTGTTGAAGCACTTTAAGGAGAAACAAATGTCATCTTTTCAATCTGCCGATGCACAAATCAACTATCAAACTTTTGGTGAACCGTCTTCCCCTGCTCTGGTGTTTTCCAACTCTTTGGGCACCAATTATGGTATGTGGCAAAAACAGTTTAATGAGTTAAAAGATCAATTTTTTGTGATCTGCTATGACACACGTGGTCACGGTTCATCCTCTACACCTGACGGTCCATACACTGTAGAACAATTAGGTGAAGATGTTGTCCGCTTACTGGATCATCTGAATATTAGCAAAGCTGCTTTTTGTGGTATTTCAATGGGTGGTTTAACCGGTCAATGGTTGGCAATTCACTACCCTGACCGTTTTAGTCATGTGGTTGTGGCAAATACTGCCGCTAAAATTGGACAAGAACAAGCATGGCTTGACCGTGCAAAATTAGTACGTGAGCAAGGTTTACAACCGATCGCAGCTACAGCAGCTTCGAGATGGTTTACAGATCCCTTTATCCAAAGTCATGCGTCAATCGTCAACAACCTGTGTAACGACTTAAGTGCTGGCAGCGCAATGGGTTATGCCAATTGTTGTGAGGCTTTGGCTAAAGCGGATATCCGTGAGCAGTTAAAAGACATTAAAATTTCTGTATTGGTGATTGCTGGAACTCAAGACCCTGTAACGACAGTTGCAGATGGTGAATTTATGCAGCAACGTATTCCGCAATCAAAACTTGTAGAAATAGATGCCTCCCATATTTCTAATGTAGAGCAACCCGAAGCTTTTAATAAAATCTTAAAAGATTTTTTAGTGAACTAATTTCGCTCTCAATAAACTTTATTCATTTCTAAAAAGGCCAATCATGGCCTTTTTTATTTTCTCAAAATAGAAAATTAAATAACTTGTTCGAGAAGGTATAAATATATACCTCAAATGTAATGGAAAATTACATGGATAAATAACAGTATTTTAAACTCATGAACAGGGCTTGTTCATCCGTGACGTGAATCTAAGAAGATTCTTAAATCGCTCACTTCTACATCATAATGAAAGTAAGGATATCTAAATTGAACATATCTATGCTGAACTCTCGGCCTCACCCTACACGCCCTTTAATTAAATATGGAACATTACTTTTAGGTGCGCTTTTAGCGGGTTGTAATTCTTCATCAAGTTTAGAGCCCACACCGACACACAAGCAGATCACAATTAAGCGCGATAAATTCGGTACTCCTCATGTATATGCAAATGATACCTATGGACTTTTTTACGGTTATGGCTATTCGGTAGCGACAGATCGATTATTCCAGATGGAAATGTCGAAACGTACAGGACAAGGTACAGTTGCTGAGGTACTCGGTCCCGACTATCTTCAATATGATATTGCAACACATAGCCGTTTTAACCCAGAAAATATTAAGCAACAACTCACCGCACTCTCACCAGAAGACCGAGCAATTTTTGAAGGTTATGCCGCAGGTTTTAATAAGCGTGTTAAAGAGGTTTTAGCAGATCCAGCTCTTATGCCTAAAGAGTTCACAGATCATGGTTTTAAACCATCAACATGGCAACCAGAAGACATTGCTATGGTTTGGGTGGGCTTAATTTTAAATCGCTTCTTTTCAGCAAGTTCGGAAGTATCAAATTTAGATTTACTCACGCAACTGCAAAAAGAAAAAGGTCAAGAAGAAGGTCTCAAAGTCTATCAACAATTACGTTGGCTAGATGACCCAAGTGCCCCAACCATTATTCAATCTGCACAAAAAACACAGCTTATAGCGCGTCAAGAGCAAATACTTAAAGACATTAGCCCTATTTCAAACAAAACAGCCAAAACCTATCTAGCTCAAGCTCGCATTGCTTTAGGCAAAAGTGTGATAGACGGCGTACCTACCGCCAGTAATGCATGGGTCTTAAAAGGCGATAAGACCATTGAAGGCCAAGCAGTTTTATATAATGGTCCACAACAAGGGTGGTATACGCCTGCAATTACCTACGGTATTGGTTTACATGGAGCTGGCTATAATTTGACAGGCATTACTCCTGTTGGCTTACCTGCAATTTTATTTGGAACCAATGGCAAAATCGCATGGGGCTCTACGGTAGGCTCACTCGATACTAACGATGTTTATCAACTCACCTTAAACCCAAGTAATTCAAAAGAATATTTATATAAAAGGAGTTATATTCCATTTGAACACAAGCAAGTAAAAATCAAAGTTAAGAATCAAGCCGACCATGTTTTAGATGTTTATAAAAGTAAACAAGGCTTTGTAAGTACATGGGATGAAAATAACCATACGGCGTATGCGCAAAAACGTAGCTGGGAAGGCGTAGAAATTGAAACTTTATTAGGATGGGCAAATGCAGCGAAAGCCTCAAATTGGGATGAGTTTCTTGCTCAAGCCAAACGTATCGCAGCCTCTATTACTTGGTTCTATGCCGATACTAAAAATAATATCGGTGTGGCTGCTTTAGGTCGTTTACCTATTCGCCCTGAAAACCAGCATATTCAGCTTCCAGCTAAAGGTGATGGTTCAATGGAGTGGCAAGGTTTTTATGACTTCTCACACAATCCTAAAGAATACAATCCGCAAAAAGGTTATGTCACAAGCTGGAATAACAAAGCCTATGCAGGTTTACGCTCAGATTCGTCAAACTTTTCTTATGTAGATCGGGTGAATGAACTACTTGAACCTTTAGAAAGTAAACCCAAACTGAGTCAGCAAGAAATTTGGGAAATTAATAAAATAGCAGCATGGTCTGATTTAAATGCGCGCTATTTTGTTCCTTATATGATTCAAGCTGCTCAAAGCCCTAAGGCATCACCGTTAGCCAAAAAAGTCGCTCCGTTACTTGCCAGTTGGGATCTTAAATTACGCCCTGATAGTGAAGCAAAATATTATCAAGGTGCAGCACCAGCAATTACACGTGCATGGCTTAATCAAATGATTGAACTGGTACTCAAACCAAACCTTTCAGAAAATATTTATAAGCGCTATACCGATACACTTTATCCGGTAAATAATGATCCGCGTAGTGCCCAGCCAGCGAGTGCATCAAAATTAATCTGGAATGCCCTACAAGGAAAACAGGCAAGCGTTCCTCAGAATGTTGATTTCTTAAAAGGACAAACAGCAGATGAGGTCGTATTAAAAGCTTTAGAAAATGCACTGACTGAACTTTCAAATCAATATCACTCTACCGCCCCGAATGACTGGAAAATTCCGGTCGCAACCATGGGCTTTTCCAGCAAAAATTCGGTAGGCATTCCTTGGGCTGATCCATCACATGAACAACACCTTAGTACTTATGGAAATACAGGAAGTGCTACTTTTAGAGTGGTCTTAAATCCAAATCAAGTCACCATGTGTTCGATTTTGGCCCCAGGACAAAGTGGTTTTATCAATCAAAATGGAAAACCTGATGCCCACTTTGCAGATCAGCTCTCTTTATTTGAAAGTTATAAATGTAAAGATGATGCGGTGAGTCAAAAAGAAATCGACCAATCAACTCAACAAAGCATCACTTTAAACTACTAACTTTTTAGCCCAATTTTTATGTTAAAAGCCGAGGTTTGTTATTGATAAAATGACAAACCTCCTTATTGGCTTAATACCGAATCATGACTGATTTTAATTCGGTGTAATCTTCGATAAATGCATCTGAAAACTCTCTGCCAATTCCCGAAGCTTTTACCCCACCAAATGGAACTGATGGATCTAAGAACGTATGCATATTGACCCACAAGGTACCTGCTTCAATTTTAGGAATTAAACGTAAAGCTTTAGATAAGTCATTTGTCCAAATACTTGCGGTTAAACCAAAGCGCGACTGATTCATAAGCTGAATAAGCTCTTCATCAGTTTCGAATGGCATTACTCCGACCACTGGACCAAAAGTTTCTTCTGAAAATAAAGGATCATCCGTATTTTTAAAGGAAATTAAAGTCGGCTGTACAAAATATCCTGTCTGATCTAGAGCCTCACCCCCTGCAATAATCTGGTTGTTGGCTTTTGCTATATCTAAATAATGTTTTACTTTATTAAAATGTGGCTGATTAGAGAGTGGACCAAACATACTTCCTTCATCCATAGCCGATCCAATTTTAAAACTAGAGAGTGCTTTAGAGAGTTTCTCGACCAGTTCATCATGTTTTGTACGGTGTACAAAAAAACGTTCTGGGGATGCGCAAACTTGGCCTTGATGCACAAAAGTTGCTTGCAATAAAGTCGGTAAAATCTCATCAATATTTGCATCAGCCAAAACAGCTATGGCATTTTTACCGCCCAGCTCTAGACTTACACGGGTTAAATCACTACTCATCGCAAGTTTACCGATGGCAATACCTGTTGGTACTGAACCTGTAAACGAGACTTTCTTAACGAGTGGCGACTCAATTAAATATTGCCCTGTATCGCCTTTACCCGTAACCACATTAATTACACCGGCAGGAATACCTGCCTCAATCGCAAGTTCAGCTAAACGTAATAAAGATAAGCTGGCAAACTCACTTGGTTTAAGCACAATGGTACAGCCAGTGGTTAAAGCTGAACCGATTTTCCAAACACCAATCATGAGTGAAAAATTCCAAGGCACAATCCCTGCAACCACACCAATCGGTTGTCTTAAAGTAAAGGCTGTATATTTCTCACCTTGCATAGAAGGAATAGAGGGTTGCATAGTTTGACCATTAATTTTAGTTGCCCAACCAGCAAAATATCTCAAGAAAATAACAGATTGTGCGACTTCAAGATGCCGTGAAATATTGATAAGTTTTCCAGTAGATAACGACTCGAGCTGTGCAAGTTCTTCACCATATTGCTCAATTAAATCGGCTAGCTTGTTCAGTTTAACGCCACGTTCATACGGCATTGTTTCAGCCCAAGCATTTTGAAAAGCATGTTCAGCACTTTTTACCGCACTTTCGACATCTTGTTGACTACCAATACTAATTTGAGCAATCACTTGTTCAGTCGATGGATTTACAATATCCACTTTATCCAAATGTTCAGCAGCAACTAACTTTCCATCAATAAAATATCCATGTTGACGTGCCATAAATTGCTGTACGCTTTCTAAAATCTGAACTTCACTCATTTTTATTTCTCTCAATTCATTTAAAAGGATTTATTAATAGATGTATTGCAGAATCAACTGCGCATACACATTGGTCTTGTCATCGTAGTTTTGAGTACCACCACTATGGATATCGTGTTTTGGTTTATAGAGTCCCGCTAAAGGAATAACGTTGAATTTTTTATTGATCGACCAGACCGAAAAGACATCCAGTTCATGTCCATCTACATTGGTTAAAGACTTATTTACTGTTTTGAACTTATAGGCCAAAGCACCCAACATAAAATTTTCTTTCAAGTTCATCATGTAAGAAACTTGATGAATATCTGCATTTTTATTGAATGGACCAGCATAGTTTCCGGCAACTTCGCCCTGAAACCATGTACCAAAGCCGACGGTATTTCCATAAAACATCGTGTCATATTGGTCTGAAAAATGACTAAAACGGTAGCCTAATGAGGGCGTATATTTTGAAGATAAAAAGTTATAGTTCAGCGCTAAGTAGCCAGCATTTTCGTGGCTATCTTTTTTATCTTGCACAACAAACTCAGTTTTAACTTGTAGCTTTGGTAAAGGTTGATAATTCAAGCGTAAAGCATAATTTTTAAGGTCTTCTCGCCCGGAAACGTGTTCTGTATCTTCAAGGTCTAATACATTTAAGTAAGTGAACCCAACGCCCTTATCTTTAAGCTGATACATCAGATCAGTCACAAACAGTTCTGGGGAAAATTGTGCTTTATTATCCGATTTTAAATAAGCCAACTTTAGGGTTGTATTCTCTTGCGGTTTGTATTGAAGCAAACTTGTAAAATCAAAGCTTCGACGAGCTGCCAGATAATATGCTCCGCCCCGATCTAGTGTGCCGTCCGCAGGCGCTTTACCGAGATTTAATGCATCACCCGCAATGAAGAACCCATCACCAATCATGATATTTTGTCGACCAATACTTAAATCATAGGCCGTTAACTCATCTTTATTAGTGCCGTCTTTAAAACCAATGATCCATTCATTCACATCTGTTTTACGTTCTTTGCCATTACTATTTTGGCCTGCGTCTCCATCACCAAATGTTGCCGAGCTAATACCGCTCAAGCTTGCATAGATCTGATTGTTTTTAAAGGTGTATTGTCCTTTAGCACCATATTTAAGATGGCCTTCTTGCCAATTGATTCTTTCATCATCTAGGTTTTCGCCGTTATAGCTTTTACCGCTACTAAAAGCTCCAAAAGTTGCTTCAAAAGTTGGCTTAATTTCAAGCTCACCAGCATGCACAGTTGAAAAAAATGAGACAAAGAGAGTCCCTCTCATAACCTGAGAAAATAAATTTTTCATTGAGAAATTCCTTTTTTGCGAACGGTCTAACCGTGCTCAGGTATGGGTAACCTATTCGTTACCCATTCTGGCTTATTCACATTTTTATTGATGGTCGTGCTGTGTGTTTTGCTCTTCTTCACCCAAGTTTAAAGTCGGGGTGCTGTCAAAGAAGTTCCAAGGTTTGATGAGCGTATTCACCCATTCTGTTGGCATAATTGGCCATTCTTCAGCACGTGCCACATGGGTTGTGCCTGTTGTCATCCACACCACAAGATCTTTATTTTCAATATTCTCATTGTTGCCAATGAACTGTCCTAACCCTGTGTCATGAGTCGAACGATTTGAATATTTCCCTTCAGGATAGCGTTCGTCTGGATTGTACTGAGTCACCCAAATTTGCTTATCCATAAAGTTCAAACGTTTAAATAACCATTCATCTTTAGAAAAATTGGCTCCTTTTGCCACAGGGTGTGTTCCACCTGCAAAAGGAATGAGTTGATAAGAAACAGGATTGCCTAATTTATTTTCCTTGTTGAAATTCGTGAGTAAGCGAATAGTGGATGGATCAAATTTTTCAGCTGCATTTTGCTCATTCGTAATGACTTTACTGTCAATTTGCATTGAGCTTGTACGAACACCGCCTTTGTCATTGGCTTTCACCACAGGGTCCATATGCATAAAACTGTTGTTTTCCCCATCTACATCCATGTCTAAGCGAAAGTTATAAATATGTTGATGCGTTGTACCCACAATATTATGGTCAATTAAAGTTCCATATTTGGTGTCTTCTTTGGCGGTACTGTCATGCATGGTGCGTGATTTAACGCCTTTAACAGCTTCAATACCCGTTGCACCCGCATTAATTCCAATTACACCATTTTGAGCAAATACCCAGTCAAACATGTAATCGTAGTTTCCAACCGTACTAATCCAGCGTACCACAAGTTCACGGCGGGCTTCACTCGCATCTTGATTGCCAAAAATTTCGTGATGTTTATATTCAGGTCCTGCATAACGTTCAAACACAGCAATGGCATTTGGAATCACTTGAGGCTGACCTTTATAGTCTGCAATCACAGCATCAAGTAAAACAGCGTTGTCGGGTGCATCTGTTCCCGGAAGAATAGATGATGTGAGTGTTCCCATACCATATTCGCCAGAGTCCAAATAAGATTTGAAGTACCAACCAATATCAGGGTCGCCATATGGAACTACCATTCCACCCAAGTTGCCTTCATACATGACTTTACGCTTTACGCCCTTATCTTTGTAAGTCACGGTTGAAAGCTGCAAGCCAACACGAGAATCTAAGGCCACATGCAAACACCAGTTCCCCCAATGTATGGTTTGGCCAGTAATGCTAAAGTTTTTGCCCTCAGGTTCAGTAATATTAAGTGGTTTTAGCTTACTTGCTACTGGCTCATTCGACATATAAGGTCGATTTGCCATTGGCACAGGAATGATCGCACCTTCTTCAATCTTGATAATTTTTTCTTTATCTAAATCGACTACAGCAACTAAATTTTCAATAGGATGCGCCCAGTAGTTACCATCGCCTACATCGAGATAAGCGACGACTTTTAATATATTGAGTTGTTTATCCAGACCATCTTTACCGCCAAAATATCCAACAGTTAGTGGTGTAGCAATCACTTTCTTCACATCGGTAATGCCACGTTTCCGTAAAGCTTCCTGATATTCTTTACTTGTCTCAATTACACGCTGTACGGCTTCAAAATTATCGAGCAACACCATTCCATGAGTGTCTTTAAGTACATTCCATTTTGTGACTTGTTGAGTATTAAGATTAACTTCACCTTCAATCGCTTGACTCCCCTTTAACAAAATAAATGAGGCCATACGATCTTCTTTAAATTCTTTGTGATTAATAAAGTAATCCCAAACTTTTGCTTTTTCAGGTTCTTTAAGCTTTAACTCGGCAAAACGCATATTTTTATAGGCGTATTTCGAGCGGTTAATCACATCAAATGTCTTTTTAATTTCGTCGGAATTTAAGCTATTGAGTGGATGAAACGTATTTTCAATTTTAAAAGTTTGATCTAACCCAGACTGGAATACTTCATTAAAAAAATCTTTTCCAATAACAGGTTTACCATCTTTGATTAATAAAGGCACGCTGAGCTTAAAAGGTTTGCCGTTCACCAAAACCTGATCTGAATTAGGTTTAGCTCGAACCACCATAGAACCTTTGGTGATCATATAAGTATTGGTAAAATCATCTTTGACAACTTTAGCGCCTTGCTCACTCATGTTTTGATAAAGTGAGACCATTTCGGCCTTGCCACCATGCGCAAATGCTTGAGTATTGAGTCCCCAAAAGCTTGCAGCGATTGATAAGTTAAGTGCCAGTATTTTTTGTATGTCATTCAATAATCGTTGTTTACGCATTGGTTTCATCCTTTTCATCTATCCCTGAACTATCTGAATCAGACAGTTAAAATGCACTTCCTGTGAGTGAAATTTATTAGACCAACTTAATAGTTTTGTGGTTATTAAGCTTATCTAACCTGCTCTAATGAATTTAATTTCAACACAGTTACATAGGGCTAGCTTGTTCAAGAATGACGTCGAATTTGTCTAAAAATGACATTGAGAGATGAAAGAATTAAACCGACATACCCTCTCTAAATTCTTTAGGAGAGATACCATAAGTCTTTTTAAAAATCTTTGAAAAATGAGCGCCATCCCAAAAGCCCCATTTCAAGGCAACTTGGGTAATTGAGCTTTGTTTGTTCTTTTTATCAAGCAAATCTGCTTTGACTTTTTCTAGGCGTTTTAACTGTATGTATTTGTTAATAGATAAATTTTCTTGCAGAAATAAACGGTAGAGATGTCGTAGTGATACCCCAATATGCTCTGCAATTAATTTAGGGGTTAGATCTGGTTTTGCTAAGTTTTCTATAATATATCGCTCGGCTTTTTCCATCAGATTATTGGAGCTATGAACATTTTTATAATTGATTGTGGGTTTGATTAAGGCGATCAGCGCATCTTCAAAAGCATTGCCATCCTCGGTTGCGTACCAAAGTTTGATGTTTTCAGCAGACATATTTTTCAAAATATTTTTGAGTAAAAAACCACTCATATTTTGAGTAATCAGTTTTCCAAAATATTCAGTACTAATATTTTCTTTCAGTAATTTTTCACGCGACAGATGGACTGAAATCTGACTTACCAAACCTTGCGGATACATCGAAATTGTTTCGACTGGGTCCACCAACACAATATCGCCTTCATTTAGGCTTAAGGTTTCATTTTTATATTCGAGCAGCATTTTCCCCGAATACTGCAAAATCAAAAAACAAAAACGATTATTCACTCGATCGATTTCATCGGCTTTTCGGACAATCTTATTGGCATTGTTTTTAATAAAAGCAATTTCGGTATCACCCAATAAAAAGCACTGAACTTCACCAATGAATAAATTACGGGTTCCGTCAAAATCGGTTTCAAAATTGCCGCACACACTTTTAATATGGTGCGTCCATGTGAGTAATGCATCGCTTACATATTGGTTCATCCCTTACCTCTCTATACATGTGCCACCGCTCAAAACTTTGCGTTTGTGATGGTGCACTGTCTTGGCTTATTTGCAATCTTGTTTTATTGATAAACAAATTGTGTGCCAAAAATTCCTTATCCTTGGAATTGTTTTGATGATAGTCAGCTAGATGTAAAGAAGCTGATAAATCAATTTAATTTATCAGCTTAATGGGGCTTATGCTACTCCTGCAAAGTCTCGCAGCATGGTTATAAAAATATCCTTTTGCTCATCAGAATACTTTTTAAACACCTCATTTTGGTGGCTATCGGCAATATCAAACAAATACTGCGCCGTTTGTTTACCTTTCTCGGTCAGTGCATACAAATTATCGTGGTCAACCAATAGCCCTTCAAATTTTAGAATTTCAGCCGATCTTTCAACTTCTTGCATTGGCATAGCAATATCACGCGGTAAATCTTCCTTACTTGAAGCAGTACCACTGGCCAAAACGAGCAAAAGACGTGATTCACTGGTCCGGAAACCAGAAGCCATTTGCTTAGGAATATAGTCGGTTTGATAAGCTTTAAAAGCACGACTCATCAAATAGCAGACATTGTTATATAAGTGCCCATAATGTGTTTGGTCTACGCCGCTCTGTTCAGTTTGCTTAACTTGAAGGCTCGGATGCGGCATGACACAAGAATATGCACCTTGATGGTAGACCAATGGGCTTCGACCTTGGTCATGGAAACGAACCACCTTACCAATAATAATCCAGTGATCACCGCCTTCAATAACCTGATAGCGTTCGCACTCAAACACCGCAGAACAATTTTCTAAAATGGGAGCGCTTCCTGCACCAAGTTGAAAATTGGTGTCTGCAAATTTATCAATATTGCGTCTCGAGAACTTATTAGACAGCTCAATTTGCGTGCCTGATAAAATATTGACTGCAAAATGTGTTGCTTCTTCAAATACTGAAAAACTTGACGATTTTTTATCAATGCTCCACAAAATAAGCGGTGGATCGAGTGACACCGAGTTAAAACTATTTGCGGTTACACCAACTTTCTCACCTTGTGCATTTTGTGCAGTCACAATGGTAACGCCTGTTGCAAAATTTCCTAATGCTCGTCGGAACTGTAGTGGATCGACCGTAAACTCATCTATTTGTTGTAATACATTCATCATCTTTCTCCTAAACCTTCTCTTACATCCATATAAATCGCGAGAGCATTAGATATCTAAAACTAATCTCGGTGTTTTAGAGCGTGAACAGCACACTAATATCTGCTCATTGCTGGCTTTTTCTTCGTCAGTAAAATAAACATCTCGATGATCAGGTTCACCTTCAATTACATCGCACATGCAGGTTCCGCATACGCCTTGCTCGCAAGACATTTCAATCTCGATGCCTTCTTTAGCCAAAGCCTGCAAAATGGTTTCGCCAGCTTCAACCATAATGATTTTTCCGCTACGCTCAGCCACCACCTCAAATGAATCTCCCGAGGTGTCAGTTTCGACTTGGAAATACTCTTTGTGGATTTGCTGCTCAGGAAAATCGTGAGTTGTGGCGAGATTAATCACCCAATCCATGAAACCGACTGGACCACAGGTGTAAATATGGCTCTCAAGGTCAATATCTTTAATGGCAGATTCAAAAAATGCTCGGTGGCTTGCACCTTCGGATTTAAAATGGAAGGTTGTGTATTTTGCTAATTCACCATTTTTAATTTCATCAACAAAAGCACAGTTTTCTGGGCTAGCGCCACAGTAGTGAAGCTCAAATGATTCACCTTCATGTGCAAGTTGGTACGCCATCGTGATTAACGGCGTAATTCCGATACCACCGCCAATCAATACACTGTGTTTGGCTTTTAAAAGTGGAAATAAATTTTTTGGTTCACTGACCTGAATTTGCATACCATCTTTAATTTCATCAAAAGCGGATATTGAGCCACCACGTGATTCAGGGTCACGTAAAATTCCAAGGCGGAACTTTCCTTCGTCATTTGGATTTTGACAAAGTGAATATTGGCGCACCATACCATTCGGTAAGTGCACATCAATATGTGCACCCGCTTCAACTTTTGGCAATGTTGCAGAAGTTGCAGATTCAAACTCCATAACTGCAATATTCCCACCTTCCACATGGCGATTTTTAACGACAACATCATAAAGTGTAGTCATGATTTAACTCCCTTTTCATGCGTAAGCTCGTGGCTTAGCGCATGAATAAACCACCGTTAATATCCCATGTTGCACCAGTCACAAACCCCGCATTTGGACTCGCAAGCAACCCACAAGTTTCAGCAATAAAATGCATACTTCCTAAGGCTTTAACCGGAATATTCTGGATGAACTGTTCCATTTTTTCGTCTGGCACCACACTATGAACGATTGGTGACTCCATTGGTCCCGGTGCAACTGCATTGACCGTAACACCTTTTGCCGCAAACTCTTTGGCAAAAATTTTGGTTAACGTCACAATCGCCCCTTTGGTTGCCGCGTAGTGTGCACCCGTTGCAGTACCGCCGTTTTGTCCCGCTAACGACGCCATATTAATGATGCGCCCATAGCCTTTTTTCGCCATATATTGGCCAATAATTTGGCAAGCTTGAAAGGTGCCGCGTTGGTTAACTTGGGTCACCCAATCAAAATCGGCTGCGGTAATTTCTAATACAGGCGTTGCTTTGGTGACGGTGGCATTGTTAATCAACACATCAAGTTTAGAAAATTTCTCTTCAATCCATTGCACTGCTGCATGAAAATCTGCCTCAACTGAAATATCTAATTTCAAGGGAAACATATTTTGGGCATACTGACTTTGTGCCTTGGCATTTTCGGCTTTTTCAAGGGTACTTGCCGATAAAATCACTTGATGGCCTTGGCTCGCAAAATATTCAGCAATGACATTACCGAGTCCAGAAGCAGCACCTGTCACTAAAACAACCTGTTTCATGTTACCGCTCCTAAAGAATGTAGCTAATACCAGCTAAGGTATCGGTTGAGTTAACCAAGTTAATGATTTTACGGTTAATCTTAAAACCTGTAGCCGCATCACGAGTTAGATGGTACGTAATATCGGCCGTGTAATGCTTGAGATTTTCTTTACGGAATTCACGCAAGTTTTGAGCACAACGCAAAACGATTTCATCATCTTGGTCTTGAACAATACGTATACGAGAAACACTACGCACAGTATTTGCTTTAGGCGCTGTAGAAATCGCTTCACCATTTTCAAGACGCTGTACACGTAAAGTACGCATATGATTATCGTCATAGGCATAATTTAAGTTGTTTTCGTAGTCAGTGAGATTTGGGTCAATCGGAATGATATAAACACCCTTTTCATTCCATAAATTAAGCCATTCACGGTACTCACTGTGGTCTAACATATCTGCTTCAGCCCAGATGAAAGCAGTGACTTCATTTAATAATTGCAGATTCATATTCATTGCTCTCTCCTTAAGCCGTCATCATCTTTTTCCACTGCTGATATGCTGCACGCATACCTGTTTCAGCACTGACATCACTTTTTAAACCATCTTCGGTTTTGACTTCGCCCGGTAAACCGCGGTTGAGCATAATCCATAAATCATTACCCGCATTTGCACCGTGTTGTACTCGTTCCCAAGCCTCAGAGTCATCTGGTGTACCAAAACCAAATGGACCTTGGAAATGCTCATGCAAACGTAAGCGATATTGGTTGGCAATTTGCGGACCACCGTCCATCGTAATCACCGAGTGATGAATTTCTGTTTCAGCAACTGAGATTGGCTGTAACACACGGAAGAACGCCATTGAACATGCAATATTCGGGAATAAATTTAAGTTAAATCCAGAACCACCGACTGCACGAACAATACGGCGTACTTCTAACTCTTCATGGCCTTCGTCGCGCAAAGCTTGAGCCAAGTCTTCAAAGCGCTCTTGAATTGGTCGCTCCATAAGCTCTTCGTCTAGATCAACCAGTTCAGGAATCATCACCATAACACTGTGACCATTACCTAAGTCTTCAACAAAGCCCGGTTGGTTTTCGAAGTTAAAGAGTTCTTCTGTTTTTTCATCTACAGAACTTAAGAATGACTTATGAACTAATGGGAAGTGATATGCATCGGTGGTATTTTCAAGCTGGATTTTCCAGTTACCCGGGAAACGGAAACGGTGTTCACCTAACACTTTAATTGGATAACCCGCTCCTTGTTTCATAAACAGGTCAATCCATTTTTTTGCTGGCCCAAGGAACTCTTCAAGCGGTTGAATGTCTTCTTTAAATGAAGCGAAGATCATGCCGTTATATTCTTCTACTCGTAGACTCACCAGTGGTAATTCTGATTTATCTAAACAATCGCCGTAACTTTCCGGAGATGGTACACCACGTAAACTACCGTCAAGTGCATAACTCCAACCGTGGTACGGACATACAAAACTATTAGTTTTTCCTTTTTTATGTTCGCATACGGTCGCTGCACGGTGACGACAACGATTTAAAAGTACATGGACTTTCTTTTTACGGTCACGCACCACAACCACAGGCTGTTTACCGATATTAATCGTTTTATAGCTTCCGCCTTCCGGAATTTCGCTGGCATGCGCAACCCACACCCAAGTGCTATAAAAGATTTTTTCCATCTCTTCATCAAAAATGCGTTCATCTTTATAAAGAGAGGTATGGGCACGGTCACTTTGAACCAAAGCATCGTAATCAATGCCAATGTTATGCGTTGGGATAATACTGTTCATATCAATAGTCCTTTTAAATATGTCCTGGGTCATTCCTGGGAAGGTACCGGCAACTCGGCTTCACTGTGCCAATGCGATACCGGACGACTGAAAATATTCTGTGTTTGGAAATGTTTAATTTTCCATGTTCCATCTGCTTGCTTCTGAAACTTCACCTTGAGCTTTGCTGCATTTAGATGACTACGGCCATCTTGAAAAGTTGAAGTTTGCAACATCAGCCATGAAGCATTTGCATCATTTTGATTTACATAAATTTGTTCTGAATTCACAAAGTGTGCATTCATGACAAAGTAAGATTCTTTTTGTGTATAGCGTTTGAACATGTCGTAAATCGACTGCCAAGAATCATAACGGCCAAAAGATTTGGCATATTTCTCGCCAATACCTTCCCAAATACAGTCCTGATCAAAAAGATTCATTAGCTCATCAAGGTCTGTATTTGCATTAAGCTCGTCACAGATTTCCATATAACGGTTCAGGCAGTTACGAATCGCGTTGTGCTCTTCTAACTGTTCTAGCCGCTCTATGATTTCTGCCATATTCACTTTGTCATTCATTGCCATCGCCTTAACGTTGGATAATCAATTCACGCCCAACACGAGCTTCAACTTTGCAATATTTCCAAAGTTTGTATGGCCCTTCACCCACCACGGTCGTTCTAAACAAGTTACAAGCGGCATGTACGGTTTCAATATCCGGAACATCAGCAAGCAAATAAGTGGTCCAAGGCCAACCTGCACTTGGGCCAACCATGCTTTGGTCATCATCAAGATTTCCAAAAACATGCACGCCCGGTAAGTCATGAATGCCATTCCACATTTCACCAAACGCTGCCCAAACTGCTTTGGCTTCAGCAGGTTCTGCATCAAAAAAGTTTTGGTTAATACCCATGCAAAACAACACGCGTAATGATTTTTTAGCTTCCATCTCAATATCCTTTTTAAAAAATTAAAACTTATAAATAACCTGGGGTTGGCTTTAACCCGAAACTGATTGAGCCTGCATTTTGTAAAGTTGCATCACCCATAAAGGCATGCTGAGTCACCACGTTGGTGTCATTCACAAAACGGCTAAATGGATTGTTGGTATAGATCGCTGTCATGCCCGCGAGCATTTGCATTTTTCGGGTCACTTTGGCGCAAACTCGCGCTGCATGGGTACATGCCAAACGCATATCGCTAATCTGTTCAGCAGTTGCTTCACGACCAACAATAATTTCATTCCAAACAATGTCCATGGTTTGATAAAACCAAGACTTTGCAGCCTGAAACTCTGCATCAGCCTGAGCAAACTCATATTGAGTCACGGGGCGGTTGGCAATTTCTGACCCACCCGTAATAGATGCTTTACCCGGTGCTAATTTTTCAAATTCTTCTAATGCGGCAGCTGCAACCCCAATACCCACCACGGTTAATACTTGAGTCGCTAAAGACAGTGATGGATATTTAAAAAATGGCTCGCTGAGTTTTGAAGGTTCGCCACGTACAAAGGTCCATTTCTTTTCGACCAATACATCTTCAACCACCAAATCATGACTTCCGGTACCTTTTAGGCCAACAGTGTCCCATGTCATTTCAATTTTGGCTTTGTTGGCAGGCATCACGGCCATACGTGGTAAGCCTTGCATTTCATTATTTTTAAGGGGTGAAATTCCCACGCCAACAATGTCAGCTCCCATGCAGCCGCTTGAGAATTTCCAACGTCCACGAACTACGACACCTTCATCGGTAATTTCGGCAGGCTGTGGCGGAAAAATACCTCCGGCAAACACCACATCTGGGCCGTTTTGGTACAACTCTTTCAGTGTTTCTTCAGGCAAACTTCCTAAATAAGCAGGGCTCATGCCGAAACTTGCCACCCAGCCCACAGAACCGTCAGCTTTAGATAAAGTTTCGATTAACTCGCAAAACTGCCGTGGTGACCATTCTTCGCCACCAAAACGTTTAGGAACTAATGCACGGTAAACACCAATTTTTTTAAGTTTTTCGATAATGTCTTGGCTCACATACGCTTGATTATCGAATTCACCTGTACAGGCACGCTCACGAATTTCTTGACACAAAGCATCTAACTCAACTGCTTTGTCTTGAGAAGCAAACTCCATTTTAGACAACTTATTCATCATCTAACTCCTTGTAATTTATTGCATTGCATCAATACAAAATTTAGCTATAGCGCATAATTGCTCATCTTTTTGATGCTTTGATACGATCTGTAAGCCCACTGGTAAACCTTCACTGGTTTCAAGTGGCACTGAAATCGCTGGATGACCTGATAAATTAAATGGTCGAACTAAACCTGTAAGATTCAAAAAAGCGACAGTGTTTTCAGCTTCAGAAACTTTCGGTGGAATTTGCGGAAGTGTCGGTAGAACCAATGCATCATATTTTTCTAATAAAGCATCGAGCTCTTGAGTGAGCTGCGCTTTCACAACTTCAGCTTGCTTTACTAGCTCTAAAGTTGTTGCGGCAGCTTTTAATAAACGACCATTTACATCAGAACCAACTAAGCCTGTTTGAGTTAACTCACCAAAAGCTTGCCAATTTTCATAATTAATAATCTGCATACCTGCATCATAAGCCGCTTCAAAATGTTCAACTTTTTCTAAAGTGGTCTGTAAATTGGCTTTTCGAATTGCTTGATAAATACAGTTCCAAATAATCTCATCTGCTTTGACATCCAGAACCGCAAGTTTTGGTGCACTAGTAAATTCAGTAGGCTTAAAAGTTAGATCAATAATTTGCATGGCTTTTTCAATCATATCGACTGAATTTGCAAAAGGGCCAACACAATCTAAAGAACTCAACGGCGGATATACGCCTTTTCTGCTAACACGGCCAAAAGTCGGTTTTAAACCAAAAATGCCACAGCACGCAGCGGGCATACGGATAGAGCCACCCGTGTCGGTGCCTAGAGTAAAGTCAGCTTGTTTTGCAGCGACGGCTGCAGCTGAACCACTCGAAGACCCACCTGGAATAAGTTCAGGATATTTAGGATTGATAGGTGTACCAAAAGCATGGTTAATGCCCGTAATTCCAAAAGCCAATTCGTGCAAATTTGTCTTGCCAATAATTTCGCAATCAGCTTTTAAGATGTTTTTAACCACCTCTGCATCATCGTGCGCAGGTTCAACTTCTAATAAAGCTCTACTGCCAGCAATGGTTTTTAGACCTTGAATATCTATAGTGTCCTTCACCATCACCTTAAGTTTGCCGCTTCCTTTGTGCACACTTTGGCTAATAATATTCATTCACTTTTCCATGTATTTTTATCCATTAATTAAAATATCAGAAAATTTAATGGAATTGTCAAGTAATTTTTCTAATGTGTGTTCAAGGAAATATGCAAAATTTTGTTTATAATAGAATTACCCTTTTTTTACTAAGTTATTGCTTAGCTATGCTTGATCATTTAGAACAATTTCTTCCCAATAAAGAACCGTCGAGTATTCAAAACTTCCCCTTTTTCTGGATTTCCCAAGTTAATGGTAAATATTCACAACTGATTGAAAAATCTATAAAGAAACTTGGCATTGATAATACTCGCCGCAAAATTATTTTAAGTACCAATGCGCTTGGGGAAGCCAGTATCACTGACATTGCCAATCTTTCTACTTTAAAACTCACCACAGCAACAAAGGCTGTATATCGTTTGGTAGAAGATGGAATTGTGGAAGTCTACTCTTCTACCGCTGATGAACGGATTTCGATGGTGAAATTAACGGCCAAAGGTGTTGAGCTGGTTGAACAGATTAACCAAATTAGTGTGGTTACCTTAGCGGGGATCCTCAATGCTTTTTCAGAAGATGAGTTGCACAATTTAAATTCTCAGTTAAAGAAATTGTTTGATCTTATGCCATCAAGTTAAATATTTCTTTCAATGCAAATTAGCCCTTTTGAGCAGTTAAAACTTTATCTTATTTAACTGCTCTTTTATTAAAATAAATAGAATCAGATTATTACTTCATTTAAATGTTCGTATATTTTTACTTAACATACTTTTTAGGTATTCTAACATACTCAATAAGTAATGGAATTTTACATATAAAAAGAAAATAATAATTCCATGATCTTATAAGCCCAATTATTTTCTAATTGGATTTAGCCACTCTCTTCCGGTCTGTACGAGACCAAATTACTCATTTCTAGCCTATTTATTATTCTTATCTAAAAGGGGGAAATATTGAAAACTTCAGAGGAATAATAAAAGTTAGATATCAATTTCTTTAAAGCGTTTTATACATAAGGATTAAGTGTATGAACCAAAGTAATATCGCTGTTGAAAGGACCCAGAAGAAAAGCAATGCCTATGCATGGTATGTGGTCATACTTTGTATGTTGGCATATATATTTTCATTTATTGACCGCCAAATTCTGGCACTGATGATTGAACCCATCAAAGCAGATCTCCAACTTTCAGATACACAATTTAGTTTGTTACATGGACTGGCCTTTTCGCTGTTTTACGCAGTGATGGGATTACCACTCGCCTATATTGCTGACCGTTTTTCACGACCAAAACTGATTTCAATCGGGATTATTGTTTGGAGTCTAGCAACGGCAACTTGTGGTTTAAGTAAAAACTTTATTCAACTGTTTTTAAGCCGTATGGCGGTAGGTGTAGGGGAAGCTGCGTTATCTCCAGCTGCTTATTCAATATTTAGCGACATGTTTAGTAAGGACAAACTAGGCCGTGCAGTTGGGATTTATTCAATTGGTGCTTTTTTAGGTGGTGGTATTGCCTTTTTAGTTGGCGGTTATGTGATTAACCTGCTTAAAGGCGTGACACTCATTGAAGTTCCATTATTAGGTGCACTTAAAGCATGGCAAATTGCCTTTTTAGTGGTGGGTTTACCCGGCATTATTATTGGTTTGCTATTTATTCTGACCGTTAAAGACCCTGCACGTAAAGGCCAGCAACTCAACCAAAATGGACAAGTTGACCAAGTTAAATTCACACAATGTCTTCAGTTTATTAAAAAACATTCGAAAACATTTGCTTGTCATTATTTAGGTTTTACCTTTTATGCAATGGCACTCTATAGCCTAACTAGCTGGACACCTGCATTTTATATTCGTAAGTTTCAACTCGCGCCGACTGAAACAGGCTATATGCTTGGTACCATTCTGTTAGTCGCAAATACATTAGGCGTATTTTGTGCAGGTTGGTTAAACGACTGGTTTATTAAAAAAGGTCGTCAAGATGCCCCGATGTTCACGGGTGTAATTGGTATTGTTGGCCTGATTATTCCAATTGCATTTTTTACCCAAACAGATCAGCTTTGGCTTTCAGTTAGCTTACTGATTCCTGCAATGTTCTTTGCATCTTTCCCTCTAGTGATTTCAGCAACTGCTTTGCAAATGTTAGCCCCAAACCAGTTTAGAGCACGCCTTTCTGCCCTCTTCCTTTTGGTGAGTAACTTAATTGGACTCGGTATTGGCACAACACTGGTAGCCATTATTACAGATAAAGTTTTTGGTAGCCCATTAATGGTGGGTTCTTCTTTATCTATTGTAGGTGGTTTGTCTTGTGTACTGGCTTTAATTCTGCTTTTCAAAGGCTGCAAATTCTTTAGTGAAAGTATGAAGCTTGAAAAATTAAATTAATAGATCTCACAAATTGCAAAAATGTACTCTCTAACTAAACGCTTAGAGAGTACCGAAATATTCAAAATTACGTAGTGCCGAGGACTGGCATACATCTGGGAAATGGATTATGGAATTATTTCACCGTTTTAAACCACGCACTTTAGCTGTTGCCACTTTAATACTTATGTGTAGCAACTCATGGGCCGCAAATCCAAATCAGCAAACTGAAGATGAATGGAAATTCACTTTAAAAAATGCCTATATCAACCGTGATTTTGATAATGATGCCCTCAAAGACACAGGCAGTTGGTCTCAGGCAGCATCATTATTTTATAAATCGAAAATGCATGACACTCCCTTAATCATAGCAGATAAGCCAATCACGATTGGGGCTGATGCTTCTGTTCAATACGCCGTGCGTTTAAGTTCTGACAAACATGTCGCCGATACAGTTTTGCCTTTTAATAAAGAAACCCAGTCACAAGCGTCAGACTATCTAAAATACGGCGCGTCCTTAAAACTCGGCTATGATAAAACTCTTTTGAGTGTTGGTGAACTCTGGTTAGATTTACCTGTAACGGCAGTCGATGCCAGCCGTCAGTTACTTACTTCATATTGGGGAACCAACTTAAAATCACAACTTTCAGATCAGCTCTATGCAGAAATTGGTCGGGTTGAAAAAGTATCACCACGAAATGAAGAAGACTTTAAAAAGTTTTCGTTCACCGCAAATGGAATCACCAAAGAATCTGATGGTTTGAATTATATTGACTTACGTTATCAATTCACGCCGTCTTTAAAAGGCGAGTACTACTTTGGTAATTTAGAAGACCTCTACAACAAACACTATGTTGGGCTAGAACACACGTGGAAGCAGCCAACGTTTGCCTTAACATCTAAGTTTAAATACTTCAATGCAAAAGATGATGGCAACACTTTTGATATTGATGCTCAAAATATCGGCGTACTTGAAACTGTCAAGGTGAAAAACCATACCTTTGGTTTAGGTTACCAACAGATTATCGGTGAGTCAGCCTACCCACTACCAGATGGATTCTTACCAGAGACGTATTTCATTAACTGGAATGCCACGGGCTTCTTTAAAGAAGATGAAAAGTCTTACCATGTGATGTACGGCTACGACTTTAAAGATTATGTTCCGGGCTTAAATGCGATGGTGAAATATGTTTATGGACATGACTTTAAAGCAGCCAATGGCGACAAAAACCATGAAACTGAGTCGAATGTAATTTTAAATTATGCGTTTCAGCAGCCATTCTTAAAAGGTGTTGCTCTGCAATACATTCGTATTGATTACAACGTAAAACATGGCAATGACTTTGGTGAAGACCGTTTATTTGTGAATTACACCAAAAAGTTTTAATTATCAAAAAATTACCCCCTAAAATTTAGGGGGTTATTTTTAGCCTAATTTATTGACTAACCTTAAAGGTAAGACCTTCATGGCAATACTCATTGGTAACCATGGCCACTGCGGCACATAAGCTTTTACAGGTTGCTTTTCGATGGCTTTGACCAAAGCTTTACATCCCGTTTTGGCATCTACTTCAAAAGGAAGATGTTTAGCACCCTCATTTATTTCAGTACGAATGTAGCCTGGGAAAATGGTTGAGACTTTAATTGGCGTATCCAATAATTCAGCTCGAATACCTTCAGCCAAATGAGCAACCGCGGCTTTACTTGCCGCATAGGTCGATAAATGCTTTGGTAATCCACGCATCGCACTCATGGATGACATCACCACCAAGTGACCGGCGTTTTGTGCTCTGAAAATTTCAACCGCAGCTTCACACTGCGCTAAAGCAGAAATAAAGTTTGTTTCAGCTGTGGCTCTGTTAATTTCAAAATTACCTTTACCAATACGACGGCCATTTCCGACTCCCGCATTTACAATAATTCGGTCTAAAGAGCCAAATTCTTGTTTAAAGGCGCGAAATACTTCAAAAACCTGATCGTAATTGGTAACGTCCAGACTTTTTGCAATGACTTTAATACCATACTCATTTTCAAGTTCAGTTTTTAAAGTCTCTAATCGATCTAAACGGCGTGCACAAATCGCTAAGTTATAACCTTTGGCTGCAAATTCATGCGCCATACCTGCGCCCAATCCAGAACTTGCACCTGTAATCAAAATTGTCTTTGCCATGTTTTTATCCTTATTTTAAATCCATGTCAGTAAATCTGGCCGCTCAGCTTTTATAAAATGATGTTCATTTAAACTTAAAACCTGAGCTTCATTTCCAACCAAACGCAAAGTTGTGAGGCTTGTATTAGCAATTGCCCAATTCAATGCAAAAGTTCGATTGGGACTCAGTTCAAGCAATTTTCCAATTGCTACAGAAATCACACCACCAGAGGTAAAAACAACTGCATAACGAGGCTTAGTTTTCGCTAACTCATCACAAAGTTGCTGCAATGCTGTTTCGACTCTTTCTTTAAAGTGCGGCCATGACTCATCATATTCATGATGAAAATCACCATCAGTCCATCGTCCAATGGCACCTTCGAATATTTTGGCAAGATAAGCGCGTGGGTTCTGTTCCTGTGCTACGTCGGCTTTTAACAGTTCAGGTTGTTCAAAACGTGGTTCATAGCGTGCAAAAACCTGTTGATGGTTAAACTCATTCCATAAATTATTATGATGAATTACTGCATCTGGAAAACATTCATTGAGTGCGAGCTTTGCAGTTTGCTCATGGCGTTGCATAGTTCCAGCAACCACATACGGCTGTTCTTTCAATATTTGCTTAAAATAACAACCTAACAAAGTCGCCTGAGCTTCACCATTTTCAGACAGCTCATCATAGTTACTTTTACCAAATGAAGCCTGTCCATGTCTTACCAGATAAATTGTGGTCATCTTCTTAAAATACCCTGTATTTTCTGTATAGATTGCTGAGCAAATTCTGATTCTTGCAATTTTTGCTGTGCGATAAGTTTTAAAGCTCGCACATGTAGGGCATGAATCACTATCCAGAAATCTTTAAAAGCAGGATTTCGGGTTTGTTTATGGTAATAACGGTAATAAATTTGCTGGGCAATCACGGCTAAACGGAATACACCAAATACTTCATAAAAAGCCCAGTTTTGAGGTTTTAGACCTGTTTTTTGCAAATAATATTCAACGACTTCTTTGCGAGAGAACATTCCCTTTAAGTGAGTCGGCTGACGGCGTGTCGATCTAAAAATCATATTATCCGTTGGCTCAACCCAATAAGCCAAAGCACTGCCCAAATCCATTAATGGATCACCCAAGGTCGCCATTTCCCAATCCAACACCCCAATCACATCTGTTGGATGCTCTGGATCTAAAATCACATTATCAAAACGCCAATCATTGTGAATAATACAAGTCGTCGAGTCTTGAGGGATATTATCATTTAGCCATTTTCGGACATATTTAAATGAAGGAACGTTGATTGTACGGACTTTCTCATAGCGTTTATCCCAACCTTCAACCTGTCTACGGCAATATCCTGTTCCTTTGCCTAGTTCAGCTAAAGGCGTGTTTTCATAAGGAACTTGATGTAACTCAATCAACTTATCAATAACATTTACACAAAGTTGATGGACATCTTCTTCATTAAAGCCAAGCTCAGGCGGTAATTTTGCACGAGGAATAATACCTTCAATGCGTTCCATGACATAAAAATCACAGCCAATGACCGATTCATCCTGACAAAGTGCAACCATTTTAGGAAGCACTGGATAATAAGGCGCAAGATTTTTCTGCACCATATATTCACGGGCCATATCGTGGGCTGACTTCGCTTTTGTTCCTTTTGGGGGACGTCGCAAAATTAAATCGGTATTTTCATACTTTAAACGATAAGTCCAATTCGACGCCCCGCCCGTATATTGAGTAACGACTGCTGGACCAACCAACTCAACACCTTGGTTTTTTAACCAGTTCTCAACTGCCCCAATATCAAGCTCTTCACCTTCACGTACTTCACCGCCTACATCAATTACCGACATATTCACTTCCTTTAAACTTATACTTTCTTATGACGACCATAACCACGTTTGGCCAACTCTAATTTGGCAATCATGCCTTTATGCACTTCATCCGGACCATCAGCTAAACGTAAACTGCGTGCTTGAGCAAAGAAACCTGTTAATGGCGTATCTCTTGAAACGCCCGCACCGCCATGTAGCTGAATTGCCATATCGACTACTTTTTCTAAAACGCTCGGAGCGACTACTTTAATTGCAGATATTTCTGTTAAAGCAGCCATATTTCCTAAAGTATCCATTTTATAAGCAGCATACAAGGTTAAAAGTCTAGCTTGATCTATGGCTACTCGCGCATCGGCTACACGCTCTAGGTTTCCACCGAGTTTTAGAATTTCTTTGCCAAACGCTGTTCTAGACATGCCTCTATCAATCATAAGCTCTAGTGCTTTTTCAGCAGCTCCGATACAGCGCATGCAATGGTGAATACGCCCCGGCCCTAAACGACCTTGTGCAATTTCGAAGCCTTGCCCCGCTCCACCAATAAAGTTTTCAATAGGCACTCGAACATTATTAAAATGAACTTCGCCATGTCCATGCGGTGCATCGTAGTCACCAAATACAGGTAACATACGTTGAATTTCAACACCTGCCGTATCAATCGGTACTAAAACCATAGAGTGCTGATGATGGCGGTCTTTAGTTTCATCTGGTGTATGTGCCATAAAAATAATGACTTTAGCATTTGGATCACCTAAACCAGACGACCACCACTTTTTGCCATTTAAAACAATTTCATTACCATCTATAAGTGCAGTCGCTTGCATGTTGGTTGCATCGCTTGAGGCGACATCAGGTTCAGTCATGCAAAAAACCGAGCGAATTTTTCCGTCCAATAAAGGCTCTAACCATTGCTGTTTTTGCTGCTCACTGCCATAGCGCCATAACACCTCCATATTTCCCGTATCTGGTGCATTACAGTTAAAAACGGTTGGTGTCAATAAACTGCGGCCAGTCAATTCAGCAATATGTGCATATTCTTGAACAGTTAACCCAGCACCTAGCTTTTCATCGGGTAAAAACATATTCCAAAGACCAGCTTGTTTAGCTTTAGATTTTAGAGTTTCTAAAAGCTCGGGCCACTGCCATTTTTTCCAGTTTCCATCTGGATTTAACTCATGAACTTCTTCCCAAAATTTTGCTTCGACAGGTTCTATTTCTTCTAAAATAAATTTTTTAGTTCGCTCAGCAAAATCTTGAGCTTTCTTGGAGAGTTCAAACATTCTTTTTCCTTTACATCATTCTCTATTCTTTACATCAACATAACTTGAAACTTAATATGAATGAAATGATTTTATTAAATAATGCATCATGAATAATATTCATAACCTACATGGCTTAGACTTAAGTTTTTTTCACCGAATCGATATCAATTTATATCCGCTATTTATTGCGATTTATGAGCAAAAAAGTATTTCGAATGCCGCAAGTAGCCTTAATATTACGCAGTCAGCGGCAAGTCATGCTTTACAAAGATTACGCCAGCAACTTGAAGATGATGTATTCATACGAGTAGGCAATAAAATGTCAGCCACTCCTTTTGCAGAACAGATTTATCCAACTGTGAAACAAGCACTTTTAACCATTCAAAATATTAGCCAGCAGAAGCATGTGTTCGATCCAACAAGCTTAAAAAACTTAAAAATCGCCGTGCATGATGAAATTGAGCCAATTATTCTTCCAAGGTTAGCTCAACATTTTCAAAATCTTAATTTAGATTTGCAGTTTGTGAGTATGAAGCTAGATCGAAAACACATCATGGCGGACTTGGCGACACAGCAGCTCGATTTCGTGATCGATCTAGAACAATACTTATCTCCAAAAATTACCTTTGATCATTTGGTGACAGATGAATTTGTCATTTGCAGCCAACTGAAAGAAGTCGATTTAGCTAGTTATATTAGTGGTCGACATATTGGTGTTTCGTCACGCCGTACGGGCGCTTTACTTGAAGATATTTATTTAAACCAACACCAAAAAATTTCAAGAAATGTATTTATGCGCTGTCAAAACTACTCAACAGCGTTACAAGTTTTGGGAGCTCAAGCCGATGCAATACTTACGATGCCTCGTATGATTTTGCAGCATTTGTCTTATAGTCCTGAAATTTGCTTACATTCTCTGCCTTTTGAGATAACCAATATTAAAATGGGTATGTTTTGGCACGAAGATTTAAGGGATAATTTAAGACATCAATTTTTGCGACATGAAATTATTAAACTTTTTCAGTAAAGCGAATTGATCTATTAAGCTTCTATCGTACAAGGATCAGTAATGAGTAAAGATGAACGGATAATCCAGAATCAGGACAATAAAAAAACGATTCGTCATGAAGATTACATTGCTGGCATCGGTAAAGGCATGTCAATTTTAGATAGCTTTAGCAGTAATCAACATCGTTTAAATATTTCTATGGCGGCCGAAAAAACCGGGCTCACCCGAGCGGCAGCAAGACGCCATTTATTAACTTTAGAATATTTAGGTTATCTTGAGTCAGATGGTCACTATTACTATTTAACCCCGAAAGTTCTTAAATTTTCAGGAGCTTATTTAGGTGCAGCACAGCTTCCAAAAGTATCCCAGCCTTTATTAAATCTTCTAACTAACCAGACTTCCCTTATTTATTCAGTGATGGTACTTGATGGTTATGAAGCCATTACCATTGCCCGTAGTGCGGCCCACCAACAAACTGACCGTGTAAATCCATACGGTTTGCATTTGGGTAACCGCCTGCCTGCTCATGCGACATCGGCGGGTAAAATTTTACTTGCACATTTAAGCCAAGAAGAACAATTAGATTGGCTTCAAAAATATCCACTTCAGCGTTTAACTAAATATACACATGTCGAAAATGATAAATTTTTAGAGTTACTACAAGAGATTCGAGAACAAGACTGGTGTTATTCACGTGAAGAACACGAATTAGGAGTTCATGCGCTCGCCGTACCGATTTATGGACAAGACTTTAAAGTGGTTGCTGCTTTAAACATTGTTTCTCCAACCATGAGAACAACTGAAGAATATTTAATTCAACATATTTTGCCGCTATTGCAAGAGACTGCGCGGGATTTAAGACAAGTTCTTTAAATCTTACTTAGGCTATTTTCATAAGATTAATTTTATTTTTTGCTTAGGCTATTTGAATAAATAAAATGGTCGGAATGTATGCTTAGGCTATTTCTAAAAGTAATTAAATGGGATTTTTAAATAGCGGATGCCATTCGCTTCAGGTTCCGGAAAATTTCCACCGTTCATATTAATTTGAATTGAAGGCAGAATTAATTTTGGCATTGCCAAAGTAGCATCTCTTTCTTGACGCATTTTTATGAATGATTCTTTGGAAACTCGTCGATTTAAATGGATATTGCTTTGTTTTTGAGTTTTTATATCTGTTTGACAGATATATTCATCACGGCCTTCGGGCTTATAGTCATGGCATAAGAACATACGCATGTCGTCGGGAAGTGTATAAAGTTTTTGTACCGAATCATAAAGCTCAGCAGCACTTCCTTTAGGAAAGTCACATCTGGCCGAACCATAATCAGGCATAAATAAAGTATCCCCGACAAAAACAGCATCACCAATCACATAGCTTAAACAAGCAGGTGTATGCCCTGGTGTAGGAATGTTATAGGCTTCTATCTCCCCTATTTTGAAATGTTCATAATCTTCAAAAAAATAATCAAAGGGCTGATTTTCATTAACTTTCTTAAAATCAAAATTATAGATAGCTGCAAAAGTTTCTTGTACTACCGAGATTTTTTGACTAATCGCAATTGTACCGCCCAATTTAGATTTTAAATATTGAGCCGCGGTCATATGGTCCGCATGTACATGGGTTTCTAAAATCCATCGTACTTTGAAGTTTTGAGCCAAGACATAATCGATAATCAGATCAGCATTGGTTGTTTTTGTAGTGGCCGATGCGGCATCGTAATCAAGCACGCTATCAATAATAGCGCATTGAAGAGTCACTAAATCCGCAACAACATAGCTAAAAGTATTGGTGTTTTCATCAAAAAAATCTTTTATTAGAGGTTGTTGCATAGACTTAATTTCCTTTATTTAAAATTCGGTAAATAAACATTCCTAATAACATTGCCACAATAAAATAAAGCGCTTCAAAATGTCCTAATCCGATAAGCGTTAAAGCGGGCGCTGGACATATACCTGCTATTCCCCAGCCTATACCGAAAATAAAAGCTCCCACAATTAACCTTTGGTCAATCTGTGTATTCGTTGGTAATTGAATTTGTTCATTAAAGAGTGTTTTAGGGCTTTTTATAGCCTTTTGAAAAGGGATAAATGCCACAGCAATAGCCCCCAACATTACAAACATTAAGCTGATATCCCATTGCCCAAAAATATCTAAAAAACCTAATACCTTTTCTGGATTAGACATGTCAGAGATCATTAAACCTAATGAAAATAAGCTACCAAATAAAAAAGCAAAAATGTTTTTCATAGGATTACCCCATCACATGACGAATGATATAAACCGTTAACATGCCAGCAAACATAAAAACTGCTGTCGCTATCATCGAGCGTTTTGATAACCTGCTCATACCACAAATACCATGGCCACTTGTACAACCCGACCCTAACCGTGTTCCAAAGCCTACAAGTACACCTGCTAGAATAAGTGCAAATGTATTAGCTTTAATTTCAATTTCAGGCTGATAAAAGTAACCATATATGAAAGGTGTAATCACGAGTCCCGCAATAAACCAGAATGTCGAACTCTTAAAGGTGTCTTTAGTAGGCTTAATGATTTGAGCGAGCAAACCACTAATTCCAGCGATACGGCCATTTATATATAAATATCCAACTGTTGCGATGCCGAGTAATAAACCACCCAAAAAGGCATAGACAATATTTGACATATAACCACGCTTTACAATATACATTTTTATAATATGTATTATACGCTGATTTGTTTAGGAATACTTAAAGTAAAACTTTTAAGTTTATAATTCTTCTTAACAAGAAAAAGCCCCAAGATTTTGGGGCTTTTATCATTAAATTAGATCTTTAATGCCTAATTGTTCAGGCAGTTTTTCCATTACTTTGTTCAATCTATTATTCGCAGGAGACATACAACCTGTGTAATGGCTTAATTTAGTTTCTGTGCCATTAGGTTGAATCCAAGTAATGTAATAGCTAGACATGTCGGTCGCTGTTTGCTGGCAACCCGCAGTTTTTGATTGTGTACCTGTTTCAGGGCGATAAGTTTTTAGATCATCTGCAAGTTTTTTATAATCTTTTACGCTACCTTGAATTTCTTTAACACCTATAGCTTTAGTGTATTGTTTACCTTCAAAGCGAATTAAACCTGTAGGTGTTACTTCTACAGAATAAATCGGACAAGCGCCAAAGCATGGGCTAGAAGCATAACGAATTGTCTCTTGTGTATTCGGTGCCTGCTGAACAGAAGCACAACCCATCAAAGCTAAACCAGATAAAGTTGCAAGAACCAAAAATCTCATTACATCACCTATTATTATCAAGTGGCTTTAATTTAACAAATCATATACTTCTTGTCATTAAAGACTATTTTTTGTGATTCTCATCGGCATTTATTCGCTTAATTTTACTTAGGCTATTTTAATAGTAATTAAAAACAGCTTTCGTCATGTCATAAAAAAAGGCTCATCTTGCGATGAGCCTTAAGCTAAAAAGAGCTTAAATTCCTGAAATACAAATTATTACTGGATAGTAATAACCTGCGACGACCATTCTAACGCAACCCAATAAATTATATAAATATAATATAAGTATATATTTACGCTCATTTTTCCAACAAAAATAACCTAAATTTTTCTATCAAAAACTTGATAATGTTTATTTCTAATTAAAATTCACAACGTTAAGTTAAACAAAACTTAATAAATACTTGTCTTTTATTTATAGGTAAAACATTATAAAAAAATGCTTAATAGTTCGACTGTGTCTAGTGTTCAAGATGAATTACTTTTAAGAATATTTTAAGTTTGACAATAACTTCAAGCACTTTTTTACTATTTGGTAAAGCTATCTTGTTAAAAATGTAGAGTTTACTTTTATACATTTATATAAAAAATATATTAAAGATAAAGGCAAAAGAGAAATTCTCTCTTTTGCCTCATTTAATTATTGCTCTAAAGTATAAGCGATCACATAATCGCCATGATCTGGTGATTGACGTGCTCCACCCGCGGTAACAACCACATATTGTTTACCCGTTTTAGGTGAAACATAGCTTATTGGAGTACCTTGGCTACCTACTGGCATGCGTGATTTCCACAGTTCTTTACCTGTAGATGAATCAAATGCACGTAAATAGTAGTCTTGTGTTGCAGCAAAGAAAACCAAACCACCTTGAGTTGCCATCGGACCACCAATGGTTGGCATACCGATCGGTGCTTTTAAGCCCATCTTAATTCCCATAGGTCCAGTATCTTCAACCGTACCGAGTGGTACTTGCCATGCAATTTGACGAGTTTTCAAATCAATCGCAGTCATGGTACCAAATGGTGGTTTTTGACAAGGAATACTTAAAGCAGACATAAAGCGGTTTTTATTCACTTTATACGGTGTGCCTTTCATTGGTACAGCACCCATACCTGTGTTTACTTTCTCTCCACCATTTGCCTGAATCTTAATGTCCTCTGGAGTTTGTTCCATCAATTGAATCCATAAGCCAAGGCGCATATCGTTCACGAACATATAACGATGAGTCGGGTCAAAAGCGATGCTACCCCAGTTCATACCACCCAAAGAACCTGGGAAGCTTAATGAAACATCAGTACCCGGTGCAGTAAAGAGGCCTTCGTAACGCATTGACTTAAAGTTAATACGACACATCAGTTGATCGAACGGCGTTGCACCCCACATATCTGATTCAGTTAAAGTCTGATTACCAATTTGAGGCATTTCAACTGAACGAGGTTGAGTTAAGCTGTATTGTTCACCCGGAATATTGGCAGGTTTAACTGGTTGTTCAATCACTTTAGTCAGCGGTTTACCCGTTACACGGTCAAGAACAAAGAATTGGCCTGATTTGGTTCCAATAACAACAGCTGGTTTTGTCGTACCATCTTTTAATGGGAAGTCGACTAGACTCGGTTGCATTGGTAAGTCAAAGTCCCATAAATCGTTATGAACAGTTTGATATACCCACTTCTCTTTACCTGTTGTCGCATCAAGTGCTAACACAGAAGTATTATATTTATGATCTAACGGATTACGGTTACCACCCCAAATGTCGACAGATGAACTACCCATAGGTAAGAACACCGTATTCATTTGCGGATCATATGACATTGCAGCCCATGAGTTTGCCGAACTACGTTTATAGGTTTCACCCGGTTTAAGTACATAGTTCGGGTTTGGATTGCGCGGGTCAAATGCCCAGCGAAGTTTACCCGTAATCACGTCATAACCACGAATAACACCGCCCGGCATATCTGCGGCTACGTTGTCGGCAATACGACTCCCCACCACAATGGTTGTACCAGCAATAGTCGGTGCAGAAGTCACTTCAAAACGTGGCGCTTTTGTTCCAGCCCCAAGACCTTCTAGCAAATCAACCGTTCCATTTACACCAAAATCAGCACAGCGCTGACCGTTATCTGCATTGACTGCAATTAAACGACCATCAGGTGTATTGGTATATACACGGCGTGGACATGCTGTATTGGTTGCAACCACAGTTACTGCATTTGCACCCGCTAAAGTTGGTTGTACAAGCGGTTTAGTTGAATCAAAGTATGCAACACCACGGCAGCGTTCCCAAGCATCAGCTGTAGAGTTCACCTCAGCTTTCCAGAGTTGTTTGCCCGAGTCAGCATCTATCGCAAAAATATTGTTATGTGGTGTACATAAAAAGACTCTATTTCCAACCTGTAGCGGGGTCATTTGGTCTTCAGCACCATTACCACTACCCGTTGTAAAATCACCTGTTCTAAAACGCCAAGCTTCTTTTAGTTTATGAACGTTATCTCGGTTAATTTGATCGAGAGCAACAAAGCGGCTACCGCCTGCATCATTACCATAATTTTCCCAATTTACCTGTTTTTTAGCAGGATCAACTGGTACTAAAGGTAGTTTTTCACCTGAACTTGCTACTGTTGGATGCGGTTGGAACATTTGATAGAGCGCAATCAACATACCCACAACAACTAATCCACCTACAGCATAAGATGAAGATGCCAAGCTCGTTTGAAATTGGTAACGTCGAATTGAAGGTAAGGTAAATAGCAGTGCGGCAAAAAGACCAGCAGGAAACATTAACCGCGAGAATAACGGCCAAAATTCCCATCCTGCATCAACAAATGACCAGATTACGGTACCAACAAAAACAGCTGCAAAAATCCAGACGCCCAGCGCTTTTTTTCGGAAAATACTAATTGCTGAAATGGTTATAAACAGTCCTGAGATAAGGAAATACCAAGAACCACCGAGAGATACTAGCTTTCCACCGCCCACGATATAAAAAATACCAGTAGCCAATAAAGCTAAACCTAAAATAAAACACCATATTTTGAATAAGATATGAAACTTAGAATCTGACTCAGACATAGATCCTACTCCACATATACTGAACCCGAATAGTTCAAGCATTTGGGCCAGTTAAACTATGTCTAACCAGCCATCAATATTATTAAAAATTAACTTTTACACTCAGGCCTGCCACCCAAGCATCATCGACTTCTTTCACACCAGCAGGTTGATGGATATATTGAATGTTTGGACGTAACATGACGGCCGGAGACCATTGATAGGTATAGTTCAACTCGACATTTAACTCGTCGTCTTGAATTGGAATATAGTCAGATGCAATCGAATCATAACTGTAATATCCATGACTTTCATTTGTCGCGATCTGTTTATCTTTAGCACGATCATTGACTACATAATTGGCAATACCAAAACCAATCGAATCATTTGGACGGCTATCAAACGGTCCCTTATACCAAAGAGCAAGTTGTTGTGTACTTTGAACAAATGTCGTTGCTTTATCATTTACAACGCCATTAAAACTTACATATAAACCGCGTTTCGGATCTTGGCCGGCATGGCTAAGTTGTTGCTGTGCATTAATCCAGAAGCTTTGTTTTCCGTCATGCACTTTACCCGCAGTTTTAATATCATTTGCTTCTGCGGTTGAGTACAGCGCACCTACTTTATATTCACCCGGTAAACCATTAAAAGCAGCAAGTTTTGGTTTCCATGCAAGTTCAACCGGTATGGTTGCACCCTTGACGTTATTCATATCCAGATTAAAACCATCACTGTTTGATTCGGTTTTAATATTGTCTGGATTGACCTCATACACACCAACACCTAAAGTCCACTCAGGTGCAAACTGATATTTAACGTTTGTCGCCCAAACACCGACTGGTGAGTTATACCAAATTGAACCAATTGATTTTCCTAACTGCCCACCGCAAAGCAATAAGTTCTGAAACTCACATTGAGAACTATTAAAGTCCTCTGACATTCCCATACGACCAAATTTGACCTGTACAGTATTATCAACAAAGCCCTTCTTCACCCATGCTTGGGATAAACGCCAAATTTTCCCGCGACCATAAATTTCTTGAGCATTGCCCAATTGGCTAGAACGTGGGTCTTTAATACGCTCAAGAGTTAATGCATTGCCGTCACGTTTAGTCACGACTAGGCTCGCTGTTGTATCTTTCCAACCAGCAATTTTTTCTAAATCGAAGTTGGCACCTAAAGAAAGTTGTGCAGCATTTTCAAAAGTATTGCTGTCGTTGTAACCACCATCTAAATTGGTGGCGCTTTGGCTCATAATTGAAGCCGTAAATTTATAGCCCTGCTGCTCTAATTGCTGGCGTTTTCCATTCCAGTCGCCTAGCAACCATTGACGGTCTTGTGACCAAGGCTCATTAGCAAGCGCAAATTGGCTACCTAATGCAGCAATTGTTAGCACACTCAGTTTCATTACATTTGGCATTTCAAGTCCCTTTTATCATTTCTATATTTCTATGCTGCGCCTCGGTTTGAGGCGCTTTCTTATTGTTATTATTTAGTTTGCACGGCCGAACTAAGTTCAGACGTCGCTCCAAAGCGATCAGTAATATTCGCTGTAATTGAGGCAACTTTTACAGACGGCTTCCAATTTGCTTTTGCGATCCCTTGTGCATCTGTAGCAACAGTTATTGCTCCTAAATATTGCTCAGCTTCTTTTGATGCCGCATTTTGATTACCAAAAAATTCAACTTGGTAACGTTGATTTGGTAAACCATTAATTTCTACAGCCAATGAACCTTTGTTCGCAGTTAATTTAGGAGCTTTAATACCCTGATTCGGCTGAGCATTACAGCCTTGTTCATTTGGCTGAGTACATGTTTTTTGCTGTTTAGATGGGTCAACAACTACACCACCGCCACGAGAACCTACAAATCCGGCATGCTCAAGTGCAGGCACAGCAAATACAATTGCACCTAAACGCTGATCTGGTACACATGAACCACCGGCTTCACAGCGTTTAATATCTTTACCATTGTCCCAAATCAGGTTTTTAGTCAATGTAATTCTTGCATTTGCATCTTTTTCCGAACGAATAGCAACACCAATACGATTACCATGCACTCTATTGCTATCAAGAATGTTGCCATCGCCTGTCATGTTGAAACCAATCGAGTTATTGGTCATTTCGTTGTAAGCGATATAGTTACGCTTACCCCAGTTAATCTGTAAGCCATCGGAGTAGTTTTCGAATTTATTACCAACTACGGCATTATCATTACCCCACAAAATTTCAATACCTTGCGATGGTTCAGGATTTGCTTTAGTTGAAACAAAATGGTTATTCGCAATTAAGTTAAATGCTGCACCACGTGTCAGTTCTAAGCCATCACCATTGTCTTGGAAAATGTTGTCTAAAACTTTGTTGTTATTGGTGGTGGTTGCAGTTGGGTTACCTTTACCATCATCACCCGTCAACATAACACCAGCACCACCATAGTTATTACTAATACGGTTATGTTGAATCAGGTTATTGCTTGAACGGTTAATCAATACACCAATACAGAAGCGATGAATGTCCAAACCTTTTAAAGTGACATTGTTGACGTCACGCAATACCAACCCCGGTAAAGTCATAGTACGTACATTGGTGCCGTACTGCTCAGGGTTTGCACCTGGACAAGCTTTTGCACCTTCGCCTTTAATATAGTTCGAACCATCAATTGCGATATATTCACCAGTTTTATCCCACTCTGTACCAATGATTTTGACAGGTGCTTTAATTTCAGGAAGTGCACTATTTAATTTAATCGCATAAGGCGCTTTGCCTACTGCTTGAATCAAAATTTCGCTAGCTTCGCCTGGGTTTGCATTAGCTTGTTCAATTGCCCAGCGTAAAGAGCCTTTATTGCTATCGTCTTGATAACGGTCAACCACATAAGTTTGAGCCGCAGCTATGCCTGAAACCATCAAACCTAATGCAAGAGTAGTTAAACGTAATGTATTCATTTCATCATATCCTTATGATTTATGGGTTTGTTGGTTGAACTGTTTGTAAAATCTGTTTGAGCTTGGTCACATCAATTTGACCCGGTGCAGAAGCCTGACCAATCATGCCAAAGCTATAACTTCCGCCCATATTGGCAGTCGCAACACGAGAAATCGTACCAAGTTGTCCCATCGACATCGTTAACAATGGTTTAGTGGTTTGCTGACTTACTTTTAAAGTTGCGTTCATTAAAGTGAAAACATCTTGTTTAGATTTTGGCATTACAGCAATTTTGAGAATATCTGCACCCATTTGATCTTGTTTTAATAAGCGTTTTTCAATTTCATCTTGGCTTGGTGTTTTTTGGAAGTCATGATTAGACATAACAATCAGCACTTTCTTTTGATGTGCTTTTTGAACAATTTCTGAAACTACTTTTTGATCACGCAACATTTCAACATCTAACCAATCCATGAACGGATTCTTTAAGTAAGCCTGATAAGTCTTACCATAATCCACATCACTAATTTCAAGCTGGCCGCCTTCGTTTTTGGTACGAATGGTGGCAATCATTGGCTTATTGCCCAAAATCTTTTTCAACTCATGGCCCAAGGCAATCACTTGTTTTGTATCACTCGCAAAACTAAGTAAATCGATACGAAACTCTGCCAAATCAGCATCTGCTGTATTTGCAATGACTTGAGCTTGTGCCAAAGCTTGTTCTTTGGTTTTTGCGGTAATCGGAACAATCGTTTTAACTGCTGTAGTCGCAGGTTGTGTTTGAGTAGCTAAAGCAACAGGTTCAGCATTTACCTGTGCAGTAAAAAATGGGAGTGCAAGCAAACTTAGGCTTAATAATGTTTTCATGTTCATATCATTCATCCTTAAAAAGGCTACACGCCTCCTTGAATAATCAGGTGTAGCCTTAGGTGTTTCTTAAATATCAAAAAATACAGTTTCCTCATCGCCTTGAATACGAATATCAAAGCGGTAAACAACCTCACCATTTTCTTCAAAACGTTTCGCAATAAGTGTTTGACGACGTGGTGCCCATTCAATGCTATTTAGAATTGGGTCGTTAGCATTTGCTTCAGCTTCATCTTCAAAATAAACACGGGTATGAAGACCTAAGTTAATACCGCGAGCGAAAATGACTAATGCAATATGAGGTGCTTGAGTTGAACCTTTGCGACCTGCTGTTGCACCTGGCTTAATTGTATTAAAGCTCCAAACGCCTGTTTCAAAGTCGGCACCTGTACGGCCCCAACCTTGGAATGCTGGGTCAGCTTTTTGCTCACGCGTATCTGCCTGACTTGGATAAATACCGTTCGCATCAGCTTGCCAAATCTCAATCAGCACATCGCGTAGCGGTAAACCCAATCCGTCAAACACTTGGCCTTCAAGACGAATACGCTCGCCTTTAGTTTGGTCTTGTACTAACTGGTTATTAAAGTTATTTTCAAACACTTCAATATTTGCTTGTTGTGGCAATAAGCCAATGTGAACGTAAGGACCACCTGTTTGAGATGGAGTTTCTTTTAATTCCTGAAAATTCCAGTTGTTCATGCTCATGCTCCCGATTAAGTCAATTCGTTTTCGAAGTAAGTCGCTCGACGGCCACGTAAGGTGATGTCAAAACGGTAACAACGACTATCAGCTTCGATAAAGTTGTTTTTATCTTCTAGTGCAATTAAGGCACGACGTTGATCTTCAGAAGGAATCGTTTTTAAAATCGGGCAAGTATCAATGAGCGTATCGCCTTCAAAATAAAACTGCGAAATCAGACGCTGCGCCCAACCATCAGCAATTAAAGAGAAGTGGATATGAGCTGGACGCCATTCATTAATACGGTTACGCCATGGATATGGACCTGGTTTAATGGTTCGGAAAATATAAAAACCGTTTTCATCAGTTAAGGTACGACCACAACCACCAAAGTTAGGGTCCATTGCACCAATAAACTTATCGTTTGGATGACGGTAACGACCAGAAGCGTTGGCCTGCCATACTTCTAGAAGTGCATTTTTTACAGGACGACCAAATTGATCACGAACATAGCCATGAACAATGACACGCTCACCAATTGGCAAACCATCTTTGGCATAGTTCAAAATCAAATCGTTATCTTTTGGGCCAAACAGATTTGAAGAAAAATGCGGCGCAGTGACTTCTGTTAAAGTCTCATTAATTGAGATCAATGCATTTTTTGGCGAACGTAATACACTTGTTTTATAACCTGGCGTATACGCTGGTGGATGATCATCTGTATTACGTTGGGCGTAAGCACCCCAGCTATGTTGTGACATCTTTATCTCCTTAATCCTGTTCTTTCGCTGCAATTGGGTTTACTTCTATCCCCAACTCTTTAAAGACTTCTTCAGCCATATGCATTGCAGCGTTTGCAGCAGGTAAACCCGCATAGAGTGAACTGTGTAAGATCAGCTCTTTTAAATCTTCTTTATTTACACCGTTGTTGAAACAAGCACGTAAATGCATGCGTAGTTCATCTTCACGGCCCAGTGCCAATAAAATTGCGATAGTCACTAAACTACGGGTATGACGTGGTAAGCCTGGGCGAGACCACACTTCACCCCATGCATAACGGCTAATAAAATTTTGGAAATCTTGGTTAAAGTCATTTAGGTTCTGCAAAGACCGACCAACATGTTTTTCACCCAAAACTTCAGTCCGCACCTCAATGCCTTGTTTATAGCGTTGTTCATCATTCATTGTGATAGACCTCTATTAAGTTGCATCGGTATGCGCAACAATTGATTTAATAAATACCGCAACAGCAGCAGCGGTCGCTGGAATGAGTAATAAACTAAGAATGGCGGTAAACGACCAATCATTGCCGAGTAACACAGCTCCAATCCACGCACCAAATACCGCACCAAAACGCCCAATACCCGTCATCCAAGACACACCTGTTGCACGGCACTGAGTTGGATAGAAGCGTGCACTTAACGCCGGCATCGAAGATTGCGCACCATTAATGGCGATACCCGCACACAGTACCAATACTGCAAGTAAGGTTGAGTTGCCTAAGCTTTGACCGACAGCAATTGCAAATAGACCTGCGGCAAAGTAGAAAATAGCGATGACTCGGTTCGGGTTGAATTTGTCCATTGCCCAACCAATAAACAGTGCGCTCACCACACCACCGAACTGGAACAAACCGCCAATAAATGCAGCGCGCTCCATCGAAGCACCTGTTTCACGCATAAGTGTTGGTAACCAACTTGTTAGCAAGTAAACAACCACGAGTCCCATGAAGTAAGTCACCCAAAGCAAAACCGTACCTTTGGCATATGGCTTAGAAAACATAATTCCAAAGACATTTTTCTTTTGAACAACTTCTGTTTTTTCTTCAGGCACATGAAATGCTGTCGCATTTTGAATCTGCGCTGGTGCAATATGGTTTAAGATTTTGCGTACTTTTTCTGGATTCTTACCTTTCACAATTAAAAAGCGGTAAGACTCAGGTAACACCAAAATCACTAAAATCATTAAAATTAAAGGTGACCAGCCGCCAAGTAAAAACAGACTGTGCCAACCATAAGTCGGGATCAGCCAGCTACTAATAAAACCACCTGTTGCCATACCCAAGTTGTAACCACAGAACATACATGTCACCAGCAGTGAACGAATACGTGTTGGACAGTATTCAGAGAATAATGTGGTGGCATTTGGCATCGCTGCACCCAAGCCAATACCTGTCAAAAAGCGTAAAACGACAAGACTATCTAAGTTGGTTGCATAAGCAGATGCTAAGGTGAACCCACCAAATACAAGCATCGAAAAAGCTAAAACGATTTTGCGACCAAAGCGGTCAGCTGTCGGGCCAGAAACTAAAGCTCCAATAATCATCCCACCAAGTGCAGCACTCATCACTGGTCCTAACTGAGAGCGGTCAACACCCCAATCTTGGGCCAAAGCTGGAGCGATAAAACCCATTGCAGCAGTATCAATACCATCAGTAAAAATAATTAAGAAACAGATGATTGCGATCATCCATTGATACTTACTGAGTGGAGCATCATTAATTAATGCTTGAGCATCGATACTTTTATTTGGTGCAGCGTAATCCTGAGACGCCATATTTGCCTCCTTAAGGCCAATTCCTTTTAAATTACTAAGCGATTAGATTTGCTGAATAAATCTAGTCAATTCCTGAGTAAATCTTTGTGGTTGCTCAATATTAGAAAGATGGGATGCTTCGAATTTTGCAAGCTGGCTATTATTAATTGCTTTCTGCATAAATTCGGCATCTGCTACTGTCGTTACCGGATCTTCTGTTCCTGCAATCAGTAGCGCTGGAATTTGGATTTGTGCAATTTCATCTCTTAAATCGGCATACGCTAAAGCACGACATGCATTGGCATAACCTTGTGCTGGTGTGTTTGCGAGACTTTGAATCGTTGTCTGTGCAACCACATTATGCTGATAATCAAATTTTTCACTGAACCAGCGGGTATGGGTAGTTTTAACTAGCTCGGCTAAACCATTTTTTTCTACCGATTCAGCACGACTTAACCAAGCCTCGGTTTGACCAATTTTGGCTGCTGAGTTTGCAACTGTAATGCTATTAAAACGATTTGGATGATGAATACCCAACCACAGCCCTGTAATTCCGCCCATTGAAATGCCGCAAAAATGAGCTTTTTCAATATTCAAGGCATCTAAAATATCAACAACATCTTCAGCTAAGTTTTGCAATGTGGTGTCACTAATTACATCACTTTCACCATGACCACGTGTATCGTATGTAATGACATTAAAATGACTTTTTAATTCATTCAGCTGAGGTTGCCACATACCATGGTCTGTTCCTAATGAATTAGAAAACATAAGCACAGGAGCATCTTTTAGACCATCTGTATAAACTGCTAACTGTTTTCCTTGACGATTGCTAATAGTCTGTTTCACTTTGACTCTCCTTGTGCTTCTTTCAAAACCGCATCAATCTGTTGCTGAATATTGCCTAAATAGTTTTCTGGTTTGAAAATATTCCTTATCTCTTCTTGGCTAAACTGCCCTTTTACTTCATCTAGTTGGCTAACAACATCAAACAAATGCTCATTTTGTGCTACTGCTGTTTTACATGCAGCTTCAACTAAATGATGAGCATTTAAACGACCAATTTTGGGAGCAAGTGCCATCATCACCGCTTCTGCCATAATTAACCCGTTGGTACACTCAAGGTTCTGTTGCATATGCTCAGCATTAACTTCAAAACCTTGTAGAACTTCACCAGTACGGCTTAATGCTCCAGCACAAAGCTGAAAGATTTCTGGAACTGCTAACCATTCTGCATGCCATGCACCTAAGCTACGCTCATGTTCCTGCACCATACTTTGATAGATGCTAGACATAAGTGCCGGTACACGATTCGCCGCAGCTAATACGGACGCTGCCGCAACCGGATTACGCTTATGCGGCATGGTCGATGAACCACCACGTCCCTTCGCAGTTGGCTCAAACAACTCTGCAATTTCAGTTTGCATCATCAGTGACCAATCACGTGCCATCTTGCCCGTATTCCCGACAATCATGCCAAGCACACTTGCGATTTCTACAATACGGTCGCGCTCACCATGCCATGTACTTGTCGGTACAGTCAGATTCAGCTGCTCCGCAAATGCACTGACCACAAGCGAACCTTGATCTTGCAAAGAAGCTAAGGAACCCACAGCACCACCTAACTGAGCAGTGAGCACACGTGATTTCATTGCTTGAATACGGTCTAAATCACGTTTAAATGCAGAAGCCCAACGAGCGAGTTTATGCCCTAAAGTAATTGGCAAAGCTTGCTGTAACCAAGTACGCCCAATCATGACTTGATGGCGATATTGCTTAGCTTGCTGTAATGCAGTCGCATAGCATTGTTGAAGTTGAGCTTCCACAATGTTCATGGCATCGCGGCATTGCAAAATGCAAGCTGTGTCTAAAATATCCTGACTTGTTGCGCCCCAATGCACATAACGTGAAGCATCTTCATCTACATCTTTAACAATTGCCGTAAGCTGCTTTACAAATGGAATTGCAATATTTCCAGCTAAACCAGTTGCTACCGCCAAAGCGGAAAAATCAAACTTGTCTAGTGCATGCTCAGCTACTTGGGCAATGGTATTAGCCGCATTTTGAGGAATCACACCAACTTGTGCCTGCGCTTGGGCTAACGCAACTTCGACCTCAATCATGTATTTGATTAAAGATGAATCACTAAAGATGTCAGTGACGTCTTCTTGATAAAACAAGCTGGCATATAACTGGCTCATGATTAGACTCTCTCAATAATTAAAGCAATGCCTTGGCCTACCCCAATACACATTGAACATAAGGCATAACGACCACCTGTTTGTTCAAGCTGGTTTAAGGCTGTAGTGACTAAGCGTGCACCTGATGCCCCAAGCGGATGACCCAAAGCAATTGCACCACCGTTTGGATTTACCTTGGCAGAATCATCTGGCAAGCCTAAATCACGGGTCACTGCCAAAGCCTGTGCAGCAAAGGCTTCATTCAGCTCAATTACATCCATCTGGTCTAAAGTCAGGTTGGCTTGTTTAAGTAATTTTTTAATTGCTGGTGCCGGAGCAAAACCCATAATGCGTGGCTCTACACCCACCGCTGTTGAGGCAATGATCTTGGCACGTGGTTTTAAGTTATAAGCTTGAACTGCCTCATCAGAAGCAATCAGTAGAGCTGCTGCACCATCGTTAATGCCTGAAGCATTCCCCGCAGTGACGGTGCCATCTGCTTTAACCACAGGCTTAAGTTTACTTAAACCTTCAAGTGTAGTTGATGCACGAGGATGTTCATCAGTATCAATCACAACAGCATCACCCTTACGCTGAGGGATTTCAACTGCCACGATTTCTTTAGAAAAAAAGCCTTTGGCTTGCGCGCTTGCGGTGCGTTGTTGGCTCACCAAGGCAAACTGATCCTGATCTGCACGATTGACGTTGAACTGTTCAGCGACGTTTTCGGCAGTCTGGGGCATGGTGTCTACACCATACAATTCTTTAAGTTTAGGGTTAATAAAACGCCAGCCCATAGTGGTGTCTTCAATCTTCTGGCTACGGCCAAAAGCACTGTCTGACTTACCCATCACATACGGTGCACGGCTCATGCTTTCTACACCACCTGCAATCACCAAGTTCGCTTCACCTGCTTTAATAGCACGGGCAGCAATGGCAATGGCATCGAGTGAAGAACCACACAAACGGTTAATGGTGGTTGCCGGCACCTGATAAGGTAACCCTGCAAGTAGTGCTGACATACGGCCGACGTTACGGTTATCTTCACCGGCTTGGTTGGCACAGCCATAGATCACATCATCGACCTGTTCCCAATCTACATTCCGGTTACGCTGCATGAGCGCTTTAATCGGCACAGCGCCAAGGTCATCAGCACGGACAGGTGCAAGGCCACCGGCATAACGGCCAAATGGGGTACGGATGGCATCGATGATATAAGCGTTTTTTAATGTCATTTCCCTACTTCCTTACCCTTGAGTCGCATCAATCAGAGTTGCACCCGTTAAAGCCTGTAACTCATCAAAGCTAAGACCTTCAACTTTCTCAATCACTTTTAAACCATCTTTAGTTACATCAATCACACAAAGATCCGTGTAAATACGGTCAACACATTTTTTACCCGTAACCGGATAGCTCAGCTCAGCCACAATCTTCGGCTCACCTTGCTTGGTCACATGGTCTGTAGTGATAAATACTTTTTTAGCACCCACAGCTAAATCCATCGCGCCACCCACAGCAGGAATCGCATCCGGTGCACCCGTGTGCCAGTTCGCCAAGTCACCATTGGCTGCAATCTGAAAGGCACCAAGTACGGCAATATCAAGGTGTCCACCACGCATCATGGCAAAGGAGTCGCCATGGTGGAAAAAGCTGCCGCCTTCAAGCATGGTCACAAACTCTTTACCCGCATTAATCAGTTCAGGATCTTCTTCACCTGCCGCTGGAGGTGGACCAAAGGCCAACAGGCCATTTTCAGAATGAAGAAAAATATCTTTGTCATTAGGTAAGTAGCTGGCAATCTTAGTTGGTAGGCCAATACCCAAGTTGACATAGGCGCCATCTGGAATATCTTGTGCCACACGCTTTGCAATCTGGTCACGGCTGAGTTTCTGGTAGCTCATGTTATTTCTCCTTATTGCTTACTGTGCTGGCGCTACTTGTACAACATGCTGTACAAAAATACCCGGGGTGATAATGTGCTCAGGGTCTAAACCACCGAGTTCAACCACTTCAGAAACCTGAGCAATGGTGACATCAGCAGCCATCGCCATGATTGGGCCAAAGTTACGTGCTGATTTACGGTAAACAAGATTGCCCCAACGGTCGCCCTTGTAAGCTTTAATCAAGGCAAAGTCAGCCTTGATCGGATACTCAAGTACGTAATCTTTACCATCAATCTGGCGGGTCTCTTTGCCTTCAGCTAAAAGTGTGCCAAAGCCAGTTGGGGTAAACACAGCACCTAGGCCCATACCGGCTGCCTGAATACGACACGCCAGATTACCTTGCGGTACGACTTCAAGCTCGACCTTTCCGGCACGATAAAGTTCATCAAACACATAAGAGTCTGATTGGCGTGGGAAAGAACAAATCACTTTTTTAACCGAACCGGCTTTAAGCAATTTCGCCAGACCATAATCGCCATTACCGGCATTGTTACTGACAATGGTTAAATCTTTAACACCGAGTTCAATAAGACCATCAATGAGTTCAGCGGGTTGTCCTGCGGTACCGAAACCACCAATCAGAATGGTTGCACCATCTTTAATCTGCGATAGAACCTCGCTTAGTGAGGACTTACTTTTGTCAATCATTAGACAACTCCATTGTGCTCATTGAAGAAGAGAGATAAGAGAGTTAGGCACACTGAGGCGAGAAGAATAGATAAATATTTCACTCAATCCCGAGTGTTTCCCTTAGATTTCCCTTTTAAACATTTTTGATAATTTTCGTATTTTGATCTAGTAAGCTAGATACAGTTTTGTTCGCTATAAATATATTTTGTTCGATGATCGAACATTATCTAAATAAATTATTCAACTAATCTTATAGACTTGGGATGTAAAAAAACATTAATTCTTATAAATAGATATGTAGAAAAATTTACTTAGATCCTTTAAACATCTAAGCAAGTTCAAATTGAAGTAATTAAGATTGAGACTGAAGAATTAAACGTGCAAGCTCTAAGTCATCGGGATAGGTAATTTTAATATTATCAGAGCGCCCCATCACAACCTGTACAGTTTCACCCATATACTCGAGTGCACTTGCCTCATCGGTAATAGTGACATTATTTTCTAAAGCATGTTCAATTGCTTTTTTGAGTTTACCGATTTTCGTAATTTGAGGGGTTTGCGCTTGCCATAATGAATCTCGGCTGACTGTTTTATTAATATGATTATTTACTTCAACCTGCTTTAACGTGTCACGAACGGGAATCGCTAAAATAGCACTATGATTTGACTCAACTGCTGTTTGAACAAGAGTATTTAAACAGTCAATTGTTACACAAGGTCGTGCAGCATCATGAACAAGTACCCAATCATTTTCATCGGCAAAAGTTAAAAGATGATTTAAAGCGTTTAATACCGAATGGACTCGTTCCGCCCCACCCGTACAAAAATGCGCCTTATCTATATTTTGAAATGCAAGAGTCTGGGCAAAGGTATCTTGGGAACCGATTGCTAAAATATAACCCTCTAATGGAAGTTGACTTATACGCCGAACAGTATGCTCTAAAACAGTTGTATTCTGAATATATTGATACTGTTTCAATTCGGTTTTAGAAAATCGACTTCCTGATCCTGCAGCTGGAATAACTGCCCATAATTTAGTCTGGGATATCTGGGGATGCAGGTGTCTCATTCGTTTCCAAATCAACTTTAGCGTTCGGGTCAATATAAATAGGCTTGTAATGGGTACTAATTGTACTCATTTGAACAAATGTCTCATGTGGTTTAACCAAACCAAGATCAAGGCGTGCATGTTCTTCAATTGCTTCTGTACCATTTTTCAGGTCAAAAACCTCTGCTGCCAAAATACGGTTTCGTTCTTTAAGCTCTTCATTAACTTCAGCTTGTTGCTGAATTTGTTGCATGAGAGCTTGATGAGGGAGATAACCACCCTCACCTAACCAAAATTGATATTGTAGTATGGCCACTAAAACAATAACCAGTAGCAATATCAGTTTGCTTGAAGTGGATCGAAATACTTCTAACATATCATTAAGAGTTTTAATTAAAAACTTTGATTAAGCTTTTGTATTGTATAACAATTTAAAAAGAGCATGCAAAATTCCTGCAAAATCAGTGCAAAACTATTAATGCGCATGTTACTTTAAATTGACCATTGTGACATGTTTCATTTTGTCAAAAATGAATGGAATTTGAAAGGGAAATCATATTTATAAGTACAACTGCTTATAAATCACTCTATGTATATAAAAGCTATTCTGCGTATCACGAAATTATGTTGAATAAATAGAAAAAAGTCCTCCGAAGAGGACTTATCAATAGAGATTTAAATGAACTCGTAATTAGAAGTTATAACGAACACTTACTGTTGCATTTCGTGGTGTGCCCCAATTCATTGAGTTAGCACCAATACCTTCATAATATTTTTCATCAAAAATATTATCGATATTAAATTGAAGTTTGATATTTTTATCCACTTGATAGCCAAGCATCGCACTTGCTAAAACATACGCATCTTGCTCAATACGAGAGCTTCCACTATCCGTATAGTATTTACTCTTATAATTTAAACCAAGCCCTGCACTCCATTGATCAAGTTTGTACTTAACAAATAGATTCGAGGTTGTTCGAGAGTTTGTCGTATTAACCTTTGTGCCCTGTGCATCTTTTGCTTCAAAATTAGCAATACCAAAGCTAATACCCCAATTGTCATTAATCTCGCCATCAGCTTCAAACTCAAAACCTTTACTTTCAACCCCATCTACAGCGCGATAGGCCTGCTCTGTAGTTTGTGTACCATTGCGAATAATGAACGTATCAGGTATCAATTCAGCAAAATTAGATTGTTCTATACGAAATACGGACAACGCTGTATTTAAACGCCCTCCAAACCATTCGCTTTTTAAACCGGCCTCATAACTCTTACCTGTAATCGGGTCAATATATTGATCATTTATATCTTTACGTTCTTGAGGTTTAAAAATTTCCGTGTAACTCGCATACACAGAATGATCTTGGGCAAAATCATAAATAGCGCCAACATATGGTGCTAATTCATTGTTAAATTCACGGTTACCTTTATCATTTTCAGACTTATATTTCCAGTTAGATAAACGTGCACCAGCAATAACTTTTAAAGGATCAAAAATTTGAAATTTACCAGCAATATATGCGGCAGTTTGTGTGGTTTCATTTAGCGCATTTTTACCGTTTAAAACAACAGGCTGAAGCAACTCTTGAGCCATATCATTATAGTTAAGTGGTCCACCTAAATACTTTTCAATATCTTGGTTGGTGTTAGACCCACCAAAAATATCTTTTGTCTTTTCATTCTTATTCCAAGATCCACCAATAATGATTTCTTGTGGACGATTAAAAAGCGTAAATGGAGCATTGATAAAAACATCAATATTGTTTTCTTCATTGGCAGCTTTTGCGCCATATACAGAAACATAATCAGGTTTATTCTCCTGATTATCATTTTGATTTTCTAATGGACTTGTATTGGTTGCTTTGTCTACTTTTCCAGCTGTATACAACAACATAGAAGCTGTATCTTCTTTACGGAAGGTATAAGCAATATTTAAATTAACGTCATTAAATAAATTCTGTTTTAAATTTGCAAATACTGCCGTTGTATTCACATCCCAATAGGTCCAAGGTGCACTTACTGTTAAGCTTCTGGAAAAATTGGTACGAGTCCCATCAGTATAAAAAGCAGGTGTACCGCCCCAACGAATACCATCACGATGTAACTCTTGATAAGTTGCCCCAAGCGATATGCTTGTTTTATCGCTCAAATCATAATCAACCGCTCCATAAAATACATTGCGTTCTTTCTCATAGAAATCCATAAATGATTTTTCATCAGAATGCTTTACAAACATGCGGCCACGCAATGATCCATCTGCATTAAGTGGCGTGGAAACATCTGCTGAGCTACTCCAAGAGTTCCACGAACCTAATGATGTACTGACATTGCCAGTAAGTTCTTTAGCATTAGCATGCTTACGAATCATATTGAGGGCCATTGCGGGATTTCCCGCACCTGTAGTTAAGCCACTGGCACCCTTAACGACTTCGACACGATCATAAATATCTAGATCAAGATCGCCTATACTTAAGTTGGTGGTACTTGGCATTCCATCCAGTAAGTAATAATCCACTTCAAAGCCCCGCGCATAAGCTTTTTGGCGCTCATCGGTACGTGAAGTTGAAACACCCGTAATATTGTTCATTAAATCTTGAAAAGAATCGATTTTTCGATCATCTAAATATTCACGAGTTAAAACTTTGACCGATTGAGGAGTTTCACGAAGTGATAAATTTAATTTTGTAGAAGTATTTGCGCTTTTAGCTGTATAACTGCCTGAACCTTCGGTAACAGCGGAATTTTCTTGTTCTGCTTGTACTTTTATCGTTTCTAAAGTGGCTGTACCATTTTTCTCATCTGCATAAACAAATGAAGGAACAGTTAAAGCCATAGCGAATGCTAAAGGATGAGCTCTAAATACTTTTCCAAAGGGCAAAGTGTACATAAGAAAATTCCATAATAACTAGTGTGCTGTGCGAGATTCCCTAGTCTTTTGCTGCTTTTTCTGTGTTACATAACAGCAAAAGTTCGGCACAAAAACTAACACGAATGATAATTATTATCAACAATATATTAATAATTATTCCTATTTGTTTAAAACAAATTATCAATAGTTCTAATTATTTATATCCCTTATACCCCACCAATCTTGCTTAATCACCCAAAATTTTAAAGTTATTACTCTATAAATTAATGAATAAAATGTTAAGAAAAGTATTACGACTAACTCAAAAATAACAAACTAAACAGTATTTTCTTTTATATTTTATTATTCTTCTCAAATCTCATAACAGAGAATAAAGGTATAAGTTGTAGTGTATAAAGTATTAGTATTTTCTTTATTAAGCATGGGCTTGAGCGCTTGTAACAACCACACAGAGGATAGTCCATCAAAATTAATTAATGTAGAGGAAATCCCAAAGCAATATAAACCAATTAATACTTATATATATGAATATAATGATATTATTTATAGACTAAACACTGAACAAGACCAAGCCACTACCCATTTAAAATTAAAAATTTTATTAAAAAAGATGCCAGCTAGTGATGACAACTTAAATATTTTAAAAACTAAACGAAAAATACTTGTACATTTAGGTTGTCTAAATGAGGCTTATATCGTTACAGAAAAAATACTAGCTAAAACAGAAAGTTCAAAGCTACAAGAGATGCAATGTATTTTCTTGAGTAAAATGAAAAAAGATGCTCATGAAATAAAAGCATGTTATGAAAAAACCGCTAATAGTTACTTAAATGAGATAAATTTAATCCCCAAAGCTGCTTTGAGATATCAATATGCTTTATGGGGACATTATGCAGCAATGTTCCATGCTGGACATATAGAATATAAAGATAAGCTCAAAGAAATTATCGATTATCACAACATAGAAGATCACAAAAAAACATATCAACAAATGTATGAAAACGTTATGAACTCTTCTATTTTTCAAAAACGTTTAGACGCAATCCCTTATACCTCTGATTGTCATTAACATTAATCTGTCTTCTTATTCTTATGAGCTACCATATTTATAGTCTGCACCGTTATTAAGCTTAATTTATTTAACAATAAGAAAATTCGCCTTGGAATATATTTTCTAATGCTTCCCCCCTCTCTTGTAAATATAATCTCGCACAACTTTACAGCCTCCTTCATAAATCTTTTTTAAACGCAAGATTCATACAAAATCACATATATTTCTAATTTTTAACTAATAACTACTTAAAAAGTATATTTTTTTATTTTTTACTTTGGTAAAAATTTTATAAGGATTTCTTCTAACTATTTTAATAAGGAGAAAAAAATGGATTTTTTTAATATTTTCATCGGCGATACGACTTGGAACTTTGTTTTAGAAATTTTAGTTCGATGTTTTGTGATGTTTATTATTATTATCAGTTTTTTAAGGTTATCGGGTAAGAGAGGAATTCGGCAGCTTTCACTTTTTGAACTAGCCATTATTTTATGTTTAGGTTCAGCCGCTGGTGACCCGATGTTCACTAAGGACTTACCTATTGCCCATGCTTTAGTGGCTTTTACGGCCATTCTTTCTCTTTACCGACTTGTAACCTGGGCCATGGTGAAGAATAAAAAAATTGAGGATTTACTGGAAGGGAAAGCTTTATGTGTAGTTAAAGAAGGACTTTTAGTCTATAAAGATTTCCAGAAACAAACATATTCACATGATGAATTTTTCTCGGAAATGCGTCAGCAAAATGTTGAACATCTTGGACAAGTGAGAACAGCTTTGTTGGAATCCGATGGCATTTTGAGCTTACTTTATTATGAGGATGAAGATGTCAGATGGGGCCTACCATTATTCCCTGATGCCTACTGCAAAGCCGATGTACTTAAACTTAATACTTTTTATTCATGTATGAAATGTGGTGAAACTAAAATTTTAAATAAAATTGATCAAGAATGTACACGCTGCAAACATCATAGTTGGGCTGAATCTTTGAAAACACGCCGATTAGGATAATAAAAAAGGTGCTATTCCCTATTTAAAACAGAAAAAAGCACCTTAAAATGTTAAAAAATTAATTTTAACTTTTTATTTAAAGATTAGTTTAAACCTTTAAACTCAGCTTTACCGCGGTAAGCAGCTTTAGTCAATTCTTCAATACGAAGTAATTGGTTGTACTTAGAAACACGGTCAGAACGGCAAAGTGAACCAGTCTTGATTTGACCAGCTGCTGTACCTACTGCTAAGTCAGCAATAGTAGAATCTTCTGTTTCACCAGAACGGTGAGAAATAACAGTCGAATAACCATTTGCTTTAGCAAGATAGATCGCATCTAAAGTTTCAGTTAAAGTACCGATCTGGTTGTATTTGATTAAGATTGAGTTACCAACTTTCTCATCAATACCACGTTGTAAAATCTTAGGATTAGTTACGAACAAGTCATCACCAACCAATTGGATTTTATCACCAAGGATTGAAGTCAAGTAGCTCCAGCCTTCCCAATCAGATTCATCCAAACCATCTTCGATCGAGATAATTGGATATTGATTTACAAGACCAGCTAAGTAGTCTGCAAACTGATGGCTTGTAAATGCACGATTACCTTCACCTTCTAAAACGTATTGACCGTTTTTGTAAAATTCTGAAGATGCGCAGTCTAATGCAAGCATCATGTCTGAACCAGCTTTATAACCAGTCAACTCAATTGCTTGTAAAATGATTTGAATTGCTTCTTCGTTAGAACGTAAGTTAGGAGCAAAACCACCTTCATCACCTACAGCAGTATTCAAACCTTGTTTCTTTAAAACTGATTTTAAAGAATGGAATACTTCAGCACCCGCACGTAAAGCTTCAGCAAATGAAGTAAAACCTACAGGCTCAATCATGAACTCTTGAATATCAACAGTGTTGTCCGCATGCTCACCACCATTTAAGATGTTCATCATCGGTACAGGCATTGTCAAAATTGTTTGACCACGAAGATCTGCAATGTATTGGAAAAGAGGAAGTTTCTTTTCTTCAGCAGCAGCACGCGCAGCAGCCAATGAAACAGCCAAAGTTGCGTTAGCACCTAATTTTTCTTTGTTTTCAGTACCATCAAGCGCAATCATTGTGTTATCAATGTCTTTTTGCTCAAAAACTGATTTACCCAACAAAGCATCACGAATTAACGTATTTACATTGTTAACTGCTGTACGAACGCCTTTACCTAAGTAACGTGATTTATCACCGTCACGAAGTTCTAAAGCTTCACGAGAACCAGTTGAAGCACCAGATGGTGCACATGCACGACCAACAACCCCAGATTCTAAAATTACGTCTGCTTCGATGGTTGGGTTACCACGAGAGTCCAAAATTTCACGTGCACGAATGTCAACGATTTGGCTCATGAACAATTCCTCTTTGAATGAATATGAGCTGCGGTTAAAGCAGCGTAAGGGTTATAAAACAACTCAATGGGTGTCTAACTTTTTGAATCCTTTAACTAAAGTATCCAATTCTTTTATTTGTGCCAAGAATGGTTCAAGTTGCGACATACGTAATGCACAAGGTCCATCGCATTTTGCATGTTCTGGGTCTGGGTGTCCTTCCAAGAACAATCCAGCCAAACCAGTTGCCATTCCAGCGCGTGCTAAAGTTGTAATTTGAGCACGACGACCACCTGCTGAGTCAGAACGACCACCAGGGGTTTGTAACGCATGTGTCACGTCAAAGAAAACTGGCACATTCATTTCTTTCATTGTGTCAAAGCCAAGCATATCTACAACAAGATTGTTATATCCAAATGCCGAACCACGTTCACAAAGAATAAGTTTGTCGTTTCCTGCTTCTAAACATTTATGCAGGATATGACGCATTTCATGAGGTGCTAAAAACTGGGCTTTCTTAATATTAATAATAGCCTGTGTTTTCGCCATCGCTTCAACAAGATCAGTTTGACGACTTAAAAATGCGGGTAACTGAATAATATCGGCTACTTCTGCAACAGGTGCAGCTTGATATGGCTCATGCACATCAGTAATGATAGGAACATTAAAATGTTTTTTAATATCACCTAACCATTCGATACCTTTTTCAAGTCCAGGACCACGGAATGAATGCAGACTAGAACGATTTGCTTTATCGAAACTCGCTTTAAATACATAAGGAATATCTAAGCGTTTGCAAATATCAACATACGTTTCTGCAATTTCAAAAGCTAAATCTTTTGATTCAAGTACGTTCATTCCGCCAAATAATACAAATGGCAAATGATTTGCCATTTGTATATCGCCTAAACGTACAACTTCTTGTGGTTTTAATTGTGACATTTAAACTTTCCCAGTTTATTTAAAATCGCATTATTTACTTTTTTGATGCTGTGTTTTTGCAGCGTCAATAAAACTAGCAAATAATGGATGTCCATCACGTGGTGAACTTGTAAATTCCGGGTGGAATTGTACAGCAATAAACCAAGGATGTTCAGGAATTTCTACAGTTTCAACTAAATGTTGTGCTGAAGAGTAACCTGAAATCTTCATACCAGCTTGTTCAATCGCCTCGATGAAACGGTTATTCATTTCGTAACGGTGACGATGACGCTCAGTGATTTCAGCTTTACCATAGACTTCGCGTGTTTTTGTACCTTCAACCAATTCAGATTTTTGTGCACCTAAACGCATTGTTCCACCTAAGTCAGACTCAAGGCTACGTTGTTGTAATTCACCGCGCTCATCTAACCATTCAGTAATTAAACCAATGAGTGGATATTTTGTAGAGCGGTTAAATTCTGTTGAAGAAGCTTCTGGCATACCTGCAACATGGCGAGCGTATTCAATAACAGCCAATTGCATGCCTAAACAAATACCCAAGAATGGGATTTTGTTTTCACGTGCGTATTGAATAGCTTTCATTTTGCCTTCAGTACCACGTTCGCCAAAACCGCCTGGAACTAAAATTGCGTCAGCTGTACTTAAAATAGATACGTCTTGGCTTTCAAGTTCTTCAGCGTTGACATAATCAATTTGTACTTTTACGCGATTTTTAATACCTGCATGTAATAACGCTTCATTTACAGACTTATAAGCATCTGGTAATTCAACATATTTACCAACCATAGCTACACGTAAAGTGTATTCTGGATTAAGTAATGCTTCGACTACATTGTCCCAATCTTCTAAATTTGCTTCTGGAAGATCATTAAATCCAAAACGCTCACAGATCAAGTCATCAACGTTTTGTTCATAGAATGTACGCGGAATTTGATAAATCGTTTTCGCATCTTTACATACCACTACAGCACGCGCTTCTACGTTAGTGAACAATGCAATTTTGCGTTTAGTATCAACATCCACATCATATTCAGTACGACAGATAAGAATATCTGGTTGAATACCAATCGAAAGCAACTCTTTTACAGAGTGTTGAGTTGGTTTTGTCTTAAGCTCTGCTGCAGATTTGATATATGGCAACAAAGTTAAATGCATAAGCATGGTTCTTTTATGGCCAAGCTCAACCATTAACTGACGAACTGACTCCATAAACGGTAATGATTCGATATCACCTACCGTACCGCCAATTTCTACGATAGCAACATCGTAGCCTTCACCTGCGCGAAGTACGCGTTCTTTAATGTTGTCAGTAATATGTGGAATAACTTGAACTGTGCCACCAAGATAGTCACCACGACGTTCTTTATTTAAAACGTCCTGATATACACGACCACTGGTAAAGTTATTAAGTTTGGTCATTTTCGCACGACGTAAGAAACGTTCGTAATAACCCAAGTCTAGATCAGTTTCGGCACCATCCTCTGTGACAAAAACTTCACCATGTTGGAAAGGGCTCATTGTCCCTGGATCGACATTAATGTAGGGATCCATTTTAACCATTGTGACTTTTAAGCCACGGGCTTCCAAAAGTGCAGCAACTGAAGCAGCAGAAATACCTTTACCTAGCGATGAAACTACACCACCAGTGACAAAAATAAAATGGGTCATTAAGTTTCTCGTACAATCAAGCCGAAATCGGCCTACAATGTTTGGCAATTTTACTGTACTCTGCCCCTATAAAGCAAAGTCAAACCGCATCAATTCAAAGATCATTAAACAACTGGCTATTCTATCAGCATTTTTAATAAAAATTTAGGTCAATCTCACATGATTTTTTCATTCTCTTTTGCTGTTATAATGCCAGCTCCTCAATTAAATGTTGTTTAGGACAATGGCAAATAAAAAACTTTTAATCTGTGCTGCAATTGCTGCTGGACTATTGTTAACCGCATGTGTCAAAAAAGAAACACCTAAAGAAGAAGAGCAAGAAAAGGTTGAAACTGCTGTTTCAGAACCTAAACCTGCTGAACCTGCAAAATTTGAGTCTTTAGAAAGTGTGCAAACTGAAGAAGCTCAAACTCAGGAACCACCGCAAGTTGAAGTTCACCGCGAAGAAACAGCAAATACGACAACTGAAATTCGCCGTGAAACTCGCCCTGCCCAACCTGATCAAGGTTCACAAACAACAGTTTCTGAGCAACCTAAAGTAGAGCCGAAACCAAAACCAGAACCTAAGCCTGAGCCAAAAACAGAGCCAAAACCTGAAAAGGTTCAGTCAAAACCAGCTAAGCCTGCTGAACCATCTCAAACTGAAGATGATGCTGTTGCCGCTGCAATTGCTGCTGCTACCCCAGCGCTTAAAAACTAAGTTCGTATTCGAATATGCCCAAATTGATCCATCGGTTTGGGCTTTTTTAATTATTATTCAAATTATCAATTCAATAATAAGTTTTAGTTTTTCTTTCTATTTATCTTTAAAGTTTCCCTAGATATCAATTAGGGACAATTTACTTTTTCTGCCTAAAAAAGCATTGACGATATATATAGAGCGATGTAGTTTTTTATCAAGTTCCTTTTTGGAACTCTAATTAAAAGAAGATTGGAGCTTAAAATGAATACTGTATCAAACCGTGTGCCGGCCTCATTTCCAGTCCGTCGTATGGACTATAATTTTGAAAATACACCTCGTTACTGGTGTAATAACGAACCAACTTTCACACATTATTTTACGGGCTTGTCTACGTTGTTTCCTGAAGGTGAATCATATTTCGTTCGCTCAGTTAGAGCTTTACGCGCACAAGCAAAGTCAAATGAACTTCTAGATCGGGAAATCAGTGCTTTTATTGGCCAAGAAGCTATGCATTCTAAAGAACATCATGCTTTTCATGTAAGTGCACAGCAATATGGATTAGATCCTCAGTCTTTAGAAAAAGTAACTGGCATCGTTTTAAAAACGATTGAAAAAGTTTTTAGTAAAAAATGGAATTTGCTTGTAACAGTGGGTCTAGAACACTACACAGCAGTACTTGTGGTTAGCATGATGGAATCTGTTAATGAGTTAATGACAGACTCAACTATTCGTAATTTGTGGCTATGGCACAGTATTGAAGAAACAGAACATAAAGCTGTTGCCTTTGATCTCTATCAACATTTATATGGAAACGGCTTAAGTGCTTACCTTCCGCGCATTACAGTCTTTACTTTAAGTCTATTTTTAATTACGGGCTTTTCAACAATTTATCAATTTATTTTAATGAAGCGTGATCGCCAACTCCTCAATTTCAAATCTTGGGGTAAGTTCTTTAGTTTTGCTAATAAACAATATAGAACATTAATCCCTAAATTTTTTGATTATTATCGCTTTGATTTTCATCCCAACCAAACAGATGAAAAAGACCTCGTTGCCAGCACAAAAATCAAAATTGGACTAAAAGATCCCAATTTGCTTTTATCTTAACCAAATAAAGTCATAAAGCCCATCTATTGAATGGGCTTTATTGAACTTATAAAAACGATCGATATATTTATTGTTTATGTTCGACCATAAAATAATTCGATATTAACTTGGCAGCCCATGAGGTACTTTTCCAACCTTCGTAAAAGCCACAATGACTTCCCTTTTTTGTGGTGATTACCGCAATATTACTCATTTGCTGAATCGTTTCTTTGTATGGTTCCAAATTTTTAATAGAACAGACAGGATCATCCTCAGCATTAAGAATCATTAATGGAATTTTGACATTCTCAAATACATAAATTGGATTAATGGCTTGGCAATAACTTTGATAGTCCTCAAAGCCAGCCATTTCAAAATATTCTTTTTCAAATTCTTCTAGACTTGTGGTCGCTAGAACTTTTTCAATAGAAGAAAGCTGGTTCCATGTATTTTGATAAGGATGAATAAAATATTTAAATAACTTTTTAGTCATCATTTTGCTATAAAACGGATGAACATTTTTAAAGCCAATCTCCGTGTTGTAGCCTGGACACATTGCAAAAGCAGCTTTAAAGGGTGTATCAGCGCCTTGCTCACCCAAATAACGAACCAACAACCCAGTTCCCGCAGAGGAACCTACGGCATATAAATCTGATTTTGGAAACAAGTTTTGAATGTGTGCAAGTTGCTCTTTAAGATCGCTCGTTGACCCAAAAAGAGAAATCTGTGGTACAGGCATAGGTAAGCCAGCATGCCCACGGCGTAAGCATAGAGCTATTCTCCATCCTGTATAGTGATGTATATCTTTCACTAGTTCACGCATACTTTCAGGTGTCCCTGTAATGGTATGCATAATGACAACTGTTGGAGTATCTGGAGGAAGATCATAGCCATACCACGCGATCGCAGTTATGCCACCATCTCTCATAGTGAGCTGATCAATACGATCATATTCAAGTTTGATAGTTTTTTTTCTAATAATATCAAAGTACAAAAGATGAACATGATTATTGCTCAACCACGGTGTGGGCCGATATTTTTGCTTGAGCTGGGGCAATTTCTCCAGAATATCTTTTATTTTCCCATTTGGGTCATAATAGATTTTTGGCTGTTCAGCACCTAATACCGAATCGAACAATTCTGAACCGAAAGCTTTAATTTTATTTAAAGTAGATATGCCCATTTCCAATCACTACCTCTGATTATGAGTTAAATGATTGCCGCACTAATGCTGCAACCTGCTGTCCCCAAATTGCATAAATTTCTTTACTTGGATGAAAGCCATCACTTGCCATAGGCAAATTCATCGCTTGAAAACTTTTAATATCATATTGAATGAACTTAAATTGGTTTTGTGATTCTAACCATTTATCTAGTACCTGATTCATTTGTTCCGCATATTTTCCAAACAACCAAGCCATTGGATTCGGTAACGCTGGAAAATGCTGCATTGGCGGAACACCAGAAACAATAATGAGCTTAGGCTTAAAACGTGCCTGTATATATTGAAATAATTGTTTTTGTTGTTTTATCCATGAACTTGCTGAGGTTAGTTTCGTGACATCATTAACACCAATCGACGTAACCACCACATCGTAATTTTGTTGCTCTAAATGCTGTACTGCTTGAAAAACCTGCTTAGTTGTATCACCTGTTTTTGCATGCAGTTTCCAGCGTATTGAATATTGATCCTGCAACTCAGAAATAATTGCACCAGATAAAGCATCTTTTTGGGTTTCCACCCCAACACCAGCTGCGGCAGAGTCTCCTAAAATAAGTAATGATAGAGGTCTTCCCTTACCAACGATGCCTTGTCTCTCACCACTGGCTTCTAGCAAGCGTAGTGTATTCTTACGAACCTTTGATCCCTGTACAAACAGTACAGGAAGCAATGCTAGAGTTGAAAGCTTTAACCACATTTTATTGACCTCTATCTTACTTAGGCTATTTACTAAAATTATTGAGGTTGAAACTTAGCAATTCTTATACCCATTTGTTCAGCCAATGCCGCTAAACCACTCATTGGACGGATCATTACTTCAAAATCAATAATTTTGCCTTGGTCATTAAAATGGATCATATCAATACCTTTTAATGACTTACCACTGACATTAGCACTGAACTCAAGCACTACATTTTCACCGTCTTCTGTGTAGAACTCACGATGATAAGTAAAGTCTTCGAACACCTGAATGACATTGGTAAGAATGAAGAAAACGACCTGCTTTCCTTCATAAGGTTTGTAAGCAACTGGTGAGCGAAAAACCACGTCATCTGCCAGCAAATCATTTAGATCGGATAAGTTACCAGCCTGAACCATTTCATGCCATTTTTCTAAAGACTGTTTTGTTGTTTCGAGTGTCATTGTTTTTTTATATCCTATAATTTAACCAAAGAAGTAACGGACATTTCTGTTTAAAAGAAATGCCCATAAAAATTTATAGTGTCGCTGCTAATTCAGCGCCTTGGCGTATTGCACGTTTTGCATCCAGTTCACCCGCCTCTTTAGCACCACCAATTAAATGAACATTTTTTCCATCTGTTTTTAATTGATCATACATTGCAGTAAATGACTCTTGGCCTGCGCAAATCACCACATGGTCAACCTCAAGTACATTTGGTTTCCCATCCACAGTAATATGTAAACCTTGATCGTCTACCTTGTCGTATTGCACACCTGCAAACATTTTGACCTGACGATTTTTTAGACCTGTGCGATGGATCCAGCCTGTTGTTTTACCTAAACCAGCGCCTACAGCAGCAGTTTTACGTTGCAGTAAATAAATTTCTCGTTCAGATGCCTCAACTTTTGGCTGTTTTAAACCACCTACATGCTCATATTGAGTATCGATTCCCCATTCTTCATAGAACTTTTCCGGATTTAAACTACCACTTTCCCCTTCGTGAGTAAGATATTCAGCTGTATCGAAACCAATACCACCCGCTCCAATAATGGCAACACGTTGTCCTACTGGCACACGCTCTTTTAGAACTTGTAAATAGCTCAGCACTTTAGGATGATCAATTCCCTCAAATTGTAATTGACGAGGTGTTACACCTGTTGCAACCACAATTTCATCAAAATTTGCTTGGCTTAATTCTTCATAAGTTGCTTGATGGTTTAACACAAGTTCAATATTTGGTCGCAATTCAATTTGACGGCTAAAGTAGCGTAAAGTTTCGTAGAATTCTTCTTTTCCAGGAACTGTTTTTGCGATATTAAATTGGCCACCAATTTGATGACTTGCTTCAAAAATTTTGACTTGATGCCCGCGATCAGCTGCATATACCGCAAAACTTAAGCCTGCTGGACCTGCGCCAATCACAGCGATATTCTTTTTCACCTGGGCTTCTTTAAAAATTAGCTCAGTTTCATAACACGCACGAGGGTTGACTAAACAAGTTGCAACTTTCATTGAGAAAATATGATCTAAACAAGCTTGGTTGCATCCAATACACGTATTAATTTCATCACTACGACCTTCACTTGCCTTCAAGACAAATTCAGCATCAGCTAACATTGGTCGTGCCATAGACACCATATCAGCATGACCCGATGCCAATACATGCTCAGCCATTTCAGGCGTATTGATTCGGTTAGAAGTAATTAAAGGAATAGAAACTTCACCTTTGAGCTTTTCAGTCACCCAAGTAAATGCAGCACGAGGGACTTTAGTTGCAATTGTTGGAATACGCGCCTCATGCCAACCAATACCAGTATTGATAATTGTTGCACCAGCTTTTTCAATTTCTTTTGCCAGCTGAACTACTTCATCAAAACTTGAGCCACCTTCAACTAAATCAAGCATAGATAAGCGATAAATGATGATAAAATTTTCACCAACTAAAGCACGTGTGCGCTTTACAATTTCAATTGGAAAGCGGATACGATTTTCGTAACTACCACCCCATTCATCATCACGATGATTCGTACGAGCTGCAATAAACTCATTAATTAAATAACCTTCGGAGCCCATGATTTCTACGCCATCATAGCCCGCATACTGAGCAAGTTTGGCGCAGTTAGCAAAGTCATCAATGGTTTGTTGTACTTCGGCAGAGCTTAAAGCTTTAGGCTTAATCGGGTTAATCGGTGCTTGAATTGCTGAAGGTGCAACGTTATTTGCCTGATAAGAATAACGACCCGTATGTAAAATCTGCATAGCAATTTTCCCTCCAGCTTCATGGACAGCTTGGGTAATCACTTTATGTTTTTCAGCCTCTTCAACTGTATCTAGTTTGGTCCCGTGGCTAAATACAACACCATCATCATTTGGAGAAACACCGCCAGTTACAATTAACCCCACATCACCTTTCGCACGCTCAGCATAAAACGCAGCCATGCGCTCATATCCTTGCGGTGCTTCTTCTAATCCAATGTGCATCGACCCCATAAGCACACGGTTTTTTAAAGTAGTAAAGCCTAAATCAAGTGGCTTTAATAAATGTGGATAAGCTGACATATTTTCTCCTATGGCTAGCAATAAGCTTGCTAATGCAACTTGTTGCATAAATTTATAATCAAATTTTGACTTTTATGCAACATGTTGCATAATCTCATGAGTCACACTTTACTTTTGCTTACAAACTGGATTGCCATGTCACTTCCTCATGTTTTATTGACCAGCTTGCTTGAACGTCCAAGTACAGGGTTTGAACTTGCCCGTCGCTTTGACCGCTCAATGGGCTTTTTCTGGAATGCCACTCACCAGCAAATTTATCGTGAACTCAACAACATGCTTAAAAAGGGCTGGGTTTCTACTTTAGAAAATGAAATGGATAATGGCCGAAAAAAAACATATCAGGTCGAACAACTAGGTCGTATAGAACTGGCTTCATGGATGACGCAACAAAGTGAACCTGCGCAGCTTCGTGATGATTTAATGGTTAGATTGCGTGCAGAAGCACAATTGAGCAATAATCAGATATTACCTGAACTGTTAAGGCATCTTGGTTTACATCAAGAGAAGCTCAAACTTTATCAAAGTATTTATGATAAAGATTTTAAAGACAGTGATGATCTAAATGACCGTGTGTTATACATCCACAAAATGATCTTAGAACTTGGAATTACGATGGAAAGTGAATGGATCAAATGGTTGGAACAAGTCATCCCTCAATTAAAACGCTTTGCCCAAGATAACTCATCTGGAGAATAGCCATGCCGTATTACACCATGCCCGATCGGGAAAATTTATTTGTACGCCGTGTTGGTCGTGGTGAGCCTGTTTTGGTTTTATCTGGCCTTGGCATGCAAAGTTGGCAGTGGCTCCCGTTTATTTATGCAAACCGCAAAGAATATGAATTTATTATTCCAGACTGGCGCGGATTCGGTGGTTCAAAGAATTGTGCAATTCCCGAACAAGATGCAATTTCTAGCCATTGGCAAGATGTTGCTCATTTAATAGAGCAATTAAAACTCGATAACTTTATCTTGATGGGTTATTCAATGGGCGCGACAACTGCCATGCATGGCATGAAACATGCGCAACTGGCACAGCAGTTAAAAGCCTATTTACATATTGATCAGACACCGAAAATATCAGTAGATTCGACTTGGGAATATGGTTTATTCGGTCCTCTTCATACCCAGTTTAACCAATTATTAAATGATATATATCAATTATTAGCAAAGCATAAAAATGCCAAATACCTTTATGAGCTATCACTTCCAGATCGACAAGAACTGGTCCGTCTATGGGTAGATTTTATTGAGTTACAAAGTAGCAATCCCTTTAGTCCGCTAGTTTTTAAAACAGCTTTAAAACAGCCTTTTCTACAAAAATATTTATTACCTATTCAACGTTTGGATTACTTGTTTTGGTATGTCGAAAACTATCTTTATCATAATGAAGATTATCGAGAAGCAATTCAGCAGTTAGCATGTCCTACCACTTTCTTTATTGGTCGCAATTCGACACTTTATCCAGAAACTGGGCAAACGCTGATTGCACATAGTGTTGAGCACGCAAAAGCTATATATTTTGAACGTTCAGGCCATACACCTTTATTAACCGAGCCTAAAAAGTTTGGACATGAAATCAATACATTCCTATCCGAACTCAAACATGCTTCTTAAAAAATAAAGGGATCTTATAGATCCCTTTTTAAAGCCCATAAATAATTAAGCGGAATGAGCTAATTCTTTTGCTTTTAATTGCTCCGAGACACTTAACAAAAGCTGCTCTGTTTTTTCCCATCCTAAACAACCATCAGTTACTGACTGACCATAAGTCATATCACAAGAAATCTTTTGGTTACCATCAATCAAATGACTTTCAATCATGACACCTCGAACTTGTGTTTTTAAACGTTCAGCAACGATTTGCTGTAAAACTTCTGGCTGACGCAACGGATCTTTCCCACTGTTACCATGACTACAATCAATTACCAGTGCAGGTAGATTTTGTTTGTACTTTTCGCGTATCGCCTGAATTGAAGCTAAATCGTAATTTGGCCCATGATTCGCACCACGCAAGATCAAGTGCGGCAATGGGTTTCCAGCACTCTGAATCACTGAAGGCAAGCCTTGTTGGTTCATACCTAAAAATTGATGTTCATTTTGCGCGGATTGAATCGCATCTAGTGCAATCTGAATAGAACCATCAGTACCATTCTTGAACCCAATACTATATGGCATATGACTTGAGATCTCACGGTGAATCTGAGATTCACTGGTACGAGCACCAATTGCACCCCAAGCCAATAAATCATCAAAATAGCCAGTTGCCATTGGGCTTAAAATTTCACTCGCAATTGGCAAACCCTTTTCAATAATTTGTAGGTACAGTTCACGAGACTTTTCTAAACCAAGTTGTAAATTTGATGAACCATCTAAATTTGGATCATACATGAAGCCCTTCCAGCCCACTGTTGTGCGTGGCTTTTCAATGTATGTGCGCATTACGATAAAAATTTGATCTTTAACTTTTTCTTGTAGTTTTTGCAGTTTTTCAGCGTATTCAAGTACTGCAACTGGATCATGAATTGAACAAGGCCCTGTAATTACCATTAGACGATGATCGTTGCCGTTAAGAATATTTTGAATAATTTGGCGGTGTTCGGCAATTTGACGTGCGAAAGTGTGTGCAAGCGGATATTTCGCTTTTAACTGGATAGGTAAACTAACTGGTGTTTCTTTTGTATTGGTTTGAGTCAGTAAAGTATTTAGGGCATTCATTGGTTTTTTCCTTGGGACTGCAATCTACTCAGTCCGATCATTTATTTGAGCGTTTTGGATCTATTCGTTGGTAAAGGTAAGCAAAAGTAAAACCAATAAAAGTTGCTAAAGTACGAATAAGTCATGTTGTTCATTTTAAGTTCCTCGATTCTAAAAAGATAAAGCATAAAAAAACCTGATCGGGGTTGCCGATCAGGTATTAACTGTGATGGGCAACTTTCTCATGCCCGAATACGCTCAGGCAACTATCTAAATTGCCAAAAGTAATAGTAAGCGTTAGTGTTCACAGATAGATTTAACATCTTTATCTCAAATATTAAAAAATGTTCCTTGAATCTAAAATACGCATTGTTGATGAGTTTGACAAGTCTTTTTTTTGAAAAAACTTCTTATTTTCTCGCTTAAGATTTGATTCAATTACCTATTAGCGAATCAACCCTTGAGGCTGCAAAATAATTAAGCTCGCTCCACAAAGTACAATTAGACCACCTAATAGATCCCATCTGGTTAACCCGACCTGATCAACAAAGCGTAGCCACATAAGCGCAGTAAAAATATAGATACCACCATATGCAGCATAAATACGCCCAGAAGCTGCTGGATGTAGGGTCAGCAGCCATACAAAGATAGCTAGACTTAAGGCGGTAGGTATCCACAACCAAGCTGACTTACCTTCTTTTAAAATCAGATAAGGAAAATAACAACCCAGAATTTCAGCAATTGCCGTGATAATAAATAACCCGAACACACTGAGTATTCGGGTTATAGCAAGACTATCAATTAACATAATTTACGCAGGTTCTGCCGTATGATGATCTTCAAACACTTCAAGTTTCAAGCCGACAGCTTTGCCATCTTCTTTTTTCACTGATACAGCCACATTACCACCATGATCTGCAAGCTCACCAAACAGAATCATTTCAGCGAGTGGTTTCTTCAAGTGTTCTTGAATGAGACGTTGCATTGGACGGGCACCCATCAAACGATCATAACCGTTTGTTGCCAACCAATCTCGTGCACTTTGATCAACATCAAGAACAACTTGTTTTTCATCTAATTGTGCTTGCAATTCTGTTAAGAATTTGTCGACTACAGACTCAATCACAGTAGTTGGTAATGCTTTGAATTGAATAACGCCATCTAGACGGTTACGGAATTCTGGTGAGAAAGCACGTTTCATCGCCTCTTGGTTATCAGAACTATGATCTTGTTCCGTGAAACCAATGCTCGCACGTGAAATACTTTCCGCGCCAATATTCGTAGTCAAAACAATAATCACATTTCTAAAGTCTGACTTGCGTCCATTATTATCCGTCAATGCACCATGATCCATGATTTGTAGCAAGAGATTAAACACATCTGGATGTGCTTTCTCTATTTCATCAAGCAACAAGACGCAATGCGGATTTTTATGAATCGCATCAGTGAGCAAACCACCTTGGTCATAACCCACATACCCTGGAGGTGCACCAATTAAACGTGAAACTGCATGACGTTCCATATATTCGGACATATCGAAACGTACAAGCTCTACACCTAACAATTTCGCCAGCTGCTTAGTGACCTCAGTTTTACCCACCCCAGTTGGGCCTGCAAAAACAAAACTACCCACTGGTTTATCTGGCGATTTCAATCCAGCACGAGATAACTTAATTGCGGAACCTAATGCAGTAATTGCTTCATCTTGACCAAACACTACACGTTTCAAATCACGCTCAAGATTTTCAAGTACTGACTTATCATCTTTAGACACAGTTTTTGGCGGAATACGAGCAATCTTAGAAACGATATCTTCGATATTCTCTACCGTAATCAAGCTATCATCACTTTCAGCTTTCAAACGACGTTGAGCACCTGCCTCATCAATGACATCAATTGCTTTATCTGGCAAGAAGCGATCATTAATAAATTTAGCAGAAAGTTCTACAGCTGATACCAAGGCCTTATCGTCATATTGTACATGGTGGAAATCTTCAAACTTAGTTTTTAATCCACGCAAAATATCAATCGTTTCCGAAATACTTGGCTCATTAACATCAATTTTTTGGAAACGACGTGATAACGCATGGTCTTTTTCAAAAACCTGACGATATTCTTGGAAAGTCGTTGAACCAATACAACGTAAAGTACCATTAGCTAAAGCTGGCTTAATGAGATTTGAAGCATCCATCGTGCTGCCCATACTTGAGCCTGCACCAATGATCATATGAATCTCATCAATGAATAAAATCGCATTTGGATTTTTCTTCAATGCATTAAGCAGTTGTTTTAAACGTTTTTCAAAGTCACCACGATATTTCGTTCCAGCAACCAATGCACCAATGTCCAGACTATAGATTTCAGCCTGACTTAAAGGTTTAGGTGCTTTACCATTCACAATTAACCATGCCAGACCTTCAGCAATCGAGGTTTTACCAACGCCCGGGTCGCCTACAAGTAATGGGTTATTTTTGCGACGGCGGCACAGAATTTGTGCTGTACGCTCAATTTCTTTTTCACGACCAATCAGTGGGTCAGTTTTGCCTTTTTGCGCTTCAACATTTAAGTTCAGCGTATAAAGCTCTAATGGCCCTGCATTGCCTGTGCTAGTTTCACCTTCAATATCTTCAACTTCTTCTTCAACTTGAACTTCGTCTTTACGTGTCCCATGAGACAAGTATTGAGTTAATGTCAAGCGATTGATTTGATGACATTTAAGTAAATACACAGCAAAAGAATCACGCTCTGAGTACATTGCAACCAAAACATCCGCACCTTCAACAGTACGATCGCCGCCACTTGATTGCACGTGGAAAATAGCACGTTGCAAAATGCGGTCAAAACTTTCTGTTGGATGTGGAGCTTGCTCGCTATTTTCGCCAAGCTTAGGAGTATGTTGTTCTACATATTCTTCTAATTCTTTACGCAAAGAAACTATATCAGCCCCACATGCTTTGAGTGCATTCACGGCTGAATCGTTGTCGAGTAGTGCTAATAATAAGTGTTCGACTGTAAGAAACTCATGTCTCTTTTGACGAGCCATGCTAACAGCCAAACGTAATGATACTTCTAATTGACGACTGAGCATGTAACCCCCTTATGCTTTAGGCTCAATCTGGCAAAGTAATGGATGACCTTGCGATCGAGCGTAATTATTAACAAGGTTTGCCTTAGTTTCCGCGATGTCTCTTGGATATACTCCGGCAATACCTTTACCTTCATAGTGTACTGTTAGCATTACTTGAGTTGCTTGGTCAAGATTCATTGCAAAGTATTGTTGTAAAATTTCAATTACAAAGTCCATTGGGGTGTAATCGTCATTCATTAATACGACTGCATATAATGGGGGACGCTTGAGTTCTGGAGGGGCTGTTTGTACAACAACCTCTCCGTCATGATCTTCGTTTTGCGAATCACTTAAGCGTGGATGGAAATGCCAATCGACATAGCCAGACTGCTGAAAAGAAGCCTTGATATCTTTTAAGTTTGTTTGACGCTTATTTGTTCGCATAGGATGTTACTATTGTGAATTTGCTTCAGCTTGAGGAATTTCTGCCACGAAAGCAGAAGATGTTTCGACAGGTTTACCACGCTGCCAACTAAAACGTTTAATAACTGGTGTTTCAGAGCCACCCGTTAAACGCACTTCAATAAATTGAGGCGTAAAACCTTTAGGCATTGTCCAGCGACCTGTTAAACGTTCAAAGTCAGTAAAGTTGAAGTTCTTCGCTTCAAGCGGTACGACTAAAACTTCAGTATCTTTGATCAATCTTATTTCAACCGATCCTAAAGCACGACGCTTACTTGGACTTACTTGTACTAAATCTAGCTGATATTCATAAGCATTTTCAGGTAAAGGCTTAATAGCTAAATTTTGAATCGTTAAGCTTAAACCACCGCGCTGTCTCAAAATCTCACGGTAGATATTACTCATACCTTCTTGCTGAGTCTTATCGGCGTTCGCTTGATTAAGTGCTTCAAACAGATCATTTGCATTGGTCACAGCCACATCACGCTCTTGTACTGCCGCGTTTAAGCTTTTGTTAACTGCATCTAAAGCTGTTTTTTGCTTTTGCACTACTTCAACCAATTGCTCCGCATCTGCATCGTAACCAACAACAGTTAAACCTTGACGGTGCCCAATTGTATAGCCGAGCGCAAAACAACCACTCATTAAAATGGCAGCACCAATAAACAAAGGTTTATTGGTGTTTAAAAAATTTTTCTTTTGCAACGAACTTTCTGCCGAAGTCGTCTGTCCAGAGTTTTGCATCGTCATCTCAGTGTTCAAGATCAGAGTCAAGACACACATTTAAATCGAAATTTAAATGTGTGTGAAGCAAAAAAGAGTTTTTTATGGTAATAAACCAATCCCTTGTAAGCCTTCATCTTCACTAAAGCCAAACATAAGGTTCATATTTTGTACAGCCTGACCAGATGCACCTTTTACAAGGTTATCTTGAGCTGCCAAAATAATCAGTTTATTTGGTTGTGGTTTATACAAAGCAATACGAAGCTCATTTGCACCGCGTACACTACGTGTTTCAGGTGAACTATTCGCAGGCATGACATCTACGAATTTTTCATTAGCGTAGAAGTTTTCATATAAAGCTTGTAAGTCTGTCTGCTTACCCGCTTCCGTTAAAGCTACATAAATTGTACTCAACATACCGCGAATCATCGGTACTAAATGCGGAACAAACAAGAGTCCTTCAAACCCACCTTTTTGTCCTGCAATATTTTCTAGTGCTTCTACAATTTCCGGATGATGGCGATGGCCTGCAACGCCATATGCTTTAAAGTTATCTGCATTTTCACTATAAATCATGCCTAAGCTTGCTTTACGGCCAGCACCAGAAACACCAGATTTCGCATCAATAATAATATTTTTAGTTTCAATCAGTGCTTGTGCTGATTTTAACAGTGGCGCTAAACCTAATTGAACAGTCGTCGGATAGCAACCAGGGTTACCAATAACTTGAGCTTGTTTAATTTTTTCACGGTTTAACTCAGTTAGACCATATACAGAATCTTTTAATACATCTGGGCAAACATGCTCCATACCATACCATTTTTCAAACTGTTCAAGATTTTGTAAGCGAAAGTCTGCTGCTAAATCAATAACTTTAGTTCCAGCTGCAATCAACTCTTTGGCATGCTGCATCGCAACGCCGTGTGGAGTTGCAAAAAATACAACATCACATTCTTTTAATGCATCAATGTTTAAATCTGAAAATTGAAGATCAGTATGTCCACGTAAATTAGGGAACATATCTGCAACTGGTTTGCCCGCTTCTGTACGTGAAGTAAGAACTCGAACCTGCGCTTTAGGATGTCGTAATAAAATACGTAATAGTTCAACGCCTGTATAACCCGTTCCACCAACAATTCCGACAGAAATCACGTGCATTACCTCAATTTTTGAATCTATACTTGGGCAGTAGTATGACAGGATGTCCAAGCTTACAAAACCATTTCATGCTTGGTAATTTTAATTTTTTTAATTTTAGCGACAATCAGATAGCACTTACTCGACTGTCATAACCACATAAATATCAGCAAATAAATACCAGATTAATTTTTGGAGAGCTAGGATGCTTCAACAATCAAAAGAAACAAAATTACGCACGTACCTTGGCTTGAGCACATTCATTTTAAGTGTAGCCCTTACTGGTTGCGGAGGTGGAGGTAGTAGTGGAGGCAATTCACCCACTACCCCAACGCCTGTTGACCCTACACCTGAAGCAACAACTGATGTGACCTTAAAAACCCCTGTAGAGATGCGTAATATCCAACTTAAGGTATATGACAACACCAACAACGCTGTTTTAGTGGATACTTCAATTGCAAGTTTAAATAGTTTTAATGTCAAAATTCCTACTGCAAAATTGAATCGTTTATATCGCGTAGAAATTACAACTCAAAGCTCATCTCAAGTGTTTGACCCAATTACTCCACAATACCAAAATTTGTCAGGTATTTATCATGCATTTATTATACCAAACAGTGTAAGTGGCAGAATCCAATTCATTAGCCCAAGTAGTGAAGCGGTTTACCAACGAGCTGTGATACGCTCAGGACAACTTCCTCAAGAAACGGTTGACCCAACCCGTATTGAGCAATTACATGTGGATTTAGCTTCTCAAGATGTCTACAAATCGTTAATGAATGCGTTTAAAGATGGGGACATTCCAAGTTTAAGTCCAGCTAATTCCCTTCTGAATTTAACTTTGTTGCGATACTCAACTACTAAACCTAGTACATATGTAGATAGTTATCTTAGCTTTGGTTACTTACAATATTGGTCAACGATTCATGGTGGAGCAAACACCTACCAAGAACTTGTTAAAAGTTTAGCAACTGATTTAAAAGATGGCTTTTTGGATGGGAAAAAACTTCATGGGGATCAAACATCCTTCACTCCTATTTTCACCTCAGCCCCTGATAATATTGATCCAGCAAAAAACACACTTTTAGATATCGCAGCTAATCAAAAGGTAACACGTGATTATTTTACCACCAATCTAAGAGCAGCCACCTTTAGACTAGCAGATTTGCAAGATCAATCCCATTTAGACCCAATAGGTTATGATCTACTGGACAAGAAACAATATTCGGGGATTATACCTGCTGGTAATACGTCTGAATTTTTCCGTATAGATGGTGCGGGAGATTACCGACGTGCTGTTGGCTTTAGTGGTATTACAGCGACCTGCAATGGCTCAGCTTATCCGTGTAAACAAGGTTTAACTAGTATCAATATTTCTGACCCAAAACTACCAGCTACAGACTATTTAGTGGGTCACTATGAAGACACCTCAACTGGATGTCAGCTTAATTTCCGTGCGAATGGTCAAATCGACATGAGTAAAGGCTCACAAATTTATCGGGTGGCTCTAAGTGCTGATAGTACCGATAATTTATTGCAAACAGATGCTGCCAGCTCAAGTTATTTACTCAATTCAAGTTCAGCCGAACCAAATAACTCGACGCAACAATACAACTTTATCCAATTATCTATTAAAGCAAATAAAATTATCAGCGCCAAAGCAGGTTTAGATAGTCGAAAAGCACCTGATAGCTTACAAACACCTCAACTAGAATGTAGTTTTAGTTAAGCTGAAACATACCACCATGCAGGCAATGGATTTAATTTAAGTTGTCTGCGGTGTTTTTGAAAATATGGATCGTATTTTTCAACTTCTGCCCAAAATGCAGGGCTATGATCAAAATGTTTAGTATGTGCCAACTCATGAATAACCACATAGCGAGCAATTTCATATGACATGAGTACTAGTCCTGCATGTAGCATAATATTATGCTGACTACTACAACTTCCCCACCGAGTTTTCGGGCGGCGAATTGTACACTCCCTATAAGCCAAATGAGTGTGCTCACTTAATTCTTTTAAAAGCTCTGGTAATTCTTGTTTAGCATAGGCAATAACTGCACTTTGTAATGCCAAATATGGCTGTGTATCTTTAATAAATAAAGAATTGTTTTCCCAGTCGAATTGAAAAACACGATGCTGCTTTTGCACAATCACTTGAAATGGCTGTTCTTTATTAAAGAAATAGATTTCGGAAGGAATATCAATGGATGCCGATTGGACATTTTGTTGTTTATTCCACGTCTCGGTTAACCATTGTTCAGATTGCGCTAAAAAATGCTGAATTTGCTTCTTACTACAAAATAAAGGAACCGTAAGACGGATTGAAGCAGGCTCGACACGTAAGCGCAATTTTCTTGCTCTTACGTGTCGAACGATTTTAATCTCTGGCATTTTTGCAGACATTACTGTGCTGTACGCTCTTCAATACCATTATTTGTTGCAACAATTGCAATCGTTGCTGGATTTAAGGCGAAGATACCATTAGTTACCACACCAGGAATATTATTAATTGTTTTTTCCAGCTCAATAGCATTTAAGATATTAAGATTGAAAACATCCAAAATCACATTACCGTTATCTGTAACTACACCTTCACGATAAACTGGGTCACCACCTAAGCTTACCAATTTACGAGCTACAGCCGAACGCGCCATTGGAATAACTTCTACAGGAAGTGGAAAATCACGTCCAAGTTGATCAACCCATTTTGAATCATCAACAATACACACAAATTTCTTAGCAATTGATGCAACGATTTTTTCACGTGTTAATGCAGCACCACCACCTTTAATCATATGCATATGGCGGTCAATCTCATCTGCACCATCCACATAGGCATCTAGGCTACCTACATGGTTCATATCAACCACTTCAATACCAAGTTTTTTAAGGCGATCAGCAGTTGCTTGAGAACTTGCCACAGCCGCTTCTAATTGTAATTCTGGGAGTAAATCTATTAGAAAGTTTACGGTACTTCCAGTCCCAACACCCAAAATGCCACCTTTGGGTAAGTGTTTTAAAGCAGCTTTCGCAGCAGCTTGTTTCTTTTCATCTTGGGTTGCATATAGGCTCATTACATCACTCAACTATTTTTTGACATTTATGCGCCAATAAACGGCGCAAATGCACAAGGGTTTGCTACAATAATTTCCTATTTTAAACTGTTATAGGGAAGATGAACATGCTGTCTCGTGTGGTACGACAAATTTTACAAGCAACGGTTTATGATGTTGCAATTGAAACACCTCTCGAAGCAGCTCCACGAATTAGTCAAAAATTAAACAATACAATTCGTTTTAAGCGTGAAGATTTACAACCCGTTTTTTCTTTTAAATTACGCGGTGCCTATAACCGTATTAGTCAATTACCTAAAGAACAACTTGAACGCGGAGTAATTTGTGCCTCTGCGGGTAACCATGCTCAAGGCGTCGCATTGTCGGGTCAAAGACTAGGAATTCCCGCTATTATTGTTATGCCAAGCACAACACCTGACATTAAAGTTCAGGCAGTTAAACGCTTAGGCGGCCAAGTCGTATTACATGGCGATAGCTTTGATATCGCAAATAAATATGCTCAACAACGTGCAGAAGTTGAAGGTCTTGTATTTATTCCGCCTTATGACGATGAACTTGTCATTGCAGGTCAAGGCACAATTGCCAATGAAATTTTACGTCAATGGCGTGATGTAGAATACGTGTTTGTTGCCGTAGGCGGTGGTGGTCTTATTTCAGGCGTAGCAGCTTACCTTGGAGAAGTTGCACCGCACGTAAAAGTTATTGGCGTTGAATATGAAGAGTCTGCTTGTTTAAAAGCAGCTTTAGAAGCAAATGAACGTGTAATTTTGCCACACGTGGGCTTATTTGCAGATGGTACAGCTGTTGCCCAAATTGGTGCTTTACCATTTGATATTATTCGTTTGCGCAAATCTGATAACTCAGGCCCGATTGTTGATCCTGATATTGTGACTGTGAATACAGATGAAATCTGTGCAGCAATTAAAGACACATTTGATGAAAACCGCAGCATTGTTGAACCTTCTGGAGCAATGGCTTTAGCGGGTATCAAAAAATATATTCACGAACATAAAATCAGTAATAAAAATATGGTGTCGATTGTTTGCGGCGCCAATATGAATTTTGACCGCCTACGTTATATTGCTGAACGTACTGAGTTAGGTGAGCAACGCGAAGCGATTTATGCGGTTACCCTATCTGAAGAAAAAGGTGCATTCTTAGGCTTCTGCCGTGCTTTACAAGGCCGCAATATTACTGAGTTTAACTACCGAGCAAACAATACAGAGGAAGCACAAGTATTCGTCGGTATTAGTTTGAAAGGTGGAGATGCAGAGCGCCATGAAATTTTGGAACAATTAAAACAGCAAAATTATGTAGTTGATGATCTCTCTGACGATGAGGTTGCCAAATTACATATTCGTTATTTAATTGGTGGTCACGCAAATCTAGATGATGAAAGATTGTTCCGTGTTGAATTCCCTGAACGTCCGGGTGCGCTCTTAACCTTCTTAACTCGTTTAGGTCCAACCCACAACATTACCCTCTTCCATTATCGTAACCATGGTGCAGCAGAAGGACGTGTTTTAGTTGGCTTACAAGCAACCGATGCGAAACAAAACCCTGATGGATTGATTGAAACGCTTGAGCAGATTAATTATCCGTATGCAGAAATTACTGATAACGTCGGCTATAAACGCTTCTTAAAATAATCTTTAATTTTGATGAAGAAGCCGACAAAGTTGTCGGCTTTTTTATACAATCTTTTTATATTTCTACCATCTTTACATTGCATCTCTTTATCTTAAAGAAAATATCCTTAAAAATAATGATCTAACTCGGAAAAAAGGACCAACATGGCACAGTTCGCAGTCATTGGCTTAGGTAGTTTTGGAGCAACGGTAGCTCAAGAACTCACAAAATTAAATCATGATGTTATTGGCATTGATACGGTAAAAAAGAATGTCGAAAATCTTGCTGACGTTTTAACTCATGCCGTCATTGCCGATGCGACTGACGAACACGTACTTGATGAATTAAACATTCAGAACTGTGATGCGGTCGTTGTTGCAATTGGTGAAGATATTGAAGCCAGTATTTTATGTGTGCTGAACTTAAAAAATCTCGGCATTGATAAAATTTGGGTAAAAGCAAAAACCAAAGCTCATCACACCATTTTGTCACACCTTAATATCAATAAGATTATTCATCCTGAAGAAGATATGGGGGTAAGAGTTGCTCAAGCTCTGAATTACCCAATGGTAAGTCGGTATATGTCTTTAGAAGATGACCATTACATTATAAAAATTGAAATCCCAGATAAGCTTAACGGCATCAATTTATATGGCATTATGCAGCAAGCGCCTCAGGTTAAAACATTGCTCGTGAAAAGACAGCAGCAAATTTTGTTTGAGACTGAAGAAAATTTCACTTTGCAAACACATGATATTCTTATTTTAGAAGGTCATTTATCGCAGTTAAAGAAACTTTCTAATTGCTTCTTATAAGAAAACGAAAACTAGAATATGTCTATATATCCCAAGCCTCATAAAACGTTAAATTTAAGCCCTCCTTCACTTTTAGCGCTAGGGTTTTTAGGCTTTATTGCCTTTGGCACTTTATTGCTTAAATTGCCATTTGCAAATACAGGCAATGTCAGTTGGATGGATGCGCTTTTTACAGCCACCTCAGCAGTTACCATTACTGGTCTATCTGTTTTAAATATTCATGAGTCTTTTACCCTCTTTGGGCAAACTATTATTTTATTACTGATCCAATCTGGCGGTTTGGGTTTTATGACTTTTGCGATATTGGCCGCATTAAGTTTGTCACCAAAAGTTGGTCTTAAACAGCAAATGATGGCTCAAGATAGTCTCGGGCAAACAAGCCTATCAAAAGTCACCTTTGTTGCTAAAGGAGTTGTCACTTACACCCTTATTTTTGAACTGATTGGTACAGTTATTCTTACTACCGCTTTTACACCAACCTATGGGTTTGCACACGGTTTATATTATGCAGCTTTTTACAGTATTTCCTCATTTAACAATGCTGGTTTTTCATTATTTTCTAACAGTTTAATGAACTTTCAGAGTAACTATATTATTTGTATAACCATTAGCATCCTTTACACTTTAGGTGGTCTTGGTTTTTTAGTGCTCATGGATATTAAGCAAAACAAAAGATGGAAAAAACTAACGCCAAATAGCAAGCTTATTCTTACCACTATTGCAATTATCAACCTCGTTGCCTTTATTTTAATATGGGCTTTAGAAGCTCAAAATCCCGCGACTTTAGGGATGTTAAACTCAGGTGAACAAGCATTAAACGCTTGGTTTCAGGCAACAGTTCCACGATCTTCAGGCTTTAATACCATTGATACAGGTGCAATGACCAACAGTAGCTCACTACTGATGATGTTACTGATGTTTATTGGTGGTGGTTCACTGAGTACAGCGGGTGGAATCAAGGTTGGAACCTTTGTCATTTTAGTGCTGAGTGTAATTTCATTTTTACGCCGTACAGATGAAATTAGAATATTTAACCACTCCGTATCTCACGAAACCACTTATAAAGCATTAGCGGTAACCGCTATTACGAGCATACTGATTTTCATGGGCTTCTTTATTCTTTTGCTTTTAGAGCCTAAAGCAGATTTTATGAATTTGCTTTTTGAGGTTGTTTCAGCAGCATGTACAGTGGGCCTCTCTCGTGGAATCACACCAGATTTACATAATGGCAGTTTATTCATTTTAAGCCTACTCATGTTTGCTGGACGACTTGGACCTTTAACACTCGCCTATTTAATTGCTACTCCTAAAAAGAGTCGACTCAAACACCCTCAAGCCAACATCCAAATTGGATAATAAAAAAGCCGCTTTAAAAGCGGCTTTTTTATAGAGTCTTAGTACCAATTCAAGAGCGACACACCCAAACCGGCATACGTCGCTCGATGGTTATAATCAATCAAGCTTTCACCATAACCATTAAACAACTGGAAATGTCCACGTAACTTACCACTGATTGGAAAAGCCCAATCAAATTGCACAGCGCCATGAGAGTCATCACCACCTTTCAATGAATGACGCAGCATTAAAGAGAAGTCATTCTGCTTCCACTTATAAAACGCTGTTAAATCACCACGACCAATGTAATCTTCCATATCCGGATTATTATCATCTTTACTATCTTCTTCAAGACGAATCCATGGACGAAGCATTAAAGCAAAGTTACCGCGCTCCAACCCAACATTAAAAATTACACGGTTCCAGCTACGAGATAATGGATCTGAACGACCATTTGACTGATGGTTTAAGGTAACTCCAAGCAAACGCCCATCTAAACCAAGCAACTCGTAGTTCGTTCTAAACATTAAACTTGCTTCTGGCTCATAGTTCGTTTCACGAAATGGGCGAGATTCTTCAGCATTGAACGTCTGCCAGCGTGAAGATTGTGTATACCCTACCCACAAATCGCCATTATTTCCAAAAATATTTTCCCAAGCTTTGGTTTTCAAAGAAATCTGAAATTTACTTTCTGTTGATTTCAGATTCTGAGCATCCGTTACAGTATTATTTGGATTTGGACTACTTGGGAATTCATTCTTATCACTGGTCCAAAATACAGGTAGTAAATAGACTGGCTGATAAGCACGAATATTCCAAACACCTAGTTTACTTTTTTCAGATAACTCCCAACGTTGATCTAATAAAGAAGTACTAGGTTCAAGTGTAGGCGCTTTACCAATCACTTTGATATTACTAACTGTATCTACTACCTTCTCTTTAAAGGTTTCTGGTTGAACAGCAGGCTGATCAATTTTTTTAACAGGTTCAGGTACTACCGCGGCTTGTACAACAGGTAGAGCTGCTGGTTTAAATACAGAGTCGTAACAAGCCAGACGATCGGCATTCGAAGCAAGAGCAACACATGCATCAACTGTGGCAGGGTTTGCTGGAGCTAAGGTATCAGCATATGTTATAGACGCACATAAACAGCTAAGCACGATTCCCATGCTTAGCTGTAAAGATGTGCGTTCAAATTGTTTGAACGCCATGTTCAATCTCCAATTTTTATTTTAATTAACTTGTTGAATGGTGAAACCTAATTGCTGCAATTCATAACGTTTAGCAAATGGCGCAACTACAGCTTTTACAGGAGTTTGCTCAACTAAATATTGACGAGCAACACGTTTTAAATCATCCAATGTTACATGCAACAATCTTTCACGCAAAGTACGGCGGAAAGCTGGTGTTCTCGCATGCAACAATGCATAACATGCTGTAATCGCTTCACCTGCTGGAGAGCCTGGTTTATCCATACTTGCCACTAAACCAAGAATTGCTTCTTCAAGCTGATGAGGTTGTTGCTCTGTATTTAATAACCATTGCACGCTTGCTTCAAAGTCTTTAAACGTCTCTGCTAAACGTGGGTCACGGTAGCTAAAGAAACGGAATGAACAAGCATTTCCATCATAACTAGCACCGCCGCCATAAGCACCACCTTTTTCACGGATAGCACTGTGCAAGAATCCGTTACGTAAATAAGCTGCCAATACCATTAATGGAGCCGCATCTGGATGTGATACTTCTACGGCTTGATATGCAGACGCACAGAATTGAACATTGGCCTGAATTAACCACGCTTCATGATTATTATCATTGGCTTGTTCTACGTGAGTTAACTCAGTTGTAGCTGTATCAACATTCAATTTATCCCAAACATTCTGGATTTCTTCAACCAAACGTTCAGATTGATGTTCTTCACAGACAAGTAAGAACTGTTTAGGTGCTTGCAACAACTTACTATGAATACGTTTTAATTCTGCAATTAACTCATTATAAGCAGCATCATCTTGGGTAATTTTAGTAACAAGCTCACCCAACCAGTTCAAAGCACCTAAACCTGTGTTTTGATAGTCGCGTTGAGCCAAGGCACTCATGTTACGAGAAGCAATCTGCATCGCATAGCTATGACCAGCACCTGACAAACGAGACTGCCAGCGTGTCTTACGTTGTTGTAACAACTCGATAATTCGCTCTTTTTCATCAAATCGAAGCTGTTCAAATGCTAATTTTAATAAATGAATTGCATCAAATTTCTGAGTCAAAGATTTAGTCGTTAACGTTAACCAAGCACTAATTTTATCTTTATCGTCAACTTTACTACGTAATGAAGCGCCCATTCCCAAACCACCACTTACAGCTGTTTGTAAGTTTTGTAGTTCAAGATAGTCATACTCACCAGCACCTACTTCACCCATCAAAATAGAAAGCAAATTGAAGTAAGGTGACTTCACAATATCTTCAGGGATCTGGATAAGTACTTGTTGATAGTAAATGCCGTTAGTACCCGCATGGTACAAGTTCAACGGCGTATCCATACGATTACAAATAATTTCGCGTAACTGACCTTGCACAATATGCAAGTCAGCAGGTACATCTTCCAAACCTACTTTTGGCAATAACTCAAGATTATCAGGCGTATCCTGACGTTCCTCTAAAGCCTTAGTCTTAGCAATGATTTCAGCCTTATCAGCATCTGTTAGCTTTTCACCAATAGCCGCTAAACGAGCTTTTTCCGCTTCCTGCTCTTTTACAGACTTGGTCGGGTCTGGAACTAAAGTCATTTGTACGCGATGAGGGTTGTCGAGCAAATGTGTTTGAATCAGATTTGATAACCACATTGGGTCTTTCAACTCTTCTTTAACCTGTGCAATTGCGCTGTCGACATCCCAAATTTGGATTGGGTCACTATGGTGAATCGCACCACTTAAACCATTTAAAATTAGACTTAAACCATATGGTGTACCATCACCATTAATTTCACGTTGATGCAACTCGATTTGATGCAAAATTGCATCGACTAAATTACTATCAATTGGTTTAGCAGCAACATCACGCAAAATATTTAAAACGCCCTCTCTAAAGCTTTGTGCATGTTCAGGATTTGAACCTTGAACGCCACAGTAGAAAGTCATTTCAAAATTACTATCGTCTACACCCATTAATGGGCCTGTTGATTGAGCATAACCACAAGTTTCTAAATAATGACGGAGTGGTGAAGCTGAATTTTCTAATAAAATTCCTTCAACCAAACGCATTCCCAAACGCAATTTCACATCATTTGCTTCTGGTAATAACCAAGATAAAACATGATAAGTTTTATCTTTTAAATCATCACTATCAACACCATAGTTTTCTGTTACTTCAATTGGTGCAGCTAAACGTTTTTCAGGCTTAGAATATAAAGTTGTTCCTGCCGAAAACTTATGTAGAGCTAGTTTTTCAAATTGCTCTTGTAGTTCATATGCTGTCTGATTACCAAAGGTCATGAATACAGCATTACTTGGATGGTAATGTACTTTATAAAAATCGACTAACTGCTCATACGTTAAATCAGGAATATCTTTCGGGTCACCGCCTGAGTTGTAATGGTAAGTCGTTTCAGGAAATAAATGATGGGCCAACTGATGATAAAGTTGGTCAGACGGCGCACTCATCGCACCTTTCATTTCATTAAAAACAACACCTTTATAAACTGGTTGACCATTTTCCAGTTCAATACGAATACCTTCTTGAGCAAAATCAAGTGGATTCAAATTGGCAGCAAATGCCGCATCAAGATAAACAGAAAGTAAGTTTTGGAAATCTTTTTTGTTTTGAGTAGCAAATGGATATGCAGTCCAATCTGCTGCTGTAAATGCGTTCATAAAAGTATTTAAAGAACGACGAATCATTAAAAAGAACGGATCACGTACCGGAAACTTTTCAGAGCCACACAAAGCCGTATGTTCTAAAATATGTGCCGTGCCTTTAGAGTCCATAGGCTGTGTTCTAAAAGCAACAAGAAATACATTTTCATCATAATCAGTTGCCAAGTGATAATGCACCGCACCTGTGACTTTATGCTTATATTCAGACACTAAAATATCTAATGCTTCTACATGGTGCTGACGTAGCAACTGAAACGCAGGGTGAACAGTTTGAGAAATGGTTTCAGTGACATCTACAGTCATGTGATCTCCTAACATATCGGATAAGTGAATAAGTCTCATTATAGCCTGAGTCAGCTTGAGATTGGCGAACAAAAGCCAAGTAAAATACTATGTTTTTGTTGAGTATTAGTTTTCATCGGCATAGCTTTGATATCAAGCACATAGCCATGAATGTTTTATCCTACCAGAACAAAAGCTTTTAATTCTATGTATATGATAGATATTGAATAAAAAAGCTTATCAATTTTATCTCAATGATCTATCTTCGTATCTAAAGATATTCACACAATAATATTTTTCCACTAATTTTTGATTTAACTGAATTTTATTCAACAAACTACAGCAAATCCAAGCAATGGTGTAAACTTAGCAACCTGATTTTTTATTTTGTGACAACACATATGGCAACTGTAGATCTTTTTGCAATTGGTAATGCATTAATCGACCAAGAATTTAAAGTGTCTGATGATTTTCTTAGTCAGCAAGGCTTGCAAAAAGGCACAATGCAGTTGTCCGATGGCGATACTCAGTCTGCTCTTTATGCAGAGTTAAAACAGCATCAAGATTACAAAGGTCAAGCAAGTGGTGGTTCTGCTGCGAATACTACTGTAGCCTTTAGTGCATTAGGTGGAAGTGCTTTTTATGGTTGCCGCGTTGGTAACGATGATTTGGGTTCAATTTATCTGCAAGGTTTAAATGAAGCTGGCATCCAAACCACTCCAAAATCAATCAGTGAAGGCGTGACAGGTACCTGCATGGTACTCATTAGTCCTGACTCTGAACGTACAATGCATACTTATTTAGGCATCACTGCTGAACTTTCTCAAGATCAAATCGACTTTGAACCGTTAAAAACAGCAAAATGGCTTTATATTGAAGGTTATCTTTCTACAAGTGAAACAGCGCGCAAAGCTGTAAAACAAGCCAGAGAAATTGCAAAAGCAAATGGCGTTAAGATTGCTTTATCTCTTTCAGATCCTGCCATGGTGCAATACGCTCGTGAAGGCTTAGAAGAGCTCATGGATGATGGCGTAGATTTACTATTTTGTAATGAACAAGAAGCCTTAATGTATACAAATACAACAACTGTAGAAGACGCTCTTGCTCAATTACGTTTTAAAAATCATACAGTAGTCATTACACAAAGTGCTAAAGGTGCTTTAGTTTCTAACTCTACTCAACATTTCCATGTTGCAGGTCGCCACGTAGAAGCCGTTGATACAAATGGTGCTGGCGATGCATTTGCAGGCGCATTCCTTTATGCCCTAAACCATCATCAAGATTTGAATGCTGCTGCACAGTTGGCTGTCTTAATTTCTAGTGAAGTTGTTTCTCAATTTGGCCCACGTTTAGCGATTAATGATTATGCTAAACTTCTTGAAAATTTTCAGAAGGAATGTGCTTGAAATGGAAAGGATCTGTATGACGGAAGAAGTTCCTGAGCGTGAAGCTAGAGCTTTTGACACTTTACAAGGAACGACTATTTTCATTACGCAACGTGATGGCGCATTCTATGCTTATCAAAACTTATGCCCTCACTTGCAAACAGAGCTTGAATATTTAGAAAATCAATTTCTTGATCAAGACCAAGAATATATTCAGTGTTCTACCCATGGTGCTTTATTCACTGTGGAAACAGGCGAATGTATCTCAGGACCATGTTTAGGTGATTTTCTAAATAAAGTTGAGATTAAAGTACATTCAGATGGCGGTATCTACATCGTAGACTGAAGCGATCAACATTAGAGTTTCTGCCATGGCTGATTTCTTTTTCAATTATTATCTTATGCCATTTCACTTAAGTGTAGTGGCTTTAATATTACTCAGCGTGGTAGAAACCATTGGTATGTATATTGGACTTCGTCCAAGTCAATTACTCAAAAAAATTGCGCCTGTTTGGCTTTCTAATTCACCACTACTTAACGTTAAATTTTCTAAAGCTTTAATTTTCGTTTTTTTACTTATCAATTTTAGTTTTGCAGGCTATTTTTTACAGCTCTCTTTCTTTGCAATCCAGCATTATTTTATTTCACCATTTTATTTAATCGTCCCAGCTCTTGTCATCGCAATCTTTTTTACTGTGTTCATGATTCACTGCCTTGACCAAGTAATTAAACCAAAGCTTACTCATACAAACTATAATCTTTTAGGACGATTAGCGACGGTTTCCAGTGGTAATGCTAGACCTGGGTTTTCTGCCCAAGCGCGAGTGCGTGATGAATTTGGCCAGCTCCACTACGTTCAAGTCGAACCAGAATACGGCGAACTCGAATTATACTCTCAGGTTATCCTTGTCAGAGTGCATAAAAGCCATTATGTAGCCAAGAAAATTTCTGTATCAAACGATCTTTTCGCCCCCGATTAAATTTTCACTAATATTCTATTTACTTGCTGCTTTTTGCAGGCTTTATTACGTCTATATTTTATTATTTTCTTTTTAATAAATTATTTATTATTCCAACTATTTTAGTTTGGAATATAATTTATAAATATAATATACAATCATTTTAGTCGGTATTAAATTAAAACAAACTATTTTAATCAACTTAATATTTTTATTTACAAGTGTTTTAGTAGGATTTAATAATCAATTCAAACCATTTTAGTATGGTATTTATTTTAAAATATTAAGTATTTGTTTTATAAAAGTTAATTATTTAAATATTCATTTAAAATATATTTAATGTTTATTTTTATTATATTTTGATTAATAATAAAATTAATATCAAATGAGGTTTAATTTATGAGCCTTAATTTTAAAAATCTTAATGGTCGTTTAGTTAAAGAAATCACTATTATTCTAATAATAAAAATAGTGCTTCTCTTAACGATCAAACATATTTGGTTTGATGCTCCCACCATCCCCAAAAATTTTGACAATCAGGTCGCCGAGCATATTGCTGGCGATAACATTTCCCACATTAAGGAGACACGTTGATGATTTCTGAAAGCGTGGTTGATCTTTCGCGGTTTCAATTTGCGATGACCGCAATGTATCACTTTCTTTTCGTCCCTTTAACTCTAGGTTTGGCATTTATCCTTGCCATCATGGAAACCACTTATGTCATTTCCGGTAAAGAAATTTACAAGGATATGACTAAATTTTGGGGAAAATTATTTGGTATTAACTTTGCTTTAGGGGTAACAACTGGCTTAACAATGGAGTTCCAATTTGGAACAAACTGGGCTTATTACTCACACTATGTAGGTGATATTTTTGGTGCTCCATTAGCAATTGAAGGCCTTATGGCATTCTTTCTTGAGTCTACATTTATTGGTTTATTCTTCTTCGGATGGGACCGTTTAAGTAAGGTTCAGCATCTAGGCGTAACATGGTTAGTCGCTCTCGGGTCCAATATGTCAGCGCTTTGGATTTTAGTGGCTAATGGATGGATGCAAAATCCAGTAGGTGCTGCATTTAACTTTGAAACAATGCGTATGGAATTAGTTGATTTCGGCGCGCTTATCTTTAACCCTGTAGCTCAGGTGAAATTCGTACATACCGTTTCTGCAGGTTATGTAACTGGTGCAATTTTTGTACTTGCCATTTCAAGCTATTACTTACTTAAAAAACGTGACCTTCCTTTCGCCCGTCGTTCATTTGCAATTGCTGCCATTTTCGGTCTTGCATCTACACTTTCAGTGATTTTGTTAGGTGATGAATCTGGCTATGAGCTAGGTGATGTGCAAAAAACTAAACTCGCTGCAATCGAAGCCGAATGGGATACTCATCCTGCTCCCGCTCCGTTTACTTTGTTTGGTGTACCAAACCATGAAGAGATGCGGACAGATTATGCAGTTAAAATTCCCTATGCATTAGGTTTAATTGCAACTCGCTCAACAACCAAAGAAGTTACTGGTCTTAAAGATCTCATGCAACAACACGAAGTTCGTATTCGCAACGGTATGCTTGCCTATGCTGAACTTGAAAAATTGCGTGCAGGTGATCGTTCACCAGAGTTATTAGCCTCTTTTGAAAAAAATCAAAAAGATTTAGGTTATGGCCTACTTCTTAAGAAATATGCACCCAATGTAGTTGATGCAAGCGAGCAAAATATTAAAGCTGCTGTAAAAGATACTGTGCCAAATGTTACAGCGCTATTTTTCTCTTTCCGCGCAATGGTGGCCTCTGGTTTCTTAATGCTATTACTCTTCATTTTAGCGACTTGGGCTGTAGCAAAAAGAAATGCTGAAAATAAACCTTGGCTCCTGAAATATGCATTGTTTGCTCTTCCGCTTCCTTGGATTGCTGCACAAACTGGTTGGTATGTAGCTGAAGGCGGTCGTCAACCATGGTCAATTGGTGAAATCTTACCAACCCATCTCTCTACTTCTAGTTTAAGTACTGGTGACGTATGGGGTTCGATTATTGCGCTAGCAGCGTTCTACACTGCTCTTTTGATTATTGAAATGTATTTAATGATTAAATTTGCGCGCTTAGGACCAAGCTCTCTACACACTGGCAAATATCATTTTGAAAAGCAAGAACCAAAAGCAGCTGTTAATGGGGAGGCCTTATCATGATTGAATATGAATTATTGAAAATCATTTGGTGGGTGTTAGTTGGTGTACTACTCATTGGCTTTGCTCTTACTGATGGCTTTGACATGGGGTCTATGGCTCTCATGCCTTTCGTTGGAAAAACCGATAGCGAACGCCGTGCTGCAATCAATACCATTGCCCCTCACTGGGATGGCAATCAGGTCTGGTTTATTACGGCAGGGGGTGCACTATTTGCTGCATGGCCAATGGTCTATTCCGTTGCCTTCTCTGGCATGTACTGGGCACTCTTGTTAGTTCTATTTGCACTCTTCCTACGACCAGTCGGTTTCGATTATCGTTCTAAACTTGAAAATACCAAATGGCGTAACTCTTGGGACTGGGGTTTATGCATTGGGGGCGCCGTTCCAGCGCTTGTGTTTGGTGTGGCCTTCGGTAATTTGTTCTTAGGTATACCTTTTACTTTAGACAGCACATTACGCTCTGAATATACTGGTAGCTTTTTTGCCCTTCTTAACCCCTTTGCTCTAGTTTGCGGTGTGGTAAGTCTGTCTATGCTTTGTGCACATGGCGGTGCATGGCTCATGCTACGTACTGATGAAGCTTTAAAACAGCGCTCTGCCAAAGCCACTCAAATTATGGCAATTATCTTTTTAATTTGTTTCCTTGTAATTGGAGCATGGCTGTATTTCGGGCAAGTTCGAGGTTATAGCTATGCTGTTGCTATAGACCCCAATACTGCGCTTAACCCTTTAGCTAAAGAAGTGGTTACTAATAGCAATCCGGGTTGGATGAACAATTACAGTACCTATCCAGTGACTAAAGTTGCCCCAGTTCTTGCCATATTAGGCGCCATCATTGCAATTTTTGCATCTTTAAAAGCAAAAGCGGGCTTAAGTTTTACTGGTACAAGTTTAATGATTGTAGGAGCAATTTTAACTGCTGGTTTTGCCCTATTCCCATTCCTACTTCCATCTAGTATCAATCCTAACTCTAGCTTGACGATGTGGGATGCTGTATCAAGTCACCTTACTTTAGGCGTTATGACAGTTGCTGCCTGCATTTTTGTTCCTCTTATTTTGATCTATACCAGTTGGTCTTATTACAAAATGTGGGGAGTCATCACTAACAAACATATCGAGTCAAACTCGCATAGCTTGTATTAAGGAGAAAACTATGTGGTATTTCGCATGGATCCTAGGCATTTTGATGGCATGTTTTGCGGGTGTACTCAGTGCACTTTATATCGAACATCATCAAAATTTAGATGAGGAATAAATGATGGCAAAAGCAATGACAGCATCAAATCATCGAAAAGCTCAAGCATTTGCAATGGCCCTTTCTTTTCTGTTGGCATTGCCTCTTGCTGCAATTTTGTTGGTTTATCCTTCACTCATGCTAGATGCTAACGGGCACTACAATCATAGCCAGCTTATGCTGGTGATGATTGGTATTTCTGGTGGCTTTATTTACGGAGTGGGTTTCGTACCTAACTTCTGGTTATGGAAATGGTTATTTAGCCCATGGGTGGCTTGGCCTCTCATGCTTTTAGGCTATTACATCTGGTTCCTAACCTAAATCAAAAAGACCTCATCTGAGGTCTTTTTTCATTTCGATTAAATTAATAGGTACTAATATTAAATTAATTTGATTGTTCAGCTAACCATGCCATAAATTTTTGACGCTCAGCTTTAGAAGCTTTCTGCCAAGTTTCAACTAAACGTTGATCATTCGTTTGAGCTACACCTGTTACTGTCATAGATGTTGGAGCTGGTACAGCCACCTGAGCAGAAGTAGGTTTAGCTGATGCATAAACCGCCTCAGGCTGCGATTTAGATGATTTAGTCGTAAAATCAGTGACTTTACCCAACAAGCCCGTTGCAAACCATGGTTTTGCCTCATTGTTTGCACCAGTTTGTTGTACAATTAATTCATTATTTGCGCTGTATAAAGCCACAGTTGGTTGCTCAGCATATTTCTTTGCTTGTTCAAATTGCTTTGGTGCATCTACCATCGAAAGCTTATAAGTTTGCCCATCTTTGAGTACTGGAGTTTGAATTGTGACTACACCAGATTTAACAATGTCATGCTCTCCGCTTAAATGCTCAAAGTATTCTTGGTAGCGCACACTTAAGCTTGTTTCACCAGCATCGACTTTATAATTATTTTTAGATGAACGAAATAACCCAGAGTTGACTTCCTGACCATTCACCGCAAGGATTACAATTTCCTCTGGCGCTGTAATTGTAACTGCAGAAAATACCGAACCGCTGAGTAATAAACCAATTGCAGCAACACCTAATCTTAAAGTCATCTGTCTCTTTCTCTGTGTTTGATAAGCTATTAAATCATGAGCAATATGCAATATGATTGTGACTATTTTATGACAATGCAGTTATCGACTAATTTCTTAATTTATTATTTTGAAATATACATTGGAATTTCATAAATTTTCGTTTTATGTATTCCTCCTATTCATTCTAAAAACATAAAAAAAGCACCTAAAATAGGTGCTTTTTTTTAATTTCAATTAAATTAATTGAAAGTTTTGAAACGATCAGCATCATTAATAAATGCTTTTTCACCTGCTGGCGCTTCAACCGAACCAAATACTAATTGAGCACGTAATTTCCAAGTTGCAGGAACATCAAATGCTTCAGCTGCGTCTGCATCAACAATTGGGTTATAGTGCTGTAAAGAGGCACCTAAACCAAGCTCTGAAAGCGCAGTCCAAGTTGCAAATTGAGCAATTGCACTTGAGTGTTCAGACCATACTGGGAAATTATCTGCATATAATTCAAATTGCTCTTGTAAGCTTTTAACAACAGCTTGGTCTTCATAAAATAAAACCGTGCCAACGCCAGCTACAAAGCTATCAATTTTTGCATTTGTACCAGCAAAAGCTTCTGCAGGAACAATTTTACGCAATGCTTCACGAACTAAATTCCAGAATTTAGCATGAGATTCACCGTATAGTGTCACTACACGTGAAGATTGTGAGTTAAAAGCTGAAGGACTATGTTTAACTGCTTCACGGATAGTTTCTTCAATTTTAGTGCGATCTAATGCAACGTTTTTACCAATTGCATAAATTGTACGACGGTTTTTAATTTTATCTAAGAAAGTAGACATTTTGTTATTTCCTACCTATTGATTTGACCAAGGGTCGTTGTTTGGGAATGAGTACAGTGTATTAAAGTCATTTTTCATAATCAGCACTAAAAATATGACAGTTCGTTTTATTTTCGCAACAATAATAAAAGATATACATATAAAAAAAAGCTTCACGATTTAGTGAAGCTTTTTAGGATTACCAATCAATTTACTTATCAGTTTCAAACAGTGCAGCAACAAAAGATTTAGCAGAGAATGGTCTTAAATCATCAATTTTTTCACCTACACCAATAAAACGAATTGGCACATGGGTACGGCTTGCAATATTAAAGAGTACACCACCTTTAGCTGTTCCATCCAACTTGGTAATGGTAATACCCGTTAAACCTACAGCTTGATCAAACTCTTGTACTTGGTTAATCGCATTTTGACCTGTTCCTGCATCTACTACCAACATAATCTCATGAGGTGCAGTTGCATCAATTTTTTGCATAACACGCTTAACTTTTTTGAGTTCTTCCATCAAGTTACTCTTATTATGTAAACGACCTGCCGTATCCGCAATTAATACGTCAATTCCTTTAGCACGAGCACTTTCAAAGGCATCAAAAATAACAGAAGCACTATCAGCTCCATGACCTTGCGCTACTACAGAGATATCGTTACGTTCGCCCCAGATCTGTAATTGCTCAGTTGCTGCGGCGCGGAATGTATCACCAGCAGCCAACATCACTTTTTTACCTTCACCTTGTAAACGTTTCGCCAACTTACCAATAGTTGTAGTTTTACCCACTCCATTTACCCCAACCATCAAAATCACATACGGTGATTTATTAGGGTCAATATGCAATGGTTTAACACGTGGAGCCAACAAAGCAACCAACTCTTCTTGTAACGCTTTATATAAAGAGTGAGAATAGATCAAATCACCACGAGCTGTACGCTCTGTTAAATTGGTAATGATGGTTTTAGTTGCTTCAACACCAATGTCTGCAACCAATAATTGCTCTTCGACTTCTTCAAGTAACTCATCGTCAATTTCCTTTCCGCCAATCAAGATATTGACCATACCATCAGCGAAATTACGACGAGTTTTGGTTAAGCCTTCTTTCATCCGGCCAAAAAAACCAGTTTTTGGTTGTTCAGCCGCCGTTTCTGTAGAAGCTACTTCGTCTTTGGCTACTTCAATATTTTCTTGTGATTTAACAGGAGATTCAACGATGGGAACATCGATAGCAGGTAAATTAGGTAATGTGACATCGTCATCACCGATCTCAGCATCTATCAAGAATTTATTTTGCATATTCGATTGTTGCTCCATGCGGATTCCTTGAAAAGCAGCGCGTTTAAAAAGATAAAGTTTAGCATAAATTCAAAATTTTGCCTGCCACAATAGTGCTCAAAAAGCTTTGGAAACCAAGAATTAGCCTGATTAACCTATTTACTGAGTATCTTCCTGAGCAAGTGCTGGATATTGTCTAATATGAGCACCTTCAAATTGATATGCATGCATTAACTTTAAATACTCTGCTCTATGAATTTCTGATTGAGCTATTAGCAGCTCAGCCATATCCTGAGTTTTAGGATAAGTAGCCTGATGAGAGAGTTGTATAATTCGTTGATATTGTTCCGGACTAATAGGCCGAAGTAATGCTAAATATGACAGCACAAAAATACAGCCAATGACAATAACCACAAATAGGTTAAAACATTGATCACTTTTTAACTCAGACTTTAATTTAAGAAAATTTTGTTTGAATATGAGCATGACCTACCTCGAATTAGTGTAGTGTAGGGTTCAATACTCATAAGCACAAGATCAAACATCCAGTAAGGCTAAGAATCGTACCTTACTGGATCATAATACTTAGCTTATTAGTGAACGAATGACAGAAAAGTATAAAATTGCCGCAATAATCACCAAAACTAAAAACATGGCAAAAATACTTAGCCCTTCTTCTGCATCTGCTGGATGCAACTCGTCTTCATCAGCAATTTTTCTTAGTTCGCCATCATACACTTGATAAAACCAGTTTTTTTGTGCTGGCTCCAAATGCCGAGCGAAGTCAAATACCCTTTTGCGCTGAGCAAGACAATAATCCCCTAAGTGGATCTCTTGATGAAAGATCGCTTCATCTAATAGTTTACGATGATAATGGGCTAGTTCTATGATTTGTTCCTCTCTAGGTGGAGTATCAAAAACAAAGCCATCGATAGTATTTGTCATATTTTATTCTCCTTGTCTTTTATTCTCATATTGATTTTACTCAAAATTATTTGTGAATAATGTTTAATCATGTATCCTAATAGTGAATAAAGTGGTTTGCACCAATAGTTGACAAATCCATTAATTTGTAATATTAGTTTAACAATACTAAGTTAAATTAATTTAAAGGCAGTGGCCTTTAGAAAAAGTAATCATAATTACAATAAGGAGTTTTATATGATTCAACGTATCTCTCATCATGATTTAGAACATGTGTACGCAACTGCAGTAAACACAATTCACTCTCAAATGAATTTTCAGGATGCAGTTGCACAGTTAGAAGAAGTTGCTCGCGCTGGGCACGGTAAAGCCGCACTGTTCTTAGCAGAATTGTATTATCAAGGTTTCCGTGTTGAACGTGACTCACTTAAAGCACAATACTGGCAAAAGTTAGCCACAATGCAAGCATAAAGAGACGTCACTTAGGTGGCGTTTTTTTATGCCTGTAAAAAACCAAAGTTATCAATTGATTTAAAAACTTTAGACACTATAAGTAAATGAACAGAATTTCATAGCCGGAATATTTGTTTACGATTTGATACCTGTTTAAACTGAAATGTCATCTGATTTTTTTATAATAAGCAAGACAAGTTAAGAACCATTAAATTTCACAATGAATAGTTTAAGTAATCTACAACCGGTTTCAAGAGACTTGATGATCAAGATTTATATTTTAAGAACCATGATGTATTGCGGGGTTCTTTGGGGTTTATTTCATCAAGGATGGGCAATTAAATCAGATCAGGAAGATTTTATTTTCCCTTTTTGGCTCAACGGCTTGCAGGCACATCGCTATGCAAAAGAGCATTGGCCACATTACAAACCTAGAAGAATTACCCCTAAAGACTTCCATGAGTCTTTGTTACCAACTTTAACTCGACTCAACGTTACTCCTGCTTTGTTTAATTCCTCTCATAGAAAATTAAAGTTATCTACTCAGCAAATGCAACATTTCTTTTTTAAACATCCAAATTGGCAAGGAGCGTAAACTTTTCTTTAGGTTCTTAATCTCTATTAGAATGCTTTTTGAACGCTTGAGTGTAAAACTTGTATTTGAATGACTATCCAGTCTTTGCATTTTTATAAAATCAAGCTAATTTAAAACAAAATGATAAAACACAGGACAGAAGAAATGACAATTGTTGCACAAGTAATCAAGAACAAAGTAGAGCAAGATATTTTTACAATTTCTCCAGAAGCCACTGTCCTTGAAGCAATTAAAATCATGGCAGACAAAGGGATTGGTGCGCTTGTCGTAGCCGAAGGCGAAAAAGTTGTCGGAATTTTATCTGAACGTGACTACACGCGAAAAGTAACGCTTATGGAACGTTCTTCATATAGCACTACCGTTGCTGAAATTATGACATCTAAAGTGATTACAGTAAGCCTAAACAATACGGTTGAAGAGTGCTTACAGCTCATGACAGACCGCCACTTACGTCACTTGCCTGTACTAGACAATGAAAAATTAGTTGGATTTATCTCTATTGGTGACTTAGTAAAAGCTGCAATGGAAGATCAGAAAAATCTTATTGAACAATTAAAACAGTACATTTCAGGTTAAGTATTTCACATAAAAAAATGGGCATTTATATGCCCATTTTTTATTGATATAAAACTTAAAGATAGTCATTAATTAAAGCGACTAAACGCTCTAGTAAGTCATCAGCCTGTTCTTGAGTCATGTTAATTGGGGGCAATAAACGAACGACAGAACCTGCTGTCACATTAATAATCAGCTTATGTTGATCACGAGCAATTACAACGAGCTCAGCACAGTCTTTAGGCAATTGAATACCAATCATCATACCAAAGCCACGTACTTGCACATTTTTATCTGCCAATTGCGCACGTAATTGATCAACAATATAACTACCAACGACCGCCGCATTTTCTACAGCATTCTCATTTTGGATTGTATCAATTACTGTATAAACCACACGAGAACCTAACACTGTGCCACCGTAAGTAGAACCGTGACTACCAGGTCCTAATAGGCCTACAGCTTTACCTTGTGTCATTACAGCACCTACTGGAAAGCCATTACCCAGCCCTTTCGCGGTGGTAAGAACGTCAGGCACAATGTTTGTATGTTGATAAGCAAAATACTTACCGGTACGGCCGTTACCTGTTTGGATTTCATCTAACATCATTAGCCAGTTATGTTGATTACATATAGTGCGGACTTCTTCAAGATAGCTAAAGCCTTGAGGCGCTGTATTAATACCACCCTCACCTTGAATTGGCTCAATCAAAATCGCAACAATATCTGGGTGCTGCAAAGCAGCTTCTTGAATTGCTTCTACATCACCAAATGGCACACGAATAAAATCATTGGTTAAAGGAGCAAAACCATCTTGTACTTTCTTATTACCAGTAGCTGAAAGTGTTGCTAAAGTACGACCATGAAATGATTGCTCTGCCACAATAATCTTTGGTGAACTTATACCTTGTTGAGTACCAAATTTACGAGCAATTTTAATCGCTCCTTCATTTGACTCAGCACCACTGTTTGAAAAGAAGATCTCTTCCATTCCTGAAACTTCAGCAAGCTTCTGAGCAGCAGCAGTTTGCCAAGGAATCTCAAATAAGTTACTCGTATGGACAAGTGTTGCAGCTTGTTCTGCAATCGCTTCTGCAATGACCGGATGCGCATGACCTAAACCACATACAGCAATACCAGTTAAAGCATCTAGATACTCTGTGCCATCTTCGGTATATAGATATGTCCCTCGGCCTCGTACAAAACTGATCGCTTGGCGACCATAAGTAGCCATTAAATGTGATGGTTGATCAGGTTGTATTGGAGCTAGGGTAATATCATTCATAACGAACTCTGTCTGTATGAGGTTTTAAGAAGGGTTTATATAAGCAAAAACTGGCTCTGATGAAAAGTCTCATCATTCATTTATCTAAAATTTCGTCCGCTTTTTGCTATCACTTCGGTTTATACAATAAAATATTGAATATTCAATGCAACTTTAAGTAATCAGGTGGTTTGCAAAGCGATGTAAACACCCCCTATAATGCTGCTAGATTAGTTGAGGATCTCTTTATGACTGAACAAGCACGTGATACTGAAGCGTTAATCCGCGATCAAATTGCGAAGCATCCCGTTTTACTTTACATGAAAGGCACTCCACAGTTTCCACAATGTGGTTTCTCTGCACGTGCTGTAGAGGCGCTCAGTCAAATTGGTCGTCCATTTGCATATGTAAATATTTTGGAAAACCCTGATATTCGTGCAACATTACCAAAAATTGCGAACTGGCCTACATTCCCGCAACTTTGGGTAAATGGCGAACTTATTGGTGGTAGCGATATCATGCTTGAAATGTTCCAAAATGGCGAATTAAAACCATTAGTTGAACAATACAGCGCAGCGCCAGAAGCGTAAATAATAAAAAAGCCAATCAATAGATTGGCTTTTTTATACTCTCAAATTTAACGATCACTTATCCCAACATAGCGAAATAAATTTTCTACACCTAAATCAGATTTCAAAATAATTAGATTTTCATAAGCAGTTGTCGTTAATGCTTCAAATACATTCATATCCGGATCTTCGTGCAACTCATCTACATTCTGGTTCATACCTTCTTCAAATCGATCAGCAACAAATTCGAACCCTAAATCCATAGCAATAAATAAAGTATGTTCACACGGCTGAATATATTGTTCTTGCGCCCAGTCAATTATCGCTTGTTTACAAAATGGACATTCAATATTCGCCGAGGCATCGTTAAGTTCGATCAGTTGATAAGACATGAAATTTGAGAATAGAGAAAAATTGTAGTGTAAAAGAAATTAATTCAAACTTCTATAAAAGGCTAGAATACTGATAAAAACAACACACATTAAAATCACAAAGTAATTACAATATAATTTCAAAATTCTATTTTTATATAAAGGGTTAGTTAATTACAAATAATTTAGTTTAAGAATTATCGTTGCAAAAATAATAATGTAAAATCGTTGGTGTTGCAGAAATAGGATATTTTAATGCTCACTGATCTTGATGATTTTTATTGTTTTGCTCTCGTTATTGAGCATGGTGGCTTTAGTGCTGCTGAACGTGTAACGGATATACCAAAATCAAAACTAAGTCGTCGCGTGTATAGTTTAGAAGAAAACTTAGGGGTTCGCCTCATTCAACGTAGTTCACGTCATTTTGCTGTTACAGATATTGGGATGGATATTTATAGACATGCTCAAGTCATGATGAATGCTGCACAAGCCGCACATGATCTGGTTGATCATCTAAGCATTCAACCTAGAGGTGTTGTTAAAGTTAGTGTTCCAGTTGATGTGGCTCAAAATCAACTTCCTAAAATTTTGCCTGCTTTCTTAAAAAAATATCCAGAAATTCGTTTGCAACTTATGGTTAGCAATCGTCGAGTAGATGTTATTAATGAAGGAATTGATATTGCGCTACGAGTTCGCTCAAAACTAGATGATGACCCGAGTTTAGTTCTTAGACAATTTGCTCTTATAGAACAGAGCCTATTTGCAAGTCAGGCCTATTTAAATGAGTTTGGTGATATAAAAATTCCTGAGCAGCTAAGCGAACATCGTATTTTAAGTCTTTCTGAAGAACACCTTGATCAGCAATTCCTTTTGCATGGGCCAGACAATCAGCAAAAGAAAATCAAAGTCAGCCCTACCATAATGGGTACAAACATACACATGTTGGCGCAGTTGGCGAGTCAAAACTGTGGCATCGCTTTGCTTCCAGAGAGTGCGGCAGAAGATTTTCTAAAATCTGGACAACTTGTGCAAATATTACCAGAATGGAAAGCTCCTCACGGTATATTACATGCCGTATATCCATCACGCCGAGGGTTACTACCTGCTGTACGAGTATTTATCGATTACTTGGTAGAACACCTATCTGAGCATTAAAACAAATGAAAATAAAAAAGTTCGATAATTATCGAACTTTTTTATTTTTAAATTGCAGGATAGTTTCCTACACCTTCAGGCCAAGGTGTTAATAACTCAAAGCCTGTATCAGTTACAGCAACCATATGCTCCCATTGAGCAGATAATGAAAGATCTTGGGTAATAACAGTCCATCCATCATTCAACTCTTTCACTTGCGGTCTGCCTGCATTAATCATCGGTTCAATGGTAAAGACCATTCCCTTCTTTAAAACTAAACCTTGGCCACGTTGCCCATAATGTAGAACATTGGGTTGTTCATGATAAACCTTACCAATCCCATGGCCACAATATTCTCGAACAATGCTATACCCTTCTCGATGAGCAACTGACTGAATAGCGTAACCGATATCACCTAATGTAGCTCCCGGTTTAACAGTATGAATACCAGCAACCATCGCCTCATAAGTTGTTTCAACAAGTTTTTTTGCTTGTGGATTTACATTACCCACAAAATACATGCGGCTCGTGTCACCAAAGTAGCCGTCTTTAATAATTGCGACATCAATATTGATAATATCGCCATCTTTTAAAATTTTATTCGGCGATGGAATTCCATGACAAACCACTTCATTTACTGAGGTACATATTGTTTTAGTAAAACCATGATATCCCACATTCGCAGGAATAACTTTTAGAGTATTTACAATATAGTCATTACACAGGTTATCTAAATATTCAGTAGATACACCCGGTTTAATATATGCCCCTATCATTTCTAAAACTTGTGCAGCCAAGCGTCCAGAAATTCTTAACTTTTCCAGATCTTGTTCAGTTTTTATTGTAACAGTAGAAGCTCTCATTCAGTTTTACCCTCGTAGACACTGCTTTTTACCAGGCCTACAAAAATGTAAGTTAATTTAGAATATTCTAGAATGGATATAGGATAGGCTGGAAGCATTAAATGCCCAAATATTCAACATTCATAATAGAAATTCATACTTTTATTTTTGCATAATTTCTTTAAAAAGTCAGAGACAAAAAATGATTTCCTAATTTCTTTCAATGGTTTTTCAAATACATACCTTAACCAGTTGATATTTTTAATATCTACTAAAGGTTTTTATGCTCTGAAAAAAATCTTTTTCACATAAAATACCGCTTGATCATGATCTCTTTTGCTCTAAAATTCCTTCTTTTTTATTAATTTTAATTTATGCAACATCTTCGTACTGGAGATATTATTGCCCTAGGTTTTATGACCTTTGCTCTTTTTATTGGGGCTGGCAATATTATCTTTCCTCCCATTGTCGCTCAACAAGCCGGTGATCATGTATGGCTAGCTGCTATAGGCTTTTTGATTACTGCAGTTGGTCTACCTGTAATTACCATTATGGCACTCTCTCGTATGCAGGGTTCCATTGAAATTATTAGCTCTCCTCTAGGTCGAGTTGCAAGTCTGATTTTAACTGTAGTTTGTTATTTATCAGTAGGTCCTTTATTTGCAACTCCACGTACAGCTACTGTTTCTTATGAAATTGGTTTTTCATCTTATTTTGGAACATCAAGTAGTAGCCTTTTAATCTATAGCGCAATTTATTTTTCATTTGTAACGCTAGTTTCACTTTATCCAAACAAGTTATTGGATACAGTTGGACATGTACTTGCTCCGCTAAAAATTATTGCACTAGCAATTTTGGGCATTGCAGCAGTCATGATTCCGTCTGGTTATGTTCCTGCTCCAATCAACCATTACGTTGCATCTCCAGTCTCGGAAGGTTTCGTAAATGGTTATCTCACCATGGATACTTTAGGCGCATTAGTATTTGGTATTGTAATTATTCAAGCGATTTACTCTCGTGGTGTTACCGATAAAAAGCTAGTGACTAAATATGCAATTATTGCCAGTCTTATTTCAGGTGCTGGTCTTACATTAGTTTATTTAAGCTTGTTTAAATTAGGTTTAGGTAGCCATGAAGTTGCACCAAATGCAGCAAATGGTGCAGTAATTTTACATGCATATGTTCAACATGCTTTCGGCAATATGGGTTCACTATTCTTAACTGGCCTCATTTTTCTAGCATGTATGGTGACAGCGATTGGCTTAACTTGTGCTTGCGGTGAGTATTTTGCTCAGTTAACTAAATTACCTTACAAACTTTTAGTATTCATTTTAGTTGGTTTCTCTTTCGTTATTTCTAACCTTGGATTAACCAAACTTATTGCTGTATCAGTACCTGTCTTAAGTGCAATCTACCCACCTGCAATTGTGGTAATTATGCTGAGCTTCTTTTGGAAATTCTGGCACAAGCCTTCTTTTATCGTTGGTTCAGTAACAAGTATTGCTTTTATCTTCGGGATTATTGACGGTCTTAAGGTTGCAGGTTTTGGCGATTATTTACCCGACTTTCTTCAACACTTACCTTTAAACGAACAAAACTTAGCTTGGTTGATCCCATCTTTAGTTGTTCTCATCATTACCGTAATGATCGATAAAGTTAAATTTAAAAACATTTAATCTAGTGTCTCTTTTGAAATCGAGTTTTACCCAAACATGATTTTATATATTGAATAAAATGCTGAGTTTACCCAACCAGCATTTTGTTTCCACACTAATTTGAATGACAAAACAATTATAGATATAATCAATTTTTACTGTAAAATTACACTAAAATAATTTTTAGCTTACTAGGAAAGAAGAGCAATAATGAAAAGTAAATATTATCTAACACAAGCAGATGCAGAGTTTTTAATGGAAGAAGCTCAAAAATATGCAATTGAACACAACTTTAAAGTTAGTATCGCTATTGTTGACGAAACAAGTTCTTTACTACTCATGAAACGTTTAGATGGCGCCTCACCTTTAAGTTCCCATTTATGTTTAGAAAAAGCAAAATGCTCTTCAATATCAGGTAGACCTTCAAAATTCTACGAAGAACTTCTGCAAAATGGTCGCTTAGGTTTTTTAAGTATGCCGAGTGCTCAAGGCATGCTAGAAGGTGGTAAACCAATTCTTTATGACGGCCAAATTTTAGGTGCAATTGGAGTTTCTGGTGTTCAATCTTTTGAGGATGCAGAAATTGCTCAACATGCCATTGACCTCTTTTTAAAAAAACAAAATAGTTAATCTGAACTTATTAGAAAAGAGAAATTATTGTACTTTTCACTTAAATATTTCTCTTTTCTAAAAAAGTAAGCATTTTATACAAAAATATTTAATATTTACTTTTTTAATACCTTAACCTTTTATAAACATAGAGTTTTTTATAAAACTGTTCAAAAAATTTTCTATTCACTATTGAATTGAATTAAAAATAGAAGTACAACATTAAACTTATTCTTGACTAAAACATTCAGTTTTAGCACAACCACAAGGAGGGATGGAGATGTTATCATTACATTTCAACAAACAAGTCTTCATTAACACTCTGAACAGCAAAGATTCAGTTGTTTATGGAGTAACGCCGCTTGCTCTTATGCTGACTTTACTGTTTCAAGGTATGATTAAGGGAAATCTGAAACCCGAATACTTTATGTATGCGATGGTCGTTTCTTTCATATTTTGTGTGTGGGCCTTTGTCGATCATAAGATGCGAAAATTAGCTAAAAGACGTCTTAGTCAACAAAATTTGAATTCTTAAAAAATGGATGAGTAATCATCCATTTTATACACCTATAAATAAAAAAATTGTTCCAATAACTAAAATAGCTGTAGCCAATAATTCAGTCATAATTAATCCCACCATCATTAAAGACATTATCCACGAAGGTAAATTAAATCTGCCCAACCGATGTGGCGTTTTGAATTGATTTGTCGTGTCCTGTAAACATCCATGTATGATATAAACCAATATTGAAAAGCTAAAAAAGAAAATATTAGCTAACACACACCACAAAGCAACATTTTCATTTAAAACAGTAAAATAGCTTAATACAGCAAGAATGAGACTAGCAGCCGCATATAGCAAGCTACTGCGATGAGCAATGTCAACATAATAGTGGGCACGATGTAACTCTGAACAGCGTATTTGCCAATACTTCCACACCCCTGTGAACATTCCTACCCATAAAAATATGCCACTAAACACAATTGCTAACTGTACAGCTTTCGGTAAATCCATCTTTTTTCCAATTATTCGTTTTATTAAAATTTAATGAGCTGTATAGCACAAATCTTGACTTTATAGTCACATTTTAATCAAGTATCATTTTGGAACTCATGTAAATTAAAGTCATTAATAAGCTAATCATTACGTAATATTATGGATAACACTTTTGAATCATTTTGGATGACCTGCGAAGATGGTTATCAACTTGCTGCACAATTTTATCCAACTCAATCAAAGAAATCGGTACATCCTGTTTTGATTTGTCCAGCAACAGGTATTACCAAAAACTTTTATCATTCTTTTGCTACATGGTTAAGCCAGCAAGGCTATGATGTATTAAGCTTTGATTTCCGTGGAATTGGAGATTCATTGCATGGACCTCTAAAGCAAAGTACAGCGAGTATTAATGATTGGGGAACCCTTGATATCCCTTGTGCAATTGATACTTTATTAGGAAAAACCCAAGCACAACAAGTTACTCTTCTTGGTCATAGTGCTGGTGGGCAATTGCTAGGAATTGTGCCTAACTTTCATAAAGTAGCAAAAGTTATTGCTGTTGCAGGTTCCACTGGCCATGTAAAGGGTCTCAAAGGTAAAACCAAGTTTTTAGCACCAGTAATGTTCAATGTCATCTTTCCCATTTCTAGTGCGTTTAAAGGTTATGGAGCAACTCAATTTATTGGAATGGGAGAAAACTTACCTAAAAAAGTCGCTCAACAGTGGCGTGAATTTTGTAGTCATCCCGGCTACGTTAAAAATGCTATTGGAAAAACTATTTTCCATGATTTTCATACTGAAATTATCTGCCCTATTACTTCTATTTGGGCAAGTGATGATGAAATTGCAACCGAGCGTAACGTTGAAGCTTTATTAAAGCTGTATCCGAATGCACCTACAAAAATGCTAGAGCTAAACCCTATCGAACTCGGCTATAAATCAATTGGGCACATGTTAATGTTTAAAAAATCACATCAAAAGTTATGGTCACTCTTGGAACAAGAAATTCGACACTAACCTTAATTAATCTGTTACTTTTTGCCTCTATGCCCGTAATCCGGTATAGAGGTTTTTTTAATATACGTATCCAACTTCATTATAAAATTCTTTTATTATCTTTATATCTATCATAAAAGATTAAAATATTATTTAGAGATTATCCTTTGTATTAAAAACAAGCATTTTTTACGTAAATACGTCGATATAGCTTTAAAGTTCTGCTATGGTAATTTATACGAAGCTGTTGTTTAAAAACGGTTAAATTAACCTATTTTTAATACAAACGGCTTCTTTTTTTCTGTTTTAGCTAAACCCAGAGATATTGTTCAAGGATAAATATGCTAGCACTAGAGCCTCGACATATTCATATGAATCAACATGCTGTTGATAAAACACATGCATTACAGTGTCTAGTAGATATATTGGTAAAAGATGGGTTAGTAACACCTGATTACATTACAGGGCTTATCAATCGTGAACAGCAAAGTGCAACCTATTTAGGTCAAGGAATTGCTATTCCGCACGGTACCCCTCAATCTCGTGAATGTATTTTAGAAACAGGTATCCGTTTAGCTCACTTCCCCGAAGGAATAATATGGGATGGTGAAAACAGAGTTTATTTAGCTGTTGTTATTGCAGCAAAATCAGATGAACACTTACAAGTCCTACAAATATTAACCAGAGCTTTAATGCATGATGTAAGTGAACAGGTAAAAAATGCGAACCAACCTGAGCAAATTATTGAAATATTACAAGCTCAGCCGTTATCTTTAAATTTACATGAAAATTTAATTCAAACTGAAATTGAATCTCAAGATATTGAAGATTTGTTTTGGTCAGCATCTCAAATTCTAAAAAAACACAATTTTGTAAAATGTGGTTTTCTAAGTTCACTTGACCCTAATCAAGTTATTCAACTACAAGATCAGATCTGGTCTATTTCAAGTAGTAAGTTTGTTCAACAACCAGCAATCAGTATCGTAAAGCCTCGCCATGCATTAGAGCTAGGTGAAAAAAAGTTAAATACACTCGTATGTATCGCTGCCAATGAGCAATTAGATAGCCAGAGATTTAACCGACTGATTGATATTCTGTTTAATCCAGAGCAAGTTGCACAACTAGATCAAACACAAACACCAAATGAAATTGCCAAAATCATTGGGGCAGATGTTATTCCAGATTGGCCTCATCGTTCTGTTGTACTCGCTAATGCACATGGATTACATGCTCGACCAGCTACTCATCTAGTGAACTTAACAAAAAGTTTTCAAGGTGATATTCAGGTCGCAGTAGATGAAGGAAATTTTGTTTCTGCTAAAAGTTTGACGCGCCTCTTGGCTTTAGGATGTAAACGTGGACAAACTCTACGTTTCATTGCCGAACCAGAAACAGATGCAGTCGAAGGTTTAGATAAAGTTATTCAAGCAGTGCAACAAGGTTTAGGTGAAGAAGTTGAACCTATACGAACTTCTGATATAAAAATAGAGCCATCAAATAAAATTGAAGCTCCATCAAAACTACTTAGTTCAAATACGGGCATTGCCGCTTCAAGTGGTTTAGCTTTTGGGCCTGTTCATGTCATTAAACCTAAGGTTTATCAATATGAACGTATGGGTTTGAGCGTCAAAGTAGAAAAAGAAAATCTTGATATTGCCCTTCACGCTGTTAAAAACAATATTCACCAAGTTATTGCAAAATCCGAAGTGGCTGAAATTAAGCAGATCTTCCAAGCACATTTAGAAATGCTTGATGACCCAGATCTTATTAATGGTGTTATTCAAAAGATTAACTTAAACCTTTCTGCTCCTGCTGCTTGGCATGAACATATTGAAGCAGCGGCCAAAGAACAAGCAGCTTTACCAGACCGATTACTAGCTGAGCGTGCTACAGACTTACGTGATATTGGTGATCGCGTTTTGGCTCAACTCTGCGGTGAGGTCATCATCGAAGAGCCTAAAGAACCTTATATACTGATCATGTATGACGTAGGACCAAGTGATGTAGCCCGCCTTAATAAAGATCGTGTAGCAGGTATTTTGACAGCTGTAGGTGGCGCAAGCGCTCATAGTGCTATTGTTGCTCGTGCTTTAGGTATACCTGCAATTGTTGGCGCTGGTGATCAAGTACTAGACATTGAACAAAAAAGCTCTCTTTTAATTAATGGAGATACTGGAGCTTTTATCTTAAATCCTAATGCTCAACAAATCCAACAAGCAAAACAAGAACGAGAGCTTCAGAAAAAAATTCGTGAAGAAGCTGAACGTCACAGCCAAGAACCTGCGATTACTGTAGATCAACATCAAATTGAAATTGCTGCCAATTTAGGAAAAGTTCAAGCAACAGCCCATGCGGTAGAATGTGGCGCTGAAGCAATTGGCCTACTCAGGACTGAGCTTGTTTTTATGGCGCATAGTAGCGCTCCGAGTGAAGCTACCCAAGAAGCAGATTATCGTATTGTTTTAGATGCTCTTGCAGGCCGACCACTCGTAGTACGTACGCTAGATGTAGGTGGTGACAAACCACTTCCTTACCTTCCAATTGCTGAAGAAGAAAATCCATTTTTAGGATTAAGAGGCATCCGTTTAACTCTGAGACAGCCAGAGTTGTTGCGCCAACAACTTATTGCTTTGCTTAAAGCAGCAGATGACCGTCCTTTACGAATCATGTTTCCAATGATTGGCCGTGTAGAGGAATGGCGTGCTGCCAAAGCGATCCTTGACGAAGTTAAAGCGATATATCCATGCGCCGACTTACAAGTTGGTATCATGATAGAAGTTCCTTCGGCTGCTTTACTTGCACCTATCCTTGCTCAAGAAGTGGACTTCTTTAGCATAGGAACAAATGACTTAACTCAATATACTTTAGCCATTGACCGTGGACACCCTATCCTCTCGGCTGAAGCAGACGGCCTACACCCAAGTATTTTGCAATTGATTGATCAAACTGTAAAAGCTGCTCACAAACATGGCAAATGGGTGGGCATATGCGGTGAACTCGCTGCTGATCCAAAAGCTGTACCGATCCTTATGGGTTTAGGTGTAGATGAGCTTAGTATGTCACCAAATAGTATTCCTTTGGTTAAAGCTCAAATTCGTACACTTAACTACAGCAAAGCTCAGGTGCTTGCTAAGCGTGCACTAGAATGTGATAGCGCCCCTGCTGTACGTCAGTTATCCGAACAAGAAATGTAAAGATTAGGAATAGTAATGGCTAAAGTTTTAACAATTACTTTAAATCCTGCAATTGATGTGACTATACAACTCAATGAGTTACAGATAGGTCAAGTGAATCGTCAAGAATCTGTAGAAATACATGCAGCAGGCAAAGGCTTAAATATTGCACAAGTTTTAAAAGATTTAGGGCATGAGGTTATTGTTTCTGGTTTTTTAGGAACAATGAACAAACAGATTTTTGATGAGCATTTTAAAAAAGCTCAATTCCAACCAGAGTTTATTTATATTGAAGGCGAAACTCGTCAAAATATAAAAATTGCTGAACATTCTGGGCGTATGACCGATTTAAATGGAAAAGGTTTCTTTGTTTCTGAACTAGATAAGAAGAACTTCTTTCAAAAAATCGAAATGATTTTGCCTCTGGTAGATGTGGTTGCTATTGCCGGGAGCCTTCCACAAGGTTTTAGTGTTGATGAATTACAGCAACTTATTAAGCTCATTCAAGCGCAAGGGAAAAAAGTTGCACTAGATACAAGCGGTAAAGCGTTAGTTGCTGCAATTGAATGCCAACCATGGATGATTAAACCAAATACAGATGAGTTAGTAGAAAGCTATCAGCTTCCTGCCTCGACTTATTCTGAACAAAAAAAGCTTTTTGAAAAATTAGCTAAAATTGAGCATGTCGTTATTTCGATGGGAGAAGACGGTGTAAACTGGCTACACGACACTCACCCACTTCATGCCAAAGCTCCTAAAGTGATCGTTAAAAGTACCGTTGGTGCAGGTGACTCTCTTTTAGCAGGCATGATTCATGGCTTAATAAATGGTTTTTCTGCCGAAGAAACATTAAAAACAGCCACAGCAATTGCGAGCCATGCTGTAACACAAATAGGCTTTCACATTCCCAATGCTGAAAAGCTAAACCAATTAAAAGCCCAAACTACAATCAATTCATTGAGTGAATCTGATGCTAACTGCTAAACATTTATTATTTGTCATTAATAGTCCGCAACAGCAAGTCAATGCTTTGATTTTAGCTCGTAAACTTGCACAAGTTGCATCCCAACAAGGTTATCAAAATAGCATTATTTCGCTTGATGAATTCGATCCGAATGAAAGCTTTGAACAAGTCATCGTGATTGGACAACGGCCGAAAGATCTTCATATTTTTGGTACACATCCATTATCTTTCATTAGCATTGAAGAGATAAAAAATGATGCTCACACAGCTTTCCAAACTGCCTTAGATCACTTTAAGCCAGCTCAAGATTGGTTAAGTGATAATAGCTTGACAGTAACTACTACTAAAAAGTTTGTAGCAATCACTGCGTGTCCTACGGGTGTTGCCCATACTTTTATGGCTGCCGAAGCTTTACAACAAGGTGCAGAAAAGCTTGGGTATGAGATTGAAGTAGAAACACAAGGTTCTGTTGGTGCAAAAAACATTTTATCAGCTCAAGCTATTGCTGAAGCAGACATTGTGATTCTTGCGACTGACATCGAAGTTAATACAGATCGTTTTGTAGGTAAGCGCGTTTATCGATGCAGTACAGGCTTTGCTCTAAAGCAAACAGATAAAGCCTTTGCAGAAGCTATCAGCAATGCACAAGTTTTAGAACAAGGTAAGCAACAAGCATCGACAGAAAACAAAGATAAAACCGAAAAAGTTGGCGTATATAAACATCTCTTAACTGGTGTTTCTTTTATGCTACCTATGGTGGTGGCTGGTGGTCTGTTAATTGCTCTCTCCTTATGCTTTGGTCTAAATGCTGCTGAACAAGCAGGTAGCTTACCCGCCATATTAAAACAAATTGGTGCTGCTGCATTTATGCTCATGGTCCCGATGTTATCGGGCTATATTGCCTATTCAATTGCTGATCGTCCTGGCCTCGCACCTGGTTTAATTGGCGGCTTACTTGCTTCTCAGTTACAAGCAGGTTTCTTAGGAGGTATTGTCTCAGGTTTTCTTGCTGGCTATATCGCGCTTTTTATTGCAAAAAAACTCAAACTTCCTACCAGTTTAGAAGCACTTAAACCTATATTAATTATTCCTTTATTAGGCACATTATTTGTTGGCCTTATTATGTTTTACGTGGTGGGTCAGCCAGTAGCACATATTTTTGAGCTAATGAAAGATTTCTTAAATAACATGGGTACAACAAATGCTGTGTTAATGGGAATTATATTAGCAAGCATGATGTGTATTGATTTGGGTGGTCCAATCAATAAAGCGGCCTATGCTTTTACTGTTGGGCTGCTCACAACAAACACGTATATGCCCATGGCAGCTACAATGGCTGGCGGCATGGTTCCTGCTATTGGTATGGCAATTGCAACTTTCATGGCTAAAAATAAATTTAGTACAGGAGAGCGAGATGCTGGAAAAGCTGCTTTCGTATTAGGTTTATGTTTTATTTCTGAAGGTGCTATTCCATTTGCAGCAAAAGACCCAATGCGTGTAATCCCGACGTGTATTTTAGGTGGAGCGGTGACTGGAGCACTTGTTGCCCTTTTCCATTGCGAATTGGTTACCCCTCACGGTGGTGTATTTGTACTTTTAATTCCGAATGCAATTAATCATGCTTGGTTATATCTTGCTGCAATTGCTGCGGGTAGTATCGTTACAGGAATAAGTTATGCCATTGTTAAGAAAAAGTTAGAAGAAAAGCCCATAGCTACTTCATAATAAAAAAGGGAGAATTTTATTCTCCCTTTTTTATAAATTATATATGCCTGATCTCATAAAAATTTAAATTAAAAACTACTTGATAGTTAATTGTCTAAGACTTAACGCATTTAATCTGAATAGCTCTAGCCATAATTTGTACTGGCATTTCCTCTACCAACACTAGAGTTAAAATTGGTTGCTTTTGCGATTTAAGAGAGATATTTCAAGTAAAATTTATAAAAAATATAATTTATAGACAAATTCCACTCTCTATCATAATTTAAGATTTAAAAGTAAATACTTAAATTATAAATAAAAATCAACAACTTATAATAAAATATAATTTTAATTTACTAAATAATAGATGTTTCATGTTAAATGTATGGTAAATTTTATCAATATAAAAATAAAGCAAGAAATTGATATATAAAAATATTTATTATTTAAATATCTTGATTTTTCATAATTATGACTTTAGAGACAAAAACTTTCTCGTTCAATGCCACGGTCAAATCATAATTTTTTTTCTACGATGCGGTTGCAAGCAATATCGTTCATTTAACGATCAAGCAAGCTTAGATGCGATCTTATATATCTATTCAAAGAGCTTTTGAGGCTGCTTTGTTAAGTAGTATTAATTTTCAATACTCTTTGATTATAGAGGAAGAATATTTTTAAGTTCATGCAAAGATATAGTAATGCTCTATAAAGATAAGGACTATTCAACGTCATTATCAAATGAAGCTATATAACTTTTGCTCATCAAGTAAAGTCCTGCTATAACTTGCTTGATGAAACTATATTTTTCAACTATTAAAGATAGTTCACCAGGAATGCGATCCACCAAGGTATGGGGAAAAGTCAATGACAAAGAAGTATGCGCGTTTTTTACCTACAACAGAATCTTTTACTCTTGAAGATTTTCCATATTATTGGATTACTCAAGTACATGCTCAATATGTACAAAACATTGATAATGCTTTAAAAAAATATGGTTTAGATAACTCACGTCGACGCATCATGTTGGCTTTAAGCAGCAAGCCCCATGCGAGTGTTTCTGAACTTTCAGATATGATTATTTCAAAAATGTCGACTACTACAAAAATCGTTTATCGATTAAAAGATGAAGGACTGGTTGAAACATATTCTTGTCAAACTGACGGACGAATTACCCGTGTAGTACTTACAGAAAAAGGTACTGAAATGATCAACAAGATCAATGATCTAACCAGCGTAGTACTTGAGCAGTCTTTTGAAGGTATTACTCCTTTACAACTCGAAAAAATGATGGAAAGCTTAAAATTACTTTTAAAGAACCTGTCTCGTTAAAACCAAATAGAAAACAATCATATAAATAATAATTAAGCTCTCCTTACGAGAGCTTAATTATTTTAATATTTTTCTATGTGACATTGAGATCTAAATCCTACATAAAATAATCAATTAACTTTCCATCTGTTGACTTGAGCTCGTAACTCCAGTAGAAATTCTCTTTCAATAACTGAATAGCAAACTCCGGAAAAATGGCTAAAAGAAAATACAAAAGTGACAAGTTTCAGGTACGTCGTATTAACCGTAAATGGTGGGTACTCGAAAAAGACCTTGAATCAAATTGCTATTTAAAACATGAGCAAGTGGCGACAAAAACATTAGCAAATAACTATGCTGATGATTATATCGAACAATACTATATGAATCTGTACATTCAAGAACAGTTGAAAAAACCGGAAACTGTGTAAAAAGCCATTTTGGCTTTTTTATTTTTAGTAGTTAGAATTTCTAAAAATTATGCATAAAAAAAACCTACATCTTGGGGAAAATGTAGGCTATAAAATGCACAAAAAGGAAATATATATCCTTTTTGACAAAAAGAATTTTACGATAATAAAAGCCTTTATTTTATGTTACTTTTGTAAACTTAATAGTGATTATTGTATTTATTTAAACTGTTTTTAAGATTTTTTTATTTATATAAACTGAATAAAATTTAATTTACTAGCTTTTTTATTTTTTCCCGTTTTCTTCTACTCATCGTTAAGCTTATTTTTATTAAACTAATTATATCAAGCCAGTTATAAGCTTCTGTTTTAATATGTTTTTTACAAAAATCATCATAAATATTTTTTTAAGACAAGATCATTAAAAACCAATAAATAACAAAAACATAAATTAAATATTAAGTATATAATAGTTTTAACAACCCAGCTTTAGTTCAAAAAAAGTACACTTAAAATTTAGTTATTACTATTTTGGACACTACAGAAAGATTACAATACCTACTAATAAATAGATTAATTAACTCTCAATCTTTCTAGGCATGTTATGACTTCAATGTCAAACACTACTCAAAAGCATTTTATTGTTGAGCAAATTCCATTACCAACTTGGGTGAGTGATGAAAATGGCTTGATATTATATTGCAATGTAGAGTGTACAGAATATTGGTTAGATACATTTTCTCCCTTGCCCGAGCAATGGTTAGATTTTATATATCCTACTGATTTAGATGAAGTCAAAAAGAGATGGCTCGAAGCAATTCGCCTTCAAAAAAGAATAGAATTAAAATGTCGACTTTTACAAATTGGAAATCAATATAGATGGTGCAAACTCTCTATTCAAGCCTCTAAGTATCGCGGCCCATCTCAGGTTAACGAATGGTATGTTAGCTTTTTAGATATTGACCATGATATCCAAGAACAACAAAACTTGCAGAAGAATATTGAAATACAAAATCAAATGTTAGACATCAGTGAGGATTGCATTAAAGTACTTAATGTAGATGGCACAGTTTCTCATATGAATAAATCAGGGTGCCTCGCCTTAGGTGTCCCTGTTGACGAAACAGAATTTGGAATGAAATGGCTCGAACTATTACCACCGCACATTCGTAAACGCGGTCGAGTCGCTTTGAAAAAAGCTCTTCAAGGAAAGGTTGCCCGATTTGCAGGGATGAGCTGTTTACCAGATCAAAACCCTGAATATTGGGATAATATGCTTACCCCGATTCATCGGGAAAATGGTGAAATCGGACAAATACTTTGTGTCTCCCGCAATGTTACTCAACAACATTTGGCAGAAAACCAACTCAGGAATATGAGCGAGAGAGATGAGCTGACTGGTTTATGTAATCGGCGCTCATTTAAATTTCAGCTTAAACGTACCCTCGCCTATTCAAAAGACACCCAAACAAGTGTGGGGTTACTTTTAATCGACCTTGACCACTTTAAACATATTAATGATACTTTAGGGCATAGCGCAGGCGATCATCTTTTAAAAGTTTTATCCAAACGCTTTATCCATTGTGTCGATGAGGAACGATGTTTTGTTGCACGATTAGGTGGAGATGAATTTGCGGTTATTATTAATAACCTCAAATCTGAAAATGATGTCCGAGAATTAGCAGCTATTTTACTTAAGCAGTTAAATCAACCGATTACCTATTTAGGTAATGTTCTAAATGGTGGCATGAGTATTGGTTGCGCAATTTACCCACAAGATGCCATAGACCAGTCAGGTTTACTCAGTTGTGCTGATATGGCATTACATGACTTAAAAGCACGTGGTCGTGGTGGAATTCGCATGTATGATCCATGCATGATGCAAATGACCGAAACAGTCGCTTCTCAGCTTAATTTAGCACGCCAGTTGATTCGCCATCATACAATTCAGCCCTACTATCAACCTAAAGTAGATTTAAGAACTCATCATGTAGTTGGTTTTGAAGCTTTATTAAGATGGCATACCACCTCAGCTCAAAGAGGCTACCCTGCACAAATTGCAGAAGCTTTTAAAGATTATAATTTAGCGAGTAAAATTGGTGAAACAATGCAGCATCAAGTTTTACGTGATATCGCAAAATGGATAAATCTTGGCATTACACCTCTTCCTGTTTCCTTAAATGCCGCACCTGTAGAGTTCTTAAGAGATAACTACGCTGAGCGGCTTTTGAAAAAGATTAATCAATTTCAAATACCGACACATTATATTGAAATTGAAGTCACCGAACACATGTTGGGTGATCGAGGTTCAGAGTATGTAATCCGAGCACTGAATAAATTAAAACAGCATGGGGTCCGTATTGCACTGGATGACTTTGGTACTGGTTTTTCATCGCTCACGCATATTCGCGATTACCCGATTGACAGTTTAAAAGTAGATTGTAGTTTTATACAAAAGATGCAGCATGACCCATCCATTTATGCAATTGTTCAAGCAATTGGGTTACTCGCTCCGAATTTATCACTTGGGCTTATCGCTGAGGGAATTGAGACGCCTGAACAAGAAGAACTACTTCGACAATTTGGTTATAGCATAGGTCAAGGATTCTTATTTGAATCTGCTATAGATGCCAATCAAGTTATTTCAATACTTAAACAAAAACAACCTTACTTAGAAAGTCATTACAATACTTTAAGCTAAATATAGCTAATAAGCTTTTTTGGTTCTACTTATACTAAAAATAAACAATAACTTTTAAAAAATTGTTCATAATATAGACACAAAGATAATAATTTGGTGTTTTGCCACCCCACATTGTCACAGGACAATAAGGAGCAATATATGAGTTATCACCATATCTTGGTTCCAGTCGATGGTTCTCCTACTTCACTTATTGCTGTCAATCATGCAGCGGCAGTTGCTAAGGCCTTTGGTAGTAAAGTGACTCTAGTATATGCGCTGACCATAGATCCTTTCATTTCTGTAGAATTTATTGATAGTACAGAATTAGCACAGGATTACTTTAATAAAGCTAGAGCATCTATTCAGACTATTTTAGACCAAGCGAAAGAACAATTTAGCCAGCATGGGATTTCTGTTGAAACAAAAATTGTTGAAGGTCACACAATTCACACAGAAATTATTAAAGCAGCTACCGAGCTACAAGCAGACTTATTAGTGATTGGTTCTCATGGTCGAAAAGGGTTTAAAAAGTTCTTCTTAGGAAGTGTGACTCAAGCTCTTCTAGGAGAAATTCATTTACCGGTACTCGTCGTAACTGAATAGTTTTTCTAAAGCAAAAAACCGATCTATAAAGATCGGTTTTTTAATGAGCAGTGTTACTGAGCCTTATATGTAAACTTAATGAGAGATCCTGGATTTTCTAATGTATTGGTTACAGAGCCATCATCTTTTTGAACATTTCCAGCTGTATCAGTTAACACATATAAAACATTCCCATCTGGGCTTGCAATTACATCACGATAACGGTTGTTGCTTTTAAACATTGGTACAGCATCATCATAAGTCGTACTGTAGGTTGGATCTAGCTTGATACGGAAAATAACACCACGTTTTAAAGAAGGAACCAATAATGTATTTTCCCAACCAGTAATTGCTTTTTTACCACCCTTATAGACATAAGCAGATGACGGCGCAACGGTTGGCCAACAAATATAAGTCATCTCTCCACAAGTTGGATCGTTATAGTTGTAGGTATCTTGAACGGTATATAAAGTTTTTAATGGTGGGACAAAGTTTTTACCATTCCATTCAGATTCTTTCGTTACAGGAACTCCTGCAGCTACTTTTACTCCGTTCTGAGCTAAATCCTTAATTGACTTATTGGCTGCTGCTGAATAATTAGCATAAGCATAGCCACTATCATCTTTATAACCTGCGACATTTGGCCAACCATAGTTACCACCTTTGACAATGAGGTTAATTTCATCGTCAGAGTTTGGACCTTGTTCAGACTGCAACAATTTACCATTTGGAGTAAATGCTAAGCCCTGCGGATTACGATGTCCGAGCGTATAAATATGGCTAACCACCCCATTAAAACTTGGATTATCCTTTGGAATACTTCCATCAAGATTTAAGCGTAGTACTTTACCCATATAGGTATGATAGTCTTTGCCATTCAGTTCTTGTTGAGTTGGCGTATGTTGTGCTTGATTTGGCAAGAACAAATAAGCAAGCTGGTTACGCCCTTGGTCACCAATCGTATAATAAATCTTTTGATCTGGGCCAATCACAAGACGACCTGACTGATGGTCTTTCGATGATGGTAATCCTGTTAATAAATCGATTGGCTTCTCGAGCGTATCTGTTGACTTATTATAGGTATAACGACGAATAATCGTTTGGTTCGGTAATTCTTTATCTATAGATTTCGGGTTTTTAAATGTGCCTGAAATATAGATATAAGGATTATTTTTAAAGTCAGGATGGAAAGCAAAGCCTAGTAAACCATTCTGCCCATCAGCATCATTGACAATCTCTGGTACCTGAAAAATTGTTTTTACACTACCAGACTCTGGATTAACTCTTAGAATCTTGCCTGTTGCTCGCTCAGTTAACCAAATTTGATTATCTGGTCCCCATAACAAAGCATGCGGCTTATTTAAATTAGATAGAATAACTTTCTTGTCAAAGTTATCTGTTTTTGCTTTAGCAAATTGAGAAGGAGTAAGAGGAACATCAGCTAATGCTGCATTGATAGTAACTAACTGAGCAGCGCCCAGTAAGGCAATTTTAGCTAATAAATGTTTATTCATATGTCCACCTTATAAATTGTCAAAATTTTCCGAGAATTTTTAAACCTTTAATCATTGGTTTGTATGAGTTCTCTATATGATTTGTATTATGATGAATAACTAATCTATTAAAATCTAAATTTCTGAAAGGCTCTGTTGCATAAAAGTAGCTATTAAAAATAAATAAACTCTCTTTAAGATGAGCAACTTAACTTTACGATTTTTCTATTCATTCACTGCTCTACTGATTTTATATCTAGCTTGTCTTTAAAGCGGCTTAAATTAAATAAACACTTATTAACGAAGTAATTGATTGTTAAAAATTAATACTCAAAGAGACAATTCTAATGAGAAAAATATACATGATAAAAAGATAAAAGTTAGAAGCTGTAATTAAAGAAGAGTTTTATAAGCAAGGCGGTCTTATGTGTGCGAACTTTAAACCTATTAAGAGAAAACATGCCGATCAATTAAATTTATTCGAGCCAACTTTTGAATATAAGATGGATATTTTCCCAAGTGATGATTGTCCACTCATTTTATCTCATCAAAATGAGCTTGAGTGGAGAAAAGCTAAATTTGGAATGCTTCCCCCTTATGCTAAAGAAGTCTCATTCAAATATGCAACCTATAATGCCAGAACAGAGACACTAGAACAAAAGCGCTCTTTTAAACATGCTTGGTTAAATGATCAGTTTGCACTTATTCCTGTTGAAGCCATCTATGAACCTAAATACATTAATGGAAAAGCTCATTGGTATGGAATTTTCCGTCAAGATGGACAACCTTTCACCCTTGCTGCCATCTATGAAGAAACACTTATAGATGAACAGAAAGTTAGATCAATGTCGCTATTAACAATTAATGCTGATCATCACCCTTTCATGAAACAATTTCACAAACCTACTGATGAAAAACGATCCATCATTGTAATACCTGAGGATCTTAGAAATGATTGGCTCAACTGCACGCATTCTGAAGCAAAAGACTTATTTTTAGACATGCCATCGAATGAATTTACTTCAATGCCGAAATCTGAAATGAAAAATTATGGTTAATTCGTTTTAGCAAGCGTAGGTTAGTCAACCTTAAAAACTTATGCTATTCTTCAGGCACTTTTAAATGTCTCAAATCTTTATACCTATGACACTTACGCCACCTTAAGTTTATTTACCCCTATCCCTTGTAAATAACTCATCACTGTTTAGTGATGTGGTGTAGTCGCTTGTGTTGGTATATCACATCACTAGCCTTTTAAATTTAGAACTTAGGCTATTTCTCATGTTATCGAATGTCCGAGAACAATGGTTCTCTAATGTCCGCGCAGATATTCTTTCTGGTCTTGTTGTGGGTCTTGCTTTAATTCCAGAAGCAATTGCATTTTCAATTATTGCGGGTGTAGATCCCAAAGTCGGTTTATATGCATCCTTTTGTATTGCCGTTATTATTTCTTTCGTAGGCGGTCGTCCCGCTATGATTTCGGCGGCTACAGGCGCAATGGCTTTGGTTATGACAACGCTCGTAAAGGACCATGGTCTTCAATACTTATTTGCAGCAACAGTATTAACTGGCGTCATACAGATTTTGGCCGGATATTTCAAACTCGCTAAACTCATGCGTTTTGTTTCTAAATCGGTGGTTATTGGATTCGTTAATGCCCTCGCTATTCTCATCTTTATGGCTCAATTACCAGAATTGGTAAATGTTACATGGCATGTCTACTTACTAGTAGCCATTGGTTTAGGAATTATTTATCTATTCCCCTATATTCCCAAAATTGGAAAATTCTTTCCTTCTCCCCTTATCTGTATTGTAGTAGTCACATTACTGGCTATTTTTTTAGGTTTTAATGTTCGAACGGTTGGTGATATGGGTTCACTACCAGACACTTTGCCGATATTTCTAATTCCCGATATTCCTTTTAATTTAGAAACACTCCTGATTATTCTTCCATATTCTTTAGCTCTTGCTGCCGTTGGTCTACTTGAGTCAATGATGACGGCAACAATCGTTGATGAAATGACAGATACATCTAGTGATAAGTTTCAAGAATGTAAAGGTCAAGGCATTGCTAATATCGCTTCAGGTTTTATGGGAGGTATGGCGGGTTGTGCCATGATTGGTCAATCAATGATTAATGTAAAATCGGGTGGTCGCACACGCTTATCCACTTTTTGTGCAGGTATATTCTTACTTATTCTCGTTGTATTTTTAAGTGACTGGTTAAAGGTTATTCCCATGGCCGCTCTGGTTGCCGTCATGATTATGGTATCAATTAGTACTTTTGAGTGGAGTTCACTGACTCAATTTAAAAATAATCCTAAAAGTAGTAATGTCGTTATGATCTCAACCGTTATTGTAGTAGTTGCTACCCATAACTTAGCGTTAGGTGTATTAACTGGGGTATTACTTTCAGCACTGTTCTTAGCAAATAAACTTGAAAATGATATTCGTATAGAAACTTCATTCGAAAATCAAGCTCGTTTATATGAATTAAGAGGCCAAATATTTTTCAGTTCATCTGAAAAATTTATGCAAAGTTTTAACTTTAAAGAAGCAGTTAAAGAAGTCATTATTGATCTCACTCATTCTCATATTTGGGATGTGACTTCAGTTGCCATGCTAGATTCAGTAGTAAAAAAATTTCAGAAGAACGGTATTAAGGTAACGGTTCGTGGTTTAAATGAAGCCAGCTCAATCATGATTGATAAATATGGCACCCATGCAAAAATTTAAGAAAGGTCCTTCGGGACCTTTTCCAATTTCAAGCCTTACTTCTTATTACGGAGATTTATATAGCAACCGATTTGGGCTACCAGAAGGATTTTTTACCACATTACTACTTGCTTGATTTACAAGATTGGTCGAGATTGTCTGAGGTGTTGCGTTAGGTGTACTTTGCAACATTTCAGCAACTACCCCAGCAACATGTGGCGTAGCCATTGAGGTTCCATTTAAAATTTTAGTTGCTGTATTGTTCCCAATCCAAGAAGAGTTAATCTGACTTCCAGGTGCAAAAATATCAACACAGCTTCCATAATTAGAATAGCTGGCTCGAGTATCTGTATTATCTGTAGCAGCAACAGTAATCGCCTTACTTACTCTGGCAGGAGAAGAACTACATGCATCTGTATTAGAATTTCCTGCAGCCACAACCATTACATAACCATTATTAAATAAGTTTTCTACCGCACTGTCTAAAGATGTGCTCGCTCCACCGCCTAATGACATATTCACGACAGCAGGCTTTTTACCATTTTTTAATATCCAATCTAAACCCGCAATCACGTTACTCGAAGCACCAGATCCATCACATCCTAAAATCCGAATAGGCACTAAGCTTACATTCTTGGCAACCCCATAGGTACTGCCTCCCACTGTTCCTGCAACATGAGTACCATGACCATTACAATCCGTTGTGCCATTTCCATCAGATATCGCGGTATAACCACTTAATACCCGTCCAGAGAACTGTTGATGTGTAGATAATATTCCTGTATCAACAATATAAGCCGTTGTCCCAGAGCCTGTCTGTAAGTAGGAGTAAGCAGAATTTAAAGGTAAGGCTTTTTGGTCAATACGATCTAACCCCCAATCTGGATTGCTTTGAGTAGTCGCATCAATTTTCATGATTGTGTCATTTTCCAGAGAAACGACATTTGGATTTTTTTTCATGGCTTCAACAAAAGCAGTACCAGCAGCCTCAGGCAGATAAACAGCAAACCCCTTAAGTACAGTGTCATAGGTCTGTAATACCTTCCCACCATGTTGTTTGGCAATATTTTTTGCAAAATCGTTAGAAGGACCAGCATCTTTATTGAGAATAACAATATATTGGTTTTTAATGATTCCTTTTGCTTGAGAAGAACCTAATACGGGATTGGTTGTAGCTGGTGCAGCATAAATTAAATGACTCACAGCTATTGTTAAAAGAAAACTCGAAACTTGGCAAAACTTCATAAAAAATCTCCATATCTTTTACTTCAGATATCATTGTTATGATTAATACAGTTTTTATATTGAGAAGTTAATTTTTTTAGAAAGGAATTTTTATTATATTCTCCATGTATTATGACCAAGTCATATTTTCATAAAACTTGGGCACATGCAATGCTCTTATCTTTTTTCAATCAAAAGTGAGAACTAATTCAAATAAATTAATAAAGCAAAAATTTTAGAATAGTTAATTATTTTACTATTTAGATTAGGTTGGATGTATAATGTAAAAATATATAATCATTAATAACAATATAAATGTAGAAATAATGAGATATGTTCCAGTTGTATTAAAGCTTTTTAAAAATTTCCAGATATCCATACATAAAATATAAAATAGTAACTTATAAAAATTATTGCAAATTTAAATACAGCCTTCAAACAAAAGAGATTTACATTTTTTTAAAATATAGCTGTTCAATATCAAATACGTAAAGATATATTGCATAAATACCGCTTACTTAAAGAGTATACATTCTTTAAAAGATTACAGTTAAAATAAATACCCAAATTATTATAATCTATAATTATTTAATTCTAGTTCTGGTAAATCAACCGTACATCCAGCTAAAGGATGTCTACAATTAACAGTATACTCAATAAAGCCATCTTTAATAAAGTAATTACAGTATTCATTTATAGTTATGATGGGATCAAATGTCGGTTTTTCCAAGTTACCATTAAAAAACCATTGGTTGCCGTTAGAGAAAGGATAATGTACAGGAATATAATGAAGATATCCGCAAGCAGGACACATATGTTTATACATGCCTCCTTCGAAATACTGTACTTTCATTAACACTCCTTTTAAAAATAAAAAAACCAACTCATAAGAGCCGACTAAATCTCTTTTTATATTTAATTTACCGATACTATATGACAAATTCATGAAGATTAGACAGCGCATATTTTACTTAAATTATTAAATAATAATTCAAGTTTAATGATAAAAATCTAATACAAATTTATTTATTATTTATGCCAGTTCTATCTTATTAATTTATATAAATTATTAAATAGAAATCAATTCATATCCATATACAAAACTTCCTCTACCTTATTGTTTTTAAAAGTCAATAAAAAAGTCCGCATCTTGGGAAGCTACGGACTTGAAACTCAACTAAACAACAGCTAAACATTTTGTCGTTTAGCGAGAAAGCACTATCTTTTTAATCTAATTAAATTCTTTATTCCGGTCAATAAGAACACACTCTTTGTATAAAAAATATAGCAAGCTGTGAACTAAATCACATTTAGATTCTGCCCCATAAGTTAATCATTTCATAAAATAATATCTTATATATTATTTTCAAATATCTAGCTTAGTATATATCTAAAATAATGCTCTAAAATCGTATAATGATTAATATGAGGTATAAGCTTAAAAGATACTAAATTCTGATCTTGCCCTTTTTTACTTTCAAAATAAGTTTGGCTTTGCCATTTCAACTCATCAAGTTCCAGCTCACCACATAAAATTGAATATGAAATAGTAACTCGATCACTGTAATGAATAGGGCTATATTTTAAGATATCTTCCCTTGAAAGATTGAGCGCATGATTTAAATGAGTGCTTTGTATAGGCTCTAAATCATAAATTCCACTTAACAACACCATCTCAGATATAAATGGATGACCTAAAGACAAAGCAGCTAGATGTGCCCCTGCCGAATGCCCCACCAGAACCACCTCATCTGTTCTCCAGTCTTGCTCTCGAATAAAATCGAAAGCTTGATTAACTTGAGAAGTAATATCTGAGATTTTACTTTGTGGTGCCAGATCATATTCTAAAAGCACACACTGTGCGCCCTTGCCTAGAACATCCGGTGCGATAAATGCAAAATCTGACTTATCACACCATTGCCAATAACCACCATGAATAAAAATAACAGTCTTCTTGGCTTGCTCTAAAGGAAATAAATCTAAAGTTGATCTTGGGTTCGGACCATATTGGATATCTGCCATATGGGTGAATTTTTGGTAGCTAAGCAAACTTGTCCGTTGAAATTCTGCCAATATTTCATGTTCATTCGCCACAGTTCTAGCATTGTCATATAGTCTCATAAATCTCTCACTTCAATGATTCTTCATGAGCATTTAAAGCATGTTTGGCTGATGAACGTTTTAAATAATAAAAAAACGTAAGCACAACAACTAATGGAACTCCGAATTGTAAAGTTGACTTGAATTCATTGGTAAACCATGTCGTGACGGTGATACTTAAAATTGCGATTAATCCCAACAGTGAAATTAACTGGCTCGCTGGAACCTTAAATTTTAACTGTTCTCCTTTTCGTGCCATATTCCTTCTAAAAAACATATGGGTAATGAAAATACTGCCCCAAGTGAACAACGCACCAAACATAGATAAAGCAATCATGATCGGGAAAGCAGAGCTCGGATTAATGGTATAAACAATACTCGCGATACCAATACCAACAGCTGACAATAACAATGCGTTAATTGGTACCCCATTGTGACTAATACGGCCGAATAGTTTTGGTGCATCACCAGCTCGTGACAAACTAAATAGCATACGTGTCGAGATATACAACATACTATTCATGGCGGATAAGGCCGCGACAATTACAATAAAATTTAAAATACTGTCTGCATATGGAATGCCTACAATTTTCATCACCATCACAAAAGGACTGGTCGCGTCGGCTCCAATTAAAGTTGTCCAAGGAACAAGTGCCACTATGAGAAATAAAGACAATAAATAAAATAGGATTAAGCGAATTGCCGTACTTTTAAAAGCTTTCTTAACTGCTCTTTCTGGATCTTTAGCCTCACCTGCTGCAACAGCGATCATTTCAATACTTAAATAACTAAATATTGAAATGATTACCCCAATCCAGACTCCACTAAAACCATGAGGGAAAAATCCTCCATGTTCAGTTAGATTAGAGACAACCTGAGCTGTTCCTCCATGACCTTGAGTCAAAATACCAATTGCTAAAAGAATAAATACAATAATTGCAAAGACTTTTATAGTCGAAAACCAATATTCAACCAATCCAAAAGCTTTAACACTATATGCATTAACCACAAGTAACGTCAGCGAGAAAAACGCAATCCAGACCCAAGAACCTACATGTGGAAACCATAATTTCATATAGTCAGCCACCGCTGTAATTTCTGTACCGACCGCTAATACAATACACGCCCAATAACAATAACGGACTAAAAACCCAGCAAGCGGACTTACATAATGCTCAGCATATGCTCCAAACGAGCCTGACGTAGGATGCTGAACAGTCATCTCAGCTAAACAAGCCATAATAGCAAATGCAATTAAGCCGCCAATGGCATAGCTCACAATCACAGCAGGGCCAGCAAAGCTAATTGCAAACTTGCTGCCCATGAACAGCCCTGTACCAATCGCTCCACCAATTGCAATCATTCCCATCTGTTTTGCGGATAATTTTTTATGTAACCCCGCTTCTCGATTTTGTATCTTATCAAAACTGCTCATAGGCCCTCCTAGCCATTCTTCTGATATTAACCTTTAACGATCAGGTCACTTCACTGCGCACCAGATAACGCTCATTTTTCCATTCACTATTCAACATAATCTGCTTAAGTTGCTGTACGGCATTCCAAATATCTTCGAAACCTAAATATAGAGGTGTAATTCCGAAACGTAATACTTCTGGCTCTCGATAATCCCCAATCACACCACGAGCAATAAGCGCCTGAATAATTTCATAACCAAACTCATGTCTATAACTGACATGACTACCGCGATATTTATGGTTTAAAGGTGTAATCAATTCAAAACCAAACTGAGAACATTCTTGTTGAACAAGTTGAATAAACAAATCAGTTAGTTTGAGGGATTTCTCGCGTATTTGTTGTATATCAGCTTGTAAGAAAATATCGATACCACATTCAATTAGGCTCATAGAAATGATGGGTTGAGTTCCACACAAATATCGACGAATGCTATTGGCTGGTTCATAGTGCTGAGCCATATCAAATGGTTTTTTGTGCCCCCACCAACCTGATAAAGGTTGCCAGAACTCGTCACGATGCTTTCGATTAACCCACAACAACGCAGGTGAACCCGGACCACCATTTAAATATTTATAAGTACAACCAATCGCAAAATCACTATTACTCTGATTAAGATCCATAGGTACCGCACCAACTGAGTGACACAAATCCCAAATAATCAAAGCATCTTTAGCGTGAATTTGTTGATTGATAGTCTCCATATCATAGAAATATCCAGTCCGATAATTCACATGAGAAAGAACAACTACGGCTATATCTTTTGCCAAAACACGAGATAGATCATCTGCACCATCAATCAATTCAACTTGATAACCTTGATGAATCAAATCAATAAAGCCTTCAATAATATAAATATCGGTTGGGAAGGCATCTTTTTCTGCAACAATAATTTTACGTTCTGGAAATTTTTCAGCTTGAATTTTTACCGCTGCTGATAATACTTTGAATAAATTTAAAGTCGTTGAGTCTGAAATAACCACTTCACCTTTTTCAGCACCGATAAGCTGCGCGACTTTATCTCCAAGTCTAGTCGGTAGTCCCCACCAATCTGCTTTATTCCAACTATTAATAAGGTCCTCACCCCACTCTTTGCCAATAATATGCTGAGCAACCTCTAATGATTTTTTTGGTCTTGCACCCAAAGAATTCCCATCTAAATAAATGACGTTTTTTGGCAGTGCAAATTCATCTTTAAACTTTTTAAGTTCATCTTCCTGGTCCCAATAGAGGCATTGTTCGTGAGTAATCATTTGTTATTTCACCTATTTTCAACATTTCCTTTGTTTTTGAATTTTATCACGCCAATTCTTACGATTTATTCGATAATATTTGATTAAAATTTGCTATTTTCGTATAAAATTCGAATTAAAATTAAAAAACATGGATGAAATTCGAAATGAATGTAGATGCGATTGATCTTAAAATTTTAAAATATTTGCAAGATAACGCTCGGTTAAGTAATCAAGAGCTAGCCGATCTGGTTAACCTTTCGGCTTCGGCATGTCATCGACGAGTTAAAATTTTAGAAAGCAATGGTGTAATTGAAAAATATCAAGCCAAAGTTAACTATGAAAAATTAGGAATAAAAATTGAGGCAATTGTCGAAATAAAACTTGCACAGCTAACTGAAAATGATCACAACTTCTTTTTAAGTCAGATCAAAAATTTTGATGAAGTCATTAATGCATATATTATTACGGGCGAATCTAATTATGTTTTACACGTTGCGACCAAAGATTTGAGCTCTTTTTCTCATTTCGTCATTAATACCTTAAATAAAATAAAAGGTGTAGTGAGCATCAATTCCAAGATCATTTTACAGAAGATTGTACAAAAGCCACTTTGACCCATCATTTTTAATTAGAGAGCCATCTCATGATCGAAACTCAGCGTTTAATTTTAAGACAGTGGAAAGAAAGTGATGTTGAGCCTTTTATAACAATGGGCTTAGATCAACATATTATGCAATTTTTCCCAAATCTATTAACACCCCAAGAAAGCCATAATTTAATCCAAAAAATTTCATCTCTCATTGATAAAAATGGTTGGGGCTTCTGGGCAGTAGAATTAAAAGAAACTCATCAATTTATCGGGTTTATTGGTTTACATAGTCAACCTGAACAATTTGATTTTTCTCCATGTGTGGAAATTGGGTGGCGACTTGCAAAAGAATTCTGGAAACAAGGTTATGCAACTGAAGGAGCAAAAGCGGCTTTAGACTATGGTTTTAATGTACTGAATTTAGATAAGATCGTTTCATTTACCGCTAACATAAATACACCCTCTCAAGCTGTCATGGAAAGACTTGGAATGCATAAAGTTAAAAACTTTGATCATCCCAAGGTTCCTCTCCATCACCAATTAAAAGCACATGTGTTATATGAAATTACGAACTCTTCATTTAATCTTTGATTAAAGTCAAAATTTTAAATTATTAATAAATATTTTTTTAATCATCGAAATCATAGCCAACAGATGTAGAGCACTCCCAATACTCATGGATTTTACTCGCGATATCATCTTTTTCCATTGTAGTGAGTACATAAAAGAGTTTAGCCTCTTTATTTTTTCTTAGTATTAATAGGTTGTAGTAATCATACTCAGGCCCATTAAGACCTAATGTTGGCTGTGTTTCACAGTGCTTTTCTGCTTTGTAATGCCATTCAAGCTTATAAGTATCAAGGCCATCAGCAGCATTGATTACAATACCGTCATTGGCTCCGCCAATAAATCCAATTTTCATTGCTTTCTCTAAATTCTTATTAGGGGTAAATTTAAATATAACTTTAAACAAGTATCCTTCAATTTATAAAATGTATGTCAATACGTATCCTATGTAAGCAAAATTAACCATAAATATAGATGACTTTTAAGATTTCTTAATTGCAAAACTTTGGCACCCTATTTTTACTTTAAACACAGGAAAAGTTTACTACTAAAAAGCATTTATTATTGTTTCCTGTTTTGCAAAATTACACGCTATAATTTTCAAATCATTTATCCTCCCTACCCATCACATTAATTTAAACAACTTTTGAAAAAAATTAGTGCGCGGAGTTTTAAATTAATTTTTTATATCCCCAGCTTCTTTAATTTATGATTTTAAAAAGGATATATGGTAGATGTGTCTTAAAAAATTTGCTTTGAATGATTTTGGAGATATTTAGATATGTCTAAAATCATAATGTTTGACATGGATGGAACTTTATTAGATCTCGCTTTTGATGATTTCATCTGGAATGAATGTCTTCCTAAGCGACATGCAGAGATACATCAACTTCCACTCGACCAGAGCCAAAAAACACTATATCAGTTTTATCAATCACATAAGCATACACTTGTTTGGTATTCATCAGCTTATTGGACTAAAACTGTAGGCGTTGATGTACTCAAATTACAGCAAGAGTTTCAGACAAAAATTCAAGCTCGCTCAGGTTGTATTGAGCTTCTGCAGGAACTGAAAGAACAAGGATATAGTTGTTGGTTAGTTACAAATGCTGACCGTGCAAGTTTACGATTAAAGCTCGATAATATTGCAATTGAACACTTCTTTAACGTAATCGTATCGAGTGAGCAAATTGGTTATGCAAAAGAAGATATTCATTTTTGGCAAGAGCTCCAAAAATTACATCCTTTCGACCCAGACGCAACCATTTTTATTGATGATACAGCTCCTGTACTAAAAACAGCTGAAAAATTTGGTATCAGGCACTTGTTTACTATCTTACAGCCCTCAAGTCTAAAGGATGTAAGAAAGCATGAGGATTTAGAGTATAAAGCGCTAGATCGACTTACAGAATTGCTGTCTATATTGAATCAAATTGATAGAAAGGATAATGATGTCAAAATTGCTTGAAAACGATGCTGTAGAGACCATGCGTGTCGACAAATGGTTATGGGCTGCTCGTTTTTTTAAAACTCGTTCAATTGCTAAAGCAGCGATCGAAGGAGGTAAAGTACATCACAATAATGAGCGTGTAAAAGTTTCAAAAGAAATTCGTGTCGGAATGGAACTTATTATTCAACAAGGTTTTGATAAAAAAACCGTTGTCGTAAAAGCGCTTTCGAATACACGTGGTCCAGCGCCAGTTGCCCAGCAACTTTATGAAGAAACAGAAGTAAGTATTGCTAGACGGGAGTTGATTGCATCCCAACGAAAATTGCATAATCTTGCTCGACCTGAAAATAGACCGAGTAAAAAGGATCGTCGTCAGATTACTCGCTTTAAACAGGACAATGATCAACACTGGTCATATAGTGATGAATAAAAACGTCGAGTTGTGTCGCACACACACAGACAACACATAGAAGCTATAGAAAAAATCTGTCACTATTAGCCCTGTGAAACAAGTTGAGATTCAATGCATCCACTTGGGTTAAACGTGATGAACTTAGAGTATTGAGGTTTTTGAGATGGATGAGAATAAAAGCAAAGCATTACAAGCCGCGCTAAGTCAAATTGAGAAGCAATTTGGCAAAAATACGGTGATGCGTCTCGGTGATAACACTGTTCAAGCAGTTGAAGCTGTATCTACAGGTTCTTTGACTTTAGATATTGCATTGGGGATTGGCGGTTTACCGAAAGGTCGTATCGTTGAGATTTATGGTCCAGAATCTTCTGGTAAAACCACAATGACTCTCCAAGCAATTGCACAATGTCAAAAAGCTGGTGGTACTTGTGCATTTATCGATGCAGAACACGCATTAGATCCACAATATGCACGTAAGCTGGGCGTGGACATTGATAATCTACTTGTATCGCAACCAGATAACGGTGAACAAGCACTCGAGATTGCAGACATGCTAGTTCGCTCTGGTGCAATTGATTTAATCGTTGTCGACTCAGTTGCTGCTCTTACTCCTAAAGCAGAAATTGAAGGCGAAATGGGTGACTCTCACATGGGCTTACAAGCTCGCTTAATGAGTCAGGCATTACGTAAAATTACGGGTAACGCTAAACGCTCGAACTGTATGGTTATTTTCATTAACCAGATCCGTATGAAAATTGGTGTAATGTTTGGTAGCCCTGAGACTACGACTGGTGGTAACGCATTGAAGTTCTATGCTTCTGTACGTTTAGATATCCGCCGTATTGGTCAGGTCAAAGAAGGTGATGAAATCATCGGCTCTGAAACTCGAGTTAAAGTTGTTAAAAACAAAATGGCTCCTCCTTTTAAAGAAGCTATTTTCCAAATCCTATACGGTAAAGGTACAAACCAGCTTGGCGAACTTGTGGATTTAGCTGTACAACAAGATATCGTGCAAAAAGCAGGCGCTTGGTATTCATATCAAGGCAATAAAATTGGCCAAGGTAAAAACAATGTTATCCGCCACTTTGAAGAAAATCCTCAAATGGCTGAAGAGATTGAAAAAGTTATCCGTGAACAACTATTAACTACGGGTACTAATGGCGCTGTACAGGTCGAAGAGGAAGAAGAAGATCTTCTATTAGAATCTTAATCATTATCGCTCATTAGTCTTAAAAACGCCCTTCGGGGCGTTTTTTATAAGGAAACCTTAATATGTTCAAAAGATCAGAAGAACACTCTCAACAACGTGCATTGCTTACAGGTCAGCGTTTGCGCTCCTATGCTTTCGCGCTATTGACTCGTCGAGATTATTCAAAAGCAGAACTTACTGAAAAATTAAATCGTTATGCACAAAACCCAGAAGAGGTTAAGCAACTAGTTGAAGAATTATCTGAACAAAACTATCAAAGTGACCAACGCGTTGCAGAACTAACATTGGCTAGCCAAATTCGAAAAGGTAAAGGCCCAAAACGTATTAAACAAGCTTTAAAAACAAAACAAATCGAAAATGATTTAATTGCAGATGAAATTCATAACATTGATTGGGTAGAACAGGCTTATCAGCTTAAAGTGAAGAAGTTTGGTGAAGAAGTAGAAAAAGATCCTAAACTTAAAGCAAAACAAATGAGATTTTTACAGTATAGAGGATTTGATTTAGATGTAATTATGAAAGCAATCCAACGGAAAGTGGATTAAAGAATGGTGGCAGCCCCACTAGCAAAACTTCGGCACATCATAGATCTGCTACCGTTGCTACCTTCCGGTCCTGGCGGGGTTCACAGAGTACAATTGCGAAGCCACCAGCGGGGCTACCATTGCAAAACAGAGTATAGAGATTTTTAAAAGAGTTGCAAGTCTTCTTCTCATTTTTAAGCAAGTTTATGTTTCAATTGATTAATTCATCAGCAAAAATACATAAATTTCTAGAATCTCTAATCTTATATTCTTTCTTGATACTTATTTTGAATAAAATATGCTTGAAGATTGTAAACTATTCTTGCATTTATATTGTTAGCTGTTTTAATTGCAATGATTAATTAAAACCTTAGATAGCTAGCGTGAATAGTTTATATATTCCCTTCTCAAGTTGGCTTTTACATAAAATTATGGACCTATACTCATGCGATTGATGAAGCATTCTTTATTATTTATTGCCTTAATGAACACTACTTCTCTCTATGCCAATATTCCAATTGAATCGCGCGGTTTAAGCCAAAGTGGCGGCAGCTCAACCTCTACTGCATCTAGTAATTCTTCAGTTCCTAGTAATTTAAATTGGGAATTGATGCAAAAAAATCAACAATTAGAAAGTGATATACGCACACTCCGTGGACAACTAGAAGAACAATCCAACGATATTGAACAATTGAAAAAAGATTTAGCTAATCGCTATACTGATTTAGATCAACGTTTGGAGTTACTTAATCAAAAAGTAGATCCGGAAAGTGCAACGCCAGACAATACAGCAAATAGTGATGCTACAGCTATTGGAAGCTCAGAAGCGCCATCTACTGATAATAAAGCAGCAAGTACTCCAGCTTCTACAAGTCAAGTTACTCCCCCCTCACAAACGCAACTAACACAACCAGCTTCACCGCCTGCTACGCAAAATCAATCAAACCCTGTAGAACTTGAAAAAGCAGCTTACACTGTTGCTTTAGATGCCTATAAGCAAGGTGGAGCAAAAAAAGCGATTGCTCCAATGCAAAACTTTATCAAAAATCATCCTAATAGCATCTATACAGGGAATGCCTACTTTTGGTTAGCCGAGTTTAATTTAGCTACTGATCCAGTGAATTATAATGAAGCTAAAAAGAACTATAACGTAGTGGCTACACAATACCCAAACTCTAGTAAAGCTCCTCGCGCCCTTTACCAACTCTACAGTATTGCCAAAGATGTCGATAAAAATACTGTTTCAGCAAATCAATATAAAGCTAAAATCTTAAGTCAGTATCCAAAATCTGAAGAAGCCAAATTTTTTAATAAATAAAAGTTCTTAAGAAAAAAAGACACCGCAGATTGCGGTGTCTTTTTTTGAATATCTCGGCTTAACGCACAATACCACGTTCTGACCGTTCAACAGAGTCAATTAACAATTGAGCTTCTGGAACATTCGGAAGGATATCATTTTTAATCTGCTCAACCGCTTGAACAGAAGTCAGGCCTGATTTAAAAATCAATTTATAAGCTTCTCTAAGACCTTGAATTGTATTTTTAGACCAACCCTTTCGGCGCATACCTTCTATATTAATACCAAACGCATGTGCTGGATTACCAGATGCCATAACATAGGCCGGCACATCTTTTAAGATTAAAGATGCTCCACCAACCATACTGTAAGAATCAATTTTACAGAATTGATGAATCCCAGAATTACCACCAATAATGACATGATCACCAATATGTACGTGTCCAGCAACGCCGACATTATTTGCGAAAATATTATGATCACCAACAACACAATCATGTGCAATATGCGTATTAACCATCAATAAGTTATGACTACCTATTTTAGTTAAAGCATTATCTTGTACAGTTCCTCTATGTAAACTGCAATGCTCACGAATTAAATTATGATCTCCAATCTCTAACCAAGTTTCTTCCCCTTGGTATTTCAAGTCTTGGCAAACTTCACCAACACTTGCAAATTGGAAAATCTCATTATTTTGACCAATTTTGGTAAAACCACCAACTACAACATGTGAGTGTAATTTAGTACCAGCGCCAATCGTCACATTTGGACCAATAATACAATAAGGTCCTATCTGGACATCTGGGGCAATCACTGCAGATGGATCAATAATGGCCGTAGAATGAATTAAATCGTGATTGCTCATGCCTGCTCTGTTTTTTGGTGTGAAATCATAATTTCAGCGGTTGTTGCTACAATACCGTCAACGGTAGCCGTACAGTTATATTTGTAGATACCGCGTTTTTGCATTACTAATTCAGATTTTAATACAAGTTGGTCGCCCGCAACTACTTGTTTTTTAAATCTAACCTTTTCTGCACCAGCAAAGAGGAATAAAGAACCTGGTTTTGGTGTCTCATTGTTCATAATGAAACCTAAAACGCCTGAAACTTGAGCTAATGCTTCTACAATTAAGACACCCGGCATAATTGGATATTCTGGGAAATGTCCTTGCAAGAACTCTTCATTAATAGAAACATTTTTATAACCAACAATACTGTTGTCAGTTACTTCAGTCACACGATCAACCAATAAGAATGGGTAACGATGCGGCAAATATTGACGAATCGTTTGAATCTGCATTGGTAATTCAGGGATGGCAAATTTAGGTGTAGTTGACTCGGTCATAATATTCTATTTACGCAAATTAAAAGTTGATTCAAGAGACTCTATTTGAGCTTGTATATGATCAAGTCGTTTAGTGATTTGGGTCAATGGCACATCTGCTAATTGTCGCAAGCGTACAATCGTCTTTTTCCAATGACTATTTTCAAATAATCCAATTCCTGAAGAATAGGTACCCGCTTCAGAAATATTTTTTGTGACCATTGACATTCCTGTTAAAGTCACATTATCAGTGATTGAAAGGTGACCAGACACACCACAGGCGCCTGCAAGAATACAGTTTTTGCCAATTTTAGTGCTTCCCGCAATTCCACATTTAGCAGCAATAGCAGTATTTGAACCAATATGAACGTTATGTGCAATTTGCACAAGGTTATCAATAATTACCCCATCTTCCAAAATTGTATTATCTAAAGCACCCCGATCAATACTACAATTTGAACCAATGCGGACATCATTACCAATGATAACTGAACCTAATTGAGCAATACGATGCCATTTACCCTGATATGGAGCAAATCCAAAGCCTTCACTACCAATTACGGTACTTGCATGGACTCGAACGCGGTCAAGTAATTTAGCTCCACCCGTAATGGTGACATGTGAATCAATGAAACAATCCTTTCCAATTTCCACATTATCATCCAGACGAGTATGAGACTGGATAATCGTATTATCTCCTACTACACAATTTTCACCAATTACAACATAATGGCCAATATATGCATTTTCAGAAATAATTGCAGATGGATGAATTTGAGCAGTACTTTCAATACCTATTGATGTGATCTTTTTATCAAAAACATGGGTAAGGATGGCAAAAGCTAAATAAGGATTATTAACAATAATAAAATTTTGTTTATCAGTAAGCTGTTCTTTAATTGAGTTTGTAACAATGTACGCACCCGCACGGCTAGCTTTTGCTTGATCAATATACTTTTCGCCATTCACGAAAGTAATATGAGAAGGTTCAGCATTTTCTAAACTTGCTAAGTTTATAAATTGAAGATTACCCGTACCGACTAACTCACCATTCACTAGGTGAGCTAGTTCATCTAAACGATAATGTTGCACTTTCATTAATTTATTTCATTGAATTAACCTTTTGTATCATTTTATCAGTTAAATCATATTTAGCGTCATAGGCAACGGTCGAATTTTTATTCAAAATGAAGTCAAGATTATTTTCTTTTCGTAATTGTTCAGCAGCTTGCTTCACACGACTCTCAAAAGTTGAGTTCATTCCTTGCAAACTAGTTTGAACTTTAGACTGCAACCCTTGTTGAGTTGAATTAAATTCATTTAATTTTGACTGATATTGAGCCTGAAGCTTTTTAATATCATCTTCTTTCATTTTTTGCCCTTGTGTTTGGGCTTGACGCTGAAGACCTTCTAACTCTTTACCCAACTGCTCAAGGCGAGTAGTTGTTGGTTTAACAGATTGATTTAAACTTGCATTTTGTTGTTTTAAATAAGTACTACTTTCAACAACTTTAGCAAGATCAATCACCCCATAACCAGCGGCATTCGTCATAGCAGAAATTGTAAGGCCTAACCCTAACATTAATATATTTAATTTTTTCATCTTAATTTGTGTCCTTCTTTGATCGTTTAGTCAAGTCGTACTTAGAAAGTACGACCGATTTCAAACTGAATCTCTTTAGTTTCGTCACCAGGCTTATCATTTAACGGGAATGCATAGCTAAGAGATAATGGTCCAATCATAGTGATCCATGTAAATCCTACACCTACGCTATAACGCATATTGCCTAAATCAAAACCATAGTTATCTTCACAATATTTTCTAACATCATCAATTTGCTGACCATTAATCTTCATGCCTTTAGTTCCGTAGGCAGTATTATTAATATCACATTTAGTATCAAAAACTTGACCACCTTCAGCAAATAAAACCGGACGCACTTGACGAGTCCAATCACCTTTGAATGGTAATGGTAAAGCAAGCTCTGTACCAAATTGTACTAAAGCATTACCACCCACTTCTTCTGGTGAACTATCATTTTGCCTGGTTTCTTGTAAATTTACGCTTGCGTATTTTGGTCCAAGTGTACTGTTATCATATCCTCGAACTGAGCCATAACCACCGGCATAGAAGTTTTTATAGAATGGTAAATCATTACCATAACCCAGCTTACCATAACCACGAAGTACGAATCCTGATTTACCAATTGGTAAGAATGCCTGAGTATCATAAGTCAACTTTTGATAGTCCACATCACTACCAGGTAAACCAATTTCTAGACCAACACGATGTGACATACCTGAAGTTGGGAAAATTGGCCTATTTAAGGTGTTATATGACCAACCTAAGTTTAAGTTATAGGTAAAAAATTCACTTTCGAAAGCACTATTATAGTCTTCAAACCCACCTTCACATGTATCCGGTATTGGTTTCTGTGTGCTAGGATCAGTCTCATTCTTACCACTTGGACACCAAGTCGACTTACCAGTTGGTTTGCCACCATTCGCTAATAAATAATCACGAACATAGGTAGACACGTAAGGACCCGTCGTTACTTTAGTATTATCAATACCTAAAGAAGCACTTAAACTTTGATTTTCATCAATTGGATAACCAAAACTCAAACTACCACCAAAACTATCGGTAACATAGTTATTAACGTTATAGTCATCATTTAGCTTTGTTTTACGATAGTAAACGTTATAACCGCGGCTTACCCCATCAATAGTGAAGTAAGGGTCAGTAACACTTAAGTTATAGTAGTCTTGAGTTTCAGAGCGAGATAAATCGATCGAAACACGATTACCCGTTCCCATAAAGTTAGTTTGACTCAAACCTGCCTGGAATGTGATACCACCACTTTGTGAGTAACCTACAGCTAAGGTTGTAGTTCCCGAGTGTTGTTCTTCAACATTTACGTTTAAGTCCACCTGATCCGGTGAATTCGGGATACGAGCTGGTTTAATATCAACTGTTTTGAAGAATCCTGTACGCTCTAAACGTACTTTAGATAAATCAATTTTTTCATTACTCGCTAAAGCGCCTTCCATTTGACGCATTTCACGACGCAATACTTCATCGGCAGTTTTACTGTTACCTGTAAAATTAATACGACGTACAGTAACTTGCTGACCTGGGTTTACATAGTAATTTAAGTCAACAACACCCGTTTCATTATTAATTTGCGGAACAACGTTCACATCAGCAAAGTAATAACCAGCATTACCATATTTACGCAATAACAATTGCTTAACAGCATTTACTTTTTCTTGAGAATAGGTATCGCCGTCTTTATAGATTTTTAAAGCTTGCAGTTCTTCAGGTTTATAAAGTGCGTCACCTAAAAACTTGGTTTGACCAAATTTGAACTGATTACCTTCCTCTACAGCAACTTCAATAAAGATATTCTTTTTATCTTCACTAATATTAAGCTGTGAGTTATTGATATGAAAATTGATATAACCTTTATTCAGATACATGGCACGCAAAGCTTCAAGGCTCGCTGCCATTTTCTCTCTAGCATAACGGTCGTTACGGGTTACAACAGAAGCCCAGCCACTTTCTTTAACTGCGAAAGCTTGTTTAATTTCGCTGTCTTTAAAAACAGTGTTACCAATAATATTGATATTAAAAACTTTAGCAGCCGTACCTTCATTAAAATTTAATTTAAGTTCAACACGGTTATTTGGACGAGCTATCGTATCAACAGTTACGTCAGCATCATAACGGCCTTGCTGAGTATATTGCTGCTCTAATTCAGTTTCAATTGTTTGTAAAGCTGACTTCTTAAAAACTTCGCCTTCAGCAATGCCCATTTTTTTGAGGCCTTGCTCTAAAGCCTCTTTAGGAATAAGTTTATTACCCTTAAATTCAAGCTTTGAAATAATTGGGCGCTCTACGACATTAAAAACTAAAGTATCGTTGTCTCTTGATGCTTTAATATCGTCAAAAAGTCCAGTGGCATACAATGTTCGAATTGCTTCTGCGATCATCGGTTCATTAACGCGATCGCCACTGTTGATTGGCAACATGGTAGAAACATTTGCAGGAGTTAGACGGACCAATCCATCTATACGAATATCTCGAACAACGAAATCATCAGCTGCATATGCTTGTTGTACCGCTGCCATAGCGCTAACAAGTGCCAAAGGCATTAAAAAATGTGTGTGCCGCATGCCAGTTTTTCCAGTAAGTTATAAATCCATATACGTTTACAAACGCATAAAATCGTTAAATAAAGCTAAAAGCATCATACTACCGAGCAGTACCATACCAATTTTTAGACCAAACATTTGTATTTGTTCAGAAACAGGCTTACCACGAATTGCCTCAATAATGTAATAAACGAGATGTCCACCATCTAGCATTGGAATTGGTAATAAATTTAAAATTCCAAGACTTACACTCATTAAAGCCATAAATGAGATAAAAGTCTGCCATCCCATTTCTGCACTTTGTCCTGCCACTTTCGCGATTGTAATTGGTCCAGAAAGATTCTCTAAGCCAATTAAACCCTTAACCATTTTTACTATCGAACTCAATATCATGCTAGAGATTTGACCAGTCTTATCTAACGACATCTCGAAAGCTTGTATTGGAGTATATTGAATTGTTTGCTTATATTCGTCAGGAATTGTAATTTTTCCTGCATCGCTTTTTACGCCTAAAACCCCGCTCACTTGCCCCATGTTGTCACGCTTTCCTTGAGGCATGACTTGCAAATGAACGAGTTGACCATTACGCAACACATCAATACTGAGCAATTTTTCTGGTGAGTGTTGTACAACTTCTACCACATCAAACCAGTCTTTCATCGCTTGACCATTAATAGATACAATACGATCACCGACTTTCATTCCTTGTCGAATTGCTGCTCCATCTGCAGTCAACTCAGTTACAACAGCTGGAATGACAGGACGATATGGTAAAAAGCCTAATACATCTAAAGCTGATTCATTCTGATTTTTTAAAAAGTCTTTAATCGGCAAAACAATATTTTTTTCAGCGCCTGCACGATCTACATCAAGATTTAGGCTACCAGTTTCACCCACACGGTCAATCAAAGCAAAGTTAAGTTTTTCCCAAGTTTGCGTTTCCTTTCCGTCTACAGCAATAATCTTGTCACCTACTTGCAGTTGGGCAGTTGCTGCTGGCGAGTTTGGTATAACTTTACCTACTCTCGTATTTAGTTGTTCTTGTGCTGGTAAAAATAGAATCCAGAAAAGTAAAACAGCAAAAATCAAATTAATTAAAGGTCCGGCCGCAACAATTGCTATACGTTTCCATGGTTTTTGACGGTTAAACGCATAAGGTAAATCTTGCTCTGCAACATTACCTTCTCGCTCATCGAGCATTTTTACGTAACCGCCTAAAGGTAAAGCTGAAAGTTGATATTTAATTCCAGATTTTTTTGATGTCCATTTGAGTAATGTCGGACCAAAACCAATAGAATAAACTAGAACCTTAACACCAAGTTTTCGTGCCACCCAATAATGACCGAACTCATGAATTGCAATTAGTGGACCGAGCAAGAGAGCTGCTGCTGCAATCATAAATAATGCGCTCATTTCAGCCTCCTATACTTGATATATACTGCTGTGCTACATGTCTTGCTACTTCATCTTTATTTAAAATAGACTCGATATTATTAGCAACTGAGTTTTCCAATTTTTGCAAAGTATGCTCTACCACTTGTGGGATATTTGTAAATCCAATCTGTTCCTTTAAAAATGCAGCAACAGCAATCTCATTTGCAGCATTTAAAATAGTTGGTGCCAACCCTCCTGCACGCATTGCCTGACGCGCCAAGTCAAGTGCAGGAAATTTCTGGATATCCGGTGCTTGAAAATTAAGCTGAGAATACTCAAATAAATCTAAAGCAGGAACACTAGTCTGTAAACGTTCTGGCCATGCTAAGGCATGGGCAATCGGTGTACACATGTCTGGATTACCCATTTGCGCCAATGTTGAACCATCAACATATTGCACCATAGAATGAATAATACTTTGTGGATGAACAACAACTGTAACAAAATGTTCAGATATTGAAAACAAATGACATGCCTCGATCAACTCTAACCCTTTATTCATAAGAGTAGCTGAGTCAACTGAGATTTTCTGCCCCATAGACCAGTTGGGATGCTTACAAGCCTGTGCAGGAGTAACTTTTTCTAATTGTTCTAACGAATGGTTTAAAAATGGTCCACCTGAAGCGGTCAATAAGATTCTTGATACACCCTGTTGCGGTTGTCCATTTCTTTCAGCCTCTAAATAATTATGAGGTAATGATTGAAAAATAGCGTTGTGTTCTGAATCTACCGGTAATAATAATGCCTGATGATCACGTGCTGCTTGCATCATGATTTCACCAGACATGACCAAAGCTTCTTTATTAGCAAGCAATACGCGTTTACCAGCTTTTACAGCCGCTAATGTTGGTAATAAACCAGCTGCTCCAACAATTGCAGCCATAACTACATCAACATCTGGATGAGATGCGATACTTACTAGCCCTTCCTGATCAGTCAAAATTTCAATATCTTGTAATTCATTCTTTACAAATAAAACTGCTAATTCGTCAACTTTTTGCTTTGGAACAACTACAACTTTTGGTTGAAATTGTTTACATATATCAACCAATTCAGAAATCCGACTATGAGCCGAAACTGCAAATACTGAATACTTATCAGGATGTTGATTTAAAATTTTTAAGGTACTTTGCCCAATGGAACCGGTTACGCCCAATATGCAAACAGATTGTGTCATTTATAAATCTACACCAATAAGTTTTAATATATACATTCCCGTTGCAAAAATCGGGGCTGCAGCAAGTAAAGAATCAATACGATCCAAGACACCACCATGACCAGGTAGCACACGTCCAGAATCTTTAATACCAGCACGTCGTTTAATCATTGACTCAAATAAATCACCCAAAACTGAACCAAATACTGTAATGAGTGACAATATAAGAAATAGAATTTGCTGGATTAGAGTTAAATTTAAATAATTATATTGCACAACCAACATAACCAATATAGTAGTGATAATACCACCATATAATCCTTCTACTGATTTGTTCGGACTTACGGTTGGCGCTAACTTTCTTTTACCAAATTTACGTCCAACAAAATAAGCACCACTATCTGCACCCCACACGAGCAAGAACAGATACATTAACCACCATGGTGAACTTTGCCACACGACAAAAATTGAAGTTACTGCAGCACAGACTAAAATTATGCCAATTACATACAAAGTCGCGTTATACCAACCATCAAATTCAGGAAAAGATTTGACCCAATAAACGCTTACAAGCCAAGTCAAAATTGAAGCAGACCACAACAATAATGCAATATCATGGAAAAATAAGGCAACACCTGAAACGAATGCAACAAGCAGACCGTAGCACCAAGCTTTAGGCTTTACAGCATTTACAGTTTCACGAGGCATTAATTTATACCATTCATACCCCGCAACCCCTGCTGCTACAATCATAAGAACCAACATTGGATAATGTGATTGCGTAGCAAACATACAGCCTAAAACAACTGCAACAAGTACCAATGCGGTAACAATCCGCTCTAACATTATAAGTTCTCTATTTTCTCTTGCTGAATTTGTTCAGATGTTTTGCCAAAACGACGCTCACGCCCTGAAAAAACATTCAATGCATGATCGAATTCTTGTACTGTAAATTCTGGCCATAAAGTATCAGTAAAATACAGCTCCGCATACGCTGCTTGCCATAACAAAAAGTTAGATATGCGATAATCTCCGCCTGTACGGATCAATAAGTCCACAGCTGGCAGATCGTTTAGACTGACATATTTTTCGAACAAATCAACATTTATTTGATCAGCACCAAATTCACCACGAGAAACTGCTTCAGCAACTTGTTTTGCTGCATTTGCAATATCCCACATCCCACCATAGCTCACGGCAATAGTTAAGGTCATAGTGTCATGATGTGCTGTCTGTTGCTCTGCATCTTCCATTAAGGCAACTAAGTGTGGAGGTAATCGAGAACGATCACCGATAAAACGCAAAGCAATATTGAATTTCTTCATGCGAGGTATTTGCTCATGAATAGTTTCTTCAAGAAGCTTCATAAGCAGATCGACTTCAAATTGTGGTCGATTCCAATTTTCGCTTGAAAATGCAAAAACCGTTAAAGCACGAATACCCGTTTTTTTACAATGTTCAACGATAGGATCAAGAACATTTTTACCTTCTCGATGTCCATCGCCTTTTTGCATTTGATTTTTTTTTGCAAAGCGGTTGTTGCCATCCATGATGATGGCAACATGCTTAGGAAGATGATACTCTTCTGAATCGGTCATAAAATTTAGACCTTCATCAATTCTGCTTCTTTCGCTGCAAGACGTTTGTCTACTTCTGCAACATATTTGTCTGTAATTTTCTGAATATCCTCACCTGCACGACGCTCATCATCTTCAGAAATTTCTTTTTCTTTCAATAGCGCTTTAATATCACCTAACACATCACGGCGAATATTACGAATCGCAACTTTTGCATTTTCAGCTTCACTACGTGCAACTTTTTGCATATCACGACGTGTTTCTTCAGTTAATGCAGGTAAAGGGACACGAATTGAATCTGCCGTAATCGGGTTTAAACCAAGATCGCTTTCACGGATTGCCTTATCAATAGCAGATACCATAGTACGTTCAAATGGTTGAACAACAAGGGTACGAGAATCTTCAATACCTACGTTTGCTACTTGATTTAAAGGCACATCAGAACCGTAGTAAGGAACCATCACACCATTTAAAATTGATGGGTGTGCACGGCCGGTACGAACTTTAGCAAACCCTTGTTCCAAAGAATCAAGAGTTTTTAACATACGCTGTTCGCTGTCTTTTTTCAGATCGTTAATCATATGATCTACCTTACTTATTTATTCAAGAATGTATTTAACAAATTTAATTTAGCGCTAGTATAAAGAGCTTTCAACAACACGTACATTATTTAGTAACGCGTGTACCTTCTTTTTCGCCCATTACCACTGACAATAGCGCACCTGATTTATTCATATCAAAAACTTGTAGCGGCACATTATGGTCACGACACAAACAAATAGCTGTCAAATCCATAACACCAAGCTTTTCGTCTAATACCTGATCAAAAGTTAAATGATCGTATTTAACTGCATCTTCGTATTTACTTGGATCTTTATTATATACGCCATCTACTTTAGTTGCTTTTAGAATTAAATTCGCTTCAATTTCAATTCCGCGTAAGCATGCTGCTGTATCAGTTGTAAAGAATGGATTTCCTGTACCAGCAACAAAAACACAAACTTCACCCTGACTCAAATGACGAATCGCATCACGACTTGAATAAGATTCTACCACCGTACCAATTGGCAATGCAGACATAAGACGAGTTCTGATATTACGGCGAACCAATGCATCACGCATAGCCAAACCGTTCATTACAGTTGCAAGCATCCCCATTTGATCGCCAGTAACACGGCCAACCAAGCCATCTTTTTGCAACTGGCTACCACGATACAAGTTACCGCCACCAACAACGATACCCACTTGCACGCCCAAACCAACTAAGTGAGCAATTGAAAGGGACATTTGATCAAGAACTTGGGCATCAATACCCATATCTTTGTTACCTGACAATGCCTCACCAGATAGTTTTAATAAAATGCGTGAATAACGGGGGCTAATTGTTTCCGCCATGAGTTTGCTCCAAAACCTCTTAAACTGAATGCTTTTTTGAATCGTTATCGATTAAACCGACTTAATTTTAATTAACTTTGCAAATAAGTCGTATTCATCCGCATCGGTGATTTCGACTTCCAACATATCGCCTGGTTGAATAGTGCTCTTATCGATATCTTCTACAAAGACATTACCGTCAATTTCCGGAGCATCGGCATAAGAACGTGCAACAGCAACAGGATATTCATCTTCCAAACTATCGACTAATACAGTCATCGTTTGACCAATACGTTTTTGCAACTTAGCAGCAGAAATTTGTTGCTGCACTTGCATAAAGCGCTCGTAACGCTCTTGCTTAATTTCTTCAGGCACATGATCGGGTAAATCATTTGCCGTAGCGCCTTCTACTGGTGAGTAGGTAAAGCAGCCAACACGATCAAGTTCAGCTTCAACTAACCAATCGAGCAATATTTGAAAATCTTCTTCAGTTTCGCCTGGGAAACCCACTACAAATGTAGAGCGAATCACAAGCTCTGGGCATTTTTCACGCCACAATTTAATTTTTTCGAGTGTATTTTCACTGTGAGCCGGACGCTTCATTAACTTAAGAATACGCGGGCTTGCATGTTGGAATGGAATATCAAGATATGGCAGAATTTTACCTTGTGCCATTAAGTCAATAACCGCATCAACATGTGGGTATGGATAAACATAATGTAAGCGCACCCAGATACCAAGTTGGCCTAGTGCTTCACACATATCAAAGAATTTTGTTTTAACAGGCTGGCCATTCCAGAAATCAAGTTTGTACTTGGTATCTACACCATAAGCTGATGTATCTTGGGAAATAACCAAGATTTCTTTAACACCTGCTCTTTTAAGCGCAGCGGCTTCTTCCAGTATACTTCCAACTGGACGCGATACTAGATCGCCACGCATACTTGGGATAATACAGAAGGTACAACGATGGTTACATCCTTCAGATATTTTTAAATAGGCATAATGCTTTGGTGTTAAGCGAATTCCTTGTTCAGGAACCAAATCAACAAACGGATTGTGTTTAGGTGGTGCCGGTACATATTCATGCACAGCTTCCATCACATCTTGATAAGCTGCTGCACCAGTAACCTTTAAAACGTTTGGATGCATTTGACGAATTTTATCTTCGTCTTTACCTAAGCATCCGGTAACGATCACTCGACCATTTTCACTCATGGCCTCGCCAATTGCATCTAGCGACTCTTGTACCGCAGATTCAATAAAACCACAGGTATTAACAACTACTAAATCAGCACCATCATAATCTGATGCAACTTGATAACCTTCAGTCTTTAACTGAGTTAAAATTCGTTCAGAATCTACCAATGCCTTAGGACAACCTAAAGAAACAAAACCGACTTTGGGGGTCTTCATGAATCTGCGCTCCACTTGAATGCGCGTATTGTATGTCTTTTCTTGCCTCAAGCATAGGTGGAAAGCCTACTCTTTGTGTAATGCACCAAAATACGACCAACATTTGCACCAAAACTCACCTTTGCACCAAGTTGGTTCATGTTATTATCTATTTTTAAGCCATCAGTTTTGATCAATAGATATAAAGACCGATTTCAGCGCATTTTTAAAAACCTTAAAACTTTAAAATAACCCATAAACAAAGTTGGCGTATATTTTGCATCGTTCATGTTCTATAACGGTGAAAATCCGATAACCAAGAAGATGCCATTGCGCTATTTTAAGACAGGAACGATTCGCTAATGGATCAACACAACCCTATCGACTATCGCCTATTGGTAGACAACCTAACTACTGCGATTTTATTGATCGATAGTAACTTAAATATTTTTTATTTAAATTCTGCCTGCGAAGCACTATTTGATATTAGTTTGCTTCGAGCTTCAGGACAGCCCGTTCTAAACCTACTTCATGCGCCTGATGATACTTTTAATACACATGAAGCTTTATTAAACACTATTAAAACGGGCCAACCTTATACTCGTCGAGAAGCGGTTATTAATGTCAACTTTAAAGACCTTCATGTTGATTATACAGTTTCTCAATTAAATGCAGGTAAAAGTTATCACCCATTACTCTTGATTGAGCTCAACCCGATTGATCGTATGTTAAAGATTTCTAAAGAAGAAAATCTGGTACAACAACATCAGGTCGCTAGGCAGCTTGTACGTGGCGTTGCGCACGAAATTAAAAACCCTCTTGCAGGTATTCGTGGTGCAACTCAATTACTCGCTCGCAGTTTAAACGATAAGAGTTATGCTGAATTTACAGATGTCATTATTAATGAAGTAGATCGTTTAACTAACTTGGCAGATACCATGTTGGGTTCTAGACAACTCCCAAGTTATGAAAATGTTAACGTACACGAGCCTTTGGAGCGAGTGCGTTCACTTATCGCCAACCAGACAAAGAAGAAAATTAAAATTATACGGGATTATGATTTGTCTTTACCCGATGTTAATGCCGATCGTGATCAGTTAATACAAGTCATGCTCAACATTAGTGTAAACGCAATTCAAGCCATAACAGAAAACAAAGCATTTTTTATAGATCACGAACCGGAGTTAATTCTACGTACACGTATACAACGTCTTGTCACAATTAACGGTGTACTAAATCGATCTACAGTGCGAGTCGACATAGAGGACAATGGACCAGGCATTCCTGAAAGTATTTTGGAGTCAGTATTCTATCCATTGGTTACTGGACGAGCAAAAGGTACTGGGCTTGGCCTGAGTATTGCACAGAATATTATGCATCAACATAACGGAATGATTGAATGCCAATCTGTTCCTGGAAAAACAATTTTTAGCTTATATTTACCTTGGGAGTCAGACCGTGTCGCGAAATAAAATATGGGTTATTGATGATGATCGCGCCATGCGATGGGTATTGGAAAAGACCTTTAAAGAGGAAGGTTTTGATGTTACCAATTTTGAAGAAGCTCAAACTGCGCTTGAACGTTTGCACCATGATGCTCCCGATGTCATCTTAACTGACATCCGCATGCCTGGAATTGATGGTTTAACTTTTTTATCTAAAGTCAAAAACACTCATCCAGATTTACCTGTCATTATTATGACAGCACATTCTGACTTAGAGTCTGCTGTATCAAGCTATCAAACAGGCGCGTTTGAATATTTACCAAAGCCTTTTGATATTGATGAAGCTTTAGCTTTAGTCAATCGTGCGATCCTGCATATTAATAAACTACAACAGCAAGAAGCTACAAAAACAGCCTCACCTCTTCAATCAACAGAAATTATTGGTGAATCTCCGGCAATGCAGGAGGTTTTCCGTGCTATCGGCCGTTTGTCTCAATCTCATATTACTGTTTTAATTAATGGTGAATCGGGTACAGGTAAAGAATTAGTTGCTCATGCTTTACACAAGCATTCCCCACGCCGTGCCAAACCTTTTATTGCTTTAAATATGGCTGCGATACCAAAAGACTTGATTGAAACTGAGTTATTTGGTCATGAAAAAGGTGCTTTCACGGGTGCAAACACCCAACATCAAGGCCGCTTTGAACAAGCAAATGGTGGAACACTGTTCCTTGATGAAATTGGTGACATGCCATTTGAAACACAAACTCGACTACTGCGTGTACTTGCTGATGGTGAGTTCTATCGTGTAGGTGGACACATTCCAGTTAAAGTTGATGTTCGAATCGTGGCGGCAACACATCAAGATTTAGAAAAACTGGTAAATGAAGGTCGCTTCCGTGAAGACTTATATCATCGCTTAAATGTGATTCGTATTCACATTCCTAAGCTTGCCCACCGTAGTGAAGATATTCCAATGCTTGCGCAGCATTTCCTTGCGCGTGCAGGTAAAGAGCTTGGCGTAAGTCCAAAAATCTTGCGTACCGAAACAACGGATTATATGCAACAGTTACCATGGCCCGGCAACGTTCGACAACTTGAGAATACATGCCGTTGGTTAACTGTGATGATCACTGGTCGTGAAGTTTATCCGGAAGATCTACCATCAGAACTCAAACAGGTTCCACTGCAAAAGAATAGTGAAACTGGACAACCTGCACCTTCATTTGAACGTATTTCTCTACACCATTGGGATGAACTACTGAATCAATGGGCTATTCAAAAGCTTAAGAATGGTGAAATGAAAATTTTGGATATTGCTACACCAATGTTTGAACGCACGTTAATTAATGCTGCCTTACAACAAACACGCGGACGCAAACGTCACGCAGCAGAACTATTAGGTTGGGGACGTAATACCTTAACTCGCAAGTTAAAAGAACTTGGAATGGACTCTGCAGACGATGATGAAGAAGATGAGCACAAGGTTACTCAAACTGAAGCCTAGACAGCTTATGAGTTAAGTTCAGAGCGGTTAAGTCATTCTTAGCCGCTTTGTTTTTATTAGTAATTTTTAATTAAATTCTAAATAAATATAAGGTTACATCATTATACCTATCTAAAACCTAATCTAAGCTTATATTTTCCATTAGTTTATTTCATTAATTAACCACTTACTGCTCAGCAGATAACCTAAAAAAAAGCTAATGGCCATCCTTAAAGCTAGTTTTGCTATACTAGATAGGCAAAGTTAACCGTTGTTATGAAATTATATGCATGATCCAGTCCTTGAGTCACATCACTCAGTATGTGATAAACCACAAACACGTCGCGGTATTGAACGTCGTTTAGCACTATTGTTAAGCGCAACCGAGCTGTTTCTGGATAAAGGATATGATGCTGTTTCACTCGATGACATTGTGAATCATGCGGGTGGCTCAAAGGCTTCAATATATAAGTATTTTGGCAATAAAGATGGTTTATTCACAGCAATTTGCGACTATCGTCGAGAAATGTTCTTTAAAGATATTTGCATCCCGTTTCAGCCCTCACAAACCTCTCTACGCGATTATTTAGTTCAAACTCTTATTCGTTTTTATACTCATATTATTCAACCTGAACATATCGCTTTTTTACGTCTAGTTATTGAGCAAACACAATGCAATGCAACTTTGAGCCAATACTTATATGAAAAGTGCGCTCAAGATGTACAAAACACAATTGCTCAGGCACTTTTACTCTCTCACCAAGCTGAAGAAATTTTTTGCACATCTCCAGATTATTCTTCATTAATGTATTTTGGAATTTTACGTGATATTGAATGGCGTATGATTATGGGAATGCCACTCCCTCCTGATGAGAAAGAAGTCATTGATTATATTAATTATTGTGTAGATATTTTCTTAAAGGGCCATCATAAAGTCTAATTCTTTTGCATTTTAAACTGCTTATAGTATAGTAGACTTCTTTTTTTCCCACATCCACCCAGCCAACAACAGATAATTGTTGTATTTCAAAACAATTATTATGGAGTAGCTACATGGCTCTAAGACATTTCCTGACTTTACGTGATCTATCCACTCTAGAACTTAATCGCATTTTAGAACGCGCGAGCGAACTTAAAAAAATGCAACATGACAATAAGGTCTACCAACCTTTTGTCGGTAAAGTATTGGGAATGATTTTTGAGAAATCTAGTACGCGTACACGTATCTCTTTTGAAGCAGGTATTAACCAATTTGGCGGCAGTGCGATTTTCTTATCGCCTCGTGACACACAATTAGGTCGCGGTGAACCGATCGAAGACTCAGCACGTGTAATTTCAAGTATGCTTGATATTGTGATGATTCGTACCTTTGGTCATGACATTGTTGAACGTTTTGCATCTTACTCAAAAGTTCCTGTGATTAACGGCTTAACGGATGACCATCATCCGTGCCAGTTACTTGCTGACTTACAAACATATATTGAACATCGCGGTAGTATTGAAGGCAAAACGGTTGCTTGGATCGGTGATGGCAATAATATGTGTAACTCATATATTGAAGCTGCACATATGATGGGTTTCAAACTTAAGGTTGCTTCACCAAAAGGATATGAACCTAAACCTGAATTTTTAGCAGAGTTTGGTCATTGTGTTGAGCTTTTTGATAATGCAGAAGATGCAGCAGTAAATGCTGATCTCATTGTGACAGATGTATGGGCAAGCATGGGACAAGAAGAAGAACAAAAACTTCGTGAAAAAGCCTTTGCTGATTTTCAGGTTAACGAAAAATTAATGAGTCTTGCTCACCCTGACTGTTTATTCATGCATTGCTTACCTGCTCATCGTGGTGAGGAAATTTCTGAAACCATGCTCGATCATAAAAATGCAGTCGTATGGGATGAGGCAGAAAATCGTCTTCATGCTCAAAAAGCTTTAGTCGAATTTTTATTGAATGAAAATCTAAAAGCTTAAGTATTTACATAGGAAACAGCATCTTTATGATGCTGTTTTTTTATTTTATAAGACTTGTACTTTTTTCAGTTAATTATTTTTAAAATTTTGATAACGTTGTCGAATATATAAGCAGGCTGTATTTCAACTATTCTCTAGAATCGTGTATAACATTCTACACAATAAGCTAAGCCTACTCTTGTAGAGTGCGATCATGACAACCCTTGAACAATCATTATCTCAAATTCCCGCATTTTCGATTATTCATGAACATTTATTTAGTTCGGCACAACCTTCCGTTGAACAACTAAAATTAATTAAAGAGTATGGCTGTAGCACAGTCATTAATCTTGCTTTAACTAATGCTCCAAATCACATTGAGAATGAAGATCGTATTTGTTTAGACCTTGGTTTGAATTACATTCATATTCCAATTGATTGGGAGATGCCTTCTGCTGAGCAGTGCTTATTAGTTTTAGATTTGATTGATCATTTAGTGCAAAATGAAATTGTTTGGATACATTGCGCCAAAAATAAACGCGTAAGTTGCCTTATGTATGTTTATAGACAGTTTTATATGAATATGGATATGCCTGCGTCTCAGGATTTATTACACGAAATTTGGGAACCTAATGAGACTTGGACTGGTCTCATTCATAGTATTACCTTACAGCTACAAGGCCGTAAGGCAACTCTCGAACTTCAGCAGTCTTTGCAACAGGCCGATCACTTAGTGTGATGAGAGACTAAAACAGTCGCCGTAGCCAAAATACCCTCTTGACGACCGGTAAAACCTAGTTTTTCGGTTGTCGTTGCTTTAATACTAATTTGATTAATATCGACATTTAAAACATCAGCAATGCTTTGACGCATTTCCAAATTATACCTAGCTAATTTTGGACGCTCACAAGCCACCGTAATATCAGCATTATTTAGCTGATAACCACGGTCTAAGATTAATTGATAAACATGCTTTAACAATACTCGGCTATCTGCGCCTTTGTATTCTGGGTCAGTATCAGGAAAATGTTGTCCAATATCACCAAGCGCTAAAGCACCTAATAAAGCATCACATAGCGCATGAAGTACCACGTCACCATCAGAATGCGCTTTCAAACCATGTGTATGTGGAATTTGAATACCCGCCAATGTAACGAAGTTCCCCTCTTCAAAGGCGTGTACATCCATTCCTTGTCCAATACGAATCTGAGCAACCATATAAATTATTACCTTCCATAAAAACTTAAGAAATCTTGTATTCAGCCGTTCTGTTTCGCTATAGTACACCTAGCAAAGTAGACTGAAAGTATAAGCGATCATGCTGTCTAATACTGATATGAATCAATTGAAAAGATTAAGTTTTGTCGTGACACTGAGTTGTTTATGTTCACCTTTTGTCTTTGCAGAATCAATAGACTGCTCCAATATTAGAGCTGAGCTTAAAATCTGCTCAAAAACATTTAGTGAATCGAGAAAGCAACTCAATAATAAATATCTTTCTGCATATTTAGTTACTGATGCCCCCTTACAGCTTTTACAGGATACACAAAAGTTATGGTCTAAACATACTCAGCAATGCAAGAGTAATACATGCATTCAACAGCAGTTTGATTTACGTACTGATGACTTAAATTTTTATGCATCGCTTAAGCAAACGCTTACCCAGCATTATCTTAAGTTTGAGAATGGACATCTAGCAGCACAGCCTGTACACATTCAGGTCCATCAGCTCGCGAAAGATAAAATCAAGATTGAAGGTATAGCATACCGTAATCCAAATAACCGTAAAGAAACTCAAACGATTTCTTTGATGGCTTATAGTTCACCTGAACAAAAAAATGAAATTTTAGACAATGAGCATAACTGTAAATATCAGTTTAATTTCCAAAAAGCCTTACTGAATGTGAAAACCCAGCAAAAAGGCTGTGAGCGTTTTAGCGGAATCTACCGCTTATATGACTAACTCTTTAGATAAAAGCCAGTGTTTGAACACTGGCTTTTTACTTTCTACGCTGGATATTTTTGAGCAATATCCTGACCGACTAAAACTGCGGTTGCCGCAGACAAAGTCCAACCTAAATGCCCATGCCCTGTATTATAAAAAACACGAGGTTGTTTAGATTGTTTCACTACTGGCAACATATTCGGCATCATAGGTCTTAACCCTGCCCAAGGCACCACATGCTCTGTTGAAATATCAAAATTACGGTTTACCCAATTCACTAATGGTTGAATACGATCAGCCCGTATGTCACGGTTATAGCCATTAAACTCAGCAGTCCCCGCTACACGTAGTCGATCTTTACCTAAGCGAGAGGTCACAATTTTTGCACTTTCATCTAGTAAGCTCACCCATGGAGCATTCTTTACACTGTGCTCATCTTTTAATTGCACAGTAATTGAATAACCTTTTACTGGGTACACATTTACTCGCTCACCAATCATATCGGCAAGTTGATAACTCCCTACACCACCACAAACCACAAGTACATCACCTTCTAGCTGAATGGTATCAGATTCAACCAGATAAGGATGCTCCGCACTTGGCTGACAAGTCACGACTACTTTGTCTGCGCTGCACTTAATATCCATAACTTCTAGGCCGAACTTATATTGAACGCCATATTCTTTAGTCTTTTCAGCCAAAGAGGTCGAATACTTATGAATATCTCCCGTTGCATCACTTGGCGTGTAGTAACCACCGAAATAGTCACCCGTCAAAGATGGTTCTATTGTTTTCATTTCATCAGCTGAAACCGAATAGCGCTCCAATGTACCTTTGTTCAATACGTTATTCACTTGTTTAGCAATCTCATAGTCAGCCTTACTATGATACATATGGAGGATTCCACGTTTCTCCAAATCAAATTCAAGCTGCTCTTTTTCCGCAACTTCAAACAAACGCTTACGAGCGAGTAAGGCCAAACGAACCGTCTCAATCGTATTCGCTTCATAGTTTTTAATATGTGATAGAAACTCAACCAGCCAACTATACTTATGCAAACTAAATGAAGGGTTTAACAATAGAGGAGCATCTTTTTGTCTCATCCATTTAAAGCCTTTAATCACGGTGGCTTTTTGGTTCCACACTTCGGCGTTACAAGCCGATAATTGCCCTCCATTGGCAAATGATGTTTCCATTGCAGGATATAAATGTCGATCAATCACTGTGACTTGATAACCCAGTTGCGATAATTCATAAGCAGAGGTAACCCCTGTGATTCCCGCACCTATCACAATAACATGTGGCATAACAGACTCCTCAGAAATGCAAAAACATTTCATCAGTACAGCCCATCTGTCATTGGTACCTGAGAGTTTCGACCCGAACGTTACCTTTTAACGTTTAGATCTTCCCCTTCGGTGAGTTTATAATTTATAAGTTATTGTTTTCCATTCTTATAAATCTAAGCTTCTCTCCAGATTTTTTAATTATTACAGTCCTTTTGCCTGAGAGTTTCCGGGCTTGTTGCTCCTTCGGCGGGTTCTCAATGAACCTCTCTCCCGCAATAATTTTGTATTTATATAAGCAATGTATCTGCCACATTGAAAAAAACGCATTCTTTTCTTGTAAACTTTTGTATAAGCAATCTTAAAATTATAAAATATTGATTTAATTAAAAATAAAAAAGGTGAATTTTTATAAATCCACCTTTTGTACTTAAATTAGAGTTTTCCGTTGAGCACTTGGTCTGAAACCGTACCCTTCCATTGCTCACGCAAGGTTGGTAAGTAGAATTTTTCACCAATAGTGACCAGTTCAGCATCAATCAATGCATGAACTTCGTGCATAAAAATATAATCTAGAGCAACTAAAGAAAGCTGATGATTTTTTTGCGCTGTTTTTTTACGTTTTACCTGCGCTTGTTTCACTAGCTCATTTGCAAAGTTTTTATCTTTATAAGCAGTAATTGCATTTAAACGAAGCTCAATAACACCCCATCCCGCTAATAGCTTTTTAAAAACTTCAAAATCTTTTGAGGTTGATTCCCAAGTTACATTTTCTAGGTCATTATCTTCAGGTAAAACTGGTAATAATAAATCCGCCGTACTTGGGAAAATCTTTTTAAGATTTAACAGAAACTTAACCGGCTGATCACTAGGATAATCATTAAATTGCACGTGTTGTTGGGTATCTGTTAAATAAATAGAGAGCATTCAAAAATCCTTAACTAAGCAGCTGTTTTTAATAATTTTATCTCTAACTTTGCGAAATACATGCAAAACAAAAAACAATATAAAAACAGGACAAGGTGGGCATTTTAACAATTATGACGGCTTATTCAACGTCAATTCGCCATTAATTAGTGAAACTTTAAACCTTTGTGATAAAAAGCTCTCCGAAGAGAGCTTAAATTTAAATAGAGCATCAAAAAACCGTTGTAATTCTTGGTTTCGATTAACCTTGATATTGATCAACTTTATAATTTGGTTGATCTACAAGCAATTCAATAAAAGACGGAATAGATGTAGTGTTAAGCAAATAAGGATTAAACTCATCAACATGATGATGATGAAAGAACTCTTTTATTTTCGTGTTAATGGGAGCAAATTTCATACTCCAATGTTTAAATAGCCGTTGTTCGGATGGTTCTGAAAAGATGATTTCACAGTTCTGGTGTCTCGAATCTTTTAAAATTAATTTATAAAATAGCGATTCGACCTGTTCTTTCTCACCTTCTAAATACTGCAAGAAGTATCCATTACCATAGTAAAGTACTCCTGTAATATCATTATGAGAATTGAATTTGACTGCTTCTGTGAGAATATCAATTAAATCTTGTTTTATTTGACTATGTTCACTATTGGTTTTACTTGCATACATAAAGCCTATTAAACTCATAGCGATACTCGAAGATAAATTTCAATGTCCATTCTGACATCTACCTCCTCTTCTTACAATGTAAGCTATTTAAAACCTTGTATTTCAAAAGTAAAGATTATTTTCATTTTGAAAATGACAAACTTTAACAACTCGAAATCTTTTGTAAATGAATGCCAACCTAACAAGTTAATCAAATAGTATTAATTTGAGTAAAATTAAACATTGTATTTAATGGATGGATGTCTAATGGAGAACCATGAAATTATTCTTCAAGACGAACATCATAAACAGTTTAAGATTGTCAAAGTACAAGATGTCCGTTTTGATAAAAGTACGCTTAATAATAGCTACCAATGGTTATGGATATTTGATCATAGTTCAGAGTTTTTCCCATTTGAGTTATGGGAGCAGCTTGATCATGCAACCATTAATCAAAAAATTAAACTCGGTAATCAAGTTTACAAAATTATTAAGATTTTAACGAAGAAAACAAAAGTTAGGCCTTCATAAATGATAAGTACTTAACCAAGTTGAAATCACTGAAACCAATGTCTTCGGCTGCTCAATCGGAATCATATGGCCCGTATTTTTAATTATCTCAAGCTTTGCATGTGGCAACTGATCTAATAATTCTATCGCCTCTTCCTTAGAACGCAGCTGGTCCTCTGCACCAGAAATAATTAAAGTTGGGCATGTGATCTTACTCATATCATAAGAATTTCTATCTAACATAGATTGTTTAACGAACTCTTCGTAACCTAGAGTCTTGCCCATCTCTTGGATTCTTTTTACGAGAGCACGATTCTGAACATTCGATGGATGAAGTGTTTTTTCAATCGATATTGAACTTAGTCCATGGAAATTTTTCCCCGAGTTAAGCTTAATCGCCGTTAACTTTTGACTTTTCTGCTCTTCTGTATCTGAACGTAATGAAGATGCTATTAAAACAAGTGCCTTAACTTTTTCAGGAAATTGCTCCACTATAGATCTCGCAATGTATCCTCCAAGTGAGAATCCAATTAGTACAAAGCTCTCAGGCACATTTTTAGCAATATTCTGAGCAATCTCTTTTATTGTTTGCCCTTCTTTTAAAGTAGCTCGAGATATATTCCACTCTTTAGGCACCTCATTTATGACTTCATTCCACAGAGATTCGTCAAGCATATAACCAGGAATTAAAACAACTGAAAGTGGCTTTTGATTCATAAGTTTTTTAATACCTTACTTGTAAATTATAGCTAACAGTATTTTATGCTAATAAAAAATCTATAATTAGAATATTGAAGTAAAAAATAAAATCACTATATAAATTAAACAGTATTAACTCTACAAGCACGCCAGACTAAAACATTCCCTTTCTACGCTTGAAGGAGGTACACATGAAAGTTAGAGCATCACGTACGTATTCCGCTTCAGCAAATAATTATTTTATTTCCAAAGAATATGACTGTACTGTTATTCCTGTAAAAGGAATATGTTTTATAGACTCTGGTCTAACTGAGAGTGGAGTGATCCAACCAGTAGAAATTATTGAAGTGACTATAGAACCAGAAACTAACTCGTATCATGTTCTTTTAGCAGGCGATCCTCATAACTACGAAAAAGAAGAGCTAAAAAAGAAGTTTGAGACTATGAAATCTCATGGTTGGGAATATATAGAAGGCTTACTTTGATATTTTCCTATCTCAAACTATAAATTAGTCTCTACCTATAAAAGCCCTCAGATGAGGGCTTTTATATAAACATTAACGCTTACATTGTTTTTAGTGATTACTTACTATTTGGTGAAACCATCTTTTCAGGTTTAACTACTTCGTCAAATTGTTCCGCTGTTACCAAACCAAGCTCAACAGCGACCTGCTTCAAAGTTTTATTTTCTTTATAAGCAGTCTTTGCAACTTTTGCAGAATTTTCATAGCCAATTACTGGATTTAACGCTGTAACTAACATCAGAGAATTATGTAAGAAGTGGTCAATCTTATCGCGATTAGGCTCAATTCCTACTGCACAATGGTCGTTAAAGCTATTACAAGCATCCCCAAGCAATTGAATAGATTGCAATAAGTTATAAGCAATTACAGGCATAAATACGTTTAACTCAAAGTTACCTGAAGCACCAGCCACATTAATGGTTGTGTCATTGCCAAGCACTTGCGCAACAACCATGGTCATTGCTTCACTTTGTGTTGGGTTTACTTTCCCAGGCATAATGCTTGAACCAGGTTCATTTTCTGGAATACGGATTTCACCGAAACCACAACGTGGACCACTTGCCAACCAACGAATATCATTCGCGATTTTGTTTAAGCTTACAGCCAAAGTTTTTAATGCACCTGATGCAAAAACAGCGGCGTCCCGTCCTGCTAGTGCTTCAAATTTATTAGGTGCAGTTACAAATGGCAAACCTGTAAGTAGAGCAAGCTGTGCGGCTGCTTTTACTGCATAGTCAGGATGTGCATTTAACCCAGTCCCTACAGCAGTTCCACCTAATGGCAATTCATATAAACCAGTTAAAGCCTGTTGTAATCGAACCAATCCAAGCTCAAGCTGAGAAACATAGCCACTAAACTCTTGGCCTAAAGTTAATGGCGTGGCATCTTGCAAATGAGTACGGCCAATTTTGACAATATCTTGGAACTCATCAGATTTTTTTTGCAAAGTCGCTTTAAGTTGCTCGACCGCAGGGATCAGTAATTCATTAATTTGCAAACTTGCCGCTACATGAATAGCCGTTGGAAATGAGTCATTGGTTGATTGAGCACGATTGACATGATCATTTGGATGTACTGGTTTTTGTGCACCTAACGCTTGCCCTAATTTCTGGTTCGCAATATTGGCAATCACTTCATTACAGTTCATGTTACTTTGCGTACCAGAACCTGTTTGCCAGACAACTAAAGGAAACTGTGAATCCCACTTACCATCAATGACCTCTTCAGCTGCGCCTACAATATATTGGCTCAAGTCTTGCGGTAATTGTTCAAGTTCAGCATTGGTTATTGCTGCAGCCTTTTTGACCAAACCCATTGCTCGAATCATGGCACGAGGTAATCGTTCTTGCCCAATTTTAAAGTTCTGTAAGCTGCGTTGAGTCTGTGCTCCCCACAATGCTTCATTTGGAACTTCAATCTCACCCATCGTGTCATGTTCAATTCGTGTTTGCATAGAAACCTCGGTTATCTCAATAAAGAACTCACGGGCTGAAGCAAGTGTTTGCTCTGGCTAGTTAATTTTGAATATCGTACTCAAGCATTTCATTATTGTAAATAAGAATCATTATCTTATCTTCCATTTAATGTATTTTGATAAAAGCGCCATTCATCTTCGATCATTTGTTTTAATGGGCGTTTTGGTGCCCATTGCAGTAATGTTTTGGCTTTTTCAATATTAGCTCCAACTTGATCCAACTCAACATGCTTATAAATCGCTGTTTGTGTTGGAATCTCAGCTTGAGTGACTTGTGAAATTTCATCGAGTAATTGACGAATTGAATGAACTTGATCATGGGCAATATTAAATGCTTCGCAACAATGTGTTTGATCGCGCAGCCAATGTAAACTCGCACTCACCGCCTCGCACAAATCTAAAACATGTAGAAAACTGCGTTCAGTCGTATGATCTGATGTTTCAGCTTGATCTTGTAATTCAATCAAATCACGCTGCATTGCTGCAACTTGCATCGCGAGCGGTACAATATTTTTAGGAAGCTGAGCGACATACTCACCTAACACGCCATGTTCAAATGCACCTACAATATTCGATAAGCGCAAGATTGCAATTTTCCACTCATGATCAATTTTATAAGTATCACGGATAATTTCTTCAATCATCTGTTGAGACTTAATATAAGGATTAGGATAAGCGTAATTAAATTCTTCTGTTTCACTTAATTGCAGTCCAGATTTACCATAAGCTGCAAGGCTAGACAGGTGAATAAAATGACGAACACCTGTACGTTGCATTGCGCGTAGTAAACTCATGATGCAACTAACATTATCATTATAATATTCAAGAGGTTTAAGGTTAGATTCTTCAATTGATTTAAACCCGGCAGTATGAATAACCGCATCAATTGAATATTGCTCGAAAACCTTATTCAATGCGGGTGTATTACGTACATCAAGTTTGACAAATGGAACGTACATACCAGAAATAAACTCTAGCCGTTCAAGCGTTTGCAAGGTCGAATTAGCCAAATTATCGACGATTACCACTTCTTGCCCTTGAGCCATGAGACTCAACGCAATGTGTGAACCGATAAAGCCTAAACCACCTGTCACTAAAATCATTGTATACTTACCTTTCTCTTAATGTATCTACGCCCATTTAGACGTATGACCATAGTGAATTCTCAATGAGTACATTACTACTAATTACCTCTGCTCCTACTTCCATTCATGCTTGGCATGCGTTAGGACTTGCTCAGGCACTCAAAAGTAAAAATGAAGACTTCCGTGTATTCTTTTACCAAGATGGCGTGCAGGTTGCTAATGATTTTCAATGGGTTCCTGACGACCAGCGTAATTTAACGCATGAATGGCAAAAGCTTGCGATTCGTCTTCCTGTTTGTGTGAGTGCTGCCCTCGCTCGTGGTATTACAGATGCAGAAAATGCCAGTCGCCATCACCTTACTCATCACAACCTTGCCAAAGACTTTGAACTTGTCGGGTTAGGTGAACTTGCTGATGCAGTACAGTCAGCATCTCGTCTTATTCAATTTTAAGTTACTTTGTTTGCTTAGATTGTTGCTTTTAAAAGGTATATTGTGTGAAATCTGTACTCGTCATTTTAAGCCAAGCCAATTTAACCAGTCTTCAAATCAATGAAAGCCTTTCCGCTACTATGGTTTTAGCAACCTTTGGCTCACCAGTCAAAGTATTATTGAAAGATGCGGCTCTTAGTCTTTTGCAAAATGATTTGAGCTTTGATCAGTTGCGTCAGGCTTTCAAAGTGGCCTCAAATATGGTCGAAAGTTTTGAGTTCTATGACTTGAGTCCTATTCTGGTTGAAAGTAAAAATCAGCAGCATCTTCTTGTACAAAAAACCGAACAAGAAATTGAATTCGTTCAGTTGAATGCTGAGTTTATTCAATCTTTTGATCATGTTCTATATTGGTAGATAAAGGTGTAAGTTTAATGAATCCGTCAACACTTTATCTTGTGCAATCTTCTTACCACGCTACGCCTAAGATTATTGATGAGTTAAGTCATCTTTTTCAGGCAGGTGACCAGATTGTTTTTATGGGTGATTCTGTTGCACAGCTTTCTGCTGAAATGATTCGATCATTTGAATCTGTTTCATGTTTAAGCATCGAAAAAGACTTACTTGATACAGATACTTTAGCTCAGATTAATGTATTAGATTATGATCAATTTACGGATCTGATTTTGACGTTTAATCGCTGTATTTCTCTTAAATAATATATTTAGGCTGGTTTCATGAATTTAGAATTAGACCAAGATGGTCATTTGGTTGATTACACAATCTGGAATCCCGAAGTTGCACAAGAACTTGCCAAATCGCTTGATCTTGAACTCACTGATTGGCATTTTGAAGTTTTAGCAGCTGTACGTCAGTTTTATCAACAGTTTGGACATTCTCCAGCAACTCGCCCGCTGATTAAATTTTTAATGAAAGCGGTTAGTCCAGAGATTAATAATGCGGTTTTACAGCAACAATTTAATACTGGTTTAGTGGCTCGTCACTTAAGTCGTTTAGCAGGAATCCCTAAACCAGCAAATTGCTTATAAAATTAGGTAAACTTTTTGGCGGCAGCGACGCATAAAATCGTTGCTGCTGTAACCACCAACATTGACCAACTTACTTCTTCGTGTAACAAGACCGCAGCAATACCTAATCCCATTAAAGGTTGTAAGAGTTGTAGTTGGCTAATCGCAGCAATTCCTCCTTGTGCAAGCCCTTTGTACCAAAAGAAAAAACCTATCAGCATACTAAATAAAGATACATAAATAAGACCGACTAGAGCTGATGGAGACACACTTTGGAATGAAACCGGCATATAAAAAATAGTCAGAAACAGCATAAAAGGTAGTGACAAAATTAGCGCCCAACAAATGACCTGCCACCCTCCTATTTTTCTTGAAAGTACACCGCCTTCTGCATAGCCAAAACCACATAAAATAATCGCCATTAACATATAAAAGTCTCCTATCCCAAGTGAGGTATCACCAGAGATGAAGAACATATAAGCAAATACAACCGCGCTCCCCAAGATTGCAAATATCCAGAAAAATTGATTAGGTTTTTCTCCGCCTCTCAACACAGCAAATATTGCAGTTGCAAGCGGCAAAAGACTAACAAAAACGATTGAATGAGCCGCATTCATGTATTGGAGAGCAAGCGCTGTAAATAGTGGAAAACCTATCACCACGCCTAAAGCAACGATGGCAAGAGGCCACCAATCTTGCTTGGCTGGTTTTTTTTGTTTTAAAACCAAAATAAGAATAAGACCTAAAATACCTGCAATTGCCGCACGTGCCGCAGTTAGAAAACCTGGTTCGAACCCCATTACGGCTACGCGTGTTGCTGGTAGTGATCCCGCAAAAATAGCCACGCCAATAAAACCATTCACCCAGCCATTCATAAACCTATTCATAATTTTCTCCATTACTATACGAAGAATTTAAGCTGTGCTAAGGTGAATAAACCAGATACAAAGCAGTACAATTTAAAAGAACTGTAATGTATTAATAACCAGTACAGTTCGGATTGTAAGTCAGTGAACCAGAACAAAACCAAAATTGAAATTGTCATTTCAGAGATTGAGCAACAAATAAAAAATCGGTCTTTAATGCCTGGAGCACGCTTGCCTTCTGTTCGCAAATTGGCGAATGAGCTTGGCTTTTCTGTCTCAACCATCGTAGAAGCATATGAAAGATTAATTGCTTTAGGCAAAATCGAGTCAAGAACTGGATCTGGTTTTTATATTGTTGGTCCGCTCGCACCTTTAGCTTTAAGTGAATTAGGTCCTAAATTAGATCGCTCAGTCGATCCATTATGGATTTCACGTCAATCTTTGGAAGCAAAAGCAGATGTATTTAAACCCGGCTGCGGTTGGCTACCTGATGATTGGATGCCATTAGATAGTATTCGTAAAGCATTAAGGTCGGCCGCAAGAAGCCCAGATGATTGTTTGATGGGTTATTCAACGCCATTAGGATTACCCGCTCTACGTGGTTTACTGGCAAGACGCGCTCAAGCAAAAGGTATCAATGCAAATCTTAATCAAGTACTTTTAACAGACTCAGGAACTCAAGCGATTGATTTAGTATGCCGATTTTTACTAAAGCCCGATGATGTCGTTCTCATTGATGATCCTTGTTATTTTAACTTTCATGCATTACTTAAAGTTCATCAAGTCAAGGTTATTGGTATTCCCTACACACCAACTGGCCCAGACTTAGAAGCATTTAAAGAAGCAGTTGAAACTTATAATCCACGTCTTTATATCACCAACTCAGGAATTCATAATCCAACTGGCGCAGTACTTTCTCTTTCTACGGCGCATCAATTATTAAAACTTATTGAACAATCAAATTTGATTGTTGTTGAGGATGATATTTTCTCTGATTTTGAATATAGCCCTGCTCCTCGGCTTGCTGCTTTGGATAATCTTTCACGTGTAATCTTTATTGGAAGTTTTTCTAAAACGTTATCGGCATCTATTCGTTGTGGCTATATTATTGCTAAACCAGAATGGATTGATCAGCTCACCGACCTGAAAATTGCCACCAACTTTTCTCACAATGGTGTATCAGCTGAAGTTTTATTAAGTGCTTTAACAGATGGTTCTTATCGTAAACATATAGAATTATTAAAGGTCCGTTTAGCAAAAGCAATGCACGATACCATTACTCAGTTAGAACCTTTGGGTATAAAACCATGGATTAAGCCTCAAGCTGGAATTTTTGTTTGGTGTCATTTGCCAGAGGGAGTTGAAGCTTCAGAAATTGCAAAATACTGTATTAACCATCAAGTTATTCTTGCGCCAGGAAACGCATTTAGCCAAGCTACCAATGCTGGTCAATTCATACGCTTTAATGTAACACAGTCAAATCATAACCACGTTTATGAGACTCTAGCTGATGCGATTCAACAAGAGTCTTCGTAATTTATAGAGAGGAAAATTAAGCTTGTTTCTGTTTTTGCTGAATATATGCAAAGTAGCCCGGCCCAGCTGAAACCTGAACTTGTTTTGCATGTAAAGGTTCACGGCAAACCGAACATACCATGACTGGTTCAAATTTATGGCCACAAGTTTTATGACGATATTCTAAAGGTTTACCTAAACCTTGATCCATCCATTTATCTGCCCAATTTGCCATAGATAAGATAATTGGATAAAGCTCAAAACCTTTATCAGTCAATTTATATTCAAAGCGTTCCTGACGATCAAAATAAGGAGCTTTGACTAAAATTTCATATTCAACCAAACGCTTTAAACGATCTGAAAGGACATGACGAGTGATACCTAATGACTTTTGAAAATCGTCAAAACGGCGTATTCCCATAAAAGCATTACGTAATATTAGCATCGTCCATCGATCGCCAATCACTGATAGCATACGAGCAACCGAACAAGGTTGATCACCGATGTCGTCCCATTTCATCTTTATGCGTTCCTCGATATTTCCTAGCCTAACGGCCCTATTGTTTATACCCTAAACCACTTACCACGAGTTATGCAAGATTCATTATAAAAATAACTTCTTATCAACTTTATAAAAGAATTTTTATTCTAAAAAATAGAAAGCTATTATATAAATTCGCTTAACAAATATAACTCACTCAATTGTATAGTGAGTTATATCTACTATTACTCATCATTAATTTGAGATGAATACACCCTTCAAAATATGACCTGCTTCTAGTTTCACACTTGCTGGAATTCGCACCAGACAATTGGCCTGCATTAAATTACTAAGCATGTGTGATTGCTGTTTTGCCAGACTTTTAACTTTAAGTTGTCCATTGTTAAAGTAAGCATGCATTCTTAGAAAACGTTCACGCGCATCTTCTTTTAAATTATGATCTAAAATTGCACTAAACCACTCTGGCTCTGCTGAGTTTCCCTGTAAAGTGTCAAGCAATGCTTTACCGTAAATCTGCATAGACACATAGACCGCAGCCGGATTACCCGGTAACCCAAGCAAATAACAACGCTGATCTTTTCCCGTGTGAGAATATTCAGCAAAAAAGAGTGGCTTACCCGGCTTTTGTTTTACTTTCCAAAAGATCTGTTCAAAGCCCGTCTCAAAAGCGCATGGTCGAACAAAGTCATAATCACCTACTGACACTCCGCCTGTGGTTATGATGACATCATAGCTATTTTTTAACTGATTAAAGTAATGCGTGACTTGCGCCGCCTCATCTGCCACATGAATGAGTTCAATCTCTAGGCCGTAATCTTCAAACCAAGCTTTTAGTAATGGACCATTTGCATCAAAGATTTTGCCTTCTGCAAGATCTTCTGCTGTTTCGGCAACTTCATCACCTGTGACTAAAACAGCGACTTTCGGTGCACGATAAACATCAACTGTTTGTACACCCGCCATACTTAAGGCAGCCAAGCTTCCAATATTTAAGAACTGTCCAACTTGTGCAAGCAACTGTCCGTTCTGGATTTCTTCGCCAGTAAAACGAATGTCAGCTTGAGATCGAATATGTTCAGTTAAACAAATTTCTTGAGGTGAAACAACCGATACGATTTCTTGCCTCGCAACATGTGTTGTGCCTTCGGGAATTTTGCCACCTGTAAATATACGAATCGCTTGACCTTCGCTTAGGATGTCATGACTTTCGCTTCCAGCACGAATTTCACCTGTAACCTGAAACTTTTGATTATTTAAATCTTCTGCATGACTACAAAGCGCATAACCATCTACAGCACTTTGAGAAAAGCTTGGTAAATTAATTTCTGAATAAATTTCTTTAGCAAGATAACGACTTAGGCTATTTTGAAGAACTTGCTGAATTGAACCTAATTTTTTAGGTCGGTTACTAATCAGTTCAATTGCTTCATCTACGCTAATCAATCCACGCTCTGCACCACAACCTGACATTATTCATAACCTCCCGGATGTGGTAAATCACGGCAAACATCAAAAATATGGACTAAGGCAGGTAAAATAGCAGCCATTGATTCGCTTGCTCCACCACGGCTTCCCGGTAAAGTCACCACTAAAGAGCGATCAATAAAACCAGCTACTCCACGCGACATTGCAGCATATGGCGTGCGTTTTTGTCCAAATGAACGCGCAGCTTCCATTAAGCCATCTAGCTTACGCTCAAGAAGAGGTTCTAGCGTATCAACCGTAATGTCACGCTTACCAATTCCAGTACCACCAACCGTCATAATGCAAGCATATGATTTGCTCAACTCAAGCACTAAGTTTTTTAAAGTATCCGCTTCATCTGGCAAAATTTGGTAATGAATTGGGTCGAATCCTGCTTCGGTTAAAGTTTCAACCACAGATTTTCCGGCAGTATCGGGCTTTCTACCCGCGGCTACGGTGTCCGACAACACAATAACAGCAGCCGAAACAGGCTGACGAAGAACTCGCTTAAAGTGTGATTTGCCACCTTTTTTCTTAAGCAGTTTACATTGATCCATCCAGAGTTCTTCTGGTTCACAATGCGGTTTTAACATGTCGTAAATGGTTAATCCCGCAAGGCTTGCAGCCGTTAGAGCTTCCATTTCTACGCCAGTTGGACCAATGGTTTCCACCACAGCAATAATCTTTACAAAATCATGTTCTAATTCATATTCAACATCTGCACGATAAATCGGCAATGGATGACACAAAGGAATCAGCTCATCAGTTCGTTTTGCTGCCAAGATTCCTGCAACACGTGCAGTTTTTAATGCATCCCCTTTTTCAGTATTTCCCTGTCTTAATAATTCAATACAGTGCGGTGGTGCATATAAAATTGCTTGTGCTTCAGCAACACGATAACTTTCCGGCTTCATTCCTACGTTTTTCATTATTTATCCTAGTCTTGCTTATTTCAGTGTGAGTGTTCATGGCCGGTATGATGGTGATGTTTGTGGTCGTGCGGTGCATCCTTACGAATACAACAGCCCTCTACATAATGACTCGTGCCATCTGTAAAGAATTCTTCTTTAAACACAGGCACTTCATGTTTTACCCGCTCAACCGCTTCTTCGCATGCTTGAAAAGCTTCACGGCGATGGGCTGCATAAGCAATTGCAATAATGGCTGTTTCGCCAACATCTAAATATCCAATCCGATGAACCACTCGCACATAAGATACCTGATACTTTTTCTCAATTTCCAGTTCAATTTCACGTATCATTTTTTCAGAAAGCGGTTTATACGAGGTATATTTCAATGCTTTAACAGCTTTACCTTCATGATGGTTACGAACCGTACCCATAAAAATATCAATTCCACCGCATTCAGGAAATGATTCAATCGAATCAAAGATATCAAGGCTTAAAGCCTGCTCTTGTATACGTGCAAAATCTCGCATGGCTCATCCTCCTGCAACTGGTGATAATAAAACCAAAGTACACGGCTGATTTAAGGCAGATTGTCTCGTTATGACATTATCGCCAATAGCGCATGCACATTTTTCCATGGCTTGTGTACATTCTGGATGTAAAGTCACAATTTCATCTAAGACATCTTTCACTAAAATATTGGTAGGGCAAACGATCGAAAGATTTTGGGGAAGCAATTTTTCAATTGCACCGAATGATTCGATTTTAATTTGGATAGATTGCTGCATTTATCCCCCAAGCATATGCATACTGATTTTACGGGTTTGTTGATGTTGTAAGGCATGAAAGCCTTTGGCTTTATGCCAAATATAAGGATGGACCAAATTCTTTAAATTTTGGATATACATGTCGTATTCTGGTGTACTTTGTTTACTTACCAGCGTTTGAAGCTGTGGCTTAATATTTAAACCCTGCGGTGCAAAGAGACAGTTATATAGCTCCCCTTGTGCCGTTAATCGTATGCGGTCACATTGGTGGCAAAATGAATGAGTAATGGTCGAAATGATGCCTAGAGTGTAGCTATTATTAAGTAGATATTGACGCGCTGGCTCATGTTGTTGCTCGATGAGTTGTACCGAATAATGCGGTTGTAATGTCTGTAAAATTTCTGCTTCACTCACCACATCTTTATTTGACCAGAGTGCATCACCATCAAGTGGCATGAATTCAATAAAACGTAGCGCAATATGATTGGCGATAGACCATTTCACCATCGGTAGGATTTGATCGTCATTTTTATCTTTCATTAACACGCAGTTAATTTTAAAAGGTAGCCCTGCATCTTTTGCAGCTTGAATACCCTCAAGAACTGGTTCTAACTTTTTCTTAGTGAGCTCTTTAAATTGAATCGGATCTAGGCTATCTAGACTAATATTTAAATCATCTAGACCAGCATCTTTTAATTGCTGAGCGTATTTTGCAAGATAATGTCCATTGGTGGTCATTGAAATACGTTTTAAGCCTAAAACTTTTAAAGCTTGTAAATCGCGAACGAAATGAACAATACCTTGACGCATTAATGGTTCACCACCCGTAATACGGATGCTTTCAATACCTTGTTGCACCATAAAACTGCAAAACTGAAAGAGCGCCTCAAAACTAAGCAAATCTTGTTTATTTAGCCATTCAGGATGTTCAGGCATGCAATACACACACTTAAAATTACAGCGATCAGTTACTGAAATACGTAACTTTCGCTTGATACGCCCATATTGATCTTGCAAAAGCATTGGCGCAGTTTCAGAGTGATATTGTTTCATTATTTGCACTCATATCGAGAACAGTTCAAATATTGCAAGCACTCATTAAGAGCAATTAAACTTTTAAAATTGCGCCTTAGTAGTGCTTTGATCTTTATTGCAAAATTTGTTCCAATTCTATTTATCATCCATAACTTTTTGGGTTGTATTTGAAATTTCGGCCGTATCGTTTTAGTTCAAACTTTAAAGCTTTACAAAATCAGTGCGGCGTCAACCTTTTATATGCCCTACTTTATTTCTAGCACTTTTCTAAACGGATGGGTACATATTTATGGTACGGTGTTTTAGATAAAGGGTCACAATGCTCACCAGAAATGAGCATGTTTAATTGTGGTCCAATAGGTTCCCCACCTTGAAAGCGCATGCCATAACCATGTGGAAGCGAAACAACTCCTTTTCGCATTCCCTCATCAAAATCTACAGTAACCTGAATTTCTCCATGTTGTGAGATACATTTGATTTGATCACCCACAGCTACACTTAAGGCTTCTGCATCTTCAGGATGAATTCGTAAAGCCCCTTCAGCATCTACTTTTCTCCAAGCTGGATCACGGTAAATTTGATTGGCGTTATAGCTACGTCGCTCACCTGATAAAAGTATGAATGGAAATTCTTCAACATTAACGTTATGGCTTTTCAATCTTGCGAGCTCATTTAACATCTCTGGAATAGCTAGACGTATTTTCTTATCTTTATAAGCCACTAGTTTCCAGACTTCGTCATATTCATGTTGTGACAGCACAACACCGGAACGTTGCTTTAATATTTGCTCAAATAGTTTGACACCTTGTGTTAACGGATTACCCTTGTACCCTGCACGACTTACCGCTTTGGTGTGTAACACAGCATATTGAATAGAAAGTGGCAATAAAAAAGCTACTGAATCTGCAGAATTGCCAAGTCGTTTGCCAAGAGTTCGATAAATGATAGAGGCAGCAAAAGGGATATATTTTTTATGTCGTGCAAAAGTAAGTCCTAATGCAGACAAATACGGTAAATAAGCTGTTTTTTTAGAATCAACTGAAGCTATTTTTTCTAAAATTGAGAAATTCTTGGGAATAGCATTCATAGCTTCCAATAATCGAGTATAAATTTCTGCCTCTGGCAAAGTATCCGCTTGAGCGGTCAATACAGGGTGTCTTAGGTGAAAACCATTTTTAGGAAATTCCAAATTAAAACCAGTAAATTCCCATTTTTCAAACTGGGTATGCGCTGGCAAAATGTAGTCAGCAAGCCTAGCGGTTTCCGTCATGGCAACATCGACCACAACCAACAAATCTAATGCTTTAAATGCTTCCTCATAAGCTGGTGTATCAGGATAAGTTAATAACGGATTACAGCTATCTACAAAAACTGCGCGAATTCGCTTTTCCCCTGCTTTTAAGATTTCATCGGGTAAAATATTAGGCGGGAAAAACCCGGAAATCGGGAACATTTTATGATAAACGCTACGTCGATATTTTGGTTTTCTTTCATCCGTATCGGTCAAAATTGGAATAAACATGGTATGCAAATTATTGGTACCTTGCTTTCCAAAGTTTCCAGTCACTAAATACAGTAATTTTTCCAAATATCCATTTAATGTCGTATTTAAAGTATGTTGAATACCTAAATCAATACGCACACAGCCTCTTTTAGCTTTGGCAAAATCTCGAACCACTTGGTAAATCAAATCGACTGGAACATCTGCTTTGGCAATATAGTCTTCAATCGGCACACGACTAAATGCTGTTTTTACGTCTTCAAAACCGTGCGTATGCTGCTCAATAAACGCTGCATCATAAAGCTTTTCTTTAATAATGATCGCAATCATGGCCGACATTAAAAAAGCATCTGTTCCCGGTTTTAGCTGCACGTGAATGTCTGCTTGTTTTGCCGTTTCGGTAACACGCGGGTCAAACACCACCATAGTTCGATTCGGATCTTTCTTAATATGTTTTAGCGTGTCTCGTGCGTTAGGAATGCCATGGGCCTGAAACGGATTTGTCCCAATAAAAAGTACATAGTCGGCATATTCAACATCTTCTGTGGTATGGCAAGCCTGACTACCGAACAGGCGGCCATTAAGCCAAAAATCACCCGTTTTTTCTTGGGCAAGTGAGTTGTAGGCATAATAACTTTTCATGGCCAACAAAAGTTGTCGGCCATAAGCTGCGCCGAGGTGGTTACCCTGACCACCGCCCCCAACAGAAGCAAAAGCAGTTCCGCCAAAATCATCTCTAATCTGCACTAATCGATCAGCAATTTCTTGTATGGCAACATCCCAACTCACTTCTTGAAATGAACCATCTGGCTGACGTTTTAAAGGTGTGGTCAAACGGTCTGCGTGTTGTTGGTAGTGTTGTAATCTGGCAGCTTTTTGGCAAATGTAGCCTTGAGAAAAAGGATGTTCGGGATTGCCTTTAATTTTGACAAACTGGTTATCTTTAATTTCGACACTTAAACCGCAGTTTCTTGAACATAAGATACATGCGGTCACATCTGTTTTACTTTGCTGAGCTGCGTCCATCACTTTTCTGGCTCCGTTTATTTTTATACATCTGGCTAGAATGAAAATAACAAGTTCCAAAATAGAACTTAAATAATAAATAGTCAACAGCTCAAAATTTAAAAGCTTGCTTCACCCGACCAATGTAAGTTTTAAAGCACTCATATACGAAGTTAATTTGCTGTAAAAATTTCTTTAAATACTTTGATTTGTTTGTATTGCTGAAGCTCATCCAATGAATTGATGCTATGAAAAAATAGGTTTTGTTTTTGAAATATAACGACTTGAGCATGCAAAAGTTTAAAACACTCTTTCAGACTTAACCGTTGCTTTTCAATTTGCTCCGTTATGGTGATTAGGCTTTCACGTTTTAATAAGCAAAATGGATACAAAGCATCTCCATTAATTGAAACATAGGCTGCCTGAGCCTGTTTATTTTTGCGAAGTGCGCTATGTAATTTCGCAACGACTTGTGTAGGTATATATGTCACATCACAAGGTGTAAACAAAACATAATCTGCTTTTACATGTGACCAGGCACTTTTCATTCCCATGAGTGGGCCGAAAAAACCAGAAGAATCATCTTGAAAACACTTAATATCAGGCACAATACTTTGATAGATTGAATAGTCGCGATGACTATTCACCCAAATTTCAGATACAGAAGACTTTAGTTTTTGATGAATTTTGAGTAGTTGCGTATCGCCATCAAATTGCTGCAACAGCTTATTTAAACCATTCATACGGCGGGCTTGTCCACCCGCCAAAATGACCAGATCAGTTACGGGATACCCCTTATTCACACTTCCACCTCCTGCTGGCAAGCTTTAATCAAGCCACGAATCTCAGGTAAACATGAACCACAGTTCCCACCTGCTTTTAAACATGCAGTAACCTGTTTTTCATGGGTAATGTTTTGTGTTTTTATCACGTCGATAATTTTATTCTTACCTACTTTAAAACAACTACACACTAAAGGCCCATCATTATTAGTAGCCGACATTGGCATACCCGCTAGTAAAGCTTTTCGGTGCAAGGCGCTCAAACGTTCTCGTTTAAACAGACTCGCTACCCAATCACGGTCTGGCAATAAATCTGGCGGTGCAATATATAGACTTGCAATTACAATACCATCTTTCAAAATAACGCTATGGCTCAGTTGTGAAGAGATATCTTCTATGCTTAACCATTCAAAGGTTTCATCGGCAAATGGCAAAAAGCTTTTCAGATTCTTTTGAGTATCATGAAAAGTTTGGCGGTCTGCAAGTTCATAACGATTGGTTTTCACCATTTTGACTTTAGTCCACCATGCACAGTGTTGTAGCGATTCTTGAATATGAGAATCGTATCCTTCACGAATATAGAGTACACCTTGCCAAGTGGTATAGAACGGCTGAATAGTTACAGGTGTATGTTTGAACTCAGGTTCGCCTGAAATTGCATCAACTTCGGGGTTAACGACTTTACCAATGCGAGCATCGGACGCAACTTGTTCAGTCCAGTGAATCGGCGCAAAAATTTGCCCACGACGTACTCCCGACGAGAATGTTACACGTAGTACACAACTACCCCATTTTGAACGGACTTCAACCAAGCCTTGATCACGCACACCAAACTTTAAGGCATCACTCGGATGAATTTCGCAAAATGGTTCGGCACGGTGACTGGTTAAATTTGGCGACAAACCTGTACGCGTCATGGTGTGCCATTGGTCTCGAATACGTCCAGTGTTTAAAATGAGCGGATAGTCTTCCGAAATTGCATGAACTGGATCAATTGCAACAGTTGGAATCAATTTCGCCTTGGCATTTTTATGACTAAACTGCCCTTTGCCAAACAGTTGTTGAACGGCTTTAGCGTCTTGGTTTCTATCCCATACTGGCCATTGCACTGGTTGTAGAGCATCGTACTCAGCACCACTTAGATTCATTAACCCTTTCAGATTGAAATAACGAAAATTATTACTTTGTTCACGAGTATCTATGTCTGCATTGTCTTGTGCCGATAACGCTGCATGCTCATTGAAAATATCAACAGCACTATTAAAGTCAAAACCTTTAAAGCCTATTTTTTTCGCAACTTGGCTAACAGACCACCAATCCGCTTTTGCTTCATCTGGCGCAGGTAAAAAAGCACGTTGACGTGAAATACGACGCTCAGAGTTAGTCACAGTTCCATCTTTTTCTCCCCACCCTAAAGCTGGAAGCAAAACATCGGCATAGGCAGTAGTATCCGTATCTGCACAGATATCTGATACAACGACCAATTCACATTTCTCTAAAGCACGTTTCACCTGATCGGCATCTGGTAAACTTACCACCGGATTGGTTGCCATAATCCAGATGGCTTTAATTTTTCCAGCTTCAACAGCACGGAACAAATCAACAGCTTTTAAGCCAGCTTGAGTTGCAATAAATGGGCTGTCCCAAAAGGTTTGCACTACTTCTTGGTGCAAGGGGTTATCTAAATCCATATGGGCAGCCAGCATATTAGCTAAGCCACCCACTTCTCGACCACCCATGGCATTGGGCTGGCCTGTCATTGAAAATGGTGCAGCGCCGAGCTTTCCAATTTTGCCTGTTAGTAAGTGACAGTTAATAATGCTGTTGGCTTTATTCACGCCCTGACTTGATTGATTCACACCCATTGAAAATAGCGTGATTACCTTTTCAGTCTGCGCAAATTTCTCAAAGAACTGTTGCAACTTATCGAGTGCAATTCCCGTACGCTTTGCGACATATTCAATATCGGCTTCTGGGTGGCTGCTTGCCAAAACATCTTGCAGACCTTCGGTATAAGCATCTACAAAGGCCTGATCGGCATGACTATTTTGATATAGATATTGGAATAGACCGTTGAACAATGCGACATCTTGGCCCGGTAAAATCGGTAAATGTAAATCCGCTTGTTCACAGGTACTGGTAAAACGTGGGTCAATTACCACCACAAACATATCTGGATTTTGGCTTTTAGCCTGCATAATCCGCTGATACAGCACAGGATGGCACCATGCGGTATTGGAACCGACCAATACCACCATGTCGGCATGTTCAAAATCTTCATAACTTGCAGGGACAAGATCTTCACCAAAGCTACGTTTGTGACCTGCCACCGCAGATGACATACAAAGACGCGAGTTGGTGTCGATATTTGCAGTACCCAAATAGCCTTTTACAAACTTGTTCACCACATAATAATCTTCAGTCAAAAGCTGACCAGAAACATAAAATGCAATGCTGTCATGACCATATTTTTCAATACAAGATTGGAATTTATCAGCAATTTTATTGATAGCGGCATCCCATGTCGTTACCACCCGATCAGCTTTTCGTCCCATCATTGGTTGTAAAACACGTGTTTCTAACCCCAAAGTATCCGCAAGTCGGCTACCTTTAATACATAAGCGTCCAAAGTTGGAAGGATGCTCAGCATCCCCCTCAACTTGTACCAGAGGTCCTTGAGGTTTTTGTTGGACGTTTACGCTAACACCACAGCCCACCCCACAATATGGACATGTTGTTTTGATTGTTTTTGCAACATGATCGGAGCTATCGACTTCAACGCTTGGAATACTATTCATAACTGCTCCTTTCCCTATTTAGCCTGCATTTTTTAATGCAAAATCTCGACCAAATAGCAGTTTATTTCTGAATGAAGAAACAGGTGTTTGGTCTGCAATCAACTCTGCATACCACATGCCATCTTCAGTATCACCAAACAATACTGCACCGATTACTCGATCGCTTTGAATGATAATACGTTTATAAATCTGGCGTTTTTCATCATTCAGGATAATATCTTCATAATCATCTTTCGGCTCAAAATTGCCTGCCGAGAATACATCGACACCACTGACTTTTAACTGAGTCGGTACGGTCGGAGCTTTAAAAGTTAAGCTGCCGTGCTCTGCTAAATGGGTCGCGCAAATAAAAGCTTGGCCCCACAGTGGTTCAACCAAACCGAAAGTTTGACCACGATGTTCAATACACTCACCCACCGCGTAAATACTTGGATCAAACGTTTGCATGGTGTCATTCACCAATACACCACGGTTACAACGTAATCCTGCACTTTGCGCCAAAGCAATATTCGGACGAATACCTACAGCGAACACCACAAGGTCAGCATCTAACACTGTGCCATCTTTCAAACGGATTTGTTTGATATGACCATTTTCATCACCAATTAACGCCTCTGTATTTGCTTCGGTAATAATATGAATGCCTTTCTGCTCAATACTATGACGAAGTAATTGACTCGCACGGCTGTCGAGTTGGCGTTCCATAATACGGTCCATTAAATGTAGAACTGTGACATTCATACCACGTTGCTTTAATCCATAGGCAGCTTCTAAACCCAGCAAACCGCCACCAATCACGACTGCATTAGTTTTTGAACCACAGTATTCAATCATGGTGTTAACGTCATAAATATCGCGGAAAGTTAACACGCCTTTTAAGTCAATACCTTGAACTGGTGGAATAAATGGGGCCGAGCCTGTTGCCAGAATCAAACGGTCATAATCAACAGTTTGCCCTTTTTCGGTGTAAACCACTTTACGTGGACGATCAATTTTTACAGCCTTGTCACCCGCAATAAATTTGATGCCTTTATCGCTATACCACTTTGGTGGGTGCAGCATAATATCTTCAATGGTTTTTTCGCCTGATAAAACCGGAGATAACATAATACGGTTATAGTTACCCCATGGTTCTTCACCAATTACTGTAACGTCATAACGGTCTGGTGCCATATCCAGCAAATCTTCTAGACAACGCATCCCTGCTAAACCATTACCAATCAGTACCAGTTTAAGTTTGTCTTGAGACACACCTGTATTGGTAATATAAGTTTTTTGCGGCACAGGGTTGACCAAAACACGACCATCAACAATTTTGCTCGGATAAACTGAGAGTTTTTGGTCTTTATCTTCTAAACAACGGCCTGTTGCCAAACTAAAGTGTTGTTTATAGATTGGCGATGCGATGACCCGTTCACCTTGCAAATCGCCAATAATGCCGCGGCTCATGACGTTGGCTTGGCTAAACGGATCTTTATTGCTTAACACGTAAACACGTTTTTCATGACCTACACGAAAGATTGCCACCGCTTGACCACCCACTAGTGCACCCGCGCCAGTGTTTGGGGTTAAATCATCGAGTGCGCACACATCAATCCATTGATCATCAGGAAGCATATTTTTGTCTTGTACAATATTCATAGAGATTCTCCTTGTTATGCTTCAACCATTGGAATGCGGTCTTCTGAACGCTCAGCTTCAGTTAATGGACGAATTTGACCACGTTCAGTTGTAAATTGAATGTGTGGATCAGCCTGTTCATTTGCATCTGCATTGATATAAGTTTGGAAGCGTTTACGAACTTCAGGATTTTCTACCGCAGTACGCCATTCATCTTGATATGTGCCAATAATGTGTTCCATACGGCGCTCAAGCTCAGCCGCCAAACCAAGTGAATCATCCACAACTACAGATTTAAGGTAATCTAGGCCACCTTCCATGTTGTCACGCCATACACTGGTACGTTGTAAACGGTCTGCAGTTTGGATGTAGAACATATAGAAACGGTCGATATAACGGATGAGCGTTGCTTTATCGAGGTCAGAGGCAAGTAATTCTGCATGACGGGGTTTCATACCACCGTTACCACAGACATAAAGGTTCCAACCTTTTTCAGTCGCGATAATACCGACGTCTTTACCTTGTGCTTCTGCGCACTCACGGGTACAACCAGACACAGCCATTTTTAATTTATGTGGTGAACGTAAACCTTTGTAGCGGTTTTCAAGCTCGATCGCTAAACCAACCGAGTTGTCTACACCGTAACGGCACCAAGTACTTCCCACACATGATTTCACGGTACGCAATGATTTACCGTAAGCATGACCAGACTCAAAACCAGCAGCATTTAGCTCTTCCCAAATGAATGGAAGCTCGTGAACTTGCGCACCGAACATGTCAACACGTTGACCGCCAGTAATTTTGGTGTACAGGTTATATTTTTTCGCGATTTGTCCAATGGCAATTAAACCATCCGGAGTCACTTCACCGCCTGCCATACGCGGCACAACCGAGTAAGAACCATCTTTTTGGATGTTGCCCAAGTAGTAGTCATTACTGTCTTGTAGACCAGCATGGCTTGGCTCAAGGACGAAATCGTTCCAGCAAGATGCCAAGATATTTGCCGCAGCAGGTTTACAGATGTCACAACCCAACCCATGACCATGTTGATGAATCAAATCATCAAAGGTTTTGATTTCATTGACACGAACCAAGTGATACAACTCTTGACGTGAGTACGGGAAATGTTCGCAAATATGGTTGTTAACCGTCACACCTTGACGTTGCAACTCTGACTTCAACACTTGAGTCACTAATGGTGCACAACCACCACATGCGGTTGCTGCTTTGGTGCATTTCTTTAATGCACCTAAAGAGGTCGAACCATCGCTAATTGCTTGGCAGATGTCCGCTTTTGATACGTTGTTACATGAACAGATTGTTGCGCTGTCAGGCAATAAATCGACACCGCTACCACCAGATTTTCCTGCCGACTGCTCAAATCCCGGCATAATTAAGCTTTCAGGAATTTCCGGTAAAGCCAGACCGTTTAACATCATTTGTAAAAGGTCGTTGTATTCTTTGGCATCGCCCACCAAAACTGCACCAAGCAATTTGGTTTTATCTGCATTTACAACGATCTTTTTATAAACCAGTGCATGCTCATCTGCATAGAAATAGCTTAATGCACCCGGCGTCATGGCATGCGCATCACCGACAGAGGCAACGTCCACCCCCATCAACTTCAACTTAGTGCTCATGTCTGCGCCAGCGAAGCAATGGCACTCTTCATCTAAAATGTGTTTTGCTGCAATACGCGCCATGTCATAGCCCGGAGCAACCAAACCATAAATTTTGTTTTGCCAAAGTGCACATTCACCAATGGCATAAATATTGTTATCTGAAGTTTGGCAGTAATCATTAATGACGATACCGCCACGCTCACCAATCGCGAGTCCACTGTTGCGTGCAAGCTCATCACGTGGACGGATCCCCGCAGAGAATAAAATGACATCGGCTTCAAGCTCACTACCATCTGCAAATTTCATTACATGCGTAGTGCTGTCGCCCGATTCAATAGATTGAGTCGCTTTTTGTGTATGAACTTTTACACCAAGGTCTTCAATTTTACGGCGTAAAACTTTACCGCCCAAGTCATCAATTTGAACTGCCATTAAACGTGGCGCAAACTCAACAACATGGGTTTCTAAATCTAAATCACGCAACGCTTTGGCTGCCTCAAGACCAAGTAAACCACCACCAATCACTACACCCGTTTTTGCATTAAGACTTGCTGCACGAATCGCGTCTAAGTCTTCAATCGTACGGTAAACAAAACAGTTTTCACGATCATTACCCGGAATTGGTGGAACAAATGCATAAGAACCCGTTGCCAACACCAATTTGTCATAGCTGATGACATCACCATGATTGGTTGTGACTGTTTGTGCTGCTGTATCAATTGCAGTTGCTTTAGTGTTTAAACGTAAGTCAATGCCATGCGCATCGGCAAAGTCAAAACGAGCTAAAGATAAATCTTTTGCCGATTTCCCCGAAAAATATTCTGTCAAATGTACGCGGTCATACGCGATACGAGGCTCTTCCGCGAGAATCGTGATTTCCAGTTCATCATCTGCTTTTTCTAAAATGGCTTCGATGAATTTGTGGCCCACCATACCATGACCAATCATTACCAATTTCATAGTGTTTCTCCTCAAATCACGTTGCTTTTAAGCTGCGTTATTGCGATCTAAAATAGCTTGCTCAAATAGACGTTGTTCTTTTGCCTTGTGCTCTACCGAGAAGCGAATCAACATCACGAAGCATCCAGCGACAATGACAAATCCACCTAATGCCATCAGGCAAGATTGAATATCTGTCATACCTTTTAATAAAAAACCTGCAACGACCGCGCCTGCATTGCCTCCGGCACCGATAATGCCAGACACACCGCCCAGTGCTTCGCGGTCGATAAATGGAACCATGGCATAGGTCGCACCGCATGCCATGTTGATGAAGAGTGCAAAGACCACCATGCTCATGATGGCCAAGTGAGCGACATTCATTTGTGAAAATAAAATCAGGAATAGCCCTTCGCCTAAAATCATGACAAAGAGTAGTTTTGTACGGCCATCCAAGCCTTTTTTGATTGCTACTTTGTCAGAAAGAAAACCTCCTAAAGAGCGAGCAAATATGGCAAGTAGTCCTAAAATTCCGGCAGTTAAGCCTGCCTCTTTTAAGCCAAAGTGAAATTTTTCGACGTAGTACATGGCCAAAATGTTGTGCATAAAAATCTCAACACCAAAACATGCGCCGTATGTACCAAATAAAATCCAGACACGGTAATTACCAGCTGCTTGTTTCATTACAGCCCAGCCGCCTTTTTTACCGCTATCGGTTGCAATGCCTTGAGCGCGCAGCTCATCAAAGTTGCCTTGTGGGCAGTCTTGGGTAAATTTCCAGTACATGAATGCCACCACAAGCATCATTACGCCTGGCATTAAAAGTGCAATACGCCAGCCCATAGATTGCTCAACGCCAAACATCACAATTGCAGAGAGAATCAAAGGCATGACTGCTTGTGTTGTCCCACCGCCGGCATTACCCCAACCTACGGCGGTTGCATTGGCTGTGCCCACTACATTTGGCGCAAACATGACGCTGGTGTGATATTGAGTGATGACAAAGCTTGCGCCAATAGCACCAATCAAAAAGCGGAAAAAGAGAAAGGATTCGTAACTTCTAACCGCAGTGATTCCAATGACCGGGATACTGCCGACAAGTAAAAGCGTGATGTATGCTTTACGTGGACCATATTTGTCACACAAAGGTCCGACAACCAAACGTACGACAATCGTGACAGCAACGGCCGCAATACTAATGTTAGCAATTTGATCTTTTGTTAAATGGAACTCACCTGCAATGACAGGCATGAGAGGCGCACAAGCAAACCACGCAAAAAAGCAAGCAAAAAAAGCGAGCCAACTCATGTGGAAGGCCCGCATCGCTGGAACTGTAAAATTAAACAGCTTAATAGATGTTGCTTTTGTGGCTGACAAATTCAAAGACATTGCCTTCACTCCGACTGAACGTAACTTCTTTGTGCACACCAAGGTATTCACAAACTCGATCAGAACGGACATCATTGGCCGTCTTTAAAACTCATGGTCGTCTTCGACCTGTTATTGAATAAGCATTTTGTATGCCAGCTTTCTAAAAAATTAAATTAATATTTTTTTATTATTATTTTTCATATAGATAAAATTTTTAAAAAAATAAAAATGATCACTCTCACATCTTGAACTACTCTAGCCTTGCACACTTATAGGGTTCAGGTAAAAATACGCTCTGCTACAAAATGAATCGCATTTTTGCACCAAGATTGATCAGTAGCGTCATTAAGCATGCTAATTTAGCGATAAAGCTCGATTTTTTCTTTAGTTTGCTATGGCATTAATCTTGCTTAAATAATTGATAACAAAAACGCGTCGAATTGGCGCATTTTCTTAGCCTGATTTTCTGAACTTATGCCAAAACTCAAAATAGCCCTTATTGATGATGATCATGCGCGAGCCGACTATATAAGAAAAAGTTTGCTTGAAAATGATTTTGAAGTAGTTGCATGCCTTACTTTGGATCATTTGAATATTTTCCGTCTGGAACATTTGCAAGCTGATGTCATCTTGCTTGATATGGATCATCCCCATCGTGACATTATTGAAAGCTGTGTCAGTAGCTATGACCTGCCTACAGTTCTATTTACCAAAAATTCCGATAAAGACACCATTAAACAAGCCATCGATGCGGGAGTAACTGCGTATATTGTCGATGGCATCGACCCTTCTCGCTTACATACCATTTTAGAAATCTCAATTGAGCAATATAAAAAGCACAAAAAACTCGAAGGTGATTTAAAAGAAGCTCAAACCAAACTTGCTGACCGTAAGGATGTTGAAAAGGCCAAAGTGCTACTTATGCAACTGCATGGCTTACCTGAAGAAACTGCATTTCAACTTCTTAGAAAGAATGCGATGAGCCACCGCATTACAATTGGAGAAATGGCACGGCGTTTACTTGACGCTCAAAAATTACTTGGCAATCAATTAAAGGATGAATAAATGAGCAGATTAGAAAAGACTCAATTACAACTCGGCTATATTCCTTTGCTTGATTGTCTTGCGTTGCTTTGGGCAAAACAAAGAGGTTTCTTTGAAGAAGAAGGTTTAGAAGTTACTTTAGTTAAAGAAGCATCGTGGGCGAGTCTGCGCGACCGTCTTGCTTTTGGATTATTAGATGCAGCCCATTGTTTATCTGCAATGTTACCTGCGGCGGCTGTAGGCGCAGATCAAATTGGTACACCTTTACAAACATCGCTGGTTTTAAGTGAAAATCGTGCTTTTATTAGCTTAAGTCAAAAACTTACTCATCAACTTGCAATTCAAGAAAATGACACCGCTCAAGTAACGGCACGAAAAGTGGCAAGTTATCTTGGACAAGGCTACTCCATTTCGTTGGCGCATGTGTTTAAGCATTCTATTCACCATTACTGTTTAAGAGAGTGGCTGGCTTTAGCAAACCCTGAACTTGCTCAATCAATTCAGCTCAAAACATTACCGCCACCTTATATGGTCGAAGCACTGGATAAACATGTGATTGATGGTTTTTGTGTAGGCGAACCTTGGAATACCCAAGGTGAGCTTCTTGGTTTAAGTAAAATAATTTGCTCAAGCCAAAACGTTATTCCGTCTATCGCTGACAAGGTTTTAGCCGTAACGCAAGAATGGGCGGAGCAGCATCCACAAACGCTCGTCGCGCTCACCGCCGCAATCATGAAAGCCCAACAAGAGTTGAGCGAGTTACAAGACTTTGCTCCAATTCTAAAATTATTGGTTGAATCTGGAATTGTTCGTTTTCATTGCTCAGAAGAAGTGCATGTTGATAAATATTTTATGATTCAAGATATTGTCCGTCATTTAGTAAAAGAAAGTGCACTTCCAAAAGTAGAAGACTTTTACTGGCTGCTCGAACAAATGCAAAAATGGGATGAACTTCAAATCGAGCAAGCCCAAATCACCAGTTTGGGAGCTCAATGTATTCATCTTGAGGCTTATAAACAAGCCAAACAGCGATATACTTCATAAACTATCTGGGTCAAATCAGCATAAAAAAAGCTGTCTTTTATGACAAAGACAGCTTGAAAGACCCATAAGACAAAATGCGAAACACGCATTACTATACTTTCTGGACTCAACTGATCCATTGAAAATATAGCGCTTATGAAAATGATCATATCTATCTAAACATATCATTTTCAGACATTTTCATATCAATAACTGCCACTTGATCAATTTCAGTTCATTATTCAAAGCATCTTAAGTCAGTCTTTAAATACTTATCTCTTCTTTAAGCCTTAAATCTACCCATGCTTACTACAGAATAGTGATGCATCAATTACGCGGGTGAGTTCATAAATTTCATTTTATTTCTTCAAAAGAATTTCTCGCATCTGTCTTAATTAAATTAATTTTTTTAGCTCCAAAGTAATTTATTGCCTATGTCATTATATTTAAAAAGATTTATTTATTAATCTTTTTGTAAAACTTAAATATTACGATTCAAATAATTAGATAAAAAAAATTAGTGAAAATTCCTCTAAGTCCCTCCTTTTTTGAGTTACAAACCGCAACAATCATGGCACAAATGGTAATAATAATTTAATTAATAATAATTATCATTCACACCACATAAAAACCTGAGAAGATCTACCATGATCCATGAAAATATTCTCGACTGCATAGGTAAAACGCCACTATTACAACTATCAAGGCTATTCACGCATCAATCGATCTCAGTGATTGCGAAAATGGAATTGTTAAACCCAGGAGGAAGTATTAAAGACCGTCCGGCATTATTCATGCTACAGGAAGGCCTGAAATCTGGAGTGATTAATAAAGATAGTCATATTGTTGAAAGTTCGTCAGGGAACTTAGCTATTGCTCTTGCAATGGCATGCAAAATCTATGGATTAAAATTTACTGCGGTTATTGACCCGAAAATTGCCTCAGCAAACTTACAAATGTTGAAGCTCTACAAGGCCAATATCGAGATGGTCTCTGAAAAAGACCAAAACGGCGGTTACTTAAAAACCAGAATTGACACTGTAAAACGACTCTGCCAACAACTGCCGAATGCTGTCTGGATTAATCAGTATGCAAATCCAAACAACTGGAAAAGCCACTATTTTGGTGAAGCGGAAGAAATCCTCAATCAAATTGACCGCAAAATTGATTACCTCGTGATTGGGGCGAGCACCTCAGGCACGATTATGGGCGTATCTCGTCGCCTTAAAGAAAGATTTCCAGAATTAAAAGTGATCGCAGTCGATATCGTCGGCTCTGTGTTGTTCGGTGGCACATCTGGTCCACGCGAAATTCCTGGTATTGGTGCAAGTACTGTCCCACCACTACTCTCCCCCGATGAAATTGATGATGTCATTTATGTAGATGACTATGAGTCGGCACTGGGTTGCCGAGAACTTCTTGAGCATGAAGGAATCTTTGCTGGCGGTTCAAGTGGCTCATCAATTTCAGCCATCAAAAAACTGATTCCAACCATTCCTGAAGGATCGTGCGTCTTAACATTGTTGCCCGATCGCGGCGATCGTTATCTCGATCTGGTTTATGAAGATGAATGGTTCGAAATGATCAAGAAGCGTCACTTCAATCGAAACGTACGACGCCAAGAAAACCTTACTTTACAAAATGTTGTTTAACCTTCTCCTTAGGAAATATTCATGAGCAATTTGGCTACCCTTCGCTACTTAAGTCAATCAGATTTATTAAATCTGGGCGCAAATCATAGTAATTCATTTATTGAAGCGATTACTGAAGGTTTAACCCTGCATGCAAATAAACAGTTTGTACAACCCTTAAAACCTTATCTTCGCTGGCAAGGTGCAGACCATATTGCTGACCGTATTATTGCCATGCCTTGCTATTTAGGTGGCAATGACCCGATTGCCGGAATTAAATGGATTGGTTCAAGACAACATAACCCTAAAAAATTCAATATTCCGCGTGCTAGCGCACTGATTGTTTTAAATGACTCAGAAACAAATTATCCAGTTGCAGTGATGGAAGGCAGCCTCATTAGTGCAATGCGAACTGCTGCAATTACTGGTGTTTCGATTAAATATCTAGCAAAAAAAGACTTTTCAGACATTACCGTAATTGGCTGCGGACCAATTGCTCAAATGCAGATTAAGACTGTACTTGAACAATATGCTCAAGTGAAAAAAATCCATTTATTTGATGTGAACCCCGAAGCGGCTGAAAAACTCAAAGCGTTGTTTTTATCGGAATATCCACATCTAGAAATTGAAATTCATGACAGTGCTAAGTCTGCAATTGAGCAAGCAGATGTCCTCATTACCTGTACCGTTTCAGATAAGCCTTACATTCCATTTGAATGGCTTAAAAAAGGCTGCTTTGTTTCAAACATTTCAATTATGGACATTGAGCCTGAAGCCTTCTTAAAAGTAGACAAAGTGATTGTAGATGACTGGGATCAATCAAACCGAGAAAAGAAAGTCATCAACGTACTCGTTGAAGATGGTTTATTCAGCCGTGAAAAACTGCATGCCGAACTTGGCGACATCATTATTGGTCATAAAAACGGCCGCGAACACGAAGATGAAATCATTTTGCTCAATCCAATGGGCATGGCGATTGATGACATTGTCTGCGCTAAATGGTTCTTCAATGCAGCACAAGAACAAAACGTTGGCACGGTTCTACCGCTTTTATAAGAATAGGAATAACTAAAATGTTAGATCGGATTTACACAGCACAACTACAAAAAACGATAGATGCACTCTACATGGAGAATTATGGAGATTTTAAAGATCATATTTCCTATAAAAAGCCTTATCTGGCAATTACTCTCAATGATGAGTTGGAGCTCTATTTCAACTGTTTAAAAGTAGATGGTGTAAATCCTTTCTATGTTACCCAACCCGAAGTTTTGCTTCATAACCTCTTAAACAATACGACGTCTAAAATTTCTATTTCTGAAGTTTTTAACTATTTAACCCAAGCATCTTGGTGGCCGTCACCACACCGTCAGAAAGCAATTAATTATTGGCTCGACAACTTAGTAACGGCTGAAAAAATCCCTCAAATTTTACAGTCAGCCCTTTCATTTTCTTCGCCTTTGATTACTAGTGAATTGTTATCACTGGTAGCTGATCGCCCATTTCATCCGTTCGCTCACTCAAAAGGCGAACTTGCATTACTCACAACTCAAAAAGAAATTGAGGTGTATTGGTGGGCCTTTAAGAAAGATGACGTGATCAACAATATGGAATCAATTCCTCACAAAGAGCTTCTGTTATCAGAAGTTGAGGAACGTCTGATTGCTGACAAGATGGCTCAGCTTTCAGATGACTACTTAGCGCTGCCTTTACTAGAGACTCAACATCGCTATTTAAAGTTTGAAGAAAATAAGTACAGCGGTATTGACCTAAACCATGTCACCACAATTGGTTTACCGACTTCTTCTTTAAGAACGCTTATTCACAACGCAAACCCTACTCTGCATTTAAAACTCTCAACCAATGCCAAAACATTAGGTGCAATCCGCTCTATGCCAGGTCGTTATTTAATGAATGGACATACGGCTTATGATTTTTTAAATGACGTTATTAATGAAACTGGTTTATTAAAAAATCGTCTCTTTTTAAGTAATGAAACGCATTGGTGGGTACTCGGTAAACAAGAGCCGATTGTAAAAAATTTAGGGGTGATTGGTTGCCAAGTCCGACATTTACCGGATATTTGTCGAGACCAAAACATCACCCCAATCACTATGTCAGCTTTAAGCTGTACCTATGTCGACCCTTGGGAAACGTTAGGCGTTGAAGGTGACAAATGGTCATTACTAAAAGACTTAAGTGTTCATTTTATTCAAACATTCTTAACGCTTTGGGCAAAAGGCATCATGCCTGAATGCCACGGGCAAAACACCATGGTGTGTTATGAAAATAATAAGTTGAAATGCTTTATTTTACGTGACCACGACACCTTAAGAATATGTACCACAGCCATTGAAGAAAATGGTTTTACACCTCCAGTTTATACCATTGATACCAGCACGCCGAACAATCTTATCTTTACTAAAAATGAAGACTTATTTAATTACTTCATTACTTTAGGGATTCAAATTAACCTCTACCCGATTGCTTTAGCTACCTTGAAGTATACGGATCGTACAGAAAGCGATTTTTGGGAGATGGTTCAAGACATTATTCAAGATTTTGTAGAAATCCAACCCATTTCAGAACAAACAAAATCACAAATTCAAACCTATCTTTTTGACAATAAGACTTGGCCATTCAAACAGCTACTTACGCCTTTACTTTCGCAAGAAAGCGACTCAACAGGCATGCCAAGTAAAATCGGAACTACACCGAACCCTTATCACAGCTTATCTGTTTCTAGCTATGAGACCATGGATATCTAAATCATGCGCTCATCTCGCCTAGATCATTTCATTATTTTGCTCTGTCAGTTTTTTTCCACTTTTGGGCTCATGGTGCTTATTCCGATCATGCCACTTTATATGGAAAAACTGACGGCGCATATGAGTGCTCCCACTATCTGGGCAGGTTTAGCACTCGCGGCTCCCGCCATTGGCAGTTTATTTACAGCACCGATTGTGGGTCACCTATCCGACACATTCGGCCATAAAAAAGCCTTGTTACTTTCTTTGGCTGGCTTCTGTATTTCAATACTGCTCATGGCGAGCGCCCAGCATTTATACCTATTTATTTTCGCGCGAATTTTACTCGGTTTTTGCGGTCTCTCAGTCATTTTAAATGCTTATATTTCATATCTTTCTAATGAACAACAACGAGGTGCAGCTTTTGGAAAACTGCAAAGTAGTGTCGCGCTAGCTTGCCTATGTGGTCCCGTACTCGGCGGAATATTTATGGATCAATGGCGGGTTGAAGTATTACTCAACGCGACAGCATTTGTTGTGATGACACTCATTGTGATTGCGTCATTTGTATTAACCAATCCCGTTAAAACCGAGGCTTCAAAAACCAAAGAGAAATCTAAGCTTCCAGCTTTCTTTGATAGAACGATTTTTTCATGGTTAAGCGCCGGCATTTTGGTTCAAGCGGGCGGCTTTGGTCTAGTGTCTTGCTTCGTTTTATACATTAGTGAAATAAGCCAAAGCACTCACTCATCGTTATCTGCTGCGAGTTTAACGGGAACCATTCATGCGCTTTCATGGGGAGCAGCCTTTATTGCTGCAACCTATTGGGGGAAAAGAAATGATGATAAAGGAGACTCTTTTAATAACTTCATTTACGCATCCTTAATTTGCGGCATCACGATTTTCGCATTGATCTGGGTTTCTAATCTCTGGCTGATTCTTGTATTACGACTCATACAAGGCTTCTGCTTTGCAGCCCTTATTCCTTCGATCTTACACACAATTTCTCTAAAAGCCGGCGCTCAAAGCCAAGGAAAAGTGATTGGTATTTCTAATAGTGCCTTTGTCTTAGGACAGCTTATTGGCCCAATCACCATCACGCTCACCTACTCATTTTTCAATATTACCGCTGCATTAATCTGCACCTCACTATTTTTTATCGGTGCGGGGTTAGTGGTGATTTTGAACAGATTCTTAATGGATACAATTTTAGAAGAGGCACAAGAATGAACTCAATTATTACAACAGATGCATGGTCTTATAAACTTTTCGAACAGTACCTGAATACTTTCTTTCGTGAACTCAAAGTAAATCTTGAAGAACGCATTATCCCTGCTCAAGATTCTCCTTTATTCACCCTATATGCGGAGCAAACAGACATACTGTATTTTGCTTATACGTTTAGTGCATCTAACACGATTGTTTATGGTGCAGTTCAGCACTTATCGACCACTGGCTATCACAGATATCAACGTGGTTTTAGCCTACAAAACTTAAGCGAAAATACTTTTGATTCACTCACCGACCCTAAAAAATTAGTGAAGTTCATTACAGATGAGCTGAATAGTCTATTTAAAGATAAAAACCAAAATAAAAATCTATACTCCGATATTGCCAATAGTATCGAGAACACAAAATTCTTTTTAGAAAATAAGCCATCTCAAACAGCATCTAAAGTAGTTAGTGGTTTTCAGGCTACTGAACAAGGCATGTTATATGGGCACCCTTTTCATGTGACCTCTAAAGCCAATTTAGGTTTTTCTAAAGAAGATATGAAAAAATATAGCCCTGAGTTAGGCGCCAGTTTCCAACTTCACTACTTTGCAATTCATTCTTCTTTAATTCAAAAGCTGGTAAGTGAAGAACAGCCTTCTCACTGTATTGAAGATGAAGTTTTAGAAACTGCAAAAGAGCGTTTGCAAGAAAACTTAGCAAATTATGAATTGATGCCAACGCATCCGTGGCAAGCCAATTTCTTACTTCAACATCCATCGCTAAAGAAATATTTAGATAGCCAAGACATGATCTATCTGGGAGCTTTAGGTCAAACCGTATGGCCAACCTCATCTGTTCGCACCGTGTGGTTACCTCAATCGAACCTATTTTTAAAGCTCTCCATTGATGTACGAATTACCAGTTTCATTCGTAATAACCCAATGGATGAAATGGAACGCGCGATTGATGCGAGCAAAATTATTATTAACCACAAGATTAATGAACAATATCCAGACCTTGTGATTCTGCCGGAGTTAGAAGCAAAAACAGTCAAAATTCCAGAGCTTGAAAGTTCATTTGGCATTATTTATCGAGCAGGACTCACGCCAGATGTATTAGAAAATACCAGAATGCTCGGCGGCTTGGTTGAAGAAAACGAACACCATGAAATCCCACTTTTAAGCTTCATTCAGCAAGCTGCACCCAACCAAAACTTGCAATCGAAAGATGCCAAAGACTTCATTACTTTTTGGTGGAAACAGTACATTAAAGTTTCGCTTATTCCATTAGTTGAGTTGTTTGCAAACAAAGGCATTAGCGTAGAAGCGCACATGCAAAACAGCTTAATGGAATTTAAAAACGGCTATCCGCATCGCCTTATTCTTCGAGATATGGAAGGCATTAGCATTGTTCCAGAAATGATAGAAGACGACTCATCTATTTCTGAAGATAGTACCGTTTGGTTCTCTCAAAAAGATGCATGGACCTTTTTAAAATATTACCTCGTGATCAATCACATTGCTCATCTCATCAGTGCAATTGCACGAGTTACGGCCATTGAAGAATCTGAACTTTGGCAAGCCACCCGCCTTACGCTCACACAAGAAAACTTTAGCGCCAAAGGCCAGCAATACCGCGATTTATTAATTAATTCACTCACATTACCAATTAAGGCAAATATGTTAAATACGCTCTACCACAGTGGTGGCAATCCTATCTGGATTGAAGTTGAAAACCCTATTTATAAATATCGCGGTGCAGAAGCGCTTTGCCCTCTTCAACCAACACAACAAACCAATTATAAAACCCTCGCGGAAAATCGCGTGATGGGCCAATTATTAGAAGCACTCATTTTTGAAAATACTTTTAAATACGAGTTTTCTAAAGGTCAGATCAAGTTTTATGTTTCCGATACCGTTTTTTATACTTGCGTGGCTAAACGACATTTCAGTTTTAAACGAATTAAGTTAAATCCTTCGAGCTTAGTCCGTTCTGATATTAGTTTAGATGCTGAAACTCGTCCTAGCTTAAAAACGCTACTTGCCGATTTAAAAAATATTATTGAAGCTGACCCAGTTAAATGGCAAAACTTTAATGATGAACTCAATTTAACTTACGTTAAGCATGCGCAAACTTTAAGCCAAGCCCCTGCTCAACCTTTAAGAACCTTGCCTTATTTAGAACAAGAAGCACGGATTACCAATGCACATTTATATCACCCAAGTTTTAAGTCTCGTATCGGTTTCGATTTAAAAGAAAACCAAAAATATGCACCAGAGCTTTCTGAAGGTTTTACGGTTCAATGGGTTGCAACTCATAATAGTCTATGCACACTGGTTTTAAGTGAAACCATTAACTTAGAGCAGCTTTATAAACAGCATTTTTCAGAAAAAGATCTACAAGCCATTAACAATCAATTGAAAGAGCAAAATGTAGATTTTAAAGATTATATCCTCACCCCAATTCACCCGTGGCAGTGGGATAAAATTATTGAATTATATTATCAAGATGCAATCAGCAACCAACTGATCATTCCGTTAGATATTGAAGGCCCAACGTATTTACCACAGCAGTCAATTCGAACCTTATCAAATATTAGTGATATCTCGGCGCTTTCTCTCAAATTGGCAATGAACTTGGTTAATACCTCTACATCTCGTGTATTGGCACCACATACCGTTCAAAATGCGGCAAAAATGAGTGACTGGCTTTATAACATTGTTGAGCAAGATCATATTTTAGAAAAACAGCGCAAGCCTGTTATTTTAAGAGAGATTGGCGGTCTTTCAGTTAACCAGCCGATTGCCCTTCCTGTTCAATACGGCGCACTAGCTTGCATTTGGCGCGAAAGTATTTACAGCTACTTAAAAGAAGGTGAATCAGCAACGCCAGTAACCGGTCTAATGCAAGTTGATACGGACCAAAAACCTCTCATTGATGAATGGATCCAAGAGTACGGTATTGAGTTCTGGTTAGAAAAATTACTTACCAATGCTTATCTACCAATCATGCATATTTTATGGTGCCACGGCCTTGCTTTAGAGTCACATGCGCAAAACATGGTACTAATTCATAAAAATGGTTTACCCATTAAAGCGGCCTTGAAAGATTTCCATGATGGAATTCGTTTTAGCCGTCATCTTTTACGTGAGCCGGACCTTTTACCTAACTTACAAGATGCGCCAAAAGAACATGCCAAGATTAACCCGAACTCGTTCTTGGAAACCCACTCTCCAAATGAGTTAAGAGACTTTACTCAAGATGCGCTGTGGTTTGTAAATTTGGCCGAGTTAGCGATTTTCTTAAATGAACATTATGACTTCGATGAAATCAAATTCTGGACCATGTTAAGAACCATCATCAATCAGCATAAAGAAGCTCACCCAGAGTTTGCCGAACGATATGAGTTGTTTAACTTTACAGATGACACTATTGATATTGAACAGCTCGCAAGCCGCCGTTTCCTTCCGGAAATTCGCTTAAGAGTACAAACCACGCCGAACCCGCTCAGCCTTATTAAGGAAATTGAATATGAATAAGCATTCGATTTCTTTTAAGAAACGAATAGCAAATGGCGAGACGCTCTACGGAATCTTTTGTTCCGTAGCTTCTCCAATTAATATCGAGCAAATGGCACTTGCGGGCTACAACTTTATTATTATCGACTTGGAACATACTTTATTTAGTACGTCTCAAGTCGAGACCATGATTTTAGCCGCTAGAGCCATGAGTCTTGATGTCTTTGTGAGGGTACCGTTAAACGCCAACCATTTAGTTCTACCTCTGCTCGATGCAGGGGTAACAGGTATTGTTTTTCCGCGTATAGAAAGTGCTCAGCAGGCACAAGAAGCCGTGAACTATTGTCATTATATGCCGCTTGGTCAAAGAGGACTCAACTCGACAAGGTTAAATCGATACGGCATGGACGATTTAGCTAGTTTTGTTCAACACGCAGCAAACGAAACGGTTGTCGTTGCCATGATTGAAAGCTTGGAAGGATTAGAAAAGCTAGATGAAATATTAAAAGTTGAAGGCATTGATATTATTCTGGAAGGTGCTGCCGACCTTTCTCAATCTATGGGAATGCCGTGGCAATCTAGCCATCCAAAAGTGAAAGAAAAAGTTCAAGAGATGTATGCTAAGACTAAAAATAGTCAAAAGCATTTCTGTGCTATTCCACGACAACCTGAAGATATTGCAGCGTGGAAACAACAATCCGTTCAGCTTTTTGTACTGGGCGATGACCGAAGTATTATTCGCCGCGCCCATCAAAATCATTTGAGTTCTTATAAAGAAATTTCATAAATTTTCAGTTGTGTAGAGCGATGGATGCCCCCTCCTCTACACAACAATTAATAAAAATGAATTTTATTATTTTTTGTCCAACAACGATATTGTGAATTACAATCATTCTCACTTATAATTCGACAAATTTAAAATCACTCTCAGGGCGAGACAATGGGAAATAAGATAAAAAGTCACAAACTTTTTACGAGGAAGTCTGAAGTAAAAAATATTATTCCGCTCCTTTCACTTGGTGGGGCCATTATTCTTTCCAATTCAGCTTTTGCTGCTTCACCTGCTGAAACTACAGAAACAGAAAAGAAACCCGAAGCTCTCCCGACAATCACAATTACCGCTTCACGTGCAGATGAACTTTCTACTTCTGCCAAGCAAGTGACCAAGCTAGATGAAAAACAAATTGAACTTTTAAGAAATGGTTCATCTGGCAGTATTGCAACCGTTTTAGCGAAAGCCGTACCGGGCCTATCAGATTCAAGCCGAACCATTACCGATTATGGTCAAACTTTACGTGGCCGTAATGCCCTCATCTTGGTCGATGGCGTACCAATGAACCTTACACGTGACACATCACGCGGACTTTCAGCAATTGATCCTGAAAGTATTGCAAATATTGAAGTCATTCGAGGCAGTAACGCAATTTATGGTGGCGGTGCTTCTGGTGGTATTATTTCAATTACTACGAAAGCTGCGGGCGGTGAACCTACAGCTAAAACCGTGGTTGGGCTTCAAACACCTTTAACAAATTTCCGTTCTAATGCTTTAAGTGGCGATATTCATCAATATTTCACAGGCAGCTTTAACGCTTTTGACTATGCACTCGACTTTGGTTATCAGCGTATTGGTAGCCCGTACGATGCAAGTGGTGACCGTGTTGCACCGGAACCAAGTCAAGGCGATTTATATGATGCCGATGCTTACAGCGTAGGTGGTAAACTTGGTTATCATATTGATGACAACCAATACTTACAATTCGCTGCAAACTACTATAATGCCGAGCAAGACTCAGATTATGCATCTGACCCAAGTGTGAAGAATGCCCCTGCCGGAACCGTACCAGCCAAAGCCATTAAAGGCTTAAAGCTCAAAGACCAGAATAAAAATGAAAATCAGATCTACAATTTGACTTATAACCATAAAGACTTTTTTGGCAATAAGGTTGATGCTCAAATTTATTACCGCGACTTCTTTACCCGTTTTTCACCATTTGATGCTCGTGGTAATGCAAACCGTGGAAAACAAGTTGATCAGATTTATCAAGAAAATAATGTACTCGGTAGCCGCTTAACTGTTACTACACCGCTTGAGTTTTTAGGCGATACCTCATTGGTTTGGGGTGGTGACTTTAGCCGCGAAAAAAGTGAAATGCCTTTAGATATTTTCGATCCTGATATTTATGATCAATCTGGTGGTTTAGAATTTGTAAAAACTGGCAAGCTTACTTATTTACCTGAACTCACAACACAAAGTGTGGGTGGTTTTATACAGTTAAAACACCGTTTTAATGACCAATGGTCAGCTGAAGCGGGTACGCGTTATGAAGACAGTTATGCCCAAATTGATAGCTTTATTCCATTATCACAATTAGGTAAGTCTGAGCCTTATGTATATCAAGGTGGAAAAGTGAAAGCTGATGCATGGTTGTACAATGCTAACGTGACTTTCTCACCGAATGACCAGCACTCGATTTATGCGTCGTTTAATCAGGGTTTTCAATTACCTGATGTGGGTGTGATTATTCGTAATGCGAATGAGACAAGAAAATCTGAATTATCGTCTTCATTTTTTGAGCCGGTAAAAGTTGATAACTATGAGTTGGGCTGGAAAGGAAACTTCAACAATTTCTCTTCAAGCTTAGCAGTGTTCCACTCTACTTCTGACTTAGGCGGCGTGCAATCCTTTGGTAACGGATTAATTCTTACTAGAACCAAAGAAAAAGTTACTGGTGTGGAAGCAACTTTTGACTATCTTGACGATGCTAACGTTTGGGGAACTGGTGGTAGTGTTACGTGGATGAAAGGTCGCGAAAAACCGCAAGATGGTGCTGAACAAGATATGACAGGCTTCCGTATTCCACCATTAAAACTGACGGGTTATATTTCTTATAGCCCAACGGAAACTTGGACCAACCGTCTACAAGCTACTTATTTCGGTTCAAAAGATTACCGTTTAAATGATGCTACTATCTCTGGTCGTGCTGATGTAAAAACCTATACAACAGCAGATTTAATCAGTAGCTTTGCGCTTAACAAAAAAGACACTGTGACGATTGGTTTAGAGAACATGTTTAACCGCAAGTACTACCCTCTCTATAGCCAATTATTAAGATCTGGTAATAACACTAGCCATTTAGTGGCAAATGGCGCAACGCTGAAAGTTTCTTATAGCCATAAATGGTAATCAAAAACTGACATTGAATGTGTCACAAAAAGGAGATCAATGCGATCTCCTTTTTTTATTAAAAATATTAATTCCTTATCTATTTTTTCCATTATTAACCTGAGGCAAACCCACAGAACCACCCTAGTATTCTGCTAAAAATTTTGTTAACTTGATTTTGTTACATATTCAAGATACAACTTTTTCATCCAACACTTCCTCCCACTGTGTTTATGAAAACTATATCAATATGTAGTTTTACCAATATTCTTAATGGGGCAAATCATAATGGAAATCTCACACCGCGAAATTTACGCGCTCGTAGACATTAATAATTGTTATGTGAGTTGTGAGCGACTATTTAATCCCAAACTTATTGGTCTACCAGTCGTAGTACTTTCTAACAACGATGGATGTGTTGTATCACGTAGTGAAGAAGCAAAAAATATGGGTATCAAAATGGGTATTCCATGGTATCAAATCGAGCAAGACGCTCTTCAAGCAGGTGTACACGTCTATTCAAGCAACTACACTTTATATGCCGAGATGTCGCGTCGCTTTTTTTCAGTTCTTGGTGAGTTTTTCTCGCCCGATGATTTAGAAGCTTATTCTATAGATGAATGTTTTATTCGCCTTACCCCTTACCTTCAATCTCTAGATATCCAATCTTACTGTGCCAAAGTCGTAGAAACTCTAGAAAGTTGGTTAAGCTTACCTTGCTGTATTGGCATCGGATATTCAAAAACTCAAGCAAAATTAGCCAATCACTATGCTAAAAAGATTCCAAGCTTTAATAAAATTTGTAATTTCATCACTTTAGATCCTTTGCTTCTTGAAGATCTCATGCAAAATACTTCGGTCAAAGAAGTGTGGGGAATTGGCTATCAATTAGTCAAACAATTACGGAGTTATGAGATTTATTCATGCTTAGACTTAACTTTTGCCAATGAGCATCATCTAGCAAAAGCTTTTTCTGTGGTTATGGCCCGTACCATTCGTGAGCTAAAAGGCCAATCCTGTATTCAACTTGACGATCCTGCCATCGTCACAAAACGAATTTTAGCTTCACGTAGTTTTGCTCAAGCTTTGTCCAGCATTGAGATTATTAAACAAGCGCTTATTTTTCATCTTAACCGAGCTCATCGCCGTTTAATGAAACAAGAACAGCTGTGCGCCTGCGTTCAGGTCATGCTTTATGAAAAAATAGATAAACCACCTTATAAAAAAGCGTCTTCTCAAGCGATAGGCTTAAATTATGCAACAGATGATTTATGCATATTAACAAAAGCAGCTATGCAGCAAATAGATGTTTTATATAAAGAAAATAAAAAATACATTAAGATTGGAGTTTTATTTTGTGGTTTGCATCCCCGTCAACATCACATTGATGATTTATGGCAACCTCTTGAGTTGATTCAGCAAAGACAACAATTAATGCAAACACTCAGCACAGTTCGTAACCGATTCGGTAGTCACTATTTACAAGTCGGTTATCATTCCCGTAATCCATCTTGGCACATGAAGCAATGTCACCGTTCAAAAAATTATCTAACTCGATGGAATGAGCTATTAGTGATTGGAGAGAACTCTATAGCCGTTACACAAAATACATGAACTGTTTTTGTCAATTCAGTTTAAAATAAGCTCCATTAAATTACTTGAAATTTTGTCATTTTTTAACATTGCTAAATCATCGCAAAATTTACAATATATAAGCCGAATTTGGTATACCCTTTCTGCGACGATGAAAACAAATTATAAAAAAATTGTAGAAACATATGCCATAATAAGCAAACTTTGCAGACATCTTGCAAAGAATATTTGCAACTTTAGAGCTGGAGCAATCTGAATGAGTTCGACCATTTTGGTGATTCATGGACCGAATTTGAATTTGCTGGGAAAACGCGAACCAGAAGTATATGGTCATCTTACCTTAGATGATATTAACCAACAACTTATTAGCCAAGCTCAACAAGCTTCAATCACATTAGATACTTTTCAAAGCAACTGGGAAGGTGCCATTGTTGATCGTATTCATCAGGCACAAACTGAAGGCGTAAAACTTATTATTATTAATCCTGCTGCCCTTACCCACACTTCAGTTGCTCTACGTGATGCCCTACTTGGCGTTGCGATTCCATTCATTGAAGTTCATTTGTCTAATGTCCATGCAAGAGAGGCATTCAGACATCATTCTTATTTATCTGATAAAGCAATTGGCGTGATTTGTGGTCTAGGTGCAAAAGGCTATCGTTTTGCACTCGATTACGCTATTGAAAAAATTCAACCATCTAACCCAAACTAGTTTAGGAATAGTCGCCCATGGATATCCGCAAAATTAAGAAACTCATCGATTTAATGATTGAGTCTGACTTGCAAGCGATCGAAGTTAAAGAAGGTGATCAATCAATCGCTTTAACTCGTCGCAATCCTGTCGTTGCTGCGGCTGGTGTAGCACTTCCGGCTGCTCCTGTTGCAGAAGCACCAGTTGCAAAAACACCGCGTGGAGCAGTTGAAACTTCTCCAATGGTTGGCGTGTTCTACGCTGCTCCAAGTCCAGGTGAAGCACCATTTGTTAAAGTAGGCCAAACAGTATCTGCTGGTGAAACTTTGGGTATTATTGAAGCAATGAAAATCATGAACCCAATTGAAGCAACTCAAAGTGGCGTGATCGAAGAAATTTTAGTGAAAAATGGTGAAGTTATCCAATTCGGTCAACCTTTATTCCGTTATCGCGCGTAATTACCCCGGGGACGTCTATGTTGCAAAAAGTTTTAATTGCAAACCGTGGTGAAATCGCTTTACGTATTACCCGGGCTTGTAAAACATTAGGAATCAAGACTGTTGGTATCTATTCAGATGCCGACAAGGATTTGATGCATTTACGTTTTGTTGATGAAGCAGTATGTATTGGTCCGGGCGCAAGTAGTGATAGCTATTTAAATATCCCGGCAATTATTACTGCTGCAGAAATTACCGGTGCTGATGCTATTCACCCAGGTTATGGTTTCCTTTCAGAAAATGCTGAGTTTGCTGAAATTGTAGAAAGTTCAGGCTTTACTTTTATTGGTCCACGTCCAGAACATATCCGCCTTATGGGGAATAAAGTTTCTGCGATTGTTGCCATGAAAAAAGCTGGCGTACCTACTGTACCAGGTTGCGACCATGCAGTAACCATCCACAATGCCTTAGCAGAAGCGAAAGAAATCGGCTTCCCGCTTATTGTTAAAGCGGCCTCTGGTGGTGGTGGTCGTGGTATGCGTATTGTTGAGCGTGTAGATACACTACTTGAATCAGTTCAAGCAGCGCAGCGCGATGCAGAAATGTGGTTCGGTGATGATACCGTTTACATGGAACGCTTCTTACAAAAACCTCGCCATGTCGAAGTTCAAGTTCTTGGTGATGGTAATGGTCATGCAATTCATTTATATGACCGTGACTGTTCATTACAACGTCGCCATCAAAAAGTACTAGAAGAAGCACCTGCACCAAACCTACCAGAGCAAGCTCGAGCTGATATTTTAGAAGCTTGTGTTCATGCTTGTCAGTTAATGCAATATCGTGGTGCTGGTACGTTTGAATTCTTATTTGAAGACGGTGAATTCTTCTTCATTGAAATGAATACTCGTGTTCAGGTAGAGCACCCTGTAACTGAAATGGTTACTGGTGTCGATATTATTGAACAACAGTTACGTATTGCTGGTGGCTTAGGACTAGAGCTTCAACAAGAAGATATCAAAGTTCAAGGACATGCAATTGAATGCCGTATCAATGCAGAAGATCCAACAACATTCTTACCTTCACCAGGTAAAATTGAAAGTTTCTATGCACCAGGCGGCGCTGGTATTCGTTTAGATTCTCATATCTACCCAGAATACAGCATTCCACCTTACTATGACTCTATGATTGCTAAATTGATTTCTCATGGTAAAGACCGTGAAACTTCAATTGCACGTATGCGTCAAGCATTAGATGAAATGATCCTTACGGGAATTAAAACAAATATTCCTTTACATAAAGATCTTATTTTGCAAGATAAGAGCTTCTGCTCTCAAGCAATGGATATCCATTACCTTGAAAAACACTTGTTAAAGCAAGTGGAAGAAAAGAAAGCTGAAACTGCATAATAAAAAAAGCCTCTTATTTTTAAGAGGCTTTTTTATATCTACCATTTTATGGTAATACACGACGTAAAGTGGCAAAGCACTGCTCACCTTTAGCTGTTGAACAGAAATTGATGGTATGGTCGTTTTTCCATTGTACAAAATATTGTGAGACATCACCTGTTTGGTCTTGCTTCTGACCAGAACAATCTACTTTATTATTATCAAATTTAATTTGCATCACTAAAGCGGCTAGCTGTTCTTTAGGATCATCAGATGGTTGATATTCATAAATACCATAAGACCATTCCTGACCACTTTTAATCACTACATCGTTACTACTACGAAAGTTATAATATTCCACGCATTTCTTATTATTTGGAATCTCCATTCCCCATAATCCCATAATTTCAGGACGCGTAACAATACGTATAGCGTTAGGATTACTTGCAGTCCGAACAGGTTGTTCGGCTGGCTGTTGAGTAGCTGTTTCTGCCACAGCTAAACCAGAACAAGCCCACAATAATCCAATAATATAAATATTTTTCATAGATTTATTAATCATTAAACGCATGAACTTAAGTTAGCATATTTTTTTAGAAAATCATTGCTCCATAACCATATAAAAACAATATTTTTCAACTGTAACGTGCGACTATAGCTCATCAAACAATTTTTATATTTATTTGCTTTTTTCAATACAAAGTTATTAAAGTTTTATCTCACCTCAAACTTATGTGGAAGAGTCGATTTGTTTCGGAAGCCACATCACAAAACCTAGGCCTAATAGCACTACCGCACTTGCACACATAAAAATGACTTCACCAGAAAGAATTTTCCAGAAGTGCCCAGCTAAAACACTACCAAAGGCTACCCCTAATCCCCACATCGTGCTGTAAAGTGCTTGTCCACGTCCCTGTTGCCCTGCTGAGAAGTTTTGAAAAATTACTCGCATCGCAATTAAGTGAAATAAACCAAAACTAAAAGCGTGCAAACACTGCGCAAAAATTTGAACAACAAAATAATGTGAAAATATTGCAACCATCATCCAACGTATGCTCGTCAATATTAAGCAAACAATTACCAAAATACGCCATGAGAAATGTTGAAAAACTTTTGCAGCAATTGAAAACATAAAAATTTCAGCAAAAACACCCATAGCCCATAAGAAACCAATTTGCGTGGTACTAAAACTTAAAGATTTCAAAAAATTACTATAGAAACTATAAAAAGGTGCATGTGAAAAAAGCAGAATAAATTCAATTGCAAAAAATGCAGCCACAGTTGGACGTTTAAGAACAGGAAGTAAAGGTTCTAAATGTTTTTGTGAGGTAGGTGCACTATCAGGTTCGCGGATTGTGAAAGACCAGACGAATGCCAGTGAAGCAATAATTAATAATAAAATAGGGAGCATTGAAATAGGTACTATTTCTAAAATTGCTCCAATAGTGAATACCCCAACAATAAACCCAACAGACCCCCACTTACGAATTTTGCCGTAAAGTTTAGCTTTTTGATCACCCAACCAAAATAAAGTAACTCCCTCAAATTGAGCTAAAATCGCATTTTGAAAGAAACTAAAAATAAGCATAAGCAAAGCAACTGATTGAAAAGTATTTGGCACTATAAAAATAGCCAACCATATACACGACTCCATCCAAGTTGCTACCCGAACAAGCAACATTCGTTTACCAGATTTGTCAGCAATCCACCCCCAAACTAAAGGTGCAAAAAAACGCGTTACAATCGCAATTGAGGATAAAACACCAATTTCTTGATAATTAAATCCCTGATCTTGAAGATATAAATTCCAATAAGGCATGAATGTACCCACAATGGAATAGTAGAAAAAGTAGAATCCGCCGAGTCGAGTTTGGATGGTAAGTGGTTGGAACAAGTTATAAACCTTGGCATTTTCAATAGGTTAAAATTAGAGATAGTCATATATCAAAACATCCCAACTCTTTAATTTTAACACTTTGTTTTGCAATACAAATAACTAAATTACTGATAGTTCAATTGTCTCTAAAAGCTTTTTTTATGAATAAGAAAGAAAAAATAAGGAAAAGAGAACTGTAATTTAATTTGTACAATCTGTTAACTTGTGTAAAAATACATTTAATATTCATAAGGTATTTAATCATCAGATGTTTTTTCTTATTTTTTTAATTTGTCTTTTTCTGTTTTTACTCATCCTAAAACAACATTATCGATAAGATCCTCTTATAAATTCCGGTATATTCAAAATTTCGCTTTAAATCTAAATTAAGTCATCCTCTTTCCCCCAATCCAATTCGCTGTGTAAAATTAAAAATATACTAGATTTTTTAAATTAATTAAGAGATCTAGAAAAGACAATAAAAAGCAAAAAATTTAATTCTCAGCTCCTAGTAATTTCACATTTTAAAAATAGAATTTATCCAAAATAAATATTTCTCCTTAATTCTTATTATTTGTTTTGATTTTATATCTTCTACTTTATTTTAGGTGTGAGCTAACAATTCCATACTTGTAGTTTGACTTGCTTCTTGGCAAGGTATGTGCCAGTAAAACATTAGGAATTTGTTCCAATATGGCGAGTCCAGCACAAATCATTCGACATAAATTTCTCAATACATTTTTCTCACGCCATTCTATCTGGTTTTTATGTATTTTTACTGCGCTCAGTATTACGTGGTTTCGTACTGTATATACCCCTCATAGTATCTACTATTTTGTTTCTGACACTCTCCTTAACGGTTTATGGGTAGTTACAGGCGCCTTAAGCTTATTAGGTCTTTATGATGTTTTGCAGAATAAACATTCAATTTTAAGAAATTACCCAATTATGGGGCATTTTCGTTTTTTGTTTGAAGATATACGTCCTGAAATTCGCCAATACTTTATTGAAGCGGATCAAGATGCTCTACCTTTTTCACGGATGCAAAGAAGCTTAGTTTATCAACGTGCTAAAAACGAAAATGCAGATAAACCTTTTGGTTCAATCATCGATGTTTATCAAGAAAATTATCGCTTCATTGTTCACTCAATAAGCCCTTGCCCACCTGCAGATCCCAAAAGTTTCCGTATTCAGGTGGGTAATGCACAATGTCTTCAACCGTATAGCGCCTCTATTATGAATATTTCTGCCATGAGCTTTGGTAGTTTAAGTGCGAATGCAATTCGTGCACTAAATAAAGGAGCACAATTAGGCGGTTTTTATCATGATACTGGCGAAGGAAGTTTAAGCCCTTATCACCTAGAAAATGGCGGTGATATTGTTTGGCAAATTGCCAGTGGTTATTTTGGTTGTCGTACGCTTGATGGAAAATTTGACGAACAAAAATTTGCCAAGCAATCTCAATTACCACAGATCAAAATGATCGAGCTGAAGCTTTCACAAGGCGCAAAACCTGGTCATGGTGGTATTTTACCTAAACATAAAATTACCGAAGAGATTGCTCAAATACGTGGTGTTTCACGCGATCACGATTGTATTTCTCCTGCTAAGCATTCTAGTTTTTCTACCCCAATTGAAATGATGCATTTCTTACAAAAGTTACGCACATTATCTGGTGGTAAGCCAGTGGGTTTTAAATTGTGTATTGGTCAACCTTGGCAGTTTATGAGTATTGTTAAAGCAATGCTTGAAACAAAAATTGTTCCTGATTTTATTGTTGTTGATGGTTCTGAAGGTGGTACAGGAGCAGCACCAATTGAGTTTAGCGACAATATCGGTACTCCATTACGTGAAGGCTTACGCTTTGTCCATAACACACTTGTTGGTGCAGGACTAAGAGATCAAGTTAAAATTGGCGCGAGTGGTAAAATTATAAGTGCATTTGATATTGCGAGTACTTTTGCGCTTGGTGCTGACTGGGTTAACTCAGCACGCGGTTTCATGTTTGCCGTTGGATGTATTCAGGCACAAAGCTGCCACACCAACCAATGCCCTGTAGGTGTAGCGACTCAAGACAAAGATCGTCAAAAAGCAATTGATGTACCGACTAAATCAGAACGAGTATTTAATTTTCATAAAAATACCTTGCATGCATTATCAGAAATGATCGCTGCAGCAGGTTTACGCCATCCTTCTGATATTAAAGCCCATCATTTGGCTCAGCGAGTAAATGACCGTGAAATTAAGAACTATGCTCAGTTGCATTTTTTCTTGAAAGAAGGTGAACTTTTACAATCTGAACTTAATAATGACGATGATAATTTCTACTATCGAATGTGGAATATGGCTGATGCCAATCATTTTTAATTGATATTAACTTTATAAGTTAAGCATTTATAGTGGGACATCTTTTCCCTCTATAAATGCTTCATACAGCTTTATCAAAAATTAAAAAAAAGCCCCCAGATTCAGTCATGCATCTAACTAAAATTTTTGGATAGATGCATTATTTTTTAATAATAAAAATGTTTTGGCTTCGCATGTAAAAAAGCCGGAATCAACCCTGTTAAAGCCGCACGTATATCCGCACGCTCATTAATTAATTGATGAGATCCTTCTTCAAGCATTAATAACGTTTGCAGCCTAAATTTACGACGAATAAATTCAATGTTGTAACGCCAATCAACCGTCTGATCGAGAGCACCTTGTGCAAGCCAGACCGGGATACGGCAAGCAGGTCGCTCTTCCATTTCTTGCATCCATTTTGACATTGCCAAAATCCAATCCATGCCCATCATTCGAGGTTGCAAAGGATCCTTTAAACGAATAAAACGCAAAAATTCAGGATTATGATTATTACGTCTAAAATGCCTTGGTACCTGACGCTTAATACGGCGAATAATGCCTAATCCAACGGGGTTATGCCACCATGCGGTTTTTGCAGGGCGAATTAACGGAGAAAGTAAAAGTACTCGATCTACAATCGGATCTTGGCGTTTTTCAGCATATTCTAATAAGTGATGCATCCAAATTGCTCCACCCGTACTTTGACCAATACCGACCCATGGTTTAGGTAACTGATCTGCATGTTTCACATATTGATAAACAGCCATCAAAACTTGCTGGTAATGATCAAAGTTTTTAATGCTGGCTGGTGAACCATCACTTAATCCATGCCCCGGCAAATCATAAGTAATAATACTAAAGCCCTGCTCAAGAATTTCACGAATAATTGGCTGGTAAATACCGCTATGCTCAAGATAGCCATGTAATAAGCAAACAGTACCTTGTATTTTTTCTACTTTAGGTTTGAAAACTTGCACATGCAAACGGAATAACGGCATTTGAACATAGCCTTGCCAATGGTCACATTCAAGTAAATGTAAACCATACAATTTGCGGTAGGCCAGCAAATCACGGGAAGGTTCTTCTAATGTATTTAAATTAAGTGGACTCAAAACCTGCGGCGTAAGATCACGATTAGGAACCGGTAAATCTAATTGTTTTAATACGGCAGGATTGAGAAATGGAATATCTGACATTAAGGAACCTCTCGACAATCACTTGAGCCAAACAACATGTCGCGAATTGTCGCAAGTAATTCATAATTTGCACGGCGGCTATGATCGTAATTTTGCACACTTGGTTGCCAGCGCGTCAGTGGAGTTGGCATTGGAGCTACAACAGGAATAGTTTCAATACCATTTAAGGCAAAGAGTCGGCGTGTACGCGGCATATGATATTCATCTGTAACCAGCATCACTGTCGGTGCCCCACCTTTTTTCTGAAGCAATAAAGAGCTAAAACGTGTATTTTCACAGGTATTCATACTGCGCTTTTCTAATAGCTTGGCATCAACACCGCGCTCTTTTAACCAAGCTTGCATATAAGGCGCTTCTACACCGCTCAGCACAATAGGTAAATGATTTTGTTTTTCAACTTCTAAAGTTTTTTCTAATCGCAAACGCGTATAGCCATTAACAACAATATCTTTACCATTTTTATCTAAAGTTAATCCTCCACCCAACACAACAATTGCATAAGGCTCTGATAACTTTTTAGGTTGTACAGGTATTGGATTTTTACGTACATATTCGATTTTCTGTTCAGGTTCACTGACAGCTTCTTGATGCTCTGGTACTACAGGTTTTCTTGCTAAAAACTCTGTATATTGCTCGGTAAGTGCCTTATTTTCAGAACTATTAATAAAAAGTGTTTCATCAACAGGGCTACTCGCCTCATCTGCAGCATCAATTTCTGAATTTTTAGCGACTAGAGGAACGGTTACCGTGGTTTCCTGTTCTTCTGTATCCTGTTCCTTTTCTTCTAAAAGAATAATTTGCTGTAAAGCTTTATAATTTTCTTGAATATAGGTCAGGTCAGATGTTCTTTTTTCACGTAATGCTTGCTCTGTCAGTTTTAAATAAGCCTGACGAGCGATCCATAAATTCGAACCTGGCTCTAAATTATCATGTTCACTTAACGAAGCCTGTCTTTGGCTCTCAGCGGCAACCTGATTAACGTCAACAGGAACAAAATAATTAAGCCCAGCTACAATAAGTTTTGAATAAAACGGCGAATATAAAAAAACCACGAAACAGCCTAATAGCACAAATAGTACGGTGACTACTTGGACTAAACGTACCATTAAGTGTACTTTTGGCATAAAACTATTCCGTATGATTTTCAATTAAACCTAAACTGTTATAAAGAACAGGCTCTGGTTCTAACATAATATGGAAACGCTGATCAACATCATGTTGTACAGCCTGATAAGTTTTCTTTACATCAGTAAGAGATGCATTGGCATAATTCACCAAAACTAATGCCTGCTTATGGAACATCCCCACCATATCGAGTTGTTTCCCTTTCCAACCCGCCTGATCAATTAACCATCCTGCAGCAATTTTAACGTTTCCATTCGCTTGAGGATAATGAGGAATTGTTGAGAATTGTGCGACTAAGCGCTCAAACTCTTGAGGGCTAACAATCGGATTTTTAAAGAAACTACCTACATTTGGATATTCTTTTGGATCAGGAAGTTTACTTTGACGAATATGGATGACCTGATTTTGTAAATTTTCAGCAGTCTGATTATCTCCAACTGCTTGTTTCAAATCGCCATAGTTAAGTTTTAAATGTGGCTGTTTAAGTAATTTAAAAGTGACATGCGTAATAATGTAGCGGTTTGGATCATCTTTAAAAATACTATGGCGGTAGGCGAAATGGCAGTCAGCCGCTAAAATTGTTTGAGTTTGCTTTAATTTACGGTCATACACTTGTACTGACTCAATAAATTCGCCCACCTCTACCCCATAAGCCCCAATATTTTGTACGGGTGAAGCGCCGACTAAGCCCGGAATAAGTGCAAGATTTTGTAAACCAAACCAGTTTTGTTCAGTGCTGTATAAAACAAAATCATGCCAGACTTGGCCTGCACCAACTTTAACCCGAACAAAATCATGCTCGTTTGATAAAACTTCAATTCCCTGAATATCAAGATGAATTACTAAAGCATTGATCTGTTGCGGCAGCAACATATTACTACCGCCCGATAATACAAGTACATTTAACTGATGCTGCTCTGCGAAATCTAAAGCTTCTTCAATATCGTGAATATTGGCAACTTTAGTATAGTGAGAAACAGTTGCATCTAAACTTAAGGTATTGAATGGCTTAAGCTGTACTTGATTCTGAATTTGCATTGTATTGAAAAACCTATTCTTAAACATTCAATTGTTTTTTTAAAATATTAACCCACGCCAAACTACTAGACTCACATTGATTGAGTACACGCTCAAAGCCATCCGCACCGCCATAATAAGGATCAGGCAACGCTTGTTGTGGGTATTCAGGATCATGCTCACTCATTAAAGCTACTTTTTTTGCACGAATTTGATGAGCGCCAAATTGTGAGACTGCTCTTTGCAGTACTACATGAATATCTTCAAAATTTTGATGATCCATTGCTAAAATCAAATCAAACTCTAAAAAGTCTTGAGTTGAAAGCTGTCTTGCTCGTAAAGACGATAAGTCATAGCCTCTTTTTTTAGCATGCAACTGACTGCGCTGATCAGGCGCTTTATTTGGATGATAATTACTGGTTCCAGCTGAATCGACAACCACATTGAGTTGATGCGCGTCACAATAATGTCTGAAAACCACCTCAGCCGTGGGAGAACGGCAAATATTTCCTAAACAGACACATAACACCTTATATTGTGTTTCCATTAGAAATTACTTCCAAACATTTGAATTACATAAAAATAAACGGGATCATGCACAATCTTAACAGACTATATGTTTATAAGAACCAAATTGACCATTGTGACTTGTTGCATTTTGTCAAAACTCACTTGGGTTGAAAAGGAAAATAATGTTTATCAATAGATTAAAAGTTGATAAATCAGACGATAAACTATTTGATCTTTGTTCTTTCTTATGACTCAGCCATTTCAAAGAACACGAGACACGATATAAAAAAAGCCTACTCTTTCAAGTAGGCTTTCCCCTTATGACTTTTGCGCTGATCATTCAGGTTTATTGTTGTTTAAAGCAACTCGGGGATCTTACAGAAATACTTAAGAATAAAAAAGCTTATTTACTTAACTGAATGTAAGTACTCATATGCGCCTTTTTCGTTACTCTCCAGTTTAATGACTGCATCTGTTTCATCATTTAGTGTCAGGTTAAATACTTTTTCACCATCATACGAAATTTGATGACCCATACGAAACTCTGAGTCAAGTGACTCAAGAATAATAAAATTGCCTTCGTTGTTCGAAGCGATATAGTAAGTATTGTTCCGATGAACATATCTAATTGTGTACATCACTATTTAAATTCCACCTCAAAAAATTATGTTTTTTCTTAATAATAAAAAGACCTTGCTTTTTCCCTTCTCAATTAGAAATGGTCCTAACGAAAAAGACATCTAACCTTTAAAAACAGGAAATACGTATTTGGTTATATTTCCAACTTTACAACTGGATAACTCTACACACCCCACTATCAATAAAATAAATTAATTCAAAAACCTACATCCAAAAACTTTGACAAATATAAGTTTATAAAGTCAGCCCCTCTTTTTGATTATTAATACTGATTATTTGACATTTTTCCCTGCTTATACTATCAAATTGATATTACAGAAATACTTAATAATAAAAAACCCCGCCATTAGTCGATAGTTAGCGGAGTTTTTTTGCAATCTAAATTTGCTTTTACTGGTTTAAATGCTGAGCTATAAAATCACCTTATGAGAATGCTTTATTTTAAAGTGTCTTATGCTAACTTATTTGGAGATTGAGTCTTATAGAACCATTCAACAATAATGTTCAAAAATAAGGAAATAATGTATATGAGCCATTTTCAATTTCAAACTGTTCCAAATATCATCTCTGGCTTGGGCTCTATACAAGAATTACAGAATATTTTGTCGTCAAAAACTTACCGTAAGTTATTGCTGGTCACCGATGCGGGTATGGTTAAAAGTCAATTACACCGTCCCATCCTTCAAATTTTAGATACCCTCAATATTGAATATGTCATTTATGCGGATGTGCAGGCTGACCCCCCTGAACAAGTGGTTTTAGATGCAGCCAATTATGCAAAACAGCAAAATGTCGATGTCATTATCGGTTTTGGTGGTGGTAGCTCTTTGGACGTTGCAAAAGTAATTGCTTTACTCGCACACCCCAACCAAACTCAACATTTGCAAGAGATGTATGGCGTAAACCAAGTAACCACTGCTCGCCTTCCGCTTATTTTAATTCCTACTACGGCGGGTACTGGCTCAGAAGTAACGCCAATCTCAATTGTGACTACTGGTGAAACGACAAAAATGGGGATTGTCTCTCCAGTACTGTATGCCGACACAGCAATTCTTGATGCAACCTTTACTCAAAACCTTCCAGCCCATATTACTGCTGCGACAGGTATTGATGCGATGGTGCATGCCATTGAGGCATACACCTCTAAACATAAGAAAAATATTTATACCGATATTTTAGCGAAGCACGCTTTGAAGCTGCTGAACCATAACTTACCGAAAGTTCTTAAAAACGGTAATGATTTAGAGGCACGTCAGAACATGCTGTTCGGCTCAATGCTTGCAGGTCAGGCATTTGCAAACTCGCCCGTTGCTGCCGTGCATGCTTTAGCTTATCCACTGGGCGGACATTTTCATCTTTCGCATGGTCACACCAATGCCTTAGTATTGGTTGAAGTATTAAAATTTAATGCACCACATGCTAAACAATATTATGCAGAGCTTATACAATGGTTAGATCCATATAGTAATGGCAGTACCGATGGTCTTTGTGATCTGTTTATTGACCATATGCAGAACCATTTAGACCGTAGTGGTTTGACTTTAAAACTTAGTGATTTGGGTATTGAAGAGTCTAGCTTACCTCGGCTTGCTCAAGATGCCATGTTGCAAACCCGCTTACTACAAAATAACCCACGTGACATGACAGAAGCCGCTGCTTTGGCAATTTATCAGGCGATTCATTGATGACTAAACCCGTTTTAAAAACCCGTGATCAATTTAAATTCTTTTTAGATATTCAAACTCGCTGGGCAGATAACGATATTTACGGTCATGTAAATAATGTGACCTACTATAGCTATTTTGATACAGCAGCCAATGCTTTACTGATTCAAAAAACAGGTTTTGATATTCATGAAGCAAAATCAATCGGGTTAGTCGTCGATTCAGCATGTAGCTTTAATCAGGAATTGTCATTTCCAGAAATTATTCAAGTGGGTGTTGCGATTGGTAAAATCGGCACGACATCTTTACGCTATGAATTGGCGATCTTTAAACCAGGTCAAGATCAAGCTTCAGCTCAAGGACATTTTGTGCATGTGTTTGTTGATCGTGAAACGCGTAAGACTGTACCCATTTCTGAGTCAGTTCGTGAAGCTTTAAAAACTTATTTATTATAAAAAATGGGGCAAAAAGAAAATTAATTTGTTCTTTTGCCCCACCTAAACTTACATCATTGCAGGATCACTAAAAGAGTCTTCACCCGTTTCGACTCGGCCCGCAAAACGTCGGTAATAATACGGATCACTCTGGCTCGTAACTTCAAAATCATACCAATGTCCCACGTCAGCCAAAGCCCAATGTTGCTTAACGACTTGACCCGCTTTTACAGTAAGTTGTAACGGTACATCTTGTCGATATGCACACGGTTTTACCGTCAATATTGCATCCTTGGTACCTTCATTCATGAGTTCTACGTATACATCACCATTGGCAATGTCATAGCACACTCGAATTTCAGGTTTAACGCCACTATCAACAATACGTTGAGTATCGCCTTTAAAATGACGATGGTAGCCATTTGGACCGAGTACCCATAAGTCGTAACGACCCAAGTTATCTTTTAAAGCATCCCATTCATCATCTAAAGTTTTATTCGGCTCGACAATATAACGCTTTGGAATAAGGTCTAAATTAAGTTTGTCATATACATGGAAAACTGCTGCCTGTTTACCCGTATTAGAGAATATCAATTGTACCTTCCCATTCGCTTTACAGCGCGCGCTAGTGTGCAATTCGTAAGGTAGCGCACGCGACAGACGTATGCCACTTTGCTGAATCGGTAACTTAATATCCGTTGGTACAGGCACAGCTGGTAGAGCTTCCTGATTTTCTCTTAACTCATCTGCCTGCAAACGTGTCTGTTTACCACTCAGCTGCGGTAAAACATCTGCATTTGGTGTTTTAAAGTTAAATGCACTGGTTAAATCGCCACACACTGCACGGCGGTATGGACTAATATTCGGCTCTTTTACTCCAAAACGTTTTTCTAAAAACATGAGCACGGAAGTATGGTCAAAAACTTGTGAGTTGACCCAACCACCACGGCTCCATGGAGAAATTACATATAACGGGACACGAGGACCTGGACCATAAACTCGTCCATCAGGTGTAGGCTGAGAATGGCTTCCTTCAGGTGCAGCGTGGTCAAAATATTCATCTTGCATATCGGCACTACTTAATGTCGATTTACCTGCGTACTGGCCATTTTTGAGACGAGATGGCGCTGATGGCGATGGCATATGGTCAAAGTAACCATCATTTTCATCAAAGTTAATAAGTAGTGCTGTTTTACTCCAGACCTCTGGTACAGCAGTTAATGCATCAATAATTTCTTGGATAAACCATGCCCCTTGAACTGGGCTTGAAGGGTCTGGATGTTCGCAATAAATCGATGGCGCATTAATCCAAGAGACTTGAGGTAATTTACCTTCCCGAATGTCGCGTTTAAAAGCGTCAAGATATTCTTCTGGTTTATTGCCCGGTAGCGTATTTGCAATGCCCTTATAAAGTGGATTTTTGGCATTATCGGTCGCAGCATCATAGGCTTTATAAGGTAGTTTTTGACCCGTATCAGCATATGGCTTATTCGGTTCGCCGCCACTTGAAACAGGATAGCCAGATGCAATGTTGGCCTTTCTAAACGAACGAAATGCACCCAACATATTATCGCCCCATTCATCTGGCATATTTTGATAACAAATCCAACTTACCCCTGCTTCTTCTAAGCGTTCGGCATAAGTTTTCCATGTATAACCACGGTCTGCCGTCGCTGGGTTACCATCAATCCAGTCCCACTCATTGTTTACAAATGAACGTTTGGTCGGTGTTGCACCATTTGTACCCGTTAAATGATAAGAACGGTTTGCATCTGTTCCAGTGTGCATAGAGCAATGGTAGGCATCACAAATCGTAAAAGCATTCGCAAGCGCAAACTGATATGGAATTTCTTTTTCTTTAAAATAACCCATTGAGATATCAGTTTTATGAGTTGGCCAGTTCGCCATGCGCCCATTGTCCCAAGCCAGCTGACTGTCGTTCCAAGTATGTGGCGTACCATCTGCACGCTGTGCATTATTGGCTGTACCATCTAAGTGAAAAGGCGTTAAAACTTGCCCATTACTTCTAAGCTGCTCCCAAACACGGCGGCCACTTGGCAAAGGAATCGTAAAACGATCAGCAAACCCTCGGACGCCTTTTAATGTTCCGAAGTAATGGTCAAAAGATCGGTTTTCCTGCATTAAAATAATAACGTGCTCGACATCCTGAATGGTTCCAGTTGTATTATTTGCAGGAATTGCTAAAGCTTTTTGAATACTAGATGGGAAAGTTGCCAATGCCGCAGCACCAACACCCATATTTATAGAGTAATTTAAAAATTTACGACGTGTAATCATGATCAGGTTCTTTTTATTATTTAAGTTTATGGAGCACAGCGCATTACAGGCTTTTTACCTGTATCTGGTGTATTTGAATTATCATTTGCCGAGTCGTTACAACCACTCAGCAGAATCGCGCAGATTAATAAAAAATATGAATATTTAAAACTATTTATTCCAGTGCATTGCCTTTTCATGACGATATATAGTCCATTTAAAATCTAAAATGGCTAACATAGAAAAGTACAATGACAGTGACATGACCCAAATATTTCAATCCAGTGAAAAATATGAAAGTCTATTATTTTCATATTCTGCACCAGATCAAAAATCAGATGAATTTAAGGCTTTAATTGAATATTTTGTAGTTCGCCATCAAAAGTTTCTATGAGACTCTTAATAACTGGCTGTTGCTGTAATAGCTCAGCTGCTCTATGAAAGGCTTTTTCTTTACGTGCACTTTGAATGGTATAGGGAGTAGATGTATTCAAAGCACCATATTCAACTGTAAACTGAGTATTCGGCCATTGCTCATTTAATGCATCAATAAGGCCTTGTTGTAATTGGGTCAGCATATTTTCATATTCTTGAGGAATATGGAAAATAGTATTGCCACCAATTTCACCAGTCATCACACCATGTTGCGCAAGTTCTTGAACGGCTGGAGAAAGCTGACTATTTCTAAACCAATATTCCCACTTTTCGAGTGTCCACTCACCTTCCAAAACTTGAGGAGAAAGCTTCAAGATATCTTGAGGCATCAACTGACCGTTATCAGTTTCGCTAGGCTCTTTCACAACTGCAACTGTTTCTGTTTCAACCATTACTTGGGCTTGCACAAATGACTGTTGTTCAATAACAGGTTCAGAAACAAAATCAGCCGTATCTTGGGACAACGAAAATTCAGCGTTAGGCGTTTCAAATAAACCCATAGGTTCAGCAGTGAAAGCTGGTTCTGGTTCAATTTGTTTTGCTTGGTTTTCTACCTGAGCTTGTACTAACTTTTGTTCTGGTACCGGAATGAAATCTTCTTCCAGAACACTAACAGTCTCTTGAACAACTGCTGAATCAAGCCCAATCAGCTCATGATGATTTGGGTCAAATACCATTAAATCCTGATTAGACTGAGGTTCAGGTTCAGGTTCAGGTTCAGGTTCAGGTTCAGGTTCAGGTTCAGGTTCAGGTTCAGGTTCAGGTTCAGGTTCAACCATAGCGGGCTGGTTAATAACTTCAACAGGTTGAACTGTATTTACTGGAGTAATCTCTTGAACTTGTTGCTGGACTTGGTGATTCACCACTGCTTGTTCATTTTGTTGAACAGGCTCTGATACTAAAATTTCATTTGGTGCTAAAGGACGGAATGCCAATAAGCGTAAAACACACATTTCAAAACCTTGCTCTTGCGTTACGGCAAGTTGCAAGTCTGAACGACCTTTACATGCAATTTGATAATATAACTGTAAATCTTGAGCAGAAATCAGCTTAGACAGCTGCATGATTTTGCGATTGATTTCATCGCTATATTTCAAACTCAAATCAGGCAGATATTGCAAAATTGCCAATTCATGCAATGTCGAAATCAACTGATCCAGCACCAGTGAAACATCTAGCGCTTGATGTCTAAATTGCAATAAAAGCTGACTGACTTTTTCACGTTGGTTCTGATGAATCGCTAAAATCAAATCATAAATAATGGTGCGGTCAATCAAGCCAAGCATTTCTTTAACATCTTGGTGATGTACCGCACCCTGTCCATAAGCAATGGCTTGGTCAGTTAAAGATAATGCATCACGTAATGAACCTTGAGCTGATTCAGCAATTTGCCAAATTGCATCTTGATCAGCAGTAATTTGCTCTTTTTCAAGAATAGCGCCAAGATGCTTGGTAATTTCATCAACGGCTAAAGGTCGTAGAGTAAATTGCAAACAACGTGAAATGACCGTAATTGGCAGCTTTTGCGGATCCGTCGTTGCAAACAGAAATTTAACGTGTTCTGGTGGTTCTTCTAGTGTTTTTAGTAACGCATTAAAAGAATGCGTTGATAGCATATGTACTTCGTCAATCAGGTAAACTTTAAAACGACCTTGCGTTGGCGCATAAGGAACGTTGTCTAAAAGTTCACGCGTATCTTCTACTTTTGTTCTTGAAGCAGCATCGATTTCGATCAGGTCAATAAAACGGCCTTCGTTTACCGCTTTACACGTTGCGCAGACTTCACATGGCGTAGAAGTCACACCCGTTTCACAGTTCAAACACTTGGCTAAAATACGTGCAATTGTAGTTTTACCTACACCACGCGTTCCTGTAAATAAATAAGCATGGTGAAGACGACCGCGTTCCAATGCACTGCTTAATGCACGAGAAACGTGGTTTTGCCCCACTAACTCATTGAAATTACGTGGACGGTATTTTCTAGCAAGTACTTGATACATGTATGCTCCTTGTTACAGGCATAAGCATACTTTGTTTTTAAAAGAGTGTGAACGCATAAAGCTCATATCCGTACAGATAAACTGCGAACTGCCCTATTTGTCTGCACTATCAGTTATTTTAAAGCTTCGGATAAAGAACATTTTGACCGAAGCTTTAAATACCGTAAAACGTTTTAATACGCTTTCTTCGGAAAACTAAACCAGACAAATACAGTTAAAAGGAAAAAACAAATAGCTGAGATTGTAAGCACCCAACTATGGGCATAGCTAAAAGCTTGCTGAGCAACTGCAACCAACTGTCCTCCTAAAGGATTTTCAAGACTAGATGCTAATTGCATGGTTTCACCAATCGAGATACTCGCTTTTTCAATTAAGTTAGTCGGAAGTCCTTCGGGCAAAATAATTGAACGACTATAAAACCAAGACAACATTAACCCGAAAATAGCCACACCTAAACCAGCACCCAGTTCATAGGCCATACCTTCAATTGCACCCGCTGCACTCGCCTTTTGAGGCGGTACAGATGACATAATGGCAGCAGTTGAGGCCAGCAACGCAATCTCAATGCTAAAGCCTAAAAAGACCATACACGTCCATGCTAAAAAGTGATCGGTCGAGAAGTTGAGCTGAGCAAGCCCCCATAGACTAAATCCACTGATCAAAATACCAACAGTAGATACAAGTCTAAGTCCCCACTTATTCAAGCAAATTCCGGCTAATGGACCACCTAAACTAATCGCAATCATGAATGGAATAATAAACATCGCTGCCTGTAATGGAGAAAAACCATGTACAAACTGCAACTCTTGAGACAAGAGTAATTCGAACCCAACCAAAGCAATCATAGAAACTACCGCCATGACAATGCTGGTAGAAATCACTGGATGTTTAAATAATTCCAGATCAATCATTGGCGTCGTACTTCTTTTTTGGCTTCGAATAAAGTGAATTAAAGTACTTATACCAATCACAAACATTACAACCGTAAGCACTGAAAAGTTATACATCGCCGATTTGATTGAATAGATGAGGCTTAAAATTGCCACGACTAAAATTAAAGCTTGGCCTAAGTTAATTGGCTGCTCAGTCTTCTCTTGTTGTTTAGGAATGATCATCACGATCATGACCAGAACGGCTAAAATAATCGGGATATTAATGAGGAATACAGCTCCCCAATGAAAATGCTCTAGTACAAAACCACCAACTAATGGACCAAAAGCTGCTCCACCACCACCCACTGTAGACCAAAGACCGAGTGCAAAATTTCTCTGCTTTTCTTCGGTAAAGGCGTTGCGGATGCCTGATAAAGTGGCTGGAATAAGCATCGCTGCTCCTAGCCCTAAAACTGCACGAGAAGCAATTAAAGCGTAAGCTGTTGGAGAAAAAGCCGCAGCTAAAGAACCAACACCAAAAACTGCGGTTCCAATAAATAATAATTTTTTAAAGCCAATACGATCACCGAGTGCACCCATCGGTAAAATCAAACCCGCCATAATCAGTGAATAAATATCAATGACCCATAAAAGCTGATTGGCAGTTAAATTCAATGCTGCACTTAAAGATGGTGTTGCAACATGCATCACCGTTGCATCAATCGTAACAGGTAAATAAATGAGGACGATAATTGTGAGGATTAACCATTTTTTTTGCATAACGCTCTTCGATATCCAAAACTTGGACATGTGTTCAAATTGCGGTTATTATATACACAATTGGACACTTGTCCAACTTTAAATTTTAATGTAGTTTGTGTCGAATTCAGTCAGGTGTAAGAAACATGGCCTATCTTAATCGCGATCAACGCAGAGAAATGATTCTGCAAGCTGCCATGCAAGTTGCTTTGGCTGAAGGTTTTACAGCCATGACGGTACGTCGAATCGCAACAGAAGCACAAACATCAACCGGACAAGTCCATCACCACTTTTCTTCGGCATCTCATTTAAAAGCTGAAGCTTTTTTAAAGCTGATGGAACAGCTCGATGAAATTGAACAAACCCTAGAAACAACTAGCGAATTTCAGAGGATCTTCATTTTATTAGGTGCAGAAAACATAGACAAACTTCAGCCCTACTTACGTTTATGGAATGAAGCTGAACTCTTGATTGAGCAAGATATTGAAATACAAAAGGCTTATAACCTTGCCATGCAAAGTTGGCATGAAACAATTGTGCAAGCGATTGAGTGGGGCCAAAAAGAAGGCGAATTTAAAAACAGATCAAATTCCACAGACATTGCATGGCGACTCATTGCCTTTGTATGCGGATTAGAAGGGATTTATAAACTTGGTTTACAAGGTTTAGCTGAGCAAGACTTCAAGCGCCATACCGAAGCAATTATTCACCTAGAATTATTATAAATGTTGAGCTGGCATTGCTTAAAAATACCAGCTTTAAAATACTAAAATTAGAACCAGCCTTTACGGCCTTTTAAAATTTGGTCTGTACAACGTAAAGTCTCTTGAGTCAGCCCCCATAAACGGTAATCACCCGTGATTGAACCAATTTGAAAGTTATGAGTATAGGCAAAACTCAGGTCGCGCTCAGGATCGCACCACGCTCCTGAACCATTGTAACCAATATGCCCAAAGCCATTTTTAGCGCGTTTACCCATGGTAATAATACGGTGATAGCCTAAACGCCAATTCATCGGAATTGGCATGACACGATCACGTGCATAACTTTGAATGCTACTAAGCTCTTTAAATACTTCTGGGCGAATCAATTGCTGCCCATCCCATTCACCTTGATTTGCCAGCATCGCATAAATTTTAGCAAGACTATTTGCAGTAAACGTGCCGTTCGCCGCTGGAATAACAGCTTGTAATCCTTCGTCACTAAAGAAACTAAAATGTTTCATTCCTTTTGGAATCATAGCATCTTGGAAATCTTGCGGGTTTTGACCCGTCCAAGTAATCATTTTTTCAGAGAGTGAGCTCTTGCGCGTCTGCGGCTTTTTAGGTTTTTCAACTTGAGTAGACGCTGGTTTTTCTGGTTTTGGTTGAATAATTAAACGTGCTACACGATCTAACTCATTTGCAGGCGTCCCAAAATAAGCGCCGTCTAACTGCAACGGTTCAACAAGATATTTTTGCATGAGCTGATCTAAAGATTGACCAGTTGCTTTTTCAAGTACACCACCGACAAGCCAACCAAATGTTAAAGCTTGATAAGCATTGCCCTCTCCTGCAAGGAACCTTGGCTTAGTCGCTGCAACCACATCTAACATATGTGACCAGTCGAGCATTTCTCTCGCACTTTCGATGATATTACGAACATCAAACATGCCACTTTGATGACTTAGCACATGACGCAATGTCATTTGCTCTTTTCCATTTTGTACAAAATCAGGCCAATAGGTCGCAATCGGTTTGTCGTATTCTAAAAAACCTTCACTTACTAAAATATGCGCTAAAGTTGCAAGTACACCTTTACCCGTAGAGTAGCAAACAGCCAAGGTATCAGGTTGCCAAGCTTCATTTTGTGATTGAAGACCGGTGTAGATATCTACAACTTTTTGGCCTCTAAAATAAACCGCTAAAGCAGCTCCACCTTGTCCTGTTCTAGCATCTTGAAGACGGCTGAACTGGTGAGCTAAATCAATAAAACGTTCATCTAAAATACCGTGATAGTTATGGGTATCGGCCAGTAAAATTTCTTTAATCACATGAAGTTCCTTGCATTTTTTGTTATTTTGCTCAAAAGCAGCCCAAACATCTGTTCAGGCTGCTGATATTTTTATAATGCTTTTACAGTTCCTGCAACATGCGGTTTTTGTGATTTCGCATTACGAATCAAGAAATCAGTCTTTTTATCTGCATTTGCAGTTAAAAACTCAACTTTTGACGGTAAGAACATTGGCAGCTTAAACCACACATCTGCTTCATAAGCATCTGGTAATTCAAGGTTTGCTAATGCTTTAGCTTTGCTCCACATACCATGCGCAATGGCTTGCTTAAAGCCAAATGCTTTTGCAGTAATGGCATGAATGTGAATTAAGTTAAAATCACCAGACACTTTCGCATAACGGCGACCTGTGTTTTCTAAAATATTCCACTCTGACTTTGGAACATAAGCTGGTGCTTGTTCTTCTTTGGCTTTCTCACCTACTCTTTTCTCGACTTTTTGGCGAGATAAATAAGTCGTTAAGCCTTCCATCACCACTTCATTGCCAACTTTTGCCGTGGTAATAAAATCAAACTGAACACCTTTATCATGCGGTTTTAGTTCCCCAAATTTACATGACAAAGTTAATTTTTCAGACACAGCAATTGGTCTGGTCTGTTTAATCTGGTTACGAATATGGACTAAACCTAAAATTGGAAATGGAAAGGCTTCTGCCGTCATCATGTGCATTTGCAAACTTTGAGAAAGCACCGCCAAATAAATTGCTGGTACAAAGCCATTATTTTGAAAACCACATACTTCGTTATAAGCTTTGAGGTGATTCTGATCAATTTCTAAAGTATCTACCACATATTCAACTTGCGGTAATATTTTTGGACCTTTCGGCTTTTTAAAAATTAAACCTTGCACAACTTTTGGATAAGCCAATGCCGCTTTTGGTAGCTGGCTAAAATGACGAGTATTCATACCTAACCTTTTATAATTTATAGATTCTTGAATAAAAAAGGGATGCACAAGCACCCCTATTTAGCTAAAAGTGCTTAAGCGCCCAACAAGCTTTGACCACACACTCGTACAACGTTGCCGTTTACGCCTGTAGAAGCAGTTGATGCAAACCATGCAATTGTTTCTGCTACATCAACAGGTAAACCACCTTGTTGCATTGAGTTCATACGGCGGCCAGCTTCACGAATCGCAAATGGAATTGCCGCAGTCATTTGAGTTTCAATAAAACCAGGTGCTACCGCGTTGATGGTAATACCATTTTTTAGAATAGGCGCAGTAAATTTCACTAGGCCAATTACACCTGCTTTCGATGCAGCATAGTTTGTTTGACCAAGGTTACCAGCAATACCACTAATTGATGATACACAAACAATGCGGCCATTTGCATTTAGACCATCATTTTCTAACAAGTAGTCATTTACGCGTTCAGCAGCAGATAAGTTAATGTTAATTACCAAGTCCCAAAGCTCAGGCTTCATATTTGCCAAAGTTTTGTCACGTGTAATACCCGCGTTATGAACGATAATATCTAAACCGCCTTGTTTTGCCGCAGCAGCTTTAATTTTTTCGCCCGCATCAGCAGCAGTAATGTCAATTGCTAATGTAGAACCGCCAATATCAGCCGCTACACGGTCAAGGTCAGCTTGTTGTTGAGGTACATCTAAACAAATAACATGCGCGCCGTCACGTGCCAACACATGTGCAATTGCCTCACCAATACCACGGCTCGCACCTGTTACCAACGCAGTTTTACCAGCAAGCGGTTTTGCCCAATCAACATCAACTACATCTGCTTTAGATACACGAATCACTTGACCAGATACATAAGCCGAACGCGGAGAAAGCAAGAAACGTAAAGTTGATTCAAGGTTTGCAGCAGCACCTTCATCAACATAAACAACTTGAGCAGTAATACCCTTTTTAAATTCTTTACCTACAGATTTGATAAAGCCTTCAAGTGCACGCTGAGCAATTGCCTGTTTTACAGTTTTTGCAGTTTCAGGTGTTGTACCAATAACAATCACCCGACCAGAAGTCGCAACTTGACGTGCAATCGGATTAAAGAATTTATAAAGTTCGTTTAACTGTTCTGAGTTTTGAATACCAGAGGCATCAAATACAACTGCTTTGAATTTTGATTCTTTATCGCCCGCATTGAATGGACGTAAATTTAAACCAACTTTTGCAGCTTCTTGTTGTAAAGCAACATTATTGCCTACATAGCTATCTGCATGAATATTGCTAAGTACTTGTGCAATCGCACCAGACAATACACTTGACGGCGCTGCGCCAACCAATACTGCACCATTCACTACTGGCTGAGCACTTTCAAAACGCTCTAATACAACTGGCGATGGTAAACCCAGATTTTTAACAACGAATTTACCAATAGGAGATTGTGTAAATGCTTGGTATTGATCAGTCATGATTATTATCTCTCAAAGAAATGAATTTTCTACGACAGGCTTCATTATGTTATGAGATGGATAGAAACAATATGAAAGCAGTCGTTCATTAGAGTTACTCCAAATCATACTTGACTTCATCTTTGGATGTCTTGACCTGAATGCTATCTACAATGTCATTCTAGTCAATACAGGTCTATTTGAATTGTGTTAAGGTAGCTTATAAGAATATCGTTAATATGCTTGGAAAAGCCTTATGAGCAAACCAACTCAAGAAAATCCAGCAGTCGAAAATTCTGCTCAGGAAAAAGTGTCAAATACATCAAAGCCGGCTTCTAACACGGCTAAGCGTAACAGCACTACCCCTAAAGCAGCAACTAATACTCCAAAAACGACACGTACTCGTTCAACGACTGCACCTGCACGTAGCCCCCGTACTAAGAGCGCCGCTACAGCAACTACTTCTACATCTTCAAATGTAGCTGCAGAACCAAAAGCAACAAAAACCAAAACTTCTGTTCAACAGGATAAAACCATGAGCCAAAACACTGTTCGCCGCGTTGCAATTATTGGTGGTAACCGTATTCCATTTGCACGTTCAAATACTGCTTATTTTAAAGCGTCTAATTCTGACATGCTGACAGCAGCATTAAACGGTTTGGTTGAGCGCTTTAATTTACAAGGTAAGCGTATTGGTGAAGTTGTTGCGGGCGCTGTTTTAAAACATAGCCGTGACTTCAACATGACTCGTGAAGTTGTATTGAGCACAGATCTTGCTCCTGAAACTCCTGCTTATGACATCCAAATTGCATGTGGTACAGGTTTACAAGCAGCATTTGTTGTTGCTAACAAAATTGCGCTTGGTCAAATCGACGTAGGTATTGCAGGTGGCGTAGATACAACTTCTGATGCTCCGATCGCTGTAGGCGATGGTTTACGTAAAGTTTTACTTGAGCTCAATGTAGCTAAAACTGGTAAAGACCGCCTGAAAGCTTTAACAAAAATTGATTTTAAAAAGCTTCTTGATGCACCAAGTAACGGTGAACCACGTACTGGCCTTTCAATGGGTGAGCACCAAGCAATCACTGCTTTAGAATGGGGTATCACTCGCGAAGCACAAGACGAATTAGCTGCAAGCAGCCATCAAAAACTTGCTGCTGCTTATGAGCGTGGTTTCTTTGATGACTTAATGACTCCTTTCTTAGGTCTTAACCGTGACAACAACTTACGTGCAGACAGCACAGTTGAAAAACTTGCTAAATTGAAGCCAGTTTTCGGTAAAGGCGAAACTGCAACAATGACAGCAGGTAACTCAACTCCGTTAACTGATGGCGCTTCTGTTGTATTGCTTGCTTCTGAAGAATGGGCAAAAGAAAACGGTCATGAAGTTTTAGCTTACCTTTCTTTCTCTGAAACAGCAGCTGTTGACTTCATTGGTAAGAGCGGTCCTAAAGAAGGTTTGTTAATGGCTCCTGCTTATGCAGTACCTCGTATGCTTAAGCGTGCAAACCTTAAACTTCAAGACTTCGATTTCTACGAAATCCATGAAGCATTCGCATCTCAAGTACTGTCTACTTTGAAAGCTTGGGAAGATGAAAAATTCTGTAAAGAACGTCTTGGTTTAGATGCACCTTTGGGTTCAATTGACCGTTCTAAACTGAACGTAAATGGTTCATCTTTAGGTGCAGGCCACCCATTTGCTGCAACTGGTGGTCGTATCTTAGCAACTGCTGCTAAATTGATTAATCAAAAAGGTTCAGGCCGCGCATTAATCTCGATCTGTACAGCAGGCGGTGAAGGTGTGGTTGCGATTGTAGAAAAATAATTTCTATAATGAACTAACAAAATAAGCACCCATTTGGGTGCTTATTTCATTTCAATCTATGTGAATTAATGAAGTGATGCCGCTTTAGCATTTGGGAAAAACTTATCTTCAATATGGTCATAGCACCACTGGAAAATAAAGGTATAAACCAAAATACATAAGGTCAAACCTATATCTAAAATAAATGCATCAATAACACTCATCTGCATCATATAGGCGATCATTGGTACAGTCGCAATCAGCAAACCACCCTCAAAACCAATCGCATGTAAAATCCGTACAGGGATCGTTCTTTCCCAATTATATTTATGCTCTACTTTTTCGAAATAGTGGTTAAAAATCATATTCCAGAAAACTGAAACCACTGCCATAAACACGCCGAGTGTTCCGGTCACTTCCATCGGCATGTTAAAAATAAAACTTAATGCAATCGCAATGATGACCAATAAAATTCCTTCATAACTGATTGCATGAATGAGTCTTCTCTTGGAAATCAACATTTTTAAATACTCAATAATAACTTGGATAATGTGCATTTTATTTTTATAATATTGATTAATCCAATCAGGTTCTTTCAATTTTTTTGACAGATGAATATTAATCAAGAACAACTACTCATGTTTCAAGCCGTGATTGAGACCGGCTCTTTTTCTGCAGCAGCCCGTAAACTTGGCAAAGTTCCTTCGGCTGTAAGCATGTCTATTGCCAACTTAGAGATTGATCTGGACTTAACTTTATTTGACCGTAAAGGCCGCGAACCCGTCCCTACTGACGAAGCACGGGTGTTATATGAAAAGACTTCTCAGCTTTTAATTGAGATGAATCAATGGAAACAGCATGCTCACGCGTTAAGTACAGGTTTGGAAGCTAATTTAACTATTGTGATTGTGTCTGAACTTTTACACACCAATTGGACAGACTATATTTGTCTTCTAGAGAGCCGTTTTCCAGACCTACAAATTAATATTGTCTCTGCCCCTCAAGAAGATGCACTCCAAATGTTATTAGATGGTTCTGCCCAACTAGCACTGATGTTTGAACGTGAGCACCTAGATAACAGAGAACAATTTGTAGAGCTTAAACGTGAGGCTCTAATTCCGGTTATTTCAAATAACCATCCCCTCGCAGGTCAAAATCAAGTTACTTATGAACAGATTCTCACTACACGACAAATTGTAGTTGCAAGCCGAGATGAGACTTTAAAGCCTGAATTACTCTTTTCAAAACATTACTGGCGTACAGACAACCACCACTCTGCTTGTTTAATGATTTTACGTAATCTAGGTTGGGGCGTTCTTCCTCAAGAAATGTTTAAAGAAAACCCAGAATTAAAAAATAAACTTAAAGTATTGGATTTATTAGATTTCACTCCACGCTTTGAATATTATGTTGATTTGGTGTGGAGCCGGGAAAGTGAATTTGGTGCCGCTGCTAGATATCTCATTGAGTATATCCGTACGCAAAGAATGCAACAGGTGCCTTAAAATTATTTCAATTTAGATGCAGAACCTAAACGTTTTTCTTTGAAATATAACAATTGATATATCGACAGCATGAATAGACTTTGTGCTATAAAGAAAACATAAGATTTATTACTGAAGATGTTGAATATCAATGACTCATATAGCACTTGACCAATTAAAAACATTAACGACCGTTGTTGCCGACAGTAGTGACCTTGATGCAATTCGTAAATTCCGTCCATTAGACGCGACGACTAATCCTTCATTGATTACGGCAGCAGCAGAACAACCAGAAAGTAAAGAGCTCATTGAAGATGCTTATTATCAAGCCAAAGAAGAAGGCTATAGCAACGATGAGTTAATCGAAAGAACCATTGATATTTTAACCGTAAAATTTGGTGTAGAAATTTTAAAACTGATTGAAGGCCGAGTTTCAACAGAAGTTGATGCTGCTCTTTCATATGACACTGAAGCAACCATTCAAAAAGCACATGAATTATGTGAACTTTACAAAGGTTATGGGATTGATCAGTCACGTATTCTGATTAAAATTGCTTCGACTTGGGAAGGGATTCAAGCTGCTAAAGTGTTAGAAGCTGAAGGTATTGCTTGTAACCTCACCCTCCTTTTCGGTTTACATCAAGCTCAAGCATGTGCAGATGCAAAAGTAACTTTAATTTCGCCGTTTGTAGGCCGTATCTTAGATTGGTACAAAAAAGCTGAAGGTGTAGACGCTTACCCTATCGAAAAAGATCCAGGTGTGGTTTCAGTTAAGAAAATCTATACCTATTACAAACAACAAAACATTCCAACTCAAGTGATGGGTGCAAGCTTCCGTAGCATCGACCAAGTACTTGGTCTAGCTGGATGTGATTTGCTAACCATCTCGCCAAGCTTACTAACGCAGCTTGAGCAAGATACTCGTACAGTCGATGCAGCACTTGATGCCTCTCAAGCAAAACAAGCAGAAGCGATTGTTCGACCAGCTCAAGATGAACAAAGTTTTAAAGATGAACTTAACCATGACTTAATGGCATTCCAGCTTTTACAAGGCGGTGTTGATGGCTTTATCAAAGCACGTGACCAATTAAGCCTTTTGTTACGTCAGTCTTTTGGAATTGATGCGGAAATAAAATCTTAAAAAACTGCACTTTTCATACAAAATCACCGATTTTTGTTATCATGACAAAAATCGGTTTTTTATTGGGTTTCTCGTGTTCGGCATAACAGATTTAACAACATATATTATTGGTACATTCCTAATTGTGTTATTGCCCGGACCCAATTCTCTTTATGTGATGTCAATTGCTTCACGTTACGGCATTAAAACCGGATATATGGGTGCATTCGGTATTTTTACCGGTGACCTTATTTTAATGCTGTGTACAGTGCTTGGTGCTGCGTCTTTACTTAAAGCATTTCCATGGGTATTTGTCATTCTTAAATTAACAGGTGCACTTTATTTATCTTATTTAGGCTTTAAACTGTTACAAAGCAGTATTCAACGCTGGAAACAACGTAATCAAACTCAGCCAGAAATGGCCGATTTACCCGCTTTAGATAAAGTTCATCCTTATAAAACAGCACTCAGTATTAGTTTACTCAATCCTAAAGCGATTTTATTTTTCCTCTCTTTCTTTGTTCAATTTGTTGAACCAGATTATACTTATCCTGCTCTGAGCTTTTTAATTTTAGCAATTATTTTACAGATCATTAGCTTTAGTTATTTAACTGCATTAATCTTCTCTGGGATTAAACTCTCGGCATTTTTTAAAGAGAACCATAAAATTGCAGCAAGCGGAATCTTTTTAGTAGGAATTCTATTTTTCGGATTTGGTTTAAAACTAGCCACCTCTACGATTTAATTATTTTAATCTAATAACTTTTGCATTAGAAAGTTAAAACATCATGAACTGCTAAAAGTCCAGCATGCCATCTGTTTTAACTTCATTAAGTACAAAAAAAGTTCTGACTTGTCTTACTCCAGGTAAGGCAATAATCTTTTCACTATGAAATCGGTTAAACGCTGCTAAATCTTTAACACGAATTTTTAGAAAATAATCGACTTCTCCCGCCACGAGATAACACTCTAAAACATTTTCCAAATCACCCGAAGCTTGTTCAAATGCTTGAAAGCTATCAGGAGTTGAACGATCCAAAACTACACCGACTAACACCACCGTATCACGCTGCACCATGCTTGGATTGATCCGAGCACGAACATCCAAGATGGCCCCAATCTTAAAAAGGCGCTGAGTATGATTCCAACAAGATGATGTACTAATGCCCACAAGTTTTGCCAACTCAGCATTACTTAAACGTCCATTTTCTTGTAAAGCACGCATAATTTTCAGTTCAAGTGGCGTCAAATTTTCAGCTTGCTCTTCCATAAAATAATATCCCAAATTAATTATTAGTTATGAAATAAATAATAGCATTATTCAATATTTTAAAAATATTATTTCTTTTTTAGACTCAAAATAGAAAGCACCTTCTTAAAAAAAATTGTTAAATTCACCCCAACTGGAAGCCATGGCAGAAGCCTATAAACTTTTCTTGGATTTAGAACACGTATTATGCAAAAGATTCTTCAAGATTTTTCAATTCCGGCAGTATTTGCTGGCTTTATTACCTTTTTAATCGGTATTAGTGTTTCGGCCGTTTTAGTTATTCAAGCAGCTCAAATTTTAGGTGCTTCACCTGAACAAATTACCTCTTGGTTTTGGGCCTTAGGTCTAGGAATTGGCTTATCGGGACTCATTCTTTCTTGGAAATTTAAATATCCCGTAGCGACTTCTTGGTCAACCGCTGGTCTTGCTTTAATTATGGCAACAGGCAGTGGATATAGTTTAAATGAAGCGATTGGTGCTTTTTTAGTGGGTGGTTTACTCACTGCTATTTTAGGCTTTTCAGGTATTTTTCAAAAAGCTTTGTCATATATTCCTCAAAGTTTAACAAGTGCCATGCTTGCAGGGGTCTTACTCAAATTTGGTATATCACTTTTCGCAAGTTTACAAAATGATTGGGCATTTATTTTGTCCTTACTTAGCATTTATGTCATTACAAAAAGATTGTGGCCGCGTTACAGCATTGTATTTACCGCAATTGCAGGGATTGCCCTCTGCCCCGTTTTTTTAAAATTTCATATACCTACACTTCAGTGGTCTTTAGCAAAACCTGTTTGGATTAGTCCGGACTTTAGTTGGTCAGCACTGTTGGGCTTAGCTTTACCACTGTTTGTGATTAATATGGCCTCCCAATATTTACCGGGAATTGCCATGATCAAAAGTTATGGCTATAAACCACACGTTAACCAACTCATTGGCTGGACAGGTTTAACTCAAGCTTTGCTTGCCCCTTTTGGTTGTTACACCGTAAATATTGCTGCGATTAGTGCTGCGGTAAGCTTAGATGACCAAGTTCATCCTGACCCAAGCAAACGCTATATTGCGGGCATGAGCTGTGGTTTTTTCTACATCTTAATGGGCTTGTTTGCTGCCACACTCACAAGTTTATTGATGTCATTTCCTCACATTTTTATTGTAGCTTTGGCAGGCATCGCTTTACTGGGTACGATTAGCCACAACGTAGCAATTGCCTTTGCCCAAGTTGAAGAACGTGAAGCTGCATTATTTACGTTTTTATGTAGTGCTTCGGGTATCCAATTTTTCGGTATTGGTTCAGCATTTTGGGGATTAATTGTCGGTATCATTGTATTTGTAATACTTAAATTTAAAACCAAAAGAAACTAATAAAAAGCGTTCATAGCTCCCTATTTTCAATGCTATGAACGCTTTTGCTATAATTCTTATAGCTCTCTGACTACGACTGTTTTTGCCATTTTGTCATGCCAACCTTGTTTTTTAGCATCAAATGCAACCCAGAAAAGGCCAATGCCAAACACTAAAATTGATGGAATGTAGCCAATATAGCGAATAATGCTTTGCATGACTGTGAGCTTATTGCCTGTTTTTTCATCTAAAACTTTTAATCGCATTAAACGTTTGCCAGGTGTACCCGCAAAATACAACCAACATAAAACTGAATACAAGAAAGGAAATGCATAGTTCATAATAAGATCGAACAAATAATTTTGTGGCTGACTACTTAAGCCAGTAGCAAATACTAAGTCATAATCTCCCCGATAAAAAATCCATGCGGCTGGAATAATTGCTAAAAAAAGAATCAGACTATCAATAATCATTGCACCAAATCTTAACCAGAACCCTGCATACTCATACTTATAAGACATGCTCACCTCACTTTGTTATTGTTTAATAGATTAAAACGTTCTTACAATTTTACTTTTATCCTAAAGGAAACTTTTTTATTTTTAAATATTTAAATAAATTTAATCTTTTCTACTTTTACATTTTATTGTAATTATTTTGATCAAAATAAAACTTAATTTAATATTTTAAAACTGACACTTTTTATGTCAGTTATATTGAAATACTTTTTCTAGTTTAAGAAAATTAAATTAAAAATAAATATAATATTTATTTCCAAAATAAAATATCTAATTTAAATTCTTTTTTTAATAATAATGCTGAAAATAATAGACCCAATCCAATAACAATTAAAAAGATACTTAAATTGATTATTCCATAAATAACAGCTATAGCACCTAATATAGATAAAATATAGAATATAATTACACTGAATGTTGGCATTTCAATTTATTCCACTACTTAAAATAAAAGCAATTTATTCTATCGAGTTTATAAACGATTGCTGTTTTCAAATGTTGGTTACACTATTAATTTGTATCATCATACAATAATCATGTTATTAAACTTATTTAGTGTTACTTTACTTTAATAACTAGTGATGTAGATCACATAATTTTTAGCTAATTTCAAAATAATGTTTTTCAGTTACAAGTTTAATTTTTAGATTTTTATATAAACGTTCTTTTGAATTTTCAAGTGAAGGAACAACTTTTTCTGCAAATTTATCTTCAGTCATAAGTCTGGCATAAGTTTTGTAGCCAATGATTAATTTTTGGGGTTCTTTACCTGTTTGACGAAACTCTTCAATGAGCTTATTTACTTTCTTTGCTGTTAAATCTGCCATCTTCCTTTCTCTCCCCCTAAATTTACTATTTTGTTATACGGGTTCTATGTGACAGAAATATGAATAGTAATTTTTTGTAATTTTCATGTAATTATTAAAGATTTACTTCTTTAGTGTGTCCACCCGTTTACAGAAAACTAAAAAATTAAATCAAAATAATGATTTATATCATTTTTATTTAATTTCAATTACTTTCAATTGAATAGATGTCTCCAAAGAATGAAATATGTTAATCTTTAATTAATAAAAGCTTCATACATATAACAACTGTAAATAAGAGGAATAACATCATGAATTATCAACATATTATTGTACCAGTAGATGGTTCTGAAATTTCTTTAGCAGCAGCTAGACAGGCTGCTCACATTGCAAAGGCATTTGGTAGTAAATTGACTGCCATTAGTTTAGTTGCGGTAGACCCTTTTAGTGGCGTAGATTTTTATTACATCTCACCTGTTGTAAAAGATTATTTTGTTGAAGCTCGTGCCAATGCAGAAAAGACCCTCGCTAAAGTAAAAGCTTTATGTGCAGAAGAAGGTATTGATGCTGAGACTCAAATCATCCAGGGTGAAATTTCTTCGGATGGTATTTTGAAAGCTGTAGAAGACTTAGGTTCTGATTTGATTGTGATTGGTTCACATGGTCGTAAAGGCTTCCAAAAACTAATTTTAGGCAGTTTTGCTCAAGATGTTTTAAATAGCACTAAAATTCAAGTTTTAGTCGTAAAAGAGTAAATCTCTAGAAAGTCAAAAGCCCAATCTAATGATTGGGTTTTTTAACAGAATAACTTCTAGAAATTTTACACTGACCTAAAATCGCTATAGAATAGTTCATTATTCCCTCAAATTTCGTGAGTCACGCCAATGAAGTAAGTCTTTTTTCTCATCAATTTTTTCTTTTTTGATGTGCAAAATAGACTATTTTTGTGATTTACCGTCTCTATTAAAAAATTATCATTATCCTATTTTGTACATCCTGTATTTATGAGGTTTTTTATGACTCAGCAGGCATGTGTAATATCGCAAATTACCTTAGAGTTCCCTTCAAAGGTAATGTTTAAGCATCTAAATTTTAGTCTTGAATCGAATCAGCTATCTGCTCTAATTGGTCGTAATGGCCAAGGTAAATCTTTGCTTATGCAAATGTTAAATGAGACACTTGCAGCAGATTCAATTTTTATTTCTGGGCAAATATCTTGGCATGTAAAGCATTCGTATTTACCTCAATTACATCGTTTGGCAGCGCTGACCATTGCCGAAGCCTTAGATATCTTAGATATTTATCAGGCTTTTAAAAGAGTTGAACAAGGTGATGCTAGCTTTGAAGATTATGATTTATTGGAAGGTAAATGGGACCTACCCACTTTATGGAACAACCTCTTAGAGTCAGCTGGTCTACCAACAGATTTATATTTCCCAGTTAAAAATTTAAGTGAAGGCCAAAAAACCAAGTTGGCTTTAAGCTGTTTATTTTTAAAATTAGACCACTATCTATTACTTGATGAGCCTAGCAATCATCTAGATCAGGAATCTAGGCAATGGTTAATTAATCATTTGAAAAAACACCCAGCAGGTGGACTGATTATTAGCCATGATCGGACTTTATTAAATGAAGTAGACCATATTTATCATTTAAATGAACATGGACTACAGCACACCACAGGAAACTATGAAAAATTTTATGAACAATATCAAACCAATATTGCTGCTCTAGAGCAATCTATTCAACAAAACCAACGTGAAGTTAAACACATGAAGCAAAAGCAGCATGATGTATTAATGAAAGCTCAAAAACGTGAGCGTGCTGGTAATAAATTAAGAGAATCAAATTCTCAAGCCAAAATTTTGCTCGACTTTAAAAAGGAGCAAGCAGGCCAAAGTATTGCCGCTATACAGACTCAACATCAACGACAGATTTCGAACAGTCAAAATGAATTAAAAGACAAGAAAATACTTCTTGAAACTGTCAAACCTCAACAGTTTGTGTTCCCAACTTTTCAGAAGAAATCAGGTGAAATTCTTCGTATTAAAAAACTTAAACTGACTCATGGAACTCAAAAACCCATTAATCTAGCAGTACAAGCTGCTCAAAAAATTCACATAACTGGACAAAATGGAATTGGAAAGTCAACTTTGCTTAAAGCAATTTATGAACAGAACAAGCAGCCATGTGAAAGCATTCACTTATTTATAGAGTGCTTTTATCTGGACCAAAACTTTAGCTTTTTATGTGATGAAATGACGGTGATTGAAAATCTAATCCACATGAATAGTGAGCTTTCAGAAGTCGAGTGGCGGAATTTATTAGGTCAACTCCGAATCCGCGGTGATAAAGGTACACAACTACTGTCTCAGCTAAGTGGTGGGGAAAAACTAAAAGTAGCTTTATTGGCCCTTAGTCAGATAAAACCTACACCTGAACTTCTGTTATTAGATGAACCCGAAAATCACTTAGATATTGAATCTAGGGAGTTACTCGCTCATGCAATTCAGAGTTATGAGGGTGCTGTATTACTCATTTCACACGATCCCCTATTTGTAGAAAATTGCGGTATAAGTGAGTCATTTATATTAACCCAATAGCTTTTCAGACTATTGCAAATTTACTAGTTCTCATTTGAGAGCTAGTAAATTTTATCAATTCTTATTTTTTTACTTTATTTGAAAGTTCAAGGTCTAAATTATATTTCACAGTTTTATTTTTACGGGCACTATTACGCATTTGATAAACCTGAATAATATAATCACCATCGGCTGGTAAAATTAGCTCTCCTTTAAAACCTACTGTTGAGCCAATCAATAATGCTTTATCTTTACCGGGCTTTGTTCCGGGTGCAAAAATATTAACGTAAGCTAAATTACCAAGACTATTAATATCAAATTTTAAAATTTGTCCTTTTTTTGCATAAATTCTATATCGTACATCATCGTAACCCTGAAATTTTCCAGTTAAATTAGTATGCGGTGAACCTTGTAAAAAATTAACTTTTTGTTCAATGTTTTTTGCATAAATAGTAAATGAAGTCGTTGAGATTAATGTTGTTAAGAATAAAGTTTTAATGATTTTTTTCAATTTCCATCTCTCATCTCAAAATATTTTTAAATTATTATATTAAAAATAGTCTTATAGAATTTTACTTTATGTATGAGTTTAATAAGTAATAGTTGTTTTTTATAAATAGTAACAAGTAAGGTATCTCAAAAACTTAATATTATTAATTCTGAGATACCTTTTTTAAAACTTAGAATCGATATCCTACCCCTAAATAGGTAATCAACGGATCAATATCAACTTTGGTGGTTGCATGTATTAATCGAGTTCCCGTATTTTGATTGACTACATCAATTTGAGCTTTGTTGTTTAGTTTCGCATAAGATACAGAAGCAACTGTGTACCATGAGTCATTAAAATCATAGGTAAAACCAGCAGTAAAGATAGGTGCTATTGCATCATCTGTATCGACATTAACTACCATTTTTCCGCTCGACTCTTTTCGGTCTAAAGCCGCGCCTGCTTTGCCATCTAAGACATTTTGAATCATATGACCTGCCGAGACTAAATCAGAGTGAATTCCATCATTAAGTTTAATATCATTAAAATGGGCATACATTATGCCCGCTCCAATGTATGGTCTAAACTTATTTACCCCGCTTTTGCCAAACTGATATTGTGCTTCTATCGTGGGCGTCCACGCTCGAATAGATGCCGCTTTAGATTTATTTCCTAAGTTGGTAATAGGGATTGCTTGACCTAAGGCAAAGCCATCAGGGAAAAGATACTGAACTAGACCATGAGGAGACACTGCGTTTCCGCTTAGCGGTGCTAAGATTTCTCCTTTGCCTTTAACATCAACTTTAGGTGGAATACCGCCAATAAATTGTAAAGACACATTATCATTCAAATAATAGTTAAAGGTTAATCCCAATGTATCTACATCATCAACTTCTAGTCCCGCATCTTGCTGCTGCCAGCTTTCCAATCCCTCAATTCGGGCTGTACCAGCAACATCAGCTAGAATATTCCCATTACCGTCTGTAAGTTGTTCTTGGATTTCGGGTTGAGCTAAAAACTCTGTAAGGGATTCTTTTAAATTCCAAACCCCTCCTCCCATATCAGTCATAGTAGCATTGGGATCAATTGAGTTTAAAAAGCTTGTTGTTGAAATAGTACCGACTTTAGCTGTGGTTCCATTTTTAATAGCGGTATTAATATTAAACGGATTAGCTTTACCTTGTGGCATTACATGTAACCAACCAGCAGACACAGAGAATCTTTTAAATTCCTGCGCATAACTCATGCTTGTGATTACAGATAATGAGCTCAATATTGCTATTTTTATTACTCTTTTTTTCATTTTTATTCCATCCTAGAAATATATATTGCTGCTTTTGCAATATATGTATGGAATATAGCCAAGTTGCCTTTTTTATCAATCAGTATATTTTTTAAACGATATTAATTTAGATAAATCTATCAATATATCCAATTAATTATATGAAATAGTTATCTAATTTTTCTGACGAATGACATAAGTAAAATTAAAAATAATTTAACGAATGGTAAAATAAATAAAAATAAGTAGGCTATATAGGCTAGCTATCGTGACTGAATTATTTAAATTAGAATCTAGCTAGATATTTAATTTTCCTTCATAGATATTTCAACAAAAACCAATGAAGCGAACTGATCTAACTGTTAAACCCTATAGCTAATCAACAAATCTGGAAGAATTTTTAATGAATATTATTATTTGTGATGAGCAAGACAAAGATATTGAAGCAATAGAAAAACTAACCAAAGCAGCTTTTCAAAATGCTGAGCATACGAGTCATACCGAACATTTTATTGTTAATAGTCTAAGAACTCACGGACAACTTACAGTCTCCCTAGTTGCAACTGAAGATAGCGCTATTGTTGGACATGTGGCTATTTCTCCAGTTCAAATAAGTTCAGGAGAAACGGGGTGGTACGGTTTAGGCCCTATTTCCGTTCATCCAAATAAACAGGGGCTGGGTATTGGTACTCTTCTGATGAATAAATCACTAGAAAAATTAAAAAACTTAGGTGCAAAAGGATGTGTTTTATTAGGAGATCCCAACTATTACAGCCGATTTGGTTTTAAAAATTATCCTGAGCTGATCTTGCCTGATGTACCGAGTGAGTATTTTCTAGCTCTAACTTTCTCCGGCAATATTCCAAAAGCGCATGTCACATACCATGAGGCGTTTAATGCGACAAAATAATAGAAAGTTATTGTCTTTAAAAAAAACTCCTAAAAGTAGGAGTTTTCTTTTTAATTAATCTGAACACAATTTAGGCAAATTAAATTGTTTTATTTAACTCGCTCAATCTGAAAAACTTCAATATCGGTAGGTTTAACTCTATGCTTATCTACCTCTCCAACCACACGGACTTTATCCCCTGCTTTTAACTGTAGAGGCTTCCATAAGTCATCGTCGATATCAATTATGATTGAACCGGTTGCATCTTTGAGCTCAAAATGATCACCAGCAATATGCTTTACAATGGTCCCTGTTAAAGTTACCCCAGCTTCATCAGCCAAAGTTTTGATTTTAGATACTGTGACTACATTTTTTGTCGCTTCTTTTAATAAAGCAGCATCTGGTTTAGCCATCACAGCATTACTACCTAATAAAGCACATCCAGCCAATGCTGTTAAAAGTATTTTTTTCATTACAATTACCTGTTTTTTAATAGTCTTAGATATATAAACAAATTCTTTTAAAGTTATAGATCTAGCTTTTGTGGTTTTTTGTATCTTACTAGAGGTGTTGTTTAAAAAAAATATTAATTAAAACATGGAATAATTTTATGAGTTCTCGGGTTAAAACTATTTTCACTTAAGCTTTTGTGTCCAATTTACTCAAGAAAAAGTTTCCATAAGTAAATTGAACGCATAAAAAAATCAATTAATTTTTAAACAACAAGCTGTTCTAATTCCATTAAAACATTCATGGCTTCTTTCTCGTCTTCTGTTTGCATAACAATTACTCTGTCATAGGAAATGCCACCAATCTCAATATAAATTTTCGGGTGTGGAAGCTGAGGAATATAGACTTTTAGCGGCTGATAAAGAGCAAGAAGATAACCAAATGAATCATAAGGATAATAGTTATCTTTTACTGACTTTTTTATCACGACATAATGGTTCAATATATTTAAAATAAAACCATAATCATTTTCAGAGTGAAATTTAGCATCCATACCCACCTCCTTGATTCATTTATATTTTTATAATCAAATTTAAAGGTTAAATTTCTGAACTGATGATATTTAAACAAGTTATTTTAAATATAGAGTTCTATTTAAAATAATGAGTTTCGAATTTAAATATATTTAAAACCAAGTGTACTAGTCAACATATTTTGAACAGTGCCATTAAAAATAATTTTTTTGAGTTATAAATCACACTTTAGGATAAGAATAAAAGATATAAAAAAACCCATCTTACGATGGGCTTTAGAGTTTTAACGAGGTTATGAATCCTTATCCATTGAATGAGGAGTCGTGGTTTTATCTTGCTGATTTGTATCGTTTTCACCTTGGCAAGCGCTCACACTTAAAGCAATAAAAGCAGCTAAACCTAAGGATGCTATAATTTTTGTCATGTTTCACCTCATGAATTGTTTAGATTAATGAGTTAATAAATACTTTTTATTAGTTTTACGATCAGCATAGGTTTCTAGGCTTTTTTGTAGATTTAACGCAAAAATGTAAAGCTATTTAGTCCTAACTTAAATTTAAAAACAAAATGTCCAAACAAATATAAGTAGTTCCCCAAAATGTTAAAATCAAACATTAACCGAATGCCGGAGTGTTTTGATGAGTAAGTCATATAAGTGATCTACAGCTTTTGACTCTAAAGATGCCCTACTGCGATAGACAGCGGCTTCCATCGGTTCTAAAGGTCCAAGGCCATGATCGGCCCCCAATATCGTTAAATGCTCAGGTGCACTACACTGTGTGAACACGGCAATTGCTAAACCACTTTCAACTGCTGCAATTTGGCCTGCTAAGCTTGAACTGTTATATACCACACGATAACGGCGTCCTTGTAATGCTAAGGAATTAATCGCACTCTTTTTGGCTTGGCTGGTACTTTCATAAACTGCAATTGGAAGCGGGTCTTCTCGCCAAAGCTCAAACTGTGGAGAGCCTACCCACACCATCGGTTCATGAAATAAAAGTGTGCCTTGACGAGCGTTATCTCTTGAAATTAATGCCAAGTCTATATCCCCACTTTCTACCCGCGGTATTAACGAAGTAGATTGCTCACAGATTAACTCGATTTCAACTCCTCCGTAACGTGGCGCAAAACGCTTCAGTACGGGTGTTAAATATTTCGCTGCATAATCATCGGGCACCCCAAGACGTATACGCCCTTTCAGTTCGTCTCCGTGAAATGCCATTTGAGCTTCAGCATGCAAGTCAAGAATACGACGTGCATAACCTAAAAGTAGCTGCCCTTGCGACGTTAATTCAATTTGTCGATGTGTTCGTATTAAAAGTTGGCAATGTAGCGCTTCTTCAAGTTTTTTTAGTTGCATGCTAACAGCAGACTGTGAACGGTATAACTCAGGTGCTGCATTCGATAGCGAGCCTGTATCTACGACGGTGACAAAACACTTTAACCAATCGATCTGTAGGTTTTTTAAATTCATGAGGATTTATCTATTCGATTTTCAAATAGTATATAAAAGAATTATGCGCTTTTCTTTATTTGTTGTCTCTCTCATACTGAAATTAGAAGAAGTTATCCATGAATTGCTTAATGACTAAATAAACCTTTAATCACTGTACCTGCAAATAATTTTATCACTTCGTATTTCTTAGATATTACGCACTAGGAGGAGGTTTTATGCGCCTAAATAAACAGTTACTCGCATCACAAAGTGCGACATTTATTTTTGTTTTACTTTGGGGAAGTGCCGCGATTTTTACTCGATGGGGACTCGATAATGCCTCACCCATAGCTTTATTAATTCTAAGATTTTCTATCGCTTTGATTGTTCTGTTGTTACTTGCGGTTTTCAGAAAAAGGTTCTTACCCAAGCACGGAACTCGAAAGCAAGTTTTATTAACTGGTCTCCTCATGATTGCAGGTTATTCAATCTGTTATTTTAAAGCGATGGCTCACGGGGTTACTCCTGGTTTAATGGCAACAATCATGGGAATACAGCCAATCTTGACACTTTGTCTTCTAGAAAAGAATTTACAAAAAGAAAGATTATTAGGGCTATTAATTGCTTTAGCCGGACTCATCCTTTTAGTGTGGAAAAGCCTGACTATGTTTTTTATCGCTCCAACCGGCATATTCTTTGCCTTGGCTGCACTGATCTGTATAACGTTTGGCGCCATCATGCAAAAGAATATTCAACAAGCTCCAACTGATATCTTACCGCTCCAATATGTAGTCAGTCTTGTCGTTTGCTTATTTATAGTTCCGTTTGAACATTTTGAAATAACGTGGAATTCACAACTCATTATTTCGGTATTATTTCTAGGAATTTTAATTTCTGTAGTTGCTCAACTTTTACTTTACCGACTTCTAAGTCAGGGCAATATTGTAAATGTTACAAGCCTGTTTTATTTAGTCCCTGTCGTTACTGCAATTTTAGATTTTCTAATTTTGAAAAATAAGTTGCCACTGGCAGGTTTAATCGGAATGATGGCAATTTTAGTAGGCTTAATGCTTGTATTTAAAAAGAAATAATTCATTTAAAATTTAGTCTAAAACCCTCGTGTGAGGGCTTTAGAAGAATTAAAAACTAGTCTAAATTTTTCCAATCTTTGCCGATTTGAGCGAGTGCGGGAAGTTCATCACTGTTAAACACATTAGAATTGCGATCAATAGCAAATCGATAGATGGGTACAGAATCAGCTTCTATTTTTTTATAGAAGCTAAAATTTTCAGTAATATGATAATTGCCGGCTTCCGTAGATTTTACGCCCGCTCCTGATGGAATATGGATATAACTTTCACATTCCACTTCAACATTATTTCCATCAAGATCTTGGTAGGAAAATTTCATATTCTCATCCTTTTTAAATTTTTATGATTGAGAAAAACTTAACATGCTATCTGACAAGATTATGGAAACTTTTTTCAACTAATTGTTTAAGTGTGTATATTTAGTTAAAACCAAAAAAATTATTTAAGATAAAAAACCGATTTCAAATACTGCTGCTCTATCTCACAATCCCAATATTTTAAAGGCCCGCTCATCCAGTTCTTTAAGTTCCTCAAGTGTATATAACCGCCCTTCTGGATCAAAAAACTTATCAAAGTCGAATTCCCCTTCTTTATATAGTTGATACCTTTTAGGTCCTAGCCACTCTTTTTGAAAGAAATCGTCTGTTAGTTTAAAAAATTCTTTAAAAGATGTATTTGCATCTAATTGACCAGTTAATTGTTCACGTTCAATCTTAGGAATATCCTTAAATTTTCTTTCATCCATAATGAAAGCTCGGCTGCCAACGAGCTGACCATCTCCATGTGTTGGAATTAAAATACTACGGCAATGAGGATGTAGAGGGGGAACTTTCTTTGTAGGATCATTGATGGTCCAGACACTGCTATCAAGTGCAGCACATACTTTGGATGTTCTTCCATCAAGGACACTTACAAATCTGACATATTCAAACTTTAACTGTTTATAGCTATTTAAATAGGCCTGATTGGATATATGGCTTCGAATTGTACGTACAGTTCGTTCAATATCCGCCTTTGTGCTATTTAATAGTCCATCTTCATATTTAAGGCGTTTGGTGCCGTGAATCCTTTGAATAATTTGTTGATTTGTGGCTCCAGTATTAAGGCCATCCCGAATTGCATACTCGACACGTTGACGCGCCACCTCAACAATTTTCAAGAGCAACTCATCTACCAATGCGCCACCTGCTAAAGGAACACGTTTCGCAGCTTTATAAAGCTGTTCACCTTTTACCTCTTTATGTTTACCACCAAAAATTTTTGACATATATCTGGCTTCATAGACAGCCAATGCCACAGCAGAGACGGTAAACGTATCAATGAGTGCATCATTCGTTACATTAAACCATTGAGAAATTAGTGCACGTATCTCTTTTAATGGAACTGTTGAGTAAAGCCCGCCTGCTAGCGCTGTTTTTTCCTTCTCATTTAGTCCATCTAACAAATTACTTAACTTGGTAAGCATGCTAACCGTTTCGGAGTTAAATAAATTAAGAAGCTCATTGACCGATCTTGAGGATGCTCGATATAGATAAGCCTGATGTTGTGTTAGAACATCAAAAAGTGATTTCTGGTGAAGATTAACCATAAAAATTACCTCTACAGAAGTGCCTTTTTTGTTATTTTCTATTTGCCCGTCTTACCTTACTTATTCGTTATTTATTAATATTTTCAGTATCTCTAGAAGAAGTTATGACTAACAAGTGTAGCTACGTAAAGTTATTTAGCTAACAGCTCATCCTTGTAATTTATGTCTTTATAAAATTGTCTAATGTCTAGACTAAATAGAGTCTTTCATACTGAGTAATACAGCATTACTCGGAATATTTTTAAGTATTTTCTTTTGTTGTTTTCGCCATTCTTTATGAAATTTTTTATCAGATTGTTCGGAGAAACTTTCTCTATGCTTCTGACAATCAGTATCTTCTAAATTTGTTGATTGTATACATGGCCAATTGTTTAATTGAGGTGTCAAAACCGCATTACTCATCAATGAGAGTTCTTCTAATCTAATCAAATTCATATTTACTTCCTTGCTTACATCCGCCCTGATTCTTCAAAATGTTCATTCCAAATGTTATTTGAACCATTTAAAGACCACTATTTTTCCTTCTCAAAGCCAATCTAATCGGGGCCTACACACAAATACCACACCCTCAAAAATGCAAAGTGCAATTTTTGTGTCTTGGTTTACTATTGATGTAACTTGCTATATGCCTCAATAAATTAAGTACAAATAGAATAAGAAAACCATTTAAAGGTTTTCTTCTCTGCTCCCTTAAATTCAGTTATACTGTTCTTAGTATGAGATGAGCCTTATATAGTTCATTGGTAGATCAATGAATGACTAAGCCCTTCGCTTTCGAGCAAGGGCTTTTTTAATGCTTATAATTTGGAAAAATTACTTTTATCTGACTCAGCAATTCAAGCCTCGGTTTGCCTTTACTGAACAGGTCTGTTAGATTGGTCTTGTTCATCAACTCCTATTGTCGATGAATACTGAAGCCTGATTCGTAGCATCAGGCTTTTTTTATGCCTAATTTTATATAAAGACTGGAATAGCTTTTTTGATATAAACCCTATAAAAAATTTATGAAGCGAGAAATAATTTCTTTTCCATGGCACGCCGTCTCACCAATCCCGGTAAACGCTTACCTGCTGCATTTACCCATACATCAAACTGATTTGCAGCCTCTTTGTAATTACCTGAATTTAATTTTTTTAGTAAGGTCGAGTTTTTAAAAGCACCCGTCCCAATGTTGTAGGTTAGAGAGACTAATGCATCGAATTGATTTTGCTTTAAAGGAACTTTTACAGCACCATTGACTGCACGTTCAAAAATTTTTAAATCATGCTGCATATATGCTTTGGCCTGCTCAAGAGTACATGTGTCACCTTTTTGAACGCTCGAACCATTTGGGTATCTGGTTGTGCCATAACCGATACTCCACACGCCTACTCCGTCGTCATAAGCGTTGAATCTTAGTCCTTCAAAATTACAAATATGGTTTACCCCTTCCCGACTAAGAGACATCTCATCAACGGCGAAACCAACTTCTTGAGTGCCATTATCAGTTGCTGTAGCAATGAGACTATTATTAGCATCACTTGACCGAGACATAGCAGTAAAAAACTTGCGAAGATAATCCAATATTTTTTGCATTTAATTCCCAATCATCTTACGTTTTCTAAAAAGATATAGCCGCACAACTCTAGTCTCAATGCTTAACTCTCAATTTTTAAGTCATTAATGGTAGAACAATTCTAGTATTAATATTTCTTTAAAATACTCTGAAAATTAAAATGCCCAATATGAATTGGGCTATAGGTTATTCTTCAACTTCTATCGGATCACCATCTTCAGGTCGAATATGCCGTTCACCATCATCGGCTGGATCGACACTAGAGCCATCTTTAGTAATGGTGTTATATAACTCATCCTCTTTTTTATCATCGATAAATTCTTCATCTGCAAAATCAAGAGGTTCTTCATCATCGTCAAAATTTAAGGGTTTTTCTTCATCAATCATGAAATTTATCCTTTACTTAACTTGTGTTATTCCATGCTTAAATAATTGAAAGATACATTCAACCCTAAACATTCATCATTTGTGTAACAGACACTTTAAGATACATTTGCTTAAAAAAACCGCCATAATAGGCGGTTTGTAAATTTTACATATTTTTAAGAGGGTAATTTATTATTTTTAAGGTAATCATCTGATTTAAAATAATTAACAATCATTTCTGCATTTTCTTCTTTTTCAGGCAAAGTAGTAACTGGAATACTTTCACTTCCCAGACTAAAACCTTGAGGCACTAACTGTGAAATTGGTGGAAATTTGGGTTTTCCACCCTCAGTAATCCTTTCAATAAATCCCGCTAACCATAAAATAAATTCCCCTTCATTTTCAAATTTAGGTATAAGACTAAAATCAATTTTTACTGAGCATTGCTCAGAAGGCTTGGTTAAACAGTCTTCAAAATTAATAAAGTTATACTTTAATTTAAATTCAGTCCCTTTTATGGTATTACGAATAAGACCGACCAAACAATTTAAGTTCTCTATCATGTCATCAGAAAACAAGTTGTCATTTTTAATTTTTTTATAAATCTTATCCGCTATAGCTAGATATTTTGGCATCATAACCTCCTATCTTCTTATGAGTATATTCATATACTTTTTTAATCTATTATTTTTTTATGTAATATAGGGTAAAACTCATAAACCGAATGTAAAAAGTATAGGTGCTTTGCAAGTTAACAATAGAACCAATCACACAATCAATAATAAAATGCAAAATAAATCACATTAATTCTTATATAAAAAGTCTTTTTTGAAAAATTTACTTTCAATCTTTGCTATAAATTATTAATAATTTAAATTAAAGCTTACCTTACCTATTTAAAATATAAAGGGAATCTTATAATAAAGTTTATTCAATAAAATTTATTAATTTTTATTATTTTCCAGATGATTCAAAATACTACTAATTTTTAGAATAGATAACCAAACAACAGTCCATTAAATATAATAAAAAGACCTATAGTGACCATTTCTATGGACCATATTTGAATAATATCTAAATTATCATTTCTTGTTTCGACTTGCCCATATGACAAAATAAAGGCTATTCCTAAAACAATTCCAAATAAAATTATGCACCACGCTACAACTCTGGTGGCTTTACTCTCATTATGAGATTTCATTACTTCACTCATATTTTTCTAGATACTTTTATGGATTTACTTATTTTTATAATGATTTTTTCTCTTTTAAAGTTTTGTTTATGTTACCTTTTGATAGCAATGTAATTAATTTTTATATTTTTTTAATTTATAGATAAAATGTCTTATTTTATAACTACACTGAAATGTTAGATTTCTACTTTTGAATTTAGCTCTCAAAGGTCACTTCAACGCTGCTAAACTCTCATATATCAATACTATAAAGAACCCAAGAGCAGATATAATTTCTCTCAAAAATTATAATATGCTCTTAGTGTTTGAGCATAACCCATTTATTTTGCTTGAAATTTCATATTGAATTTTCTTGCTTGCTTTCTTGCATCAGGATGAGAAGGTAAAACAAATGGACTTGCACGCCATATCGCTTTCTCAATACTTGTTTTAAATTTTTGCTCCTCTTTATCTAAAAAGATAATTTGCTCAATTTCGCCACTATCTGTTAAAAAGACTTTTACACTTGCACTCATGCCTGTAGAAGACTTTGGAATATCCCATATTTTATAAATTTTCTTTTGATATTGTTTTTTATATTTCTCAGCTTCTGAAGTAATCTTAGTATCAGTCACTTGAACTGGAGCAGCCTGTTTATGGCCAGTAGTACACCCAACTAATAAAAATAAAGAAGCAATAATAGTAAAATTTTTCATATAAAGTACCTTTTTTCAATAACTAAAATTTAACAGTTTAAAATTTAAAAAACTACCTAAAGATGATGTCTATTATTCATTATCTTGAATCAGCAAAGGTGTTAAGCCACCTTTGCTCCGCCCTTTTTTTAGTTAATATTTTATTATTCTTTAAAAAGGAACTTCATAACGGAAATTTAGATTCGAATTTTCTGATATATTTATATTATAGACATCTTGATCAGTAAAAATCCCGTGTTCAGGTGTTTTAAAACTATTAAAAGCTTTATTCTCTGGAACTATTGGAGGTTTATTCAAATAATTTTCTTGAGAGTTATATGTCGATGAGGCACAACCAACTAGCCCAAAACCTAATAAAGAAATAATTAAAAATGTCTTCATAAATTCCGCCCACTTTTATAAAAACCAAAAAATCTAACAAATTAGATAATGATTGTCACACCAGAATAGTTTAGATTTACTTAACAATTAAGCACTTACAATTCTTTTAAAAAAATAAATTATTGATATATAAATATTAAATTAGATAATAGAGAAGCACTTTGATTTAAAAGTTTTTTTGATTTTAATCTTAATATCTATCTGAAGTCATCAATAACGCTTTATATACAGCACTATATATCCCTTGGTTATTTACCAATTGATCATTTGGTCTAAAAAACGGCCCCAAAATTTCAAATTTTAGTGTTATAATACAGAGATTTACTCAATTTCAATTGGACTCCAAAAGAAATGAATAGATTTTTATTAACTTTTTTATTTTTAAATATTGGGCTTTTTTCTTCTTCCGTATTTGCTGAAACAAACACCTTTCAAACGAAACAAGAATATAACCGCCATAAATTTAATCAGCATAAAAGCATGCTTGAAGTGAATACAAACTCTCAAGAGAGTAAGGTGAATGAACAACAAAATGTAGATTTTTTTGAAATCGCTAAACAATATCAAGAAAAAGAAACCGAGCCTACTTCGTTTACTGATAACACAGTGAATATGAGTGCTCATGAACGCAGTCTTTACTACCTTAGAAATCATGATAATGTGGGTATTCAAAGAGAAATTCGTGACCAACAATTTAGATCGCTCAAACAACAGCGAGATAAAGGGGTAATTTCTAATGATGCCTATAAAGAAAAAGTCTATAAAATTTTAGACAAACCTAATTTTAGATAGATTCAAAGCCCTCTTTGGAGGGCTTTTTAAATATTACTTTGCAGCTTGTGGGGTATTTCTAAAACTAATCGCCATACGGTTATATGCATTCATCAAACTAATGGCTATCGTCAAATCAACCAGTTCTTTTTCTTCAAATACAGAATGAGCAAGTTGATAAACATCATCAGGTACTCCTGTCGTAGACACTTTAGTCACTGACTCTGCCCAAGCTAGAGCTGCTCTTTCTCTTTCATCAAAGAGATGACCACCCTCTTGCCAAGCCTGAACTAAAGCGAGTTTCTCAATTGCTACGCCTTTCTTGATTAAGTCTCTGGTATGCATATCCAAACAATATGCACAGTTATTAATCTGCGATATTCGTAGATAAACCAATTCAACTAATTCTGTTGGTAAACCGCTTTGCATCACATAGCTATACACACCACCTAGAGCTTTAACACCTGCTGGAGCGACCTGATTATAATCAATACGTTGAACCATAATAGACACCTATTCACTTTCAATTATTTTACTGGGGTAACTAATTCTTTATCGTCAGTATCAACAACAAATACTGCTAATAGCTTTGCTGGTTTAGTCTTACTTACATTACGACTAATAGAATGAACCGCTCCCGGCTCTTCAAACCAACTCTGACCTGCCTGATAAATTTTTGGCTTCTCATTATTCACTTTAGACTCAATACTGCCCTCCACTACATAGGCATATATAAAAGATGACTTCGCATGAGTATGAGGAATTGAGGCCCCGCCTGGTGGGTAATCGACTTCTAAAGCAATAAGAGACTTGCCCGGTATATTAGGAATTTTGTGTTCAAAATTAGGTGTAACTTTTTCAACTAATTCATGTGCCATAGAGGGAGTAATACTCGCAAGCATTAGAGCTAAACTTAAAAAGAATCTGTTTTTGATCATTTCCATTTCAAATTAAACCTACACATAGTTAGGGAGTTGTTTTTATTTTATAGATCCGTAGTATAAATTCATGAACCAAAAATGTACTAAAAGGCTGTACCACGAATGTACCCACAGCTAAAAATTAATTTAGATCGCCAATTAAAGACACCTTTAGCAGAACAAATACGCCTTGGGATTGAACAAGCCATTATTTCTGAAACTCTACAACAAGGCGATCGTTTGCCGTCATGGATAGATTTGGCTAGTCAACTTGGTGTCTCTAGAGGTACTGTAAAAGTTGCATATGAAAGACTTGCTGATGGTCAATTTATTGTTGCATCTAGATCACAAGGTACACGGGTTGCCTACCAAGCAGTTAAGCCAATCGCTACTCAAGAAGGTCATAAAAACAGTTCGTTTACACAGATGTATTTAGATATGACATCTGTGCAGGGAATTTTTCAATTAGGCATTCCCGCAAAGGAAATTTTTCCTGCAAAGTTATTTGCAAAAATCAGATCTAAATCTGTGCGTAATGAATCGAGTGGATGGCCCAATTATCCTGACCCGCGAGGTGAATATGGCCTTCGCCGAGAAATTGCTGCTTATTTGGCTTTATCAAGAGGAATTCAATGTACTCCTGATCAAGTATTTATTACTTCAGGTTTTTCGGGTGGGCTTGGTCTTACATTACATGTTTTAGGATTAACAGGAAAAAAAGCATGGGTTGAAGATCCCGGTTTTCCTTTTTCTAAACATGCCCTTGAAGTGGGAAGAATGGAGATATGCCCAATTCCCGTCGATCAAGATGGGATCGACGTAGAGTTAGCAATGAAAAATGCGCCTCATGCTTCTCTTGCATTAGTTACGCCTGGACAGCAAGCACCTTTAGGCATGTCCCTTTCTTTAACTAGACGATTAAAATTACTGGATTGGGCTAACCAAAATAAAAGCTGGATTATTGAAGATGATTATTTAGGAGAATTACAATTAGATGGCCGAGCAGCACCCGCTTTATTTTCATTAGATACGACAGGAAGAGTTATTCACTTAGGAAGCTTTAGCAAAACAATCAGCCCCAAATTAAGGATTGGATTTGCAGTTGTGCCTTTTCATATGATTAATCACTTTGCAGAAACGACAGCCACTTTAGTGCCCGCTCCATCTCCATCTCTACAACTTTCGATTCAAGAGTTTATGCATGAAGGTCATTTTTTAAGACATTTAAGACGGACAAAAAGAACTTATAGTGCTCAGCGAGATGAATTAATAAAGTGTTTAAAACAATTTAATCTACAAACCTCTACCGCAGGTTTATCAGTTCTTATTAACTTACCTTGTACTTTATCTGATCAAAAAATTGCTCATGAAGCATTGGCTTTTAATCTGGCTCCTGTTCCATTATCACTCTGGTATCAAGACCCTAAAAGTGCTGTTTCAGGTTTAATGTTAGGTGTTGCCACCACACCTATATCAAAAGTAAATCAGTCATGTGAAAAGTTAATAGAGATCATCGAACAAAATAAAGCTCTGCCATAAGCGTCTTTAAATTTGTTTTGAAAAATAAATAACTTTTTTCAAACTACTTTTATTCATATTAATTCATACGCTAAATTATCTATTTTCAAAGTTTTATTGACAAAGAATTGTCCTCTAACTTTTTTGATTACTTTCAGGTATTTTTACTTTTTATCTTAATACTTTTTATACCAAATGGTTTACAATTAAGACTAATATCATTGGTTTTCAAATAGATTTTTTTACCTGCGTCTAAAAAAGCCTTAGTAATCAATTTAAATGTAAAGAAGCCATTAGCAGAGGAACTAAATGGATTATCATCAAGCGTTAATGGAAACGGGTTTATCAGCTACACCTTCGCGAGTTGCTATTTTTCGTTTTTTACATGAGAACGATAAGGGAATAACTGCAGAAGAAATATACCTACTATCTCAAAAGAAAAATTTAAAAATTAGTCTAGCCACGACATATCGTACTTTAGCGGAACTCGAACATAGAAAATTAATTAAAAGAGTTGTTTTGGGTAAAAGTAATAGAGGGATTTATAGACCAGCCTCTAATAAAATTAGTTTAAATCTTATTAATACCAAAACTGGAAAATCTCATCCTTTTGAATATGATGAAAAAGTAGAAGAACTACTAGAATGCTTGTTGAAAAAAATTGATGAAAAAGCGTTAAATATTGAAGTAAATATTTATAAGTAGCCTATAAATAATCTACGCTACTTAATTACTCGCCTTGTTATTTAAACCTCAGCCCACTTACGAATTAAGTTGTGATAAGTATTGGTTAAGTTCAAAACTTCTTTATGATCATCACCTAATTGCATACGTAAGTTTTGAATAGTTTGGTCTAGATTAAATAACATATGTCGCTCTGCATCATCACGAATCATGCTCTGAACCCAGAAAAAAGACGCTATACGACAGCCTGAAGTAATAGCGGTGACTTCGTGTAGACTGGTAGATGGATACAAAATCATATCACCAGCAGGTAATTTAATCTCATGATATCCATACGTATCTTCAATTACGAGTTCCCCACCTTCATACTCTTCTGGCTCACTTAAAAAAACCGTACACGATAAATCTGTTCTTAAACGCTGATTACTACCACGTATTAGGCGTATTGAATTATCTACATGAAAACCAAAAGACTCATGATTTTCATAGCGATTAAATAAAGGCGGTATGATATCTAATGGAAGTGCAGCAGATAGAAATAATGGATGTTTTCCTAAAGCATCAAGAATGATATTGCTCAGTTGATGAGTTAGAGGATCTTCTTCAGGCAATTGCTGATTATGTTTTACTGTAGCTGAAAGTGTACCAGCAGTGACTTTTCCATTAACCCATTCTGCTTTGTCCATTTCTTGACGGAAAAACTGGACTTGGTCTTTAGTAAGTACATTAGGAATATGGTGAATCACGGCGATACCTTTAAAAATAGCTTTAATTAATAAAATAGCCTCATATTGAGGCTATTTTAGATTACTTATTTAAACTAATAAATTTTTAAACTTATTAGTATTTAAAGTTAACTGATAATACTGCACTACGGCCTTCTGCTTCAGTTGCATAGTGTGAAGCATATGCTTTAGTAAAGTAACGCTTATCAGAAAGGTTATTTAAGTTAAGTTGCAAGTTAACATTCTTGTTAACATCATAACGAGCCATCGCGTCATATCGAACATATGAAGGAACCCATTTTGTATTAGCTGCATCACCATATACTTTGTCAGCATAGAAAGCGCCAGCACCCACAGTAACTTGAGGCAATACTTTATATGTAGTCCATAAAGTTGCAGAGTTTTTAGGTACGTTTGGAAGTTGCTTACCTTTAGCTGCATTTTCTGGATTACATACTCCAGCACGACTACAACTTGGCCCTGGATCAGTATTTTCACTATCTAAGTAGGTGTAACCTGCGCTCACAGCCCATTTATCAGTGATATTTCCGTTTGCTGAAAGTTCAATACCGTCAACTTTACTATCGCCGCCATTCGTATAATGGCTTGAGTCAACTTGAATACGTGTATTTTGTTTCTCTGTACGGAAAATGGCAGCAGTTAAATTAAGTTTTTCGTTTAGAACGTTCCACTTTGTACCCAATTCAATGGTTTGGCTTTCTTCTGGTTTAAGGTCCATATAAGCTTGACCGATTGACTCAGAACCATCACCGCCATCAACACCTACAGGGTTAGCAGAAGTTGCATAACTTGCATAAATACTACCATTTTCAGTAGGTTTGAAAGTTACGCCTGCATTATAAGTAACAAAATCTTTATTACTCTCGATTTTAGCGCCAGTGGCATTTGTAACCTGTTCGGTATCAAACTTATCCCAACGAACACCTAAATCAAGTAACCATTGAGGATTAAACTCAATATTATCTAATAAATAGACAGAAGTATTTTTTGTAGTCGTTGTCGTAGTTGCTTTATTGGCGATACGACCACCTAACCACGCATCTTTAGAATTAGGATTAGTTAATGAAGTACACCACGCATCATTAATAGCACAGTCACTATTAAAACCGCCCGTTGTAGAACCTACATACCCCGGATATGTTGTCGTGTAGCTACCTTTATCTGACTCTTGATCACTGTATTCTGCACCGACATTAAAGCTATGCTTGATAGCTCCAGTATTAAACTTACCTCTTAAAGATAATTGATCGGTGAAAATATTAGTGTCAGTAATTCGAGAGTTAATACGGCGCCAAACTTTACCGTTTGCTACATTACCTTTTGAATCATCTGGCTGAGTCCAAAGGTAATCATTTTTTGATTTGCTGTAGAGTACGGTGTTAGCAAGAGTAAGATTTTCATTTAAATCATGCTCTACTTTAAAAGTACCAATATGATTTTCTTGTTTTTGGAAATCACGGCCTTTTAAACCATAGTAAATACCTTGTTTAACATCAACAGGTTTACCAATAGTTGCCTTCTTAGTCGTATCGTAATTATATGGAACACCTGAATCTGGAGTGTCATCAGATCTTAAGTAGTAATAACTTAAAGTTGCACGTGTTGGTGTATCCAATCCAAATGTAATGCTAGGTGCGATACCTACTCGCTTGTATTCAGCGCCATCGCTTTGACCCGCTTTTTCATTTTTATGCCCCATAAGAACAACGCGAGCAGCAGTACCATTACCGAAGTCTTTATTACCATCTAATGTGATACGTTGATAATTATCGGTACCTGCTTGTACAGAGCCTTCTAAAAAGTCACCTTTTTCAGCAACTTTAGAAATCATATTGATGCTACCGCCAACAGAACCTGCACCACCCATAGAAGAAGCAGACCCCTTAGTCACTTCAACTTGCTCGATAGCAAACATTTCACGGTTTTGTGAAGATGAGTTACGAATACCATCAACGTACATCGAACTTTCTGAATTGTAACCACGAATAAATGGTCGATCTCCATTCGGGTTACCGCCTTCTCCTGCACCTAAGGTAATGCCTGGTACAGTACGAAGTGCGTCGCTTAATGTATTTACTTTGGTATCTTCAATAAGTTGTTTTGAAATTACTGAAACTGATTTTGGTGTATTTAATAGAGGTGCTACAAATTTAGAGTTAGCCGATTTATCAACTTTAAGGCTCTGTGCAACTTCTGCATCTGCTTGAACATGAATTAATGGAAGCGCTACAGAATTTTCCTGAGCAGCCATTGCAGTTGTAGCTACAATTGATAATGATGAAGCTATTGCTGATTTAGCAATCTTCTTGCGAGACTTAATAAATTCCATATATATTTTGTGTGTTCATGTAAATATTAGCGCGAATAATAATGATTATTGATTATTAAAACAATAATTTAATATAAAAATCCTATAACAAATGTTCAATAAAAATTAATAATTCTTTGATTTTAATTAAAAATATTTATGAAATTATTTTAAATTTCACACAAATAGCCTTTAAACTCAACTTATTACCTGTTTATCTACATTAAGTTTGTAATAGTGTACTTTTGAGCCCACCACTACTTTTATACTTACTGTGTCTTTAAATAGAAATTATACGTGACTGTACATAAGAGAGCTTCGATCTTTTAACAGTCAATGTCTAGCTAGAATCTTATTGTTTATATCTAAATCATAGTCAGCTCTTTGAAATTATTATCAAAAGTAACCTTTTAGAAAAAGTTTAAAATTCTTAAAAAAAACATAAACCATTTTATAAAATTTTGTTACTTTTTCGCTATAATGATTATAATTATCGTTTAGGATTTCGATACGTCAACATGGACCGCTCATCTGCTCTTTCACTCCCAAATTTTAAGTTCAAAGTTTCTACACTTAGCTATGCAATCGGAATTGCGTGTACTTATCTCGCACTTCCAGCACATGCTGAAGATACATCTACCAGTGCATTACCGACCATTACCATTAAGGCGCAAGGTAACTGGCTAGAAGAAGCAAATGCAGAAACTGTTCACAAACATGCTGGCGCTCGAACTATTGTTGACCGCAAACGTTTGGATGAAACAGCTGCAACTTCAATTCGAGAAGCATTAAAACAAATTCCTGGAGTTCAAGCTCAAGATAGCAGCGGAACAGGTGGTAGTGATGTTTCACTCAATATTGGTGTCCGTGGTCTAGCATCTCGTCTATCACCTCGTTCAACAGTTTTAGTTGACGGCGTTCCGCTTTCATTTGCACCTTATGGTCAGCCACAGTTATCTTTAGCACCTGTTTCAATTGGTAATATTGAATCAGTTGACGTTGTGCGTGGTGCGGGATCGGTACGTTTTGGACCTCAAAACGTAGGCGGAATTATTAACTTTGCGACTCGCTCAATTCCTCAAGATTTTAGTGGAACTGTTAGCCTAACTTCAGAATATGCTTCTGGTACTGACCAAGTAAAACTGAGCCCTAATCTATTTGTGGGTGGAACTTTAGATAATGGTTTAGGCCTTGCCCTGTTATATTCAGGGACTAAAGGAAACGGTTATCGAGAAGCAAATAACAAGATTGATATCGATGACGTAATGCTAAAGTCTGCTTATCAATTTAATGATAAAGACTCGGTTGCTTTAAATCTGCATCATTATGAAGGTCGCGGCGAAATGCCAGAGGGTTTAACTCAGGCTCAGTATGCTGAAAATCCTTATCAGTCTTCTGGGGAAAAAAACTATTTTGCAGGTCGTCGTACAGATGTCTCTTTACGTTATAACCATAAAGATGAAAAAAATAACTTCGAAGTTCTGAGTTACTACATCGACTCTTTCCGTACAAGTAATCTTGAAAGTACAATAGAGGGTGGACAAAAACGCCTCGACTCTTCTCCACGTGATTACAAGGTCTATGCGATTGAACCGCGTTACTCTCGCATTTATGAACTTGGTAATACTCAAAATGAAGTAACGGTTGGCTATCGCTACTTAAAAGAAGAAAGTTCTGAATTTGCTGGACGTACTGCTTCTTATGCAGCAGGTTCATCAGTGCCAGATTTCGCTCCACGTAGTAGCAGCGAAGGCGGTACTAAAGCACATGCGGTATATATCGACAACCGTATGGAACTCGGCCGTTGGACCATCACACCAGGCATACGTTTCGAATCAATTGAAACCCATAATAACTTCACAGGTTATAACAAAGGACAACCTAATACTGTTTATCCAAAAATTGATTCAGACGAATTTTTACCAAGTTTATCTGTGATGTACTCGGCAAATGAAAACTGGAATATATTTGCAAATGCAGGTGTATCTTTCGGTCCACAGCAATACAGTCAATTAGCTCGTCTTGAAGGAACAACCGCAACGGCTACAACCGAAGGCTTACATCCTGAAAAGTCGAATAACTATGAAATTGGAACCAAATATTTGGGCAATGGTTTAAATGCCGAATTTACCGTGTTCTATTTAGACTTTGATAAAGAGCTTTCATTGGTTCGTGATGCTAGTAATAACGGGATCTGGACAGACTTAGGGGCAACCAGCCATAAAGGTGTCGAAACGGGTATTAGCTATGATTTCGGCCAATTGTCTGATGCACTGGAAGGCTTAAAAGTATATGGAAATTATACTTTCACCAAAGCAGTGGCTGAAGCGGGTCAATTTAAAGATAAAGACCTACCGTTTTACTCACGTCATGTCGGTAATGTTGGGTTAGGTTACACAGTAGATAAATGGTCGTTAAATGCTGACATGTTTGCGCAGTCTAAGCAGCATTCACCAGATCTTCCAGATAGTAATGTCTATCAAACAGAAGAAACTGCTGATGGTAAATATGGAGATATTCCGGGTTACACTACTTTTGCGCTACGTACCTCTTATGACTTAAGTTCACAAGTTAAAGGTTTAAAAATCGCTGGTGGAATCAAAAATGTCTTTGATAAGCAATATTTTACTCGCTCAACAGACTCTACTGGCGGTAAGTATGTAGGACTTCCACGTACGTTCTATCTACAAACATCTTTTGATTTTTAAAGCTAAACCAAATTGAATAAAAAGCCCTCTTCGGAGGGCTTTTTCATAAGTTAAACACTAGAATATGGATCAATTTAAGCGAGCGTTGACATAAAATATTCTAATAATTTATCCCTTTCATCAGTACTATTCGCACTTAAAAGCTGGACCATTGCCCCATCAATCACAAACAAAAACATGTAGGCATCTTCAACTGTAGCGTTAACTTTTACAGTTAAAAGGAATTTATGAATTTCTTTAATGAACCAGTTCCGGTAGTCAATCACGATTTTATAGGCCGCTGGATAAAGCTTTTCAATTTCAAAAATGGCTTTAAATGGCAAACGATAAAAACCCTCTAAATTTGCATGTAAAAAGTAGATTTTCTTGAGTTTATCGAAGGCCATGAGTTCACGATACGAATGAATGATAGAAAACACCTCATGTTTTAATGCATCTGTTTGAAAAGTTAAGCTCATCTGAATAAGCCTTTCTTTGGAGTGAAAATAGTTATAAAAAGTGGCTTTGGGAATTTTGGCTTCTTCAATAATTCGATCGATCCCAATGTAAAACCCATGTTGAGTAAATAAATCTTTTGCCGCGTGGAGCACGCGTAATGCTCTAAATGATGCTTCTAAATTTGGCATTTTTATACCGTTTAAAATAATTTTTTGTTGTAAGTGAAAGAGATAGAAATTGCCGTCACTCTTAAAATGAGCGCTAAAAACAGGCATGCAAAAGTGGCACAAAAAAGGTGTGCTCGCCTATCTCAGGTTTATTGTTGCTATGATTTTTTAGTCGTAACGATTCTTAAGGTGCAAAAAACCTAGAGTCGATTAAACCGTTTTAAAGACTGTTTAAATGGAATGAATAAAAAGATTTTGGCAGAGGCCAATAAAGAAAAAATAGTACGCATAACGGCGGACTCCTAGATGAAATAGAAGTTCTACCAAATCACTGCTAAATGATTATGGTGGCAGAACGAAGAAGGGTTAGCAGACCAGTCATCTAGGAACCGGCACGCCCAAAGGCGTCCCTCCTCCGTCCTACCGCTACGAAGGGAGACGAACGAGTTCGACACCAAAAAATTGCTCTTTTGATGATCTAGATGAAAACGGTCTGCTAAAACCGACTGGCAATGTGGCCAGCAGGCAAAGGATAATCGGAGAGATTTTGGGTGTCAATGTGATATTGACTAGAAAACAGTTAAATAATTATTGTTTTTCATTCTCTTAACTTGATTTTATTTAATGCCACACATAAAGCTTTTTTGTCGGCTTCTTTAAGTTGTGGATGCTGAACAGGCCACATATAGCTACAGCCATGAGGCGCTTTGTTGTTATTTCTCTTAAGTTCAACGGCAATATTTTTTAAAAGTTCAGTATTTAAAGAACTAATTTTTAATCGTACTTCTGCTAAATCTTGTGGCTTCCAATTGCTTTCAGGACTCGATAACCAATCAGCCCGATAACGGTATTGAATGGCCTTGGCAACATTCATTTGGGTCACAATAAATGGCTTTACTGTTTCGCCATTTAAACCAAAAGATTCGGCTTCAGAAAGCGATTGATCCAGAACTTTCTTTTCTTGAGTTAAATCTTCAATAGGTAAATGCTGCTCTGCTTTATAACCTGCGACATCCTTCATATAAGATAAGCGTTCGTTAACTAAACGAGCAGTTTGAGTGTATTGTGAAGCTTGTGCGAGTGGAGGAAAACACATAAAAGCTGCCAAGGTCGACACTACTTGAACAGCTCGCTGAAAACCCTTTATATTCACCATTTAAAACCTACCGAAATTATTGTTATATCATCATTCCAGATCAGTACTGTATTTTAACAACATGTAAAAGTAAAACTTCAAGATAGGCTGAGTTCTTGGCTCCATGCCGAATCAGGTTGCTGATAGATGTGTTGGCATACTTGTTTGAGAGATGAGGTAAAGTGCTGATTTTGCCCCTCCCATTTTTCAACCATGCAATAAGCAACATGAATTCCTTTAGGCTGAAACTCTCTGGCTAATGACTGCGATAAAGCTCGAATGCTAGCAAACATGCTTTGGCTTAACACATCGTAATGGGTCGAGTGATTAGAGGGTGCGCCAAGAAAAATAAGGGTGCCCCGCTGTTGTTTAAGCATCGGCTTAATCACAGCTTGAGCAACACTTACTGCACTTAAACCTGTGGTCTGCCAACTGTGTTTAATCTCTTCTAAAGATAAAGCTTCGATATTGGGCGAAGATGAAAAACTCGGCTGAAATACACAGAGTTCAATGGTATGCCCATGTTTTGAAATATAACGCAATAAGCATTTTAAGTGATCTGCATTCACTAAATTTAAATGTACTGCTGTCACGCCATCATTTATAGAATGAATTTTTATCTTTTGCGCAGCTGAATCATGCACAACTTGATAAAGATGTAATGGAAAATGTGCGTTTTTATCTAGAATTACAAAATCACGCTCAATCAGTTGTAGGTCATGACCAGCCACTACAACACAGCCCTGCTTTTTTTGAAATTTTTGGAATATTTTTTTTAGCATTTTAATCTCTCAAAATTTTTCTTGATAAGGGCGTAAATCCAACTCATGTGTCCAGAGCTTCGGTGTTTGTTGGTAAAGCATCCAATAATTTTCTGCAATTGCATCAATATTAAGTCCGCCAGTGCCACGCGTAAGACGAGCTAACCGCCCCAGACCAAATAATGCTTTATTCACTCTATCGCCATCGACCATGCCATCAATAATCACATGAGCAATATGGATGCCTTGTGACTTATAGATTTGGGCTAGATTTAAGGCATAAGCTCTTAAGGCAGATTTTCCCATCGTAAAAGCTGCGAAAAAAGGTTTGCCGCGTAGAGATGCACTCGCACCTGTAAAAATAAGCGTACCGTGATTTTGATCTTTAAAAATTTTTAGACAGCTTTGAGAAACTAAATAGGCCGATAAAAAAGTGGATTGCCACATTTGAGTAAAAAACGACAATGGACTGCGTAAAAAGATCGAAGGAATATTCCCTCCCACATTATGAATTACAGCAGTAATGCGCTCATTTTGACTTGTAATGGTGTCAAATAGGGCTTGTACTTGGTGTATATCTTCTGCATCTAAACGAAACGCTACAGCATCTCCACCATTGGAATGGATTTGGGCAGCCACTGCTTCAATTTTCTGAAAAGTACGCCCAGCAACATAAACTTTTAAGCCTTCTTTGGCGAACAGACGACACACCGCTGCACCAATTCCTTGTGATGCCCCGACGCCAATAACAACCGCACAATCTTGTGTTTTATCTAGTGTTGCTGATGTCATAGACGTTTCATCCTGTTTGTTTTTTATACCATAATGCAATAAAAGGTCGATTCAAAATTTCTTTGCCAAACTTTTTACTGGTACGGATCACTTCACCGAGTTGAGCAACCACGGCAATATCTGCAATGGTTTGGCTGTTTCCAACTAACCATTCACTTTGTGATAAAACCTGCTCAATACGGTCGAGATGTCGTATAAATTCTTCTTCAACATTTTCAGCTTTCATACGTCCTAAGCCTTGAAAGAAAAGCTGCGTTTTTAACTCAGCTAAAATAAAACCTTTTACCATTGGCTTTTCATAGGCCGGACGACCAATACTGCTGATACTGATGGCTTCTTTTAGAGCTTCAGGGTCATTGACGCGTAAATAGACTTCATAAAAATAAAGAGATTCATCCGCCCAATCTTCCCAAAGTTCGGCAAGCGCTTTTTGATGTGGATCTTCGGGGTAAAGCCGAGGTGTGTCTGGAAAGGCTTCATCTAGATACCGAGCAATTCGAGTGCTGTCTTGAATCCTCTGACCGTTATGGTCAATGACAGGTACTTTACCTACCTTACTTAGCAGAGGAACTTTTGCTCCAAGAATACCGTTGTAGTTAACTGTGTCAAATGGAATTCCCTTGAATCTTAAAGCCCTTGAAATTTTTTGACAGAATGGAGAAATTTACCATTGATGCAAAATAATATTCGACATTTATTCACCTTTATTTTTAATTGCCTTTTATCTAGTTCTTTTTTAGAACTAATCAATAAATATACAGAATACTTTTTTAAGTCAAACTGTTTTTGATGACGAATAAGTTCCGAAAGCTAAGAATTATTTGATTTTTATTATTTATATCTTAACAATTTTTAAGCAATATACTTTGAATTATAGGGAGCTCTGCTATAAAAAGAGCTCCTCATATAAATTTGAAAGATTAATAAGTCACGGTAACAATAACGCTATCAGAATAGACTCCAGGTCTACTTGCGATGGCAGTGCCTTGCGGAATCTTTCCATACACTGTAGTCGTTTGAGCGCTTCCTGTTCCTGTTTTCGAGACTCCTCCTGCTCCCCCAACACTGGTTACACCACCTGTAGCGTCCCATACCGTACTATAGTTAGAATCTTTATATAGCTGATAGGGAATAAATTCATTATTACTATTAGTCATACGCCTAAAGCCCCCAGCTATACGGTTATTGCCATCGCCTAAATAAATGCTATATGGCGTTCCAAAATTACAGGTCGAATTTACGGCTCCTTGCGCTGTGTAATCACGCTTAGTCGTACTAATATCATTAATGTTTCCAAAATCTACAGTTGAGGTTGAGTTTAATTGGCACAGGCTTGGGACTACAAAGTTTGCTGTTAGTAATGTATCACCTGAATCCCAACCACCAAGTAAATCACCACATGACAAACCCAAAAGATCCATATCCCAATACAACCGAACCGAAGCCGTATATGTTCCTTTCGGATAAGCAAGAAGCGATCCCGTCCGGGCTGGAACTTTTATATTTACCGAGTAGCTCACAATATTATTTGATGCGACTGTTGCTACTGGGCCATACCACACATTGGAGGTTTGGTTGGTAGTGGAAGAGCCAGCCCCGCCTACAGTTGCAGTTACCGTATATGGTAAAGTCACACTATTATTCGCAGTGGTTGCCCCTGTAAATACGGTCTTCATACACATGAAATTAGAAATCTGGGGAAGTCCTAAATTTGTGCAAGTAATTGTGCCTGAAAGGTTTACGGTTGCATCATTATTAATATTTGCTGCTGTATAGGTAAAAGTACTATTTGTGGTACCACTTACCGTGCAAGCAGCTTGAGCTGGACTAAAAAATGCATAAACGAGATAAAATAAGCAAATGCCTATAAAGTATTTTAAAGACGAAGGGAAAAATTTATAGCTCTCTATTTGAGCCTTATTCATAATATTTAATGACATATATAAGGTCCCAATTTTTTAGTTGAGTACTGATTACTGTTATAAGTGAAGTCAACTTGGCAGGTGCCATGATCCATAAGATCGACTTCAAGTTTGTTTTGCTTTAATAAGTTTTGAATAAACACTTCACCGTCATAGCCAACAACCCCATCCTGCTGCCCATTAATTCGCACTGTATAACCTGGTAATAATGGTGAATTGTTTTGATCAACAAGTTTTACTAATCCTGAAATAACCTGATGAGCACCAAAGTCAACTAGGGTTCCTTGGCGATAGCCGACCACTGTTTTTTGATCTGTCGCTTTAACGCTCCAATTTAAAGGAAGATAAGACGGATCTAAATAAATATGGTTCTCTTGATACGGCATTAAGCTCGGAATTAGAAATCTTCCAGATTTATCCGTAAAACCTAAATTAACCCCACCATTTAAAATCTGGCTTTGCGGTCCGGCATTGGTGACAACTGCATAACCCTCTCCAATTTCATTGGCCGCAAATATACGTCCCGCTGCGGCAACCAGTGAACCTGTGGCTGAAAGTGCAACCTGATCGTTATCTCCAAATCGGTTATAGCGTCCTGTCAGATAAGCAGCACGGGCACGGTAAGAGGCATAGACCGATGCATTGTTTTCATGTGCATCCTGATCTCGCTCAACATAACCACCCCATCCAAATGAACCGATTTTGGGTTCCGATAAACCAAATATTTCTTGACGGTAGCTCAGTCTGCCACTCTCATTAGATACACTTGTGATCGCATTGAGTTTGTTAGACGGTGTATAGCGCAGCGCAAAGTAAACGCCATAGTCTTTGTTATTTTCATAATCTTTATAGGCAGAAGTATAAAAACCCCAGTTTTTATTAAGACTTCCGCTTAAGTTGGCAGAGAGTAATTTATAAGAGTTATCGCTATATTTGATCTGGTTATATCCCAGATAAGCCCCATAGCCTGCGTAAAAGTTGTAGTTAATCCCTGCCCTAAAAATCTCATCGGCCAGTGCACTGTAGCTCAGATAGTTTTGTGACTCGGCATTAATCTGGTTATCTTTTAAATATCTGACTTGAGACACACGGGCAAGATCAAAATAGTTATCAAATACTTTGCGGTAACTGGTGTTAAATGAAATATTTTTACTGATGCGCCCTTCTAAACCCAACAAGGCAGAATAGCCGTTTTCATCTTTATACTGACTCGCTGCAATGTCAGCATTAATCACTCCAAAACCAAACAGATTCTTGGCAAATCCTGTACCGAGATTCGACAGACCATCTGTTGAAGCTTCCACGCCCCCGCTTAAAGTCAGTGAATTGCTATAACCGTATCGGATCGCACCTGATGCAAAGGTGGCATCATCGTAATCATTTGAATAAAGCCCATAGTTATAACGAGGAACACCAACATCTACTGAAAACTCATTAATACCTTTTGCCAGAATCTTGGATGAAAAATAGTAAGGCTTTTTGGTAATGCTCTGCTGTCCCGTTGCATCGGTAGTCACTAACGTGACTTCGTTGCCTGAAATAAACGGGAGCTGTTTAATATCAAATGGACCAGATGGGACTAATCCTGAATAAATCTTTTGCTGGTTGACGTATAAATCCAAAGTTGAAGGAAGCGCAGCCGAACCGGAGAATTGCGGGAGTGCCGAGGTGACAATATCACCGCGCTGGGTGTAGGCACTCGACCACTGGAAACCGGCCATACGGACACTGCTCCCCCAATCCGGACTATTTGAAATAAAGTCGCCTAGGGTATATATCCTGATCTTTTCAGGGTCGACATATTGCCACTTACTCTCTAGGCGTACCCATTTTTCATGGCTATAACTATTTTCATTACTGCCGTTATATAAAACGCCTGAAGAGAAGTTACCAATCGCACTGTTAAAATTCCCCTCAGCCGAACCGGAAAAGGTATTTTCGTCATTGGTTATGCTGTTATACAAGCTATAGTTGAGAATAGCCGCGTTTAAGGGTTTCATCTTAAGCAAATGTGGGCTGGTAATCTGCTGGCCATTTAAGTCCACTGCATAGCCCGTCAACATGTTTGACGGAACTTGCAAATTTAGGGACTGCTCATTCTCTAGATATTTAAACTGAATTCCCTTTAGATCATTAATACACACCCATTGACTGTCAGGAGTCTGCTCATTCATTTTTATTCTTAAAGCTTTTAAGTCACGAGCACGGATATATAACTTGCCATCCTCAGACTGCCCTACTGCTACCAAGTCTTCAGCAGCATTTGTATTAATAGAAATATTTAAAAAAAGTTGAGTAAAGTTAAGATCTTGTTCCTGTCTATCACCCTTCGCTTGCGCATACTTATTATTGCTATTTATAGCATCTGGAACACGAGGAGTTATTGTGTTCGTATGATCTTGAAGTTGCTCAGCAAAAGAATATGCAGGAAGATATGCAACACATAAGACACCTATAATGTATTTCATATAAGCCTCTTAAAGTGTTGTTTTCTTACCATTAACTGTCAGAGATACACTGTATTTATGATTTGGCTGATATGTAAAATTCTGAATAGAATAATTTCGTGTCTGCTGTCCAAGAATATACCCATTCACGGTGTTTACTTGAATCGGATAACTTTTATTTGCGGTGGTATCAACAAGCGTTAAATTATTTAAAAGCGCATGTCGATTTCCAATATTGCTAATATTTAAAGAAGGAGATTTCTGATTAAGATCAATTTTCCAATTCAGTTTAGTAATCGCGTCTTTATCTACTACAAATACAGGCAATGACGAACGTAGTAATACATTTATTCCTTGAGCCGCTTTACGGCTATCCGCGGGTTTTGGTAACTCATCAATAATAATACGATAGGTTTTTTCACCAGTAATCGCTGCCGGATTAATTCTGACGACACGCAAATTATAAGAATCATTCGGTTTTAATTTTAAAAACGGCGGGCTAATCGCGATCTCTTCTGTCGGGATGAGTTGATCTTGCCCATCCTTTTGAGTCCATTCAAACACACGGATCTGTAAATCAGTACTTTCATTCGACTGGTTAAATAAACTAATCGAAGAAGCATTTTGATTACTTAAAATTTCAACATTCACAGGTGAAATTCGGATTGTAGCCGCACTCAAAGTGCTAGATAAAGATAAGAATAAACTCGTAAAAATAAAGATATTTTTTTTCATGACTGGCCCAAATAAATCTTTTAATGCATTAGCCCTTTTAAAGGGCTAACAATATTTCTTATTTATTAAAATTAATAAGTTACAGTTACTGTCACGGTATCTAAATAACTGCCAGCACTTGGTAAAGTCGTCCCAGCAGGAATACGACCATACACATTTACAGTTTGAACATTACCAGTCCCTGTCCCAGTGTAGGCAGTTGTTGCAATGCCGATTGCTGTTGCACGGCCTGTGTCAGAGAAAAGGTTGTAAGGAATGTATTCTGTAGTGGTTGCTCCGCCAATCATACGGCGCTGTGTTGATAAAACATTCTGACCACCATCAAATGATAAAGTCCATGGCACAGTGTTGTTACAAAGTACTCTGATGGGAGTACCACCTGTAGTTGTGGTATCTGCGTCTACATTGCTCGCAAGTGAACTTAATGTTCCAAAGTCTAAGACTGCATTTGAAGTTGTGCCTGTGGCTGAGGTATTTAGAACACAGCTATTTGTCACTGTCGCTCTAACAGTCAATGTTCCGGTTGCTGTAGCAGCATTTGCTGTATTGAGAGAAAATAATCCTGCAGCAATTGCTGATAAATAATAAAAGTCTTTTTCATGGTCTAAACCTTTTTACATTAAATTGTTGGAATTAATAGATGTAAAAAAATTAACCCTTACTATTACAATCTTTTTTAATTTGACTGCTCTTTTAAAGCTTATATTTTTTACCCTATTTTGGTCATAATACATAAAAAAAGTTAAACTGCATGACAGCATTTTTATTTAGAATTTCAATTAATAAAATACAATTACCCAAATTAACACCAAGTAACAATACAATAACATTCAAAAAATTAACCACCTGATTTTATTTAACTTAATAAAATCACCATAAAATTTGTTGGAAAATATTTAAATAAATATGTCAGTTTATTTAGCTTAATTTCCTATTACCCAAGACTATTTTTACAATCAATTATTCTATTTTTTAATTTATTATTCTAATAATTTGTTATTTTATCTCTTTACTTAAAGATATATTTTAAATAAATCATTAAATATTATAATTTACCTAGAAAAAAACTAAAAAACTCTAAAGCTAAGAAACACCAATAAAGCTAATTTTTGACTGCTATATTTCTATGTAGAAATATAAAAATAAAGGCCTCTTTAGAGACCTTTATTTAGTAAGTTTAAATAATTAAACGCTCAGCATGCTATTTAAAGTTTCAGAAACGTTTTTCGATTTCACTTTAGGTTGCAAGGCTTGTAAAGCTTGTTGAACTTGAGTTCGCTGTGGCTCTGCAAGCGTATACCAACGTGACAATACCTGTAATAGACGCGAACCTAAAATTGGGTTCTTTTCATCTAGATATTGTGCAAGGTTAATAAAATGAGCTACACCAAAGCCCCAAGTATTTTCTGGATTATTTGACAAGCCACCACTTACCGCACGAATACGATTTGGAGTTGTTAAATCATAGTCTGGATGTTGAGTAAGATACTCAATTGTTTCTGTAGTGGCATTTGGGTTTGCAGCTTGAATCATAAACCACTGATCTAAAGACAAGGCTTCATCTTTAAAGCGATCATAGAAATCAGCAAGTGCCTCTTGAGCTTGAGGTGCGTTTTGCCAAACCAATACACGTAGCGCACCTAAACGCTCCGACATATTGCCTGTGTTTTGGTACTGCACATGTGCCAATTCAAATGCAGTTTGATCGCCCTGACGCGCCATCATCATGAGCATGATATTCTTTAATGCACGTACACCCATCGCTAAAGAAAATTCTTTTTGCAAGTCTGGGTCAAGCGTGAGGTAAGTATCTTTCCAGAATGAACCTAACTCTTGAGCTAATCGATTAAGTAAGGCTTCACGTTTGACGTGAATATCGGCTGGTGCGTAGTCCTGATCGATACGGCTACCTAAATAACCTTCGCTTGGTACATCAAATAAACGCGAAGCTAAAAGCGGGTCACGACTCACTAACTCAGGTAACGTACTTTGAATAGCTTGAATGTACGCATCTGCAGAATGGTCTTCTAACAAAATACGTTCAAGCAAGGTTTGTGTTGCTTGCCACTGGTTAAAACCATTTGTTTCGTGCTGAATTAAGAATGCTAATTCTTCATCAGTATAATCAAACACAAGATTTACAGGAGCCGAGAAATTACGCAGTAGCGACACAACGGGTTGCTCAGTCACCCCTGTAAATTCAATAGTTGCCTCATCTTGGTCAAACAAATACACGCCATCTTTAACATCATTTACGAATAAGCTGTCACTGTGCAATGTATATTGTTCACCTGTTTTAGCGTTAAAAAGCGCTAAAGCAACAGGAATTGGAACAGCTTTTAAATTTGGATATTTAGGATGTGCTTTTAGGCTTTGTTTAAAGCTTAAACGGTAAGTTTGTGTCGCTGCATCGTACTCACCTTTTGCTTCAAGCTTTGGTGTACCCGGTTGGTTGTACCAAGTTAAGAATGCAGATAAATCGACACCGGAACCCGCTGATAATGCAGCAACCCAATCTTCTACAGTCACGGCTTGGCCATCATGACGGCGGAAATATTCATCCGTACCCTTACGGTATTTTTCTTTACCCAACAAAGTCGACATCATGCGGTTAATTTCCGCACCTTTTTCATAGACTGTCGCTGTATAGAAGTTATTAATTTCGACAAAATGGTCTGGACGCGGTGGATGCGACAATGGACCCGCATCTTCAGGGAATTGATGCGATTTAAGTACAGCGACGTCATCAATACGTTGAACCGCAGCAGATTGTAAATCTTCAGAGAAAGACTGGTCACGGAATACCGTTAAGCCTTCTTTTAAGCACAACTGGAACCAGTCACGGCAAGTAATACGGTTCCCTGTCCAGTTATGGAAATATTCATGGGCAATCACAGACTGCACACGCATAATCGCTGCGTCAGTTGTGTATTCTTCATCGGCAAGTACGCATGAAGTATTAAAGATGTTTAAACCTTTATTTTCCATAGCACCCATGTTGAACTGGCTCACTGCAACAATCATATAGTTGTCGAGGTCATACGCACGGCCGTAGTGTTCTTCATCCCAACGCATAGAATGCTTTAATGCTTCCATCGCGATATGGCATTTTGGAATGTCTTTCTCAATAGCATAGATTTCTAAAGCAACATCACGCCCTTCCGAAGTCGTATAACGATCTTTAAGAACAGCTAAATCACCAATGACACAAGCAAACAAATAGCTTGGTTTTTTAGTCGGGTCTTGCCAGATCGCAAAGTGGCGGTTTTCACCAACTTCACCAGTTTCAAGCAAATTACCATTGGCAAGTAATACTGGATATTTTTTGTCTGCTTCTACACGGGTAGTAAAAACTGAAAGTACATCTGGACGGTCTGGATAGAATGTGATTTTACGGAAACCTTCAGGCTCATTTTGCGTAACAAATAACTCATCTGCTTTATATAAACCTTCAAGCTGAGTATTGGTTTCAGGGTGAATAATGACTTGAGTCTGTAAAATGACTTCATCTGGTGCATCAGTGATCACCAGTTGCTCACTATCGAGTGAATATTGTGCAGGAGTGAGAACTTGACCATTGAGCTGGATAGATTGCAACTCAAGATCACGGCCCAATAATACCAAGTCTCCAGCAGTTTGGCGCTTCATCACCAATGTTGAATCAACAATTGTTTTATCGTCATAAACTTGAATATCAAGATTAATGGATTCAACCAAGAACGAAGGTTTTTGATAATCTTTTAAATAAACTGTTTGATCTGCCTGAACCGGAGGCTGCGCCGCAATATTCATCTTTATTCCTTATATACTTTTCGGAAACCGTAGTACGAATTGTTATGAGTTGACCATATTCAATCATACATACTGTGTTTACTTACCTTTATAAAATTAATGGGACTTCATTTATACATTTCAAATTAGAATCGTCTTTTATTAGCACAGATTAGACCAAATTTACGATAATCGTTGCTTATATAATCAATCTATACAATAAAAATAAAACCACTTCAGCTTTTAACATTTTTTAGAGTCAGCTTACATTTTGGGCATGGTTCTTGCCTTCACTAATACACCAATATGAATATTTCAATGAGACAAGAGGTGTCAGTATGGAATTAAAAGCACATTTTCATCGCTTAGAAAATATTAAAGCGATTCATGATCTAGACGCGGCAGGAATTGATCACCATGTGATTGCAGTTTTTCTATCTGCCGAGGGCGTTTCAATGACTGTTCAAGAGGTAACCACAATCATCAATACTTACGATGCTTTAGGTAAAGTCAAATTACCAAGTAAAAAAGTACAGGCACTTATCAATGCCAAAAAACTTGGACAACATGATGAGAGCTTGCCGTGCCCTGTTTAATTAAACTTCGAATTATAAGAAAGACCTAAAATCTAAACGTAGATTTTAGGTCTTTCTATTTTTGCAGCAATCAAAAAGACAATCTCAGCTATCAGCAATGCGGCTGTGTATAATAGCTCTACCCTGACTAATTTATGCATTCGGAGCGAAATGGCCTTACAAATTCTACAGAAACAGCTAGATGAAAGTAGCCATTGTCCTCTCTGCCAAGCTTCGATGTACTGGGTAGATGCCGAGCAATTTGAACAAGACATTCAATTTCATGAATGCAGTCATTGTCAGCACCGTATATTTAAAGATGAAAAAATGACGTGCCACTGTGAAACCTGTACTAAACAACGTAAAAAGCTATTACAGCAAACACGCTTACAAGAACAACGCCAATTTAAGTCAAAAGATCAGCCACAGCGAAGTCTGGAACAACTGAGTTTTTTACATAAATTATTTTTACTTAGTGTACTTGATGACTATGCCCGTGATGATGTTGCTCATGATGAATACATTCACTGGGACCAAATTAAATATCACTCTATTACCCCGAACTGGATTTTTCAAAACTATCTGATTAAGCAACTCCATAAAGATGGAATTTTAAACGCCCAAGATCAAGCTGATGAACCTCAGTGCTTTTATTTAAACATTCGCTTGGACGGTTATAGTGACCCAAGTTTATTTAGTGTAGCTCAGCAACTACGCCACTGGTTTTATGAAAATTTAAGTCTTGGTATTCCGTTTCGTAGTGCCGATGAAGTAAAAGACGTACTTTTTCAGGTGCTCTATCAAGAGATTATTCAGTTTATGCAGTTCTATTGCCGAACTTGGGGCATTCAAATTGCAGGAAGCTCTAATTTCCAAACTTTTTGCTATCGCTTAATGGATTCATTAGCAATTGGGCAGATTTATTATTTAATTCAAACCGCACTCGAGTATCTTTATAAACAGAAAGCCCTACAGCCGCGTAATGAAAAATTTATTAACACCAATTTGTTGAAGAAAACCTTAGAGCAATATCGCGAGAGAGCCTTAGCTGAAAAGTGGGAAACCTCAATGTTGTCTCGTCCTCACAATATTCCCTACAGTAAAATGAGTTATATTTTACTTAACCGCTTCTTAGGTTACGACGAACAAATCTTTGTACAACCTGTCTGGAAAGCATGGCGAAAAATTGAACCTCGATTAAACTTTTATTCAGTTAAACGTTGTATGCATTGTGGTTCAAACGATTTAAGTGTTGATTATGATGCGGCAGATTATGTTTCTTTAATTTGCCAAAGATGTAAGCATCAAGATCATTATTTTACTCACTAAATCTACAATTACTTTGGCTTAATAAGGATAATAACATGACATCAGCATCGACTTTGATTGAGCAGGTAATTGACGCTTGGCAAAACATGCAGGCAAAGACGCCTCTTGTGCAATGCATTACCAATAGTGTTGCGGCCAACTATACAGCCAATGTCTTACTTGCTTCTGGTGCTTCACCTGCCATGATTGATAATCCTTATGAAGCCGAAAGTTTTACCAAGATTTCATCGGCTTTAAGTATCAATTTAGGCACCCCGACTTCAGAGCAAATGCAGGCCATGCAAATCTCTGCAAAAACAGCACAGCTTAATAACATTCCATGGGTGCTTGATCCAGTCGGCTATGGACCAATTTTAGCTTGGCGTAGTCAAATGACAGACGAGCTTTTACAGTTCAAGCCAAGCGTTATTCGTGGTAATGCCTCAGAAATTAGTACGCTTGCAGGTAACCAAGTTCAATCTAAAGGTGTGGATAGTACTTTAAGCAGTGATCAGGCCTATCAACAAGCCTATGCACTATTAGCACATGCGGACTGTATCGCTATTTCAGGTGAGTCAGATTATATTTTATCTAAAGAATTAGACACCGTTATTCAAGTAAACGGCGGAAGCCCTTTACAGCCCAAAATCACAGCAACAGGCTGCGCTTTAGGTGCGTTAATCGCAGCATATAGCGCTGTGACGACGCCAACAATTGCTGCTCTTTCAGCTCATGTTCATTTTGCGATTGCGGGTAAACTTGCTGCAAATCAAGCGCAAACTATGGGAAGTTTTAGCACCATCTTTATGGATTACATCCACATGCTAGATGACAACTTGATTGAGCAATATGCAGATATTAAGCTTTTAGAGATACTGGCATAATCTAGGTTATGCCTGTATCACGCTAGACTAACTTTAAAAGTAAGTAGATGTCTGTTCATTCGATAGCACTACTTTTACATAGTGCTAATCGCTATTCTTGATCGAAATTGCGCTTTTTAGTGTTATACAACTTGTTTGAAATAATCTTCTCTTGGCATATCGACAAGCTCAACGCACAACTGAATTTCTTTATTAAACTCTGGGTGTAGATATTTTTTGTTGCTGAGTGCCGCTAATAACTGCTCACCCATAAGCTGTTTTTGTTCGGCCGTTCTTCCTGACAAAATGTAGGCTTTTACATGAATATAGGCTTGATCAGCCCCTAAGCCAATGAGGAAAACGTCATCTTTACGCGCACGGCTTTTAATGTCTTCTGGACTAAATAGCTCTGTCTCAATCAGTGTGGTATTAATTTCTTCAAGTAATTGTTTTGCGTTCAATCCAGTTAAGTTTTCTGAATAATCAACTACAACGTGCGGCATAGCCACCTCAATTTATGTAATAAGTCATTAAGCTAATTAAACTTTACTCAATAAATAATAAAGCTAATCGCACCTGATCATATCCCATTCGAGGACTGGTTGCTTCAACAATTGGTCTTAGTTTGATCGAACCATCATCAGAAAAATGATCTGGATTTTGGCGCTTTTTCAGCTTCTTATAAATTTTACGAATTTCTTCGACCACCTCTTCACCCGGATGGGCAACCGAAATATCTAACTTTTGCTCTTTATGCAGTCGAGCCAAGTGATTAATAATTGTCGCTGGGGTTAAACCACGTTCATGCGCGATGTCTTCAATTTCATAACCTTCTTCAAATAAGACACGCGTCTCGTCTAAAGTTGCCGTAGCATAATTTTGCTTGCCACCTTTTGCGAGTTTCTTCTCATTACGAGAGATCTCGGTTTCATTTAAGGTACCGCCACAATGACGAATAAATGCTTTATGCTGAGCCGTTAAATCTACATCTGCAAAGTTATCTTCGGCTTCTTTTGAAAGCTCTTTGAAACGACGATCGGCTTTGACAGCTAAACTGTCTAACTCTAAAGCTTGCTCGTTGATACCTAATAATTTTAGACCAGTTAAAGATTTTAAGCGCGACAATGCAACATAACCCTGACCTTTCTCGAAGGTATTCATTAGGTTAATTTCAGCGGCTTCTAAAGTCATCCCTTGGCTTTTATGAATAGTAATCGCCCACGCTAAACGAAGTGGAATTTGCTGAAAACTTGCAATCACTTTGCCTGCTTCATTTTCAACGGACCAAGTTTCAGGGGCAACCAGCAAAGTCGTGCCATCGGTTAGTTTGACCTTTGGTAGTAAGCCATTTTCGTCATCTTCCTCAAAGCCGATGACTTCACCCAAGCTTCCATTGATATAGCCCATATCAAAGTTATTTTTTACAAACATCACTTTGGCATGCTTTTTAAGCGTTAACTCTTCTGGCGCACGAACCGAAGATTTTAAAGTTTCTAATAATTTTTCATTACCATCTAAAACCGCATTGAATTGATGCCCTTCATTATCAATTTCATTTAGGTGCTGATAATTGATATTGTCGACATCCATATTGTGCGTATAAAGACGAGTAAAGGTCTCACCAATATCATGTGCTCGTGATTGACGCAGTGCTTGCAAATGATCGGGTTGAATATTTTGCGCGCGAATAGCGTTTAAAATCTGATTCAGAATTTCATCATCTTGACGGTGTTGCTCTGTTAAATAACATACACGGAATTTGGCTTCGACCCATGCATCTGACATAAAGCAGAACTTGTCACGATTGGCTTCACCATTACGTCCTACAGGCGGCAACTGGAAGAAATCTCCAGCTACAATGACTTGAATACCACCGAATGCTTCGTCGCTTTCTTTAAAATATTTTAGGACTTGATTGACCAGATTGAGCTGCTTCGCATGTAGCATCGAGATTTCATCAATTACAAGAACTTGCGCATTTTCAAGGTGTTCCTTGAGATATTTACGCTCTTTCATTCGTTTTAGATCGTCGTCAGTTAACAGATCTTTAATGCCAATGCCAGCCCATGTATGAATGGTCATACCGTTCATATGTGTTGCTGCAATACCTGTAGATGCCGTAATTGCCACAGGCACTTTACGTGCTTTTAGATATTGGATGTACTGATTAAGTGTATAGGTTTTCCCTGCACCAGCCGAACCGGTTAAAAAGACATTTTCACCTGCTTTAAGCAGTTTAAGCGCAGTTTCCTGTTTCATAATCTCATATGTACATCTTCAACAGCCCATAGCTTAACGATTTTCCCGAAAAAATTAAATGAATGTGCCAAACTTTCTAAAAATTAGATATAAATCAATAGTTAAAAACAAAATAATATTTGGTAGGTTTTTGGTAGGTAGGAAAATAAACTTCACATCACAATACTAAGGCCATGGTGAGGCTCACCTGTAATAACAAACAATGGATTTATGGAAGAAGGAATCACTCCATGGCTTTTAAAAATATTGCAGATCAAACAAACGGTTTTTATATTCCTTGTGTATCACTCTTTGGACCAGGATGCGCCAAAGAAATTGGTACAAAGGCACAAAATTTAGGTGCAAAAAAAGCATTAATTGTGACTGATGAAGGCTTATTTAAATTTGGTGTCGCAGATCTTATCGCAAACTATTTAACTGAAGCAGGCGTTGCGAGCCATATTTTCCCGGGTGCTGAACCTAACCCAACCGATATTAATGTTCATAATGGCGTAAATGCCTATAACGAAAATGGCTGTGACTTTATTGTCTCTCTAGGTGGCGGTTCATCTCATGACTGTGCAAAAGGGATTGGCTTAGTTACTGCAGGTGGCGGTCATATTCGTGACTACGAAGGCATCGATAAAAGTAAAGTCCCAATGACACCACTCATTGCAGTGAATACAACGGCTGGTACTGCATCGGAAATGACTCGTTTCTGTATTATTACCAATACCGATACTCACGTAAAAATGGCGATTGTTGACTGGCGTTGTACCCCACTTATTGCCATTGATGACCCGAAACTTATGATTGCAAAACCGGCAGGTTTAACGGCTGCAACAGGTATGGATGCTCTAACTCATGCAGTTGAAGCATATGTTTCTACGGCGGCAAACCCAATTACTGATGCGTGTGCAGAAAAAGCGATTACGATGATTAGCCAGTGGTTACAACCTGCTGTAGCAAATGGTGAAAACATCGAAGCACGTGATGCGATGAGCTATGCACAATATTTGGCTGGGATGGCATTTAACAACGCATCTTTAGGGTATGTTCACGCAATGGCGCACCAGTTAGGCGGTTTCTACAACCTACCTCACGGTGTATGTAACGCAATCTTGTTACCACACGTTTGTGAATTTAACTTAATTGCTTGCCCAGATCGTTACGCAAAAATCGCAGAGTTAATGGGTGTAAATACTCAAGGGCTGACTCTAACAGAAGCTGCGTATGCTGCAATTGATGCCATTCGCAAACTGTCTTCATCGATTGGTATCCCATCTGGTTTAACGGAGCTTGGGGTGAAAACTGAAGACCTTGCGGTGATGGCCGATAACGCTCAAAAAGATGCATGTATGCTCACCAATCCTCGTAAAGCAAACCATGCACAAGTTGTGGAGATTTTTAAAGCAGCACTTTAATACTGATGTAATGGCATATCCCTCTAGTAAGTCAAATCCCTCCGACCGTTGACTTACTTTTTTGGGGAATACTTAGCTCCAGCGGTATTCCCTTTTTTTAGAACCTATATTCCAACCTTCTCTAAACCTGATTGACAATTCGCCCATTTCATTGAAGGATACTCTGCATGTCTTAATTACAATAGCTCGATAAAAATGAATACATCTTCAGCTAATCAAACTTATGTTCCAGATATTTTAGGTACTGGCTACGAACAGCTCACACTCAACTTTCCTGATGATTATGAAGGTAAAGTGGTAGCCACCTTAGTGCGTAAAAAAGCTGCTCAATCTACTCAAAAAGCTGTGCTTTATATTCATGGCTTTTTAGATTATTTTTTTCAAACTGAAATGGCTGAACAATTCAACGCGCATGGTTATGACTTCTATGCCTTGGATTTAAGAAAATATGGCCGCTCAAAACTACCTCATCAAATTTTCTATAATGTGCTCGATTTAAATGAATATGATGCCGAAATTACTCAAGCATTAGAGATTATTGGCGAAGAACAACATACACAAGTTTTACTCGCAGGACATTCAACTGGTGGTTTGACAGCAACGCTTTATGCTGCCCATCATCCAGATCATCCCCTCATTAAAGGGCTATGGGCAAATAGTCCGTTTTACGACTTTAATTTAAGTCTAGTCGAAAAGAAGTTTGGTATTCCTATGCTCAGTCGAGTAGGAAAATATCTACCAAAAGTTAAATTTCCAAGCCAATTAAATAAATGGTACACCACTAGCCTTCATAAGCAGCTCAAAGGTGAATGGGACTTTAATCTTGACTGGAAACCGACCTCTGCCCCTACAGTTCAACTCAGCTTTGTACATGCAATTCATACTGCGCAAAAAGAAATTCACCGCGGTGTTAAATTGAATATTCCAGCCCTGATTATGCATTCGCACCAAACTAAAAACCCACGCAAATGGGGACCAGATGCAACTCAAAGTGATGTGATTTTAGATGTTAAAGACATTGAAAAACATGGTAAAAAAATTAAAGGCGATGTCTCGGTTGTCTCTATTCACAATGGCTTGCATGATTTAGTCCTTTCGGCCCAGCCAGTACGGAAACAAGTCTATCAACAATTGTTCCAGTGGCTGGATCAAAAAATTACTTAACTGAGCTTAGGTGAGTCAAGGTATTTCACCAGCAATTGATGCGCAGGATGTTCACTTGGTAAGAGCTCCATAAGGCGTTCTACCGCATCAATTGCTTCAGGGAAATGAGCTAGATGCTTTAACAGTAAATCTGTTTCTTGGGTTTTAAAAATTGCATCGCTCAAGCGTGACTCAAGGCAGTCGCGCCATGCACATAAAAACGGACTTTCAGTTTTTGCCAGAAATACACCTGTGTAAAGCTGCAAAGCCGAGGCTGCATATCCCGCATCGAGTGCTTGTTCAGCTTGTAAAAAATCAGCTTCAACATGCACAAGCAGACGATATGGACGAGAACCAAGTAAGCCTCCCAAAATATCGCGTAGTTGAGACATTTCAGCTTTCAGTGTACCCATGCTGACTTTACGTTCGCCGTAGAGCGCCTGATAAAGATGCTCTAAAGTTAAACCATGCGGACATAGAGCCAATATCGTCAAAATTTCAATTTGACGGGGCGTTAATAACAAGCTTTTGCCGTTAAATTTAACTTGCGGTGTCGAAAATGCACGAATATGTAACTGTTGACGCTGCTGCTCTAGCAAAGCGGATTGAATAATGGATGCACAACGTTCAGCAGCCAATATTCCTAAACTATTATGATTCTTCCAAGTCGTCGACAAATCAACGACACCAAGAGTTTGTTTCGAGTATGGATCGATAATCGGTGCGGCATAGCAAACCCAATCATGAATCGATTCCATATAATGTTCATTTGAAAAAACACAGCTTGATTGTTGAGTTTTTAAAGATAAAGCCAAGGCATTAGTGCCTACAAATTCTTCACGCCACTGACCACCCTGCACAAAATGTACACGCTCCGCAGCACTTTGCATTTGAGCACTTGGCGCAGTCCAAATAATGGTACTGCCGATATCACCGACAGCAATCACCATTGAAGATTGCTCTGCAATATGACGCAAGTCATCGGCACATTGGCTTAAAGCCAGATCTAAAGCATTCTGTGAGGCAGTTTTTTTCTCGACTAATGGAGCAGCAAAACGCTCTTTAGGAATCGCAGCAGAAGCTGATCGTTCCCAAGAACTTGCAATACTTTGGCCGAGTTTGGCAGCGTTTTGAGGAGAGAGACTATTTTGCGTGCGCAGTTGATCAATCAACGTCCGTTGCTGCAATAAATCCTTTTTTGTGAACATTTGTAAATTCCTTATATATCCACATTTCTATTCCAACCTTTCTCCAACCTTCTTCTTTATATCCTAATTATACAAAGTACGAAAGTACCTACTGACAGGGTTCTTGTTAGTCTTTAGTCCTAAAAAGCAAAGGAATATTTATATGCGCTATATCGATCCAAATCAACCAGGCTCAAAAGTTCAATTCAAATCACAATACGAAAATTTTATTGGCGGTGAATGGGTAGCACCTGTAAAAGGTGCTTATTTTGACAATGTATCTCCTGTTGACGGAAAGGCTTTTACACGTATTCCACGCTCTAGTGCCGAAGATATTGAGCTCGCTCTAGATGCAGCACACAAAGCGAAAGCAACATGGAATAAAGCCTCACCAACGGTACGCTCAAATATACTTTTAAAAATTGCTGATTGTTTAGAAGCAAATCTTGAAATGCTTGCTGTTGCAGAAACTTGGGATAACGGTAAAGCAGTCCGTGAAACTTTAGCAGCTGACCTTCCGCTTGCGATTGACCATTTCCGTTATTTCGCAGGGTGTATTCGTGCTCAAGAAGGTGGCATCTCTGAAATTGATGAACATACCATCGCTTACCATTTCCATGAACCGTTAGGTGTTGTTGGCCAAATTATTCCATGGAACTTCCCAATTTTAATGGCAGCATGGAAGCTTGCACCAGCTTTAGCGGCAGGTAACTGTGTGGTGATTAAACCAGCTGAGCAAACTCCGGTAGGTATTTTGTTAGTAGCTGAACTCATCCAAGACATTTTACCGCCGGGTGTCCTGAATATCGTTAATGGTTTCGGTGCAGAAGTCGGCCGTCCATTAGCGACAAACCCACGTATTGCAAAAATCGCATTCACAGGTTCAACTCAAACTGGACAAATGGTGATGCAATATGCAACTGAAAATATTATTCCAGTTACATTAGAACTTGGCGGTAAGTCACCGAACCTTTTCTTTGAAGACATCATGGATAAAGAAGATGACTTCTTAGAAAAAACGCTTGAAGGTTTTGCCATGTTTGCCTTAAACCAAGGTGAAGTATGTACTTGCCCTTCTCGTGCTTTAGTACAAGAAAGTATTGCTGATCAGTTCTTGGAAATGGCCGTCGAACGTGTAAAACGTATTAAAACTGGTCACCCTCTCGATACTGAAACCATGATTGGTGCTCAAGCATCTTTGCAACAACAAGAGAAAATCTTACGTTGTATTAATACAGGCCGCGAAGAAGGTGCAGAACTCTTACTGGGTGGTAGTGGCCGTAAAGAAGTAGGTGATGGTTACTATGTCGATCCGACTATTTTTAAAGGTCACAACAGCATGCAAGTTTTCCAAGAAGAAATTTTTGGACCTGTACTGGCTGTGACAACGTTCAAAGACTTTGACGATGCAATTAAAATTGCCAACGACACTATGTATGGTTTAGGTGCAGGTGTATGGTCACGTTCAGCCCATATTTCTTACCGTGCTGGTCGTGCTATAGAGGCGGGCCGTGTCTGGACAAACTGCTATAACATTTACCCTGCACATGCTGCATTTGGTGGTTACAAGAAGTCTGGTATTGGTCGTGAAAACCATAAGATGATGCTAGATCATTATCAACAAACCAAAAACCTGTTGGTGAGTTATTCAACTAAACCTATGGGCTTCTTCTAAGTTTCGCACCAAGTTGATACCAAACTATCAACACTAGAAAGAAGTAAGATCATTAATTATATAAGAAGCCAGTAATTTAGATTGCTGGCTTCTTTATTTATGATTGTTAAGCTTGAATTTTTATCATTTAGAATAAAAAAGTGCCATCTACTCTCTGAAGTGCTTCATTTAGGCATTGCTTTTGCATTGATTCATATAAACCCACTCACAGGAGTATTGTATGAATCAACCAGAAACAGCTTCCGTCATTTCTTCAAGCACAGAAGTCTCATCAGCAGAATATTTTGCTCAGCGTCAACTCAAACAAGGTACGGTTGGTTGGTTACTCCTGATTGGTTTAGGCGTAGCTTATGTGATCTCAGGTGATTTTGCCGGTTGGAACTTTGGTATTGCTCAAGGTGGTTGGGGGGGGATGTTTATTGCCACTGCACTCGCCGCCTTGATGTACCTGTGCCTATGTCTTTCTATGTCAGAAATGTCCACCATGATGCCAACAGCAGGTGGCGGTTATAGTTTTGCACGTGCTGCCTTTGGGCCTTTTGGAGGCTATTTAACAGGAACTGCCATTTTAATTGAATACGCAATTGCACCAGCGGCGATTGCCGTATTTATTGGCGGTTATTGTGAATCTTTATTTGGCATAAATGGTTGGATGATTTACCTCGCCTGCTATACCATTTTTATGGGTATACATCTCAAAGGTGCCGGCGAAGCCTTAAAAATCATGTTCGCGATTACACTTGTCGCTGCTGTTGCCCTTGTCGTATTTATTGGGGCAATGATTCCACACTTTAATGCACAAAATTTGTTCGATATTCCCGTTGGCACAGCAGCTGGCGCAAGTCGTTTTCTACCTCATGGCTATTTAGGTATCTGGGCCTCTGTTCCTTTTGCAATCTGGTTTTTCCTTGCAGTTGAAGGTGTGCCATTAGCCGCCGAAGAAGCAAAAGATCCCGCCAAATCTCTCCCACGTGGATTAATCGGTGCAATGCTTATATTAACGGCGTTTGCCATGCTTATTTTATTCTTGGGTGCGGGCGCAGCAGGTGCAAGTACTTTACAAAACTCAGGTGCTCCCCTCGTCGATGCTCTGATTAAAGTTTATGGCACCAATACTTGGCTTGCGACTTTTGTTAACTTTGTTGGTTTAGCAGGTTTAATCGCGAGTTTCTTCTCAATTATCTATGCCTATTCACGTCAAATTTTTGCACTCTCTCGTGCTGGTTACTTACCTACTTCACTCTCATTAACCAATAAAAATAAAGCCCCTTATCTCGCAATTATTATTCCGGGCATTATTGGGTTCTTGCTTTCACTTACCAAAGAAGGTGATTCACTGATTTTAATCGCTGTTTTTGGTGCCACCATTTCCTATGTGTTGATTCTTTTATCCCACATCAAGCTACGCCTATCTAAACCCGAAATGCCTCGTCCCTATAAAACTCCTGGAGGAATCGTTACTTCAAGTATTGCCTTAGTTCTAGCAGTCGCTGCTGTGGTCGCAGGCTTTGTTGTTAATCCGAAAGTTTGGTTTATTGCTGCCGCTATGTATGTCGTATTTATTGCTTACTTTTTATTCTATAGCCGTTATCATTTAGTTAAAGGTACACCAGAAGAAGAGTTTGCAAATATTAAAGCCGCAGAACAAGAAATATAAAAAGGATACAACTATGAGTTATCGCAATATTGTCGCCAATCAACAGTATCACTTTGCTGATTTGAAGACCTTGATGGCAAAAGCTACGCCGTTACGTTCAGGCGATGAATTAGCAGGTGTAGCTGCCAGAGATTCAACCGAACATGTTGCGGCACAAATGACTTTGGCCGATGTGCCATTAAAAACCTTTTTAAATGAAGTTGTAGTCAATTATGAAACCGATGAAATTACACGACTAATTATTGATGAACATGATCTGGCAGCCTTTGCCCCTATTTCACACTTTACGGTAGGCGATTTTCGAAATTGGTTACTTGGAGAAGAAGCCACTGCTCAAAGCTTAAAAGCCTTAGCGTCAGGTTTAACTCCAGAAATGGTGGCTGCTGTCAGCAAAATTATGCGCAATCAAGATTTAATTTATGTCGCCAGCAAATGTGAAGTAGTGACCCAGTTTCGCAACACGATTGGTTTAAAGGGACATCTTTCTACCCGTTTACAACCCAATCACCCGACCGATGATGTGCTCGGTATTTCTGCCAGTATTTTAGATGGTTTAATGTATGGCAATGGCGATGCCGTAATTGGCATTAACCCTGCCACAGATAATCTACATAATTTGTCAGAGCTACTAAAATTACTTGATCATGTCATTCAGGAATATCAGATTCCAACACAATCTTGTGTACTTACCCATATCAGCTCAGGGATTCAACTTGCTGAAAAAAATGTGCCAATAGATTTAATGTTTCAATCGATTGCCGGCACTCAACTTGCTAACGAAGGTTTTGGTATCTCGCTCGATTTATTACAAGAAGGTTATGAAGCCACGCTCGCACTTAAACGCGGGACCATTGGACAAAACGTCATGTACTTTGAAACGGGTCAAGGGAGTGCCCTATCAAGCAATGCACATCATGGCGTTGACCAGCAAACTTTAGAAACGCGTGCTTATGCAGTGGCCCGTAAATACAGTCCGCTTTTAGTGAATACAGTCGTCGGCTTTATTGGGCCCGAATATCTTTTTAATGGCAAACAAATTATACGTGCAGGCTTAGAAGATCATTTCTGCGGTAAGTTGCTTGGCGTGCCAATGGGCTGCGATATTTGTTATACCAACCATGCGGATGCTGACCAAAATGATATGGATGTTCTACTTACTCTATTTGGCGCCGCGGGCATTAACTTTATTATGGGCATTCCCGGTTCTGACGATGTCATGCTCAACTATCAAACGACTTCATTCCATGATGCCCTTTATTTAAGGCAACTTTTAGGCTTAAAACCCGCTCCTGAGTTCTCCGCTTGGCTTGAACAGCAAGGTATTTTCAAACAGCAAAACTCTCAGATCTGTTGGGCAGACCACATGCCTGACCAATTCTCTCGTCTGCTCATGAACTAGGGAGAACGCCATGAAACTGAATCGTGATATTCAATATCCATCTTCTACCCACCAAGACCAGTGGGAAAAACTTAAACAGTTTACTGATGCCCGTATTGCTCTGGGTCGTGCAGGTTGCAGTATCCCAACACGAGCCTTACTTGAGTTCCAGTTATCGCATGCGCAAGCAAAAGATGCGGTTTATCAGGACATGGATGTTTCCTATTTATCTGAGCAATTAGCGCAAAGACAGCTGCAAAGTCTTCATGTCCAAAGCAACGCCCCTAATAAGGAAATTTATCTTAAACGTCCTGATTTAGGACGCCAGCTTTCAACCCCATCAAAAAATGCGTTAATGAAGGAATATACAGAAAATCCGAAGCCATACGATGTTTGTATTGTGGTTGGTGATGGACTTTCAGCAAGAGCGATTGAAGCGAATGCTATTCCATTCATTACCGCGCTAAGTGAACACATTCAGCAAGAAAACTGGAGCCTTGCCCCAATTGTACTCGCTACAGGTAGCCGAGTTGCTTTGGGTGATGAAGTCGCAGAAATCTTTAAAGCATCCATGCTTGTGATGCTGATTGGTGAGCGCCCTGGTTTAAGCTCCCCTGACAGTATGGGGATTTACTACACATGGAATGCATATTCGGGTTGCATCGATGCCAAACGTAATTGTATTTCGAATGTTCGCTCAGCAGGTTTAAGTATTCCAGTTGCAGTACAACGTTTAATGGCATTAATGAAAAAATCAAAACAGCTTGGCTTTTCAGGAGTTAATTTGAAAGATGAACATCAACTTCCAGATATAGGTATGGAACAAACTCAAAAGCTATTATTTTAATCCGAGGAATATGCAAAGAGATTTATTGAAAAATAGATAAACCTTTGCATAACAATATTATCTTAACGAAAAATATCAATTTTCAGGTATTGACGATTTATACAGATATTTTCTTCTTTATATTTATCGCTATACTCCACCTATTGATCTTCTATGAATCATTTGTATGAGCACAACAAACGCCTTCCCTAAAACTATTTATGCCATTCAGCATCTTGCTTTCGAAGACTTAGGTTCATTAGAAGATGTGTTTTATCAACTTGGATTTCGCGTCCGTTATTTTGAAGCGGGCGTAGATGATTTAACTCCTGCATTTTCACACGATGGATTAACTATTATTTTAGGTGGACCAATCGGGGTTTATGAAACTGAAGATTATCCGTTTTTAAAAGATGAAATCGCTTTACTCAAACAACGCTTAGCTGCAGATAAACCTACACTTGGTATTTGCTTAGGTGCGCAGCTGATTGCTCATGCGCTTGGCGCAAAAGTATATGCAGGGCATCAGAAAGAAATTGGTTGGGGACCACTGAGCTTAAGCCTACGTGCCAATCAGGTGTTATCTCCTTTGCTTAATAATGTACATGTTCTACATTGGCATGGCGATACTTTTGACCTGCCTGAAAATGCTGTGCTACTAGCTAGCTCAGAGATTTATACCAATCAGGCATTCGAAGTTGGGAATAATATTCTTGCATTGCAATTCCATATTGAAACGACAGAAGAAAATTTTGAGAAATGGTTGATTGGCCATACATGCGAACTTCGCAATGCTAATATCTCAATTCCAAAACTTCGAGAAGAAAACTTACAATATGCTCAAGCACTCGAACATGCAGCATTTGAAGTAATTCAAAAATTTCTAAAACGCATTGGATATAGTGGTTAATCGCTTTTTACTACTATAAATAAGTTCAAATGCTTTTTTATTAACCAAAAGGTAGAGTAAAAATCTATCTTTTGGAACATTTTATATTAAATTAAGTCTAATGCTTCACGCTACTTTTACTCACAAATATAAATAGTTAAATCATTATGGAAATCCTGAAATTTATCAAAAGCTTTAATACGGTGAATACCTATTTATCGCTAGCGTCTATTCTTCTTCTAACAACAGTTATTTATTTTTATGTGATTAATCCTACTTAGCCATACGCAAAAGTAATCTTTAAAAGTAAATATCAACCTAAATAAAAAGCCCAACTGAGTTGGGCTTTTTATTTCTCTTACTTTTTCTCAGGCTTAAAGCTGTCTTTTAAATCAAGAATACGGTTGAAAACTGGTTTCTCTGGTGAATGATCATATTGATCAGCGACAAAATAGCCTTCACGCTCAAATTGGAAACGATCCTCAGGATTCGCTTGTGCCAAAGCTGGCTCAATGACAGCTTGTACCACTTTTAATGATTCAGGATTAAGATTTGCCAAGAAGTCATCATCTGCATCAGGTGCGGCTTCTGTGAACAAACGATCATAGATACGTACTTCAGCAGGAACACCTTTAGTTGCAGATACCCAGTGAATCACGCCTTTAACTTTACGGCCTTCCGGATTCTTTCCTAGAGTTTCAGGGTCAATTGAACATTTCAGCTCAATCACCTCACCGTTTGCATCTTTAATTACTTCATCACATTTAATGACGTAGGCATGGCGTAAACGCACTTCACCGTCAGGAATTAAACGTTTAAAGCCTTTTGGCGGTACTTCTTCAAAATCTTTACGGTCAATATAGATTTCCTTAGTTAAAGGAATCACACGATCACCCATATCCACATTAGGATGGCGAGCATGCGTAAGATCCATATCTTCAGGTAAATTAGTTAAAGTCACTTTAAGTGGACTTAAAACAGCCATACCACGCGCAGCAGTATTTTCTAAAGATTGACGAATACAGAACTCAAGCATTGCAACATCTACAATACCGTCAGTTTTTGACACGCCTACACGTTTACAGAAATCACGTAAGCCTTCAGGAGTAAAGCCACGACGACGCATACCGACTACGGTTGGCATACGTGGGTCATCCCAACCATTTACATAAGCACCTTCCACCAATTTACGTAATTTACGTTTTGACGTAATAGTGTAGTCCACGTTTAAACGTGAAGATTCGTACTGATGCGGAACAGCTTTAGATTTTACTTTTTCTACGATCCAATCATAAAACGGACGGTGATCTTGGAATTCCAATGTACAAAGTGAATGAGTAATCCCTTCAATGGCATCAGACAATGGATGAGCATAGTCATACATTGGGTAGATTTTCCATTTATCGCCAGTTTGGTGATGCTCTGAATGCAATACGCGATATAAAATCGGATCACGCATATGTACATTTGTACTTGCCATATCAATCTTGGCACGTAAAACCGCTTCTCCCTCTTTAAACTCACCGCTACGCATTTTTTCAAAGCGAGCAAGATTCTCTTCAATAGATGCATCACGGTATGGAGAGTTTTTACCTGGCTCAACAAAGCTACCGCGGTTTAACTTAATTTCTTCTGGAGATTGTAAATCTACATAGGCATCGCCTTGTTCAATAAGTTGAACTGCCCATGCATATAATTGATCAAAGTAACCTGATGCATAGCGTGGTTCACCATTCCAGTTAAAACCAAGCCATTTCACATCATTCGCAATACCATCAACATATTCTTGTTCTTCAGCATCAGGGTTTGTATCGTCAAAACGCAAATTACACAAACCATCAAATTCTTCAGCCACACCAAAGTTCAAGCAAATCGCTTTTACATGGCCAATATGTAAATAGCCATTTGGTTCTGGTGGAAAACGCGTTACGATCTGCTTTGCACGACCCGTTGCTAAATCATCAGTAATGACTTGGCGAACAAAATCTAAGCCAGCCTGTTGTTCTTGCTGCGCAGAATCGACAGAGGCATGAGTATTCGGTGTCGGGTTATTTGGCAGGTTCGAGACAACATCATTAGGCTTCATAGTGTATCAATCACTTCTTTGTAGATAAATTTCGAAAAATTTAAACGCTATCTTCATTTTTCACAAAGATTTTAACGTTTTTTACTTGCCTTGTAGTTTACAGTTTGCTTATGCTTCTCTCAACCAAAAACCCATGGTCATAAGCCCATGTTTAGGAGATTAATGTAATGAGTTTTCCTCAAGTCGAATTAAACACCAATAAAGGTCGTATTGTTCTTGAACTAAATACTGAAAAAGCACCAAAAACAGTAGCAAACTTTTTAGAATATGTACGTGACGGTTTTTATGACGGCGTTATTTTCCACCGTGTCATTGATGGTTTCATGATCCAAGGTGGCGGGATGGATGAAAACTTCAAAGAAAAAGCAACTCGTGATTCTATCGAAAACGAAGCTGACAATGGTTTAAGCAATGATGTTGGTACGATTGCTATGGCACGTACTCAAGCACCTCACTCTGCTTCTGCACAGTTCTTCATTAACGTAAAAAACAACTCTTTCTTAAACCATACCTCAAAAACTGCTCAAGGTTGGGGTTATGCTGTATTTGGTAAAGTTGTTGAAGGTATGGATGTTGTTGAAGCGATCAAAGGTGTTCGCACTGGCAACCGTGGCTACCACGCTGACGTTCCTTTAGAAAACGTTGTAATCGAATCTGCTAAAATTATTTCTGAATAATTTTAGGAATAAGCTGTGACTTATCTGTTTATTTCAGATCTACACTTGTCACCTGAACACCCTCGACTTGTTCGAGGGTTTTTAGATTTATTGGTGCATTATCAAAATAAACAAACACAGCTTTATATTTTAGGTGACTGGTTTAACGCTTGGATTGGTGATGATTACTCAGCACCATGGCTCGATGAAATTGTTGAAGCATTAAAAGACTTTAACAAAAAAGGAAATCGGATTTACTTTCAAGTTGGTAATCGTGATTTTGCCTTAAATCAGGTTTTCCTTAATAAATTTAACGGTGTATTACTACCCGACATTTATTATCTTAATATTGCTGGACATCATTACCGTCTAGAACATGGTGATGCCCTATGTACAGATGATATTTCTTATCAAAGATTTAAGAAGATTATTCGAAATCCGCTCTTAGTTGCTCTTTTACGTCGTACACCACTGAGTTTTCGAACCAAACTGGTTAATGGCTTTCGTAAAAGAAGCTCCGCTGATAAACAGCAAAAAAGCTATGAAATTATGGATGTGAATGAACAAGCTGTTATTTCTGCTTTAGAGGATGCAGATATACTGATTCATGGACATACTCATCGCCCTTCAATTCATCAGGTACAAGCTAAACAACGAATTGTTCTTGGCGATTGGCGTGAAGATCAAGCTTATATTTTAGAAATTGATCCGTCTTCCAATATGCAACAGCTTGAATTGATGATCTGGAATTATTAGCTAGAAATTAGCCACTTTTTATTTGAACTTTCAATTCTTTAATTTTGTTATTTAAATCAAAATCCCAAATCATACATAAACAGGTAATGAGTACAAATTTCCAGTTTATATGTGCATACTTTTGATATTCGATATATAAAATCAAAAGACTCAAAATAAATGCAAAAATGATAAAGGTTTTAACGATTCTAAATTCTCGCAGCTTACTCTTTTCATCTCTTGGTATTAAATCAATCATTTTCAATAGATTATTAAAACTTTATATAAACATTATATTTCTTTATAAAAATACATAGGAAATGTTTTTGAATAAAATAGCGTATGATGGCAAAGATTAAATTCTCTCAATTGGCATAAGATTGATATGGAGCACACCTATGGACCTATTGAATTCTGTTAAAAGTCGTTATACAACAAAAGCATATGATCCAAATAAGAAAATACCTCAAGAAAATTTTAATAAATTATTAGAAATATTACGTTTCTCTCCCTCTTCAGTAAATATTCAGCCTTGGCACTTTGTAGTTGCAGACAATCTTGCTGCTAAAGAACGTATCGCAAAAGCATTAACAGGAAAGTATGCTTACAATGCTCCTAAAGTGCTTGAGTCATCACATACAATTGTATTCTGCACAAAAACAGATATTTCACCTGAGTATTTAAATCAACTACTTGAGCAAGATGATTTAAGTGGCCGTTTTAAAGATGAAAAAGCTAAACTAGGCCAAAAAGATACTCGCCATGGCTATGTTGAGTTTTATCGGAATGAACAGAAAAATTTATTCGGATGGATGGAAAACCAAACATTCATTGCTTTAGGACAGTTACTGTTTGCTGCTGGCTTAGAAGGAATTGACGCAACTCCTATGGGTGGCTTTGATGAAGAAGTTTTAAATACTGAACTCGGTTTAACTGAAAAAGGCTTAAGAAGCTCGGTGATTGTTTCGCTAGGCTATCGTAGTGAAAATGACTTTAATGCCAAACTTCCTAAATCACGTTTGCCAGATGAAGTGATTTTCACATACTTATAATAATCTCAGTAGTTCAAGAGATTCGACTCTCTTGAGCTATCCAGCCATCGCACTTGCCAAACAAATTACACCACTTATTCCTAAAAGAATCCCCAAAATAGTAGGCCATTTTAATTTTTCTTTATATAAGATGACTCCACTGACAACCCCCAATAACACTACAAGAATATTCATACTTGCAAAAACAATTGCAGGTGAATCTTTTAAAAGAATATGAGCCTTTACATATAAAGCAATATTCAAAAAATTAAGTATGCCTAATACCAAACCAGCTAGCGTGCTTTTAAATTGCCACTTTTGATTTTTCTGTATAAGTAAATATGAAATCGATAATATAAAAGCAGTAATAAAAATAAGATTTAAAATAAGTGTAAACTGAAGTCCTAAACTACTTGTATATTTTAAGAGAATGTCTACTGCTGCATAACCACACCATACACTTAATAGAGCAAATATCGCTTTTCGAGATTGGTGATTTGAGAAAGAATTCATTTGTCCAAATAAGACAAGTAAGACTGCAAAAATTCCTAGACCTATTCCCCACAGTTTTAATGCATTAAATTGCTCATGAAAAAGGAAATATGCTGCAAGTAAAGAAAGAAAAACCGAAAGTCTTTGGGCAAGTTCCGTCTTAACAATTCCGGCATATTCTAATGATTTAGCAAGACATAAAAAAATACTAGGTAAAATTATTCCTAAGGCAATAATTAGCCACCAAGGCGTATGTCGTATTGAAACATGTTGAATATCAGGCTGAAACCACAAAAAACAAAGCAGACTTGCGCTTGCATAATTCCATGCAATCATTTGTAAAGGTTGATAACCTTTTTTCTTTAAATTTTTTAATAGGATAGACACCAAGACACTGCTTAAAGCAGCAGCTAATATTAACATCATTTATTAAAGCCCTATTTATTTAAATATACTAACTATCATGTTCAAATCATTACCTATGACCAGTTAAATATTTGGAATAAACTTTTAAATACACATAAAAAAACCAGTCATTATCTGACTGGTTTCTTTTTTAGATTTCAATTAACGATTATTTTCGTCGTCTTGACCATCTTCAAATTTAGTATCGTTGTCAAAACCACCTTGATGGCCACCGAAGCCGCCTTGACCACCGAAGCCACCTTGACCACCGAAGCCACCTTGACCACCGAAGCCGCCACCTTGACCACCGAAGCCGCCTTGACCACCGAAGCCGCCTTGAGCGCCGCCGAAGCCACCTTGAGCACCGCCGAAGCCACCGCCTTGAGCACCACCGAAGCCGCTACCTTGACCACCAAAACCGCCTTGAGTGCCGCCTTGTGCTGGGAAGCCTGTACCTTGAGCGCCTGCTGGACGTGGGTTACGTGCTGGAACAACAGTTGAAATCGCGTGTTTGTAAACCATTTGACTTACAGTATTTTTTAATAAAACAACATATTGGTCAAAAGATTCAATATGACCCTGTAATTTAATACCGTTCACAAGGAAAATAGAAACAGGGATACGTTCTTTACGGAGAGAATTTAAGAACGGATCTTGTAAAGTTTGACCTTTAGACATTTTTAACTCCAAAAAAAATTTTTAAATCAGCGCAAAAAAACTATCTTTATTTTTCAACTAAAAATTATAAAAAGACAGTGTGCAAATTTTGCTTTATCCATAAGAGTTTCGCAAGTCTTCTTTCGCCTGCTTTATCGTCAAGTAAGTTTTAAAATCGTGTATTTCTTGCAAAGAACGTAACCACGTATATTGACGTTTGGCAAGTTGTCGTGTTGCAAATAAAGCTTTATCCTCCATTTCACGTTTACTTTTGAGACTTAAGTCACTTTTTAATAAAAATTCTAGTGCTTGTCGATAACCCACTGAACGCATTGAGGGTAAATTTTCATCTAAATCGTATTTTTCAATTAGAGCTTCAACTTCACTCAAAAAACCGATATCCCACATTTTGCTTAATCTTTGCTCAATGCGTTGATGTAATTCTACCCGATCTGGAAGCAAAGCATAGTTATGAAATATGTATCGATATGGTACGTTTTTTGGTTGCTCTGCCTGTAATTTAGTAATTGGCTCGCCTGTAATTTTATAAACTTCTAAAGCACGAATAATCCGTTGTTTATCAGTTACATTAAACTTTATAGCAGCGGCCGGGTCTACAGAAACTAACTCATCATAAACGGCTTGCCATCCTTCATTCAAAGCTTTTTCTTCAATTGCTGCTCGAACCTCTGCATCTGCGCTTGGCAAATTACCAGACAAACCCTCTAATAATGCCTTGAAATACAACATTGTCCCTCCTACTAAAATAGGAGTTTTCCCACGCGAATGCATTTCATCAATTAATTTACATGCATCTTCGACAAATTGAGCAGCCGAATAGACTTCTAAAGGAGTAATAATATCAATGAGGTGATGAGGATAGAGCGCTTGTTCTTCACGCGTTGGCTTAGCAGTACCGATATCCATATCTTTATAGACGAGTGCGGAATCAACAGAAATTAGTTCAAAATTTCCACGCTCATATAATTCACATGCCAAAGCGGTTTTCCCGCTCGCAGTTGGTCCCATTAAATTGATGACGGGCAATTGATTTGACATGTAAAACTACTCTCCTCGAGCAAATAATTTATCTAGTTGAGATAATGGAAATGCACGCCAAGTTGGCCGCCCATGGTTACATTGGCTCGCAAATTCGGTTTGTTCCATTTGACGAAGTAAAGCGTTCATTTCTGAAAGACTAAGTTGTCGATGTGCACGCACTGCCCCATGACATGCCATTCCAGCGAGTAACTCATCTCTTTTTTGAAGTAATCCTTGTGCTTCATCATTCGGATCTAAATCATTTAAAAGTTCTGGAATGAGATTTTCAAAATCAGCTTTTTGCAAAATGGCTGGCACACCACGAACAATAACCTGCTCATCACCATATAAATCAATTTCCAAACCTAAGCGCTCAAGCTGAGGTTTTAATTCCTCAACCCTAACAGCTTGCATACGGCTAATGGAAATCACTTTAGGTATAAGCAATTGCTGAGATGTCCAAAATTCCGGTTTATCCCAAGCATTTTTCATTTGCTGTAATAAAATACGCTCATGGGCCGCATGCATATCAACAATAATTAGCCCTTCGGTATTTTGGGCTAAAATATAAATTCCATGTAGTTGAGCAATTGCGATCCCTAATGGAAACTCATCTACTTTAGCAACTGGCTCTATATCTTCATTTACCGAGAAACTCGCAGGTTGGTCGCGAAGTGGGGCTAAATAAGTTTTTAAAGCATTATTTAATTGAGCAGAACCATTATATTTGGGTGTTTGATCTGCATAGTGAATAACTTGCGGACGACTAGCGTTAAAATCGGTTAATAACTCTGTTGGTGCGTGCTGAGTCTGTGGCTCACTATCTGCATTTAAAGTTTCATTTGCTCGGTGCAATGAAAATTGTTCTTGATATTTAGGCTGCGGCTGTACTGAATAATCTGAGCTTTCATCTACTTTCATCGCTTGAGCTAGATCAGCACTCGCTGTCTGAAATTGTGCGAGAGTTTCTTTTGCATAATGCCTTACAAACTCATGCACTTCTCTTTGATTTAAAAATCGAATCTCATGTTTGGTCGGGTGAACATTGACATCAATATTTTCAGGATCGACTTCTAAAAAAAGTAAATAAGATGAATGTTGATGACCATGTAAAATACCATCATAGGCCATGCGTAGCGCATGCGAAATTGTTTTATCTTTGACAATACGACCATTTACATAGACATATTGCATGTCGGCCTGTGCACGTGCGTCTGAAGGATGACCAAGCCAACCTGATAAACGCATACTAATACTTTCAGCATCAATCCAATATGCATTTTGTACAAATTGCGAGCCTAATAATTGCTGAACTCGCTGAAAACGTAGCTCTCCGCTATCTGCTATCGGTAAATTAATTCTAATATTATCATTGTGTTCAAGCACAAAACGTATATCGAAATGCGTTAGGGCTAGACGGCGAACGATTTCTTCAATATGACCAAATTCAGTGGTTGGTTTTTTTAAGAATTTACGACGCGCAGGAACATTAAAAAATAAGTCCTGAACTCGAATATGAGTACCTTTTTGTGCTGCAACAGCTTGTACCTCTTGATGATCAAATGCTGTACCGTTTACCTCAACCTGATGGCCAATACCACTTTCATCTTGGCTACTGGTCAAAGTCAATCTTGAGACAGCAGCAATCGAAGCTAGGGCTTCACCACGGAATCCCAAACTCACAATCGCATGTAAATCTTCAGCAGTTTTAATCTTACTTGTGGCATGACGCATGACAGCAAGTGCCAAATCATCCGGATGAATACCATGCCCATTATCAATGATTTCGATTAAAGTCGAACCACCTTGAGCAATCCTTACAATCAGCTCAGTCGCGCCGGCATCGATAGAGTTTTCTAATAATTCTTTGACCACAGAAGAAGGTCGCTCAATCACCTCACCTGCTGCAATCTGGTTCGCTAACGCTGCGTCTAATGTATGAATACGACGTTGTGTTAGCTTTTCATCAGTCATGAAGCTGTTCCTGCAAAGTCTGGTACAAATTTTCTGTTGGTAAAGTTAACGTTACGAACCGGCTCAACTCATCATCTGACTTTTGAATGTCAATGATGATATCCGCTTGTGGAATTTCATCACCACCTTCAGAGGGCCATTCAAACAAAAATAAAGCATCAGTAATATCTAAATAGTCACGGATTCCCATTAATTCAAGTTCGTACGGATCATTCAGACGATATAAGTCAAAATGAAAAATTTCTTTATCATTAATTTTATATGGCTCAACGAGTGTATAAGTTGGACTTTTAACAGAGCCCTTGTGGCCCAAAGCTTGTAAGAAATAGCGCGTAAGTGTGGTTTTACCCGCCCCTAAGTCCCCAATTAAATAAATTACACCCGACTGAACATGCTGCGCCAAAGCTTGAGCTAAACGCTCAGTATCTTCTTCATGATTTAAGACCAATTTCAATGAATACGACATAGCACACATAACATGATTCGAAATAATCGATATGATAACATTGCCCTGCCTTAAAAGCCTACTTAAGCCCTAGAAGTTGGCTTTTTTTATATCAATTTTCTTAAATATTCACACTTTCTTATGTCTAGTCCAAACGAATTTCTGCCACCCATGATTGATGGAGTAAGTGCGAGTCAAGTCTACCTTCCTATGCAAACAGATGCTCAAACTATTTATGAGTATCTCTGTGGTCACTTTCCACATATTAAAACTGAAGAATGGGAACAAAGATTTCAAGACGGTCTTATATATGCAGCAAATGGGGATAAATTAACTGTAACCAGTCCATATGTCAGCAACACCCATATTTTTTATTATCGCTTTCTTGCGTATGAACCACATGTCCCTTTTAAGCATCAAATTTTATTTGAGAATGATGATTTACTGGTGGTCGATAAACCCCATTTTTTAACGATTAGCCCCACTGGACAATATGTTCAAGAAACACTTTTAGTCCGACTAAAAAAACAAACAGACAATGAATTTTTAACCCCTATTCATCGCTTAGACCGTGAAACTGCTGGCGTGGTTCTATTTTGCAAACGGGTTGAGTCTCGCGGTATTTACCAACAATTATTCGCAGAGCGCCAAGTCAATAAAATTTATCACGCTGTTGCACCTTATAAAAAAGATTTAACTTTTCCTCAGGAATTACATTTGCATTTAGATAAAGGTCATCCTTTTTACACCATGCAAGTTATAGAAAATGCAAAAACAAACACCGAGACTTATATTGAGCTGATCGAACATAACCAGATTTGGGCAAAATATCGCTTAACACCGACAACGGGCAAACAGCACCAACTTCGAGTGCATCTTAATTACTTAGAAATTCCGATTAAAAATGATCCATTTTATCCAGTAGTTCAACACAAAGCTGAAGATGATTTCTCGGAACCATTACAGCTGCTAGCTAAGCACATTTCATTTACAGACCCCGTCACAAAGGAGGGAATGTCTTTTAATTCTGAGTTTGAATTGACATTGTAATGTAACCGTAATGACAAAAAGATTATTTTTTATGCCAAAAAGCATTGAAATTACATTGCGATGGTTTAAAATAAATTCCTAAAAATTAAAATCATTTGGTTTTGTTATTCATGCGAAAAACAGAAGTTTATCAGGTTCGACTTGACTCCCAAGAAAAAAAGCAGGCTTTTGCTGTTTTTAAACAACTGGGAATTACCCCTGCCCAAGCAGTACGACTTTTTTTTAAACAGGTCGTATTAACTAAATCTATTCCTTTTGCGATCGAAAATCAGAATATTAATATGGAACAATTATTAAAACTGAGAAAAGCAAAAGCATCTTCATTAAACCAAAATTCATCAACTTTAGCTGAAGATGATGACCATGAAGATTTATTTGAAGAATTGAATGCACTTCTTGGTGAAAGCGACAAAACTTAACACTGTTGCATTTATAAACAAGTTTTAACGTCAAAAAGCTCTTTTTTTCGTTATGCTCTCTTTGTAAAAACATAATGATAAGTTACAAGGAGTGCCAAATGATCGTTAGACGAGCGACTTTTGAAGACTTAGAGCAACTCGCCGTTTTATTTGATGAATATCGCCAATTTTATGGGGCCTCTTCTAATTTTAATGAATCCCTTCACTTCCTAAAACAACGTTTTGAGAATAGAGAAAGTGTGTTCTTCATTCATATTAAAGACGATAAAATTACGGGTTTTATTTTACTCTATTTAGGTTTTTCTTCAGTTGCTTGTTCAACTTACTATATCTTAGATGATGTCTATGTTACCCCCGTTTTCCGTCGTCAAGGTTCAGCTAAACAGCTCATCGATACAGCAATCTTATTTGCAAAACAAGAGAATGCTTTGCGGATTAGTTTGGAAACTCAAAGTAACAACCATGAATCTCATCGTTTATATGAACAAATGGGATTCATTCGAGATAGTGAGTTCCAAACTTTTCATTGTTTTCTCAAATAATATTTTGAGCAAGCTGTTTTTGTTGTTCAGATAAATACACCCATTCTCCATCTTCAAGTTCAGGTAAAACCAATTGTCCTACTTGATGGCGGTACAATGCTTCTACTTTATTTCCTACAGCTGCAATCATTCTTTTGACTTGATGATAAACACCTTGATGAATCGTCATGGTTAATTGATGAGTTTCTAATATCGCTACATCCGTTGCAGCAAACACACCTTTTTCTTGATGCAAACTTACGCCTTGACTCAACATTTCAATTTGCTCAGGTGTGACTGGATCTATAGTCGTAACATGATAAACCTTTGGAACATGTTTACGAGGATGGGTTAAAGCTTGAAGATATTTACCATCATCAGTAAGTAAAAGTAAGCCTGTGGTATCTTGATCTAGACGGCCAATGGCTTGCACGCCACGTTGAATCATGATTTCTGGTAAAAGACTAAATACGCTTTGATGATGGTGAGGCTGATGTGAACATTCAAAACCTTTTGGTTTTTTTAAAGCGAGGTAAACTTTTTCTCGATATTGATAAGTTTCTCCAAAAAGAGAAAATTCTAAATTTTCTGGAGAGAATTGCTTTTTGAGATCATCTGCAACCTCTCCCTCAATACTTACAGATCCATTTTTTATTAACTGCTGACAATATTTACGTGAACCAAACCCTTGTGATTGTAAAATTTTTTCCAGCAGCATGAAGTTTTCTCATTAGAACTAAGCTGTTATTTTAACGTAGTTTCTATTTTTTGCTAAACACTACTCTCTACTGTTTTCATCTATTTGATTTAAGTCGCTTTTCTTAATCTTCCACTACTCGATAAATATTTTCGTTTTGTTCACTTTCAAACAACAATTCAGTGGTAGGCAAAATAATTTCATTATCAACAATAATATGCTCAATACGTTGGCTCAGCTTTAAAGGCTCATTTTCATGTTCCACTAAATTTTTCTTTAGTTGCGCTTTTGCATCATGAATCTGGTCAAACTGATCTTTAATTTTAATATCTATAATGTCCATAAAATTATCCTGTACTCATGAGTAATGACTATTTTTATATCACAACTTTAAGAAACTAAAATTTTTAACTTGTTAATTTATATAACATTGTGTCCAAGCGTAACCAGAAATTAAAAATCTTTATCATTTATAGATATACAATGATTTTTTATCAAAAATTAGATTTAAAATCGGCTATATCTTTTAAAGCGTTCACATCAACACTCTTAAATATTATACAATTCCACTTATTTACTTGCTCTGCACCCTCATGCTTGCCCAATTTGATGTGAATTTAGTTGTTTTACTCGTCCTGTTGATTTGCGGTTTATTAAGTCAAAATGCAGCTGTAACGATTGCAGCAGGTGTGCTTATTGTCGTTAAAATTACGCCATTAAATGAGTTTTTCCCCTATATTCAAGCCCATGGCCTTAATTTAGGAATTCTTATCTTAACGATTGGTGTACTCACCCCGATTGCCAGCGGCAAGCTCAGCGGCGAGAGTATTTTAAAATCCTTTATTAGTGTTAAATCACTGGTGGCTATCGCAATTGGCCTATTAGTCGCCTGGCTAGGGGGTCGTGGAGTAAAATTAATGTCGAGCCAGCCCGATGTGGTTGCAGGTTTACTCATTGGTACGGTTGCTGGTGTTGCTTTACTCCGAGGCGTACCAGTCGGCCCACTGATTGCAGCAGGTTTACTCTCTTTATTTATTGGTAAATAAAAGTTCGATAGAAAAAAGGTGCAATTAAGCACCTTTTTAATACTTAGGCTAATTCATTGTTTTAGCCAGAGTAATAGGCGTTTCGTTTTAAAGAGAACTTTTCCAACTGCTTTAAAAATCCTTCAAAATAACTTTTCTCTTTTTCTTCAGTTCGGTAACCTGCATATAAAGTTCGTCTTAAACCTGTAGGAGAAACACAATCTAAACGACGACTAGTAACCCATCCCTTTTGTTCATATTCATTTACAACCCAATCAGGTAAAGCAGCAATACCTCGTCCACTTGCAACAAGTTGTATCAGCATTTGGGTTAAATCTGTTGTTCGTATTTGCTTAGGCTGAATATTCGCGGGGATGAAAAGTTTAGACATAATATCTAAACGATGCTTATCAACCGGATAAGTAATTAAAACTTCTTCGGCCAACTCTTGAACTGTAATATTTTCAGCCCGCACCAAAGGATGAGTATTTGATAAGACTAACCGTGACTCATATTCAAAAATTGGAAAATACTCAATTCCTTTTAATGCAATTGGGTCAGCTGTAATCAATAAATCAAATTCTGCATTTTGTAAAAGTTCATGCGGATTGGCTTCAAAACCTGAGGCAAAGTCTAAATCAACATCTGGATATTGTTGGCGATACTGATTTAACAAAGGCATTAACCAGTCAAAACAACTATGACATTCCGATGAAAAAATAATTCTGCCAGTCTGCCCATGCACAATACGTGTAATATCACTATGAGTAATTTGAATTTGTGGCAAAACATCATCGGCTAACTTTAATAAGCGCTGCCCAACATTAGAAAAACTAACAGGTCTGCTCCGACGATTAACCACTTCTACTCCATACCAATGATCTAATTCTTTTAATTGATGGGAAATAGCAGAGGGTGTTAAACAAAGATCGTTAGCTGCCGAAACTAATGAACCATGCTCACGTAAAGCAACTAAAGTTTTAAGGTGACGAATTTCTAACATGGGCCAAGCCTAAAAAAGAGATTTATCTACAAATGGATAAAGCTCATCTTTACTTTTCCATAAAACTTTCGACAAATCTTTATTAATGAATTTTATTCACTTTAACACAGAATTAGTTAGTTTGTCTCAACATGAATTTTATTTCACTATTTTTATTTACGATGAATTTTGGTATCTCCAAAAAATTAGGAAAATTAACACGATTTTATGAAAATTTTTTAAGTAGTTAAAAAAATATGAAAACCTAAAATAGACCTTATAAAGGTCTATTTTTTAAAACATTAAAAGCTACTGTGGTGATACATTTAAACTAATAATTGTATAGCTCTGATCCTTAGGTTTTAATTTCAAATTTAAAGGAGCGGTTACTTCTACTAGATACTCTCCAGCTTTTGGAAAGCTAAGCTCAACCTGACCGTTTTTTTCTGCTTTAAACTGCTGAACTTATTTGTCAGTTGCGCCCTTTTCTCTTAAATTCACTTCAGCATAAGCTAAAGGCTGTCCTTTTTCAGTGATAGCTAATTTAACAGGCTGAGTAACTTTAATCTGGTTAGGATGTACAGAGAAACTAACTTTAATCAGTGTATTAGGAAGCTGAATATCTGAAACTTTTCCTTTAGAAAGGTAACTCTGCAATATCCACTCACGTGTTACTTGCTCTGTTTTAATTGTTTTTGTTTTAAGATCAGCTGGAATCACATATTCACGCTCTGCTTTTGGTGGAGCTTTATCAGCTGACATATCAAAAAATAGATGCCAAGCTTTTTGGTCATATACGTATTTTAAAGGGTAACTCGCCTGGGTTTGAACAATGTAGGTCCCTTCTTCAGGTAGATCTACATCAAACACAGTTACAGACTTATGCAGAGCCTCTGAGTTGACAGTTTTAAGCTCCTTTTTAGGTGTAATTACAGTAAGCTTAGCATCTTTTAAAGCATATTCACTATTTAGTGCTTCTTCAGCATAACCAGCAATTACTGGTACTTGGGTTTGTTCTGTTTTATAAGCTACAGGAGCTACATAAGGTTCGTGAGCAAAGCCTGTTGTACATATCAATGCAAGTCCCGTCATTAGAAATCTATTCATTATTACAAAATCCTGTTATACGCAAAGTTAAAAATTTCAGACAAAATATAAGCGGATACAGTATACACAAATAAAAATAATTCTTATTATCATTAATAAATTTAATTTTATACAAAAAAAGACCCGTAGGTCTTTTCTTATTTAATTTGATTTTATTGCTGCTTCACTTTTGGAAATGTCTGCTCGAAATCAATTAGCTTATAGCTTTTCACTAAATCATCTGGTCCATAAGATACTTCGTATGAGATTTCTTTACCATTAAAATATGCTTCTGTCGGAGTCCCAAACACTTCCCAAAGGCCGATTGAAGCCACATCTGCTACACCATGACCAAAAGCTCTGCCGACTTTCACCCACTTTGAATAACCTTGCTGAAAAGTATAGATCTCAACGCGTGTTCCATCACGGTATTCTGAAAGTACAGGCGCACCAAACTCGGCAATCACATAATTACGAGAGCTGCCTGGATTTAGAACATTTAAATTTTTTTTACTTGGTTGATTACCTGCCATAAATACTGCGCAACCAGACATAGATAACATAGCCATACCTATAAGGCAGGTAATAAATAATTTTCTCACGTTTTAGCATCTCTATTTTTAGATATTTATACAACTTGTTGTAATGACTAAAGTATTACGCGCTAATCATATATAATTTTTAAAAGTTTTTCGATGAATTATTCCATATAAAATTTAAATTTACCTCATTTAAATACGTAATCATTTTCTCATTAATTTAGTTTTTTATTATTCTGTTCACTTTTCCCTTATACTTCTCTTTTTTGTGTCTTCCCTTAACTTATTATGGCGTCCCCGCAATTCCCTCTTTCTACACATCAACATTATTCTCTCTTTTTGGCAATTTTCTCACTCGCTGTAGGTGGTTTTTGTATTGGAACCACTGAATTTGTCGCAATGGGACTGATTCAGGAAATTGCAAATAATTTAAATATTACAGTACCTGAAGCTGGTCACTTTATTAGTGCCTATGCATTGGGTGTAGTTATTGGTGCTCCTATCATCGCTATTCTCGGAGCCAAAGTTCCCAGAAAAACTTTATTACTCGGCTTAATGCTTTTTTATGGTGTTGCTAATGCGTGTACTGCTTTAGCTCATACCCCTGAAACTGTTTTAATCTCACGTTTTATTGCAGGTTTACCACACGGAGCATATTTTGGAGTCGGAGCCTTAGTTGCCGCTGAACTAGCGGGTCCATCAAAAAGAGCTTCTGCAGTTGCCCAAATGATGATGGGACTTACTGTCGCAACTGTCATTGGTGTTCCTCTCGCAACATGGTTAGGCCAAAACTTTGGTTGGAGAGCAGGTTTTGAGTTTTCAGCAACTATTGCTTTCGTCACTTTAATTGCTGTTGGATTCTTTGTACCCAATATCCCAGTTCAAGCTACTGCCAGTATCAAAACTGAATTAGCTGGCCTTAAAAATATCAACATGTGGTTAACACTAGCAGTAGGCGCCATCGGTTTTGGAGGCATGTTTTCAGTTTATAGCTATGTTTCACCAATTTTGACTGAATACACACAAGTTAATATCCAAATCATTCCTATCGCCTTGGCTATTTGGGGCATTGGTATGGTTATTGGAGGATTAGCGGCAGGATGGCTTGCAGATAAAAACCTCAACAAAACGATTGTAGGTGTATTAATTAGCTCAGCTATCGCTTTTGTAGTCGCTAGTTTTTTAATGAGTAATATCTATACTGCCATCGCATCTTTATTTTTAATTGGTCTCACAGTAATGGGACTAGGTGGAGCTTTGCAAACCCGTCTAATGGATGTTGCAGGCGACGCCCAAACATTAGCAGCGTCACTCAACCATTCTGCCTTTAATATGGCCAATGCATTAGGCGCATTTTTAGGAGGATGGGTACTCAGCCATCAAATGGGTTGGATCGCTCCAATCTGGGTGGGTTTTGTTTTAAGCCTTGGCGGACTGATTATTTTGCTTATCGCATTTGCAGTAGAAAAAGCCAGCAAAAAAGCTTAATTAAAGAAAAGGCTAACTTATTACTTCTAATCAGTTAGCTTTCCTCCACAGTGTGGACAATAACATTTTTTCTCACGACTGGACTCTTCTTCCTCTAATACTTTTTCACGCATAATTTGAATAATCAGGTTATGCGCTTGCTCTTTTGGCAGTCCTACTTTTTGACGAACTCGTTCTATTTCAATTTCATCATGTAAAATATCAATGCCTCGTGCTTGAAGTAACTCACGAAACTCTTGCTCCAATCTTTGATTACGTTGATTAAGCTCATTTGCGAGTCCAGACGCCAAAATACCAGCCGGTAATGCCGCAATCCCCACACCCAAAATAGTAATAAGCGCTCCTAATAACTTTCCTAGGCTAGTTACCGGAGTAACATCGCCATAGCCCACTGTAGTTAAAGTAACCACCGCCCACCACATAGATTTAGGTATTGAACTAAAAGCTTCTGGCTGAGCCTTATTTTCAACTACGTAAATTCCAGAAGCAGTCATAATAATCATGATAATTAAAATAAAGATAACGGCTTGAAAAGATCCCTTCTCACGTTTAATTACGCATAATAATATCTGTAGCGAGATGAAATAGCGTGTTAATTTTAATAAACGCAGTAAACGTAAGATCCTAAGCATACGAAGATCGATTCGTACAAAGAAATTTAGGTAAGCCGGTAAAATTGCCATCAAATCAATTATAGCTTCACCGCTTTTCATCCAGTTCAAGCGGGTTTTCCATGCAGATTGTGTCGTATCTCGATCAGCAATACTCCACAATCTTAATAAATATTCGATACTAAAAATTGCGATTGAAATATTTTCAAAGTAGTCAAACCAAATACGATAACTTGTGTACAGATCATTTACCGTTTCCAATAAAACCGCAGCGACATTGCCAACAATTAAAACAACTAAAAAATAGTTAATGCATTTACTTACCGTAGTTTCATAGTCATGGTTATGAAGATTATTATAGAAAAACTTACGCAATCCCTTCAAAGCTGAATTTTGCATATGGCTCTGACCACTTGATAATGTAGATATAGTAAGCGCTTAGTCTGTATTCACCAATATAGTCTCTAACAATTTTTACTTTTACTGACTTCAATATTTAAGCCTTAAAATTTACTTCATGCATCAATCGGCGGCTACACATCGGAATTCATTCTCTTCCCACCACATCACATCGTAGATACCGGGATGTGATTTTAAAATAATATTTATATAGTTTTGCAGCACCATAATATGATGAGTAATATCAAGTTTTCTAAATAGAAACTTTCTTAAAATTGGCGTATTTGGAGAAATAAAAATTGCGAATCCATTGCTATATTCTTCATAAACACTGATTCCAAGATACATTGTTATTTCAGGTAGAGGAATCTCAATTTGCCACCCCCATTTCTCACTATATAGTTCTATATTTAAATGATATCTATTCTTTAATATACTAAAAATATACTGTGCAATATCTTCAGTTTTTTGAACTAAAATACCGCCGTCATCAGCATGCGTTTTTTGATTATTTAATTGATAATCATCAAATTTAAATTCAACAATTGTCTTTAACATTCTTAAGTTCCCTATATAAAATACTCATATTTTTTTTAATTATTATTAAGTTCGTTCAATTATTTTAAAGCAAAAAACGTTTTAATATCTAGAGTAATATTTATTTTTACATTTTCATTAAATAAAATTTGATCTATTTATTATTTTTAAAACTAATTATGTATAAAGTCTCAGTTAAATAAAAAAGGAGCTGAATAATCAGCTCCTTTTTTGCACTAAATCGAGGTATTAAGTCAATTGAGCAGCTTGGATTTTTTTAGTATCAACTTGATCAGCTTCTTTAGTATATTCGCTCATCTTGTCGAAGTTTAAGTATTTGTAGATGTCAGCAGATGCACTGTCGATTTGTGACGCATACTGTTGATATTCTTCTGGGCTTGGTAATTTACCAAGTACCGCAGCTACAGATGCAAGCTCAGCAGATGCTAAGTAAACGTTTGCACCTTGACCTAAACGGTTCGGGAAGTTACGAGTAGAAGTCGATACACAAGTTGTGTTCGGCGCTACACGTGCTTGGTTACCCATACATAATGAACAACCAGGCATCTCTGTACGTGCACCAGCACGGCCATAGATGTTGTATAAGCCTTCTTCCATTAATTGGTGCTCGTCCATACGAGTTGGTGGAGCCAACCATAAACGAGTAGACAATGAACCACCAGGTACTTTGTCAAGTAACTGACCAGCTGCACGGAAGTGACCGATGTTCGTCATACAAGAACCGATGAATACTTCATCAATCTTGTCGCCTTGAACGTCAGAAAGAAGTTTCGCGTCATCTGGATCGTTCGGGCAGCAAAGAATTGGTTCTTTGATGTCAGCTAGATCGATTTCATAAACTTTTAAGTATTCAGCATCAGCATCAGCTTTTAACAAGCTTGGGTTATCTAACCACTTCTGCATGTTTTCAGCACGACGAGCAAGTGTACGTGCATCACCATAGCCTTCTGCAATCATCCACTTCAACATCGTGATGTTAGAACGTAGGTATTCAGCAACTTTCTCTTCAGAAAGTGTGATTGAACAGCCTGCAGCAGAACGTTCAGCTGACGCATCAGAAAGTTCGAATGCTTGTTCAACAGTCAAGTCATTTTCCATTTCTGATAAATCGATCTCAAGGATACGACCAGAGAAGATGTTTTTCTTACCTTTCTTCTCTACAGTTAAATCACCCGCTTGAATTGCATAGTAAGGAATTGCATGTACAAGGTCACGTAAAGTGATACCAGGTTGCATTTTACCTTTGAACTTAACAAGTACAGACTCAGGCATATCAAGTGGCATAACACCAGTTGCTGCTGCGAACGCAACAAGACCTGAACCCGCTGGGAATGAAATACCGATTGGGAAACGAGTATGTGAGTCACCACCAGTACCTACTGTATCTGGAAGTAACATACGGTTTAACCAAGAGTGGATAATACCGTCGCCTGGACGTAGAGATACACCACCACGGTTCATGATGAAGTCAGGTAATGTATGGTGAGTTGTTACGTCAACTGGTTTTGGATACGCAGCAGTGTGACAGAAAGACTGCATTACTAAGTCAGCTGAGAAGCCCAAGCATGCTAAATCTTTTAACTCGTCACGAGTCATTGGACCTGTTGTATCTTGAGAACCAACAGTTGTCATCTTAGGTTCACAGTAAGTTCCTGGACGGATACCTTGACCTTCTGGTAAACCACATGCGCGGCCAACCATTTTTTGAGCTTGTGTGAAGCCTTTGCCAGTGTCAGCAGGTTGTACTGGAGTACGGAACAAAGTAGAAGGTGCAAGACCTAATTCTTCACGTGCTTTAGCAGTTAAACCACGACCAATGATCAAGTTAATACGACCACCAGCACGTACTTCGTCTAAAAGTACAGGAGTTTTAAGTTCTGCTTCAGAGATTTGTACGCCATCTTTAAAAGCAGTTACTTTTGCAGCAGCATGGTCAATCTTCAATACTACTTCGTCGCCCATGTTCATGTTAGCAACGTCGATTTCTACAGGTAATGCACCTGCATCTTCCATAGTGTTGAAGAAAATTGGAGCGATCTTAGAACCTAAGCACACACCACCATCTTTTTTGTTTGGAATGTGTGGAAGTTCATCACCAAAGAACCAAAGAACAGAGTTAGTTGCAGATTTACGGCTTGAACCTGTACCAACAACGTCACCAACGTAAGCAACTTGATTGCCTTTCGCGATAAGTTCTTTAATTTGGCTTAATGGACCAACTTCACCAGGTTTTTCAGGGTTGATACCATCACGCTCGTTTTTCAACATTGCATTTGCGTGTAATGGAATGTCTGGACGGCTCCAAGCATCTTGAGCTGGAGACAAGTCATCAGTGTTTGTTTCACCAGTTACTTTGAACACAGTGATTTTGATTTCTTCTGGAACATCAGGACGGCTAGTGAACCATTCTGCTTCAGCCCAAGATTGTAAAACAGCTTTAGCAGCTTCATTACCAGCTTTTGCTTTATCTGCTACGTCATGGAATGCATCAAATACAAGAAGAGTTTTCTTTAATGCTTCAGCAGCTAAGCCTGCAAGTTCAGCATTGTCAAGAAGTTCAACAAGTGGTGCTACGTTATAACCACCTAACATAGTACCGAGTAAGTAAACTGCACGTTCTTTAGAAACGAGTGGTGAAGTTGCTTCGCCTTTTGCAATCGCTGCCAAGAACGCTGCCTTTACGTAAGCTGCTTGGTCAACACCTGCAGGAACACGGTTTTCAAGCAAATCAACCAAGAACGCTTCTTCGCCTGCTGGTGGATTTTTTAGTAATTCAACAAGCTGAGCTGTTTGAGCGTCATCAAGTGGCTTCGGTGGGACTCCGAGTGCGGCACGTTCTTCAACGTGTTGGCGGTAAGCTTCTAGCACGGTGTTCATTCCTCTTTTTTTGAAAAATTACTTGCAAATTCCAGCTTTCTTAAAAGCTTCACAAGTAATATGGACTACAAAAGTTTACTAGAGTTCAAGGTAAAAGTTAATGAGCGCGGGGTGTTTCTCCGTGATGCCCATTATTTTGTATCTAAATACCTGTGTTTAAATAACGAGCATATTGGGCCGAATTGAGCTTTTTTTGAACAAATTAAGCTTTGATTGGATAGAAATTCGATAACCTCATCCACAATTAGAACGATTTATATTTTGGCATTTTGTCATGAGGGGTTGCCAAACACTCATCCATCATTTGCTTTCTAACTTTTTCTTGAATTGCTTGAGAATCTTTTGTCAGTTCTTCTTTTGGAATTGCGTAAACTTTTTCAATAATATTAAGAATGAAATTTTTAGTTATCTCATCTTCAATCTTATTTGCATGCTCGACAGCCTGAGTTTTTTCAATAGCTTGTTGACGATCAAAAACAATACTTCTAGCTGCATTTCCTACGCTAGTACAAAAGCCGTGCCATTGCTCTTCTGGCGTTAACGGTTTCTTTTCTGAACAACCGACAAAGAACAAACTCACTGCAATCAATAAAATCTTTTTCATCACTTCACTACACTAATTATTGCTGTTCATATCATACGGAAAATCATCATTTTTGCAAAAACTGCTATAAAAAAACCGAGATAGCAAAATCTCGGTTTTTTATATTAAGCATTAGACATGCCTGTTTCATAATTTGAATTAATTAAAGAATTTGATATCCGTAGGTGTTGATATTTTTGCTGCATCGCCAGCTGGTTTTAAGGTGCCATTTTCTGCATCAAAACGGAATAAACTAATATTATTACTATAAACATTGGTTACATATAGATATTTACCAGATGCATCAAATGAGAACGCGCGTGGTTCAATACCATTGGCTTTATAAACTACTGGTTTACCAAGCAATCCATTCTGTTGGATTTTAAATACTAAGAGTTTATTGTCCGCACCTCGATTGGCAGCAATCACATATTTACCATTTGGACTGAGAATAATTCCACTCGCGCTCTTAAATTCAGGTGTTTTGTCCTCATGGATCAGTTTCAGCTCAGCCACTTTTTTCAAATGACCATCTTGCACATTAAATGTCACAATCTCACTTCGCATTTCTGCAGTAACATACGCTTGTTTGCCATTTGGTGAAAAAACCATATGGCGTGGGCCAGAACCATGGGTAAAAGTCACATCTCGAGTGCTATCCGCTTCGAGTGGTTGAGGGTTGTTTGGGTTATAACGAAAGGTGTAAATTTTGTCATTTCCAAGATCGCTAGCATATAGATACTTACCGTCTGGGCTGAAGGTTGTCGAATGTGCATGACCACTGTCCTGACGGCCTTTGACGTGACCAGAACCTTCGTTAAAAACAATATTTTGTACTTTTTGACCTAAGTGGCCATTTGGTAAAATTGGTAAAACAGCCACACCACCACGACCTTTATCAAATGCCGAATAGTTCGATACAAACAAGAATTTACCGTCTAAACTGATTGATGCATGTGTTGGGTGCCCACCATGGCTATCCACAGTGTTCAATACTGCTACCTTTCCATTTTGAATTGATAATGCAGTCACCGCTCCTTCATTTTCTTCATTAGTGGTATATGCAAAACGTCCATCTTTCGACGTCACAATCCAAGAAGGACTTTTCATTTTCAATACATTAACTGGAGTTAAAGTTCCATCGCTATTTACTTGAAGCTGATACAAACCTTCACTGGCCTGTTTTGGTTTTTGCACAAGTGGTGCATCAGGAATTGATGTCCATGTTCCGACTAAAGCAATTTGTTGTTGTGCGGCATTTACGGCGGAGCCCCATCCCAATGATAAAAGCGTCAATGACAATGTTGCTGTTAACTTTTGAATTAGCTCACGATATTTAATATTTGTATCGCTTTCCTTGCTATATTTAATTTCAACACAAGTATCTATTTTCACTGGTATATCCTTGAAAAATTACCTTATTTACACATATCAACAAGGTATCATTAATTTAATTTCGTTTGATAATTCTGAAAACTAATTTATAAAACAGCAATTTTCAAGTGAATTTTCTTTAATCAGAAGCCTGATGAAGGTTTGCGAACCTATAGGAGAATGGATCGTGTATATGATAAATATTCAAATTTTTAAGTCTTATAAAGAGGTTATCAAATAAAAAGCCCACTTGACGTGGGCTTTTTATTTATGAGTCGTATTGAAACCCATTAAGGCATTTCCGATACTAACGTACTTTTAATGCTTGATTTCCAACCACTAAAAACGCCAGTTATAGAAAAGGTCGATTGCTCTTTCTAAAGACTGACTCGCTTCTAGATATAAACGTCGATTCATTTGATAACGTAAAGTAAGTTTATTTACTGGCGTAAATACTCCGACACCATAACGAATAAACAGATCTGGTGTGATATAACCCGTTAAACTCACTTGCGTATCATCACCTGTACCTTGTGCATCTAAAGCTAGGCCGCTCAAACCAAACGTACGTCCAATCTGGTTAGTTAAAGCACGTGTACCACCTAAGCCCATACTAATACCTGCTGCAGCAATGGTGTTGTTTACATCAGATTTAAAGCCCTCTGCATTACTCAAGCCACTCGAACCTTCATTAATACGCCCAGTAACAAGCGCATTTAATGCTTCTTGTTCAGATAAACCTGCATCGTTATAAACCTGAATGTTTGGTGAGGACGCCGTACCTGTAACACGAACCCCCACCATACTACCCTGAACATTTTTATTCGCATCGATATCTAAAGTCGGGTTTGCCAATGGTCCATTAAAACGGGCAATTGCTCGGTTCAAGTCTAGACTTTGCCCATAAGCTTCAATTTTCACTTTTTGGCTAACACCAATCGCCCCGTTAGCTCTCATTGCCGTCTCATAGCCACGTTGGCTTAAGTTTAAACGGCCAACCAATGGAATGTTACTGTTAAAGCCTTGGAATATCACTTGTTTTCCAATATTAACGGAAATATCAGCTCGAATATCCCAAGGTTTAGCAGCCCGTAAAATTGCAAGTGGGTCTTGACCTTGGCGTACGATACGAACATCTGATGAAGTATTAATAATTGGAGCAGTTGTTTCTGGCATTGAAATACGTGCACGAGGAACATCTACAGATCCTTTTAAGCTTAACCGCTTATCAAAAGGATACATATCAAGTGTCAGGTTCGGGTTGGCAATTGCAGTAATTAATGGAGCTTGACGCACCAGTAAATTATCACCTTTCAGATTTAATTGAAGGCGTGGTGCATCTTTCCATTCAAAACTACCTTTGAGTAAACCCACACCCTGTCCACTGTTAAATGCTCCATCAATTGTTGCCATATCTTGACGAATTGATGAGTAAACCTGAACGTTGGTTAAGTTAACTGGCAAAGAAATCATACTGATTGCACCATTTTTCAGACGCATTTCACCAGTAAACTGAGGTTGAGTTAATGTACCGTTGATTTTACCTGCCAAGGCTAAGGTACCACTCATTGATCGAACATCTTGGATAAATGGTTTTAAAACTTTTAATTGAACATCATTAAAAGCCACCTCACCATGCATTGGCATTGAAGACTGGAATGGGTTGATAATAACGTTCGCATAACCCGTACCAATATCAGGTGTTTTAACATCAACTCGAAATAACAGTCCCTCTGATACACTTTTTGCAATCACGCCTAACTCATCATAAGCCAGAGTAGTTGCAGGGTCTTGCGGATCTTCAGCAGCCAAACCAATTTCACCTTTACGCGTAATTAAACGTGCATCAAGTTTTGGATTACCGCCATTTACCCATGATGCTTTGGCATAACCATTTAATTGTCCAGTCATTGCCAAACCTTCTGGCATAAATGCCGCGAAGTCGCTTAAATCCATGTTCTGAGTTACAAAAGAAACATTACCTCGTGCTTTACTCACTCGTAGCGGCTGATCAAAACAGAGTTGACTGTTAGTACTTTGCCAGCAATGTTGACCTACATATAGCTCAGACTTAGCAGAAGAAAAAATTACCGGAGCATTTTGATTTTGTGCCAGACGAATGCGTCTTGAATCAAAACTTCCTTTTTGGATTTGTCCTAACCAATCATTATTTTGGTTAAAACCACCTGCTAACTGAACATAGAACTTGGAAATACTATTATTGCCGAGTACTTTCAATAAATGCGCTTTTCTTGTTCCTGTTAAATTCACTTCAGCAGACTGAATTTGTCTATTTCCACTACGCAAATTATCTAATTTTGCGGTTAATTGAGTCGGTGTTGTTTCCGAAGTTGGAAGCTCACCTTGAATACTCAATCTCTTTACGCTGACTAGTGTATTAAAAGCAAAATTATCTACTGCAATATTTGCTGTTGCTTTTAAACGTGGTTGTGATTGAACATTCAGATCTCCATAAGCTCGACCACGTAGCCCTGGATATAACTCGTAGAGTGCTGGCGCATTCAGCTTAATTTTTAGATTTTGTGCATTGCCAGTAGCTTGTAGCTGGTTCTGTCCATACACTAAAAATAAGTTATTTGCTTCAAACTGCTGAGGTAAAAAGCCATTTTGATTGGAATCCATCAATAGAGATAGATTACCTTTACCTCGAACAGGTTTATTATTCAAAAAGCCTGCAAGATTCAATTGTTGAATATTAATTCGCTTTAAGTGATCAGACCAAACCCCTTGAGTTTTCAGGTTTCCTGAAATTTCACCTTTAACAGTTGAGGCAAAATATTGAGGTTTAAAGCGTACTAATGAACTATTAATATCCCATGCAATGCGGTCTTTTAAATTGACAGAACCAGTAGCATAGATTTTTCCAGCCACACCATCGTGTTGTAATTGGCTAATTCGAATAAAATCTGGCGTGCCCGCTATAGAAAACTTCAACAAACCATTTGCCTGTTTTAAGGCTTTTAAAGACCCGTCATAATTAACCGCAAAGCCTTTAAAACCGCCGCCAGCTTTAACATCATGAAATAATAATGCTGCTGTACTTTTTCCACCTAAACTTACAGTTTCTTGACCTGCTTGAGCTAATCGACCAGTTAAATCAATTTTCTCAAACTGAATAATTTGCTGGTTTGGTTTAGCGAAACCATTTGCCTTAATCGAACCGTTTAATAAATTGACCGGCGCTGCTGCATGAATACTTTGCGGATTAAAATCTTTTGCATTTAATAAAGCATTCCAAGCCAGCTGACGTTTTTCAGTAGGTAATAAAACTTTAGCCTGACCTGTTAAGCTACCTTTTTCAGCAGCAAAACTAAAATTAGGCACATTTAAGATATTATCTTTAACATTTAAATTAGCTAGATATTGTCCTGCTGGCAATAAAGTTTTTTCATGCTGATATACTTTTGTAGCAACCTTAATATCTTGTTGACCGTCACGTAATGTTAAATCGACTTGACCATTGTCACTACTTAACCATCCAATATAAGGCATTGCGCGGTCTATATTTGCCCACGCCACATTCATGAGCATTGGCTGAGATTTATTATTCTTTTCTGGCGCCTGATTAAGTTTGAGTTTCCATGACTCGTAACGGTCAAAGTCAATATTAGCAAATACTTCTGTACCTTTTTCCAAAGACCCAGTTGAGGCAACAGCAGCATCTAAACTTGGCGGTAAAAAGTCTTGAACTACCTGAGGAATTGCTTTGTCTTTAGGACTAATGCGATCTAAACGGCCTTTGATGTCCCAAGTCACATGATCTTTCCAACTCACCAGACCTTTAAGATTAACGGCACCTTTCATAACTTGGCCATTAAAATCAGTGATATTCAACTGATGAACCAAATCAGTATTCATTAAAGCGTTGTACTGACCTTCAGGTAAATTCTCACCTTTTAAATCTGTATCAAGTGCCAAATTAAGCTGTTTAATATCACCTTGAAACTTGATCACGCCATTTTTTGCAAAGAGTTTCTGCTCTTGTAATAAAGGTAAGTGATAGTTTTTTAGTAATAATTCACCTTGCATCGGAACTTCATCACGAACAGGGTGCAATACAACCCAACCTGTTAATAGATCAGGACTAGTTGTTGCAACCCCAGCTTTTATAGTATCTAAACTTCCCCGAGCAGCCACTTTAATATTCTGAATATTTAAACTTTTTAAAGATGGGATTCTTAAATCTGCTGTGGCATCTAATGGATATTTACCACTAAAGTCCATTTTGCCTGTGGCGTTGTGGACTGAAAGATAGCCCATATCCATACTGGATTTTTCAAATTCTAGTTTTGTCTCTGACCAGAGCGCATCTTGCAAATGGACATTATAGAAACTTACATCTGAACTCGACAATTTAAGCTCTAAATGATCAACATCACCTTCATCTACGCGTAAAACAAAGGGCAACTTGATTGGTTTAAATTCAAACGGTTTACCAGAAGGCGGAGTTTTATTAATAATGCGTAAGTTGCGCACATCTGCATGGCTTAAATGTACTTCTTTTTCTAATAATAAAGAACGCCATCCTAAGCCTACATCAGCTCGATCTAACGAAACATCAACGTCTTTTAATTGCACTAACACATTTTTGAGAATAATGCCTCGCAATAAGTTGCCGCCTTCATATTCATATTTAATTATTTTCTGAGCTTCTAATACCCGATCTAATAAAAAACGACTGCCGCGATCCGTTGACATCATGATGACTAACGAAGAAGCTAATAATAACAATATGATCAATATCGTCAGTAAGAAGCTACGCAAAATGCGACGCTTCTTCTTAGGAGAGCTTGGTGCCGAAGTGGGCTGCTGTTCTACTTCCGCCATAAAATAAACCTAATAAAATTTTATTTTTAAAGTTGTGGGCCTATAAAGAAATGTAAACGAATCGGATGATTTTCATCTGAAATACCCGAAGCGACATCTAAACGGATTGGCCCGATTGGAGACTTCCAGCGAATTCCAACCCCAACGCTATAAGCTGCCGGATTATTAAAGTCTTTATCGTAAGCATTACCAAAGTCAGAGAAAACAGCTGCTCGCCATCCATCTTTGAACTGATAGTTATATTCTAAAGAACCTACAGCTAAAGCTTGGCCCCCAATTTTATATCCATCTACTTCTGGAGAAAGACTCTTATAGTCAAATCCACGAATTGTTTGGTCACCACCCGTAAAGAATCTAAGATTGTACGGAACTTTATCAAAGTCATCCGTAAAGATGTAGCTAAGATCAGATCTTCCAACGAATTGGTGATCATCATTTTCACCTAGAGAATAAATAAATCTCCAACCTGCACTCGCAATTGCCATATTGGCATCAGAGAGTAAACTCTCACTACCTAATTCTAATTTATAAGTTTGTTTAAAAGCTTTGGTTGGGTTTAAACGCGTATTACTCGAGGTTTTAGAAGTTTCATAACTAAATAATAATGCTTCTTGCTCAGATGCAGCCGTTTTGAACGCATCCGGTAACTCAGAAATATCAACATCCCCTTGTTGAGTCAAACGGTCTAAACGATAACGGACCCCAATAGTATGTTGCCAGTTCCCTAGTGGACGTTTAATTATTCGCTCACCCCCAACAACTGCGGATTCAGTAAGCAAACTTACATCTGGACCAATATCATCACGTGTTTCACGCTCATATCCGCCCACGATATTAAAATAGTCATTTAAAGGATGTTTATAAGGAATACTATATCGGCCATCAATAGATTGACGAATTTGCGAGACTTCTAAGTTGGCATCAAAAGAATGACCATACTTATTTACAATAGAACGGCGATACTGACTACGTAATCGCGCACCTGTATCGGTCCCGTAACCAATACCAGTTTCCAGACTATTTAGCTTATCTGCATTTAAAGTCACTATAACCGGAATTCTTTTTGTTTCTCTGGCTTGGGCTTGTAAACGGTCTTGTTCTGTTTCTTGTTGATCTTGTGGAACTGCTGCACTTTGCAACATCGCTGTTTGAGGCTCTGCCTCTTTTGCATTTTGCGTTCCAGCAAACTGTTTTTCATCTACTACGTTTTGTGTAACTTCTTTATTCGACGTCGCTAATTGACGTGCTTTCGCAAGTTGGCGTTGTTCTGGTGATAATAAATTAGACTCATCAACATCAATATTTTGCTCATCGACCAAAGCTTGTAAATCTGGCGGTAGCTCAAGTGGCTTTTCAATCGGATCTGGTTTAATGCTATCAACTAAGGTGTAATTAAAATAGCGTGAGTTAGTTAGATTGTTTGCTAACACATTTACACGCCAGAAGGCATAGTCATCACCTTCTTTCCAAGGTGCCATACTTTCTAAAATATTTTGATTTAATGGTAAAGGTTTCGAGGGATCGCTCATACGAAACTCGACCTTATCTAATTTATAGCGCTCACCAGTCTCGTAGCGTAAATTGATATCAGCCTTATTTTCTGGCTGACTCACTTTCACGTCGTGCAGTCGCCAATAGGCATCAAAATAACCATTATCAGATGCTGCATCGACAATACGGCTTTTAGTGGTTTCATATAAACCATGGTTAAAGATATCACCGACATCTTGATCAGGAACTAAACGAATAACCTGAAATTGCGGCTGCTTTTCACCTGGACCTGTAAATTCAATATTTTGCTCATTAATCCGTACTGGCTCATTTGGCGTAACTCGAACACGTACCCGACTTGGACTTAATTTTTCAAATCTGAACTCAGCATTATAATAACCAACAGCTTGCGCAGCTTGATTACTCAATGTCCTAAGCTGAGGTAAAGCAGCATTAAAGTCTTCAAAGGACTCTTGGGTAAATGTTGATAATTTACCTTTAATATTTTTAGCCAGCACATCTGAAGCGCCTTCCACTTCTGCACTAATACGCGGTACTTGTTCCATCGGAATTGCACGCGGCGGACGCACTTTATTTAAAATACGCTTAAAGAAGCCTGCTTGTTCAGGCGGTTCTTCAACTTCTGGCGTTAATTCAGGCAGTGTTTTTCCGGTCTCATTGGCTTCAACTACAATCTTACTGTCAGATTTAATCTCTTGCATGAGCTGATCAATATTTACAGGTGCCTGATTAATTTGATTTAATTCAGATTGAGTTGCATCGCTTACAGTAACTTCAGGCTGCTTTTGTGCCCCATTTTGAAAGTTCTGTGCTTCACTTTTAGCTTCTTCCGCTACCCTATAAATTTCATTTGCCATATTTTGGTCAACAGGCAAGTCGGGTAAATCTTCAAGATTATCAAGAGTAATTGGCTTAAATTCATCAATTTGATTTGGAAATTGTTCTTGTTGTTGCAATATAGCCAAGCTATCTTGTTGCTGCTGAGCTTGGGTCACAAGTGTAGCAATATCTGTAACTGGAGCAGTGTATTGTTGATTAGTCTGAGCTAATTGTTCAGTTGACTCATCAGATACGGTCTTGTTTAAAATGGATGAACTATTCTCAACAGAAGTTTGAGCAAAACTTGGCGTTACAAAAACACTTAACAACAAGCTGCTACAAATAAGTTTAGGAATGCCCTGCATTTTTAAAATTAAATGCATAGAATGAGAGAGAGTTGACTGTTTAAACTTAATTTTAGAAGGCATAGAAAACTCTAGACTTATTTTTTAATAAAACGCACCAAGGTAAGTGTAAAACTCACTCAAAACCATTGATTTTTCATTTAATCAAGCGTTAAAAATATCATACATGGTTTTCGATGCAAATTAACACTCGGTCACATTTTTTTATAAAACACAATGAAGTTTGCACATGATGAAACAAGATGAGCACCTGATGACCTCACGTCGGTTTGTACCGATGTTTTTTACCCAGTTTTTTGGCGCATTAAATGATAACGTTTTTAAGCAAGCTTTATTATTAGTGATTACTTATGGATGGATTCAGCAACAATCTGCTCCCGTAAGTACTCTTAATAATCTGGCAGCCCTCTTGTTTATTCTGCCATATTTCTTTTTTTCAGCCACAGCTGGACAAATCGCCGACAAATACGAACGTTCTCAACTCGTCCGTGGTATTAAAATTTTAGAAATCATCATTATGCTCATCGGTACTGCAGGTTTCCTGTTAGGAAACTTATGGCTACTTCTTTTTGCTTTATTTTTGATGGGTACACATTCGACGTTCTTCGGTCCGATTAAATACGCAATTTTGCCTGAAATCTTAAAACCGAACGAGTTAATGTCCGGTAATGCGCTATTTCAATCTGGCACATCCATGGCAATCTTGTTCGGGATGATCTTAGGTGGTGCCGTAATTGCCTCATCAGATGGGAATTTATTGTGGATTAGTATCACCGTAGTGGCTATTGCTTGCATAGGCTATTTATTTAGTCGCTTCATTTTGCCGCAAAAAGTTTCTGCACCTGACTTAAAGATTGACTGGAATTTCATTCGTACCAGTTTCCAAACCATCAAATATGCCAAAAGCTTACCACTAGTATTCACAATTTTGCTAGGCAACTCATGGTACTGGTTTTATGGCGCGACTTATTTAACTCAAATTCCGCAGCTTACCCAGCAAAACCTTCATGCATCAGAAAATGTCGTTAGCCTGTTACTGACTTTCTTTTCAGTCGGTATTGGTGTGGGTTCTCTTCTTTGCAGTAAAATTGGTGGTTCAGAAATTAATATTAAAATGGTGCCGATTGGTGCAATTGGCCTTACTGTTTTTGCGCTCTACCTTGCTGCCAGTTTAGCTTTTGTACCAGAAAGAACCGGGGCATTACTTACCTTAAAAGACGTTTTTACCCAAGGCTGGGTTTACTACCATGTCATGATTGCGGTGACTTTATTGGGTATTAGTGGCGGTTTTTATATAGTTCCTTTGTATGCCATGATGCAGGCTTATTCACCACGTTCACATCGTGCACGTGTTGTTGCAGCGAATAACATCCTAAATGCCGTTTTTATGGTTTCTTCTGCAATTTTTTCAATCTTAATCTTAAGTGTTTTAAAAATTGATATTAAAATACTCTTTATTATTACAGCTGTACTTAGTGCAATCTTTAGTATTTGGCTTCTAGCACGTCTAAAACCAATGCTTGCCACAGCACATCTTTCTTTGGAGGACTAATTTATGCGCCACTATACTGGAATTGATCAGCTCATTAACTCTTTTGATCAAGCATTACGTAGTCTTGTTCCGGGTGCAACCGCAGCACAGCGCCAAAATCCGGCCGAATCGGTTGAAGCAAAACTAGGTGTAGAAGATGCTCGTCATGTTGCAGGCTTAATGCGTGTTAACCATAGTGGTGAAGTGTGCGCACAAGCCCTTTATCATGGACAAGCATTAACGGCGAAATTACCCAATGTACGCCGTGAAATGCAGCAAGCAGCAATTGAAGAACAAGACCATTTAGCTTGGTGTGAAGATCGTTTAAAAGAGTTAAATAGCCATACAAGCTTATTAAATCCTATCTGGTATGGCCTTTCATATGGTATGGGCGCTCTTGCGGGTATAGCTGGTGATAAATATAGCTTAGGTTTTGTTGCTGAAACTGAGCGTCAGGTAAGCATGCATTTGCAAGACCATTTAAACCAATTACCTGCTCAAGATGAACGCTCGCGCAAAATTCTAGAGCAAATGAATGAGGATGAGTTGCACCATCGTCATACTGCACTTGAAGCAGGCGGTGTTGAATTACCTTATGCAGTAAAAATTAGTATGACTGCTATTTCAAAGTTAATGACAAAAACTAGTTATTATCTTTAAAAAAACAAAGGATTGATCTCATTCGGATCAATCCTTTTTTAAAATATTATTTTAAGCCGTGATCATATTTGAAACGTTCGATATCTCGAATTGAGTTCCAATAGTTTCTGTTAATACGGTCACGATCAATTTGTAATTCTCTTAAAAGCTTACGATAACGTTCACGCTCTTCTGGCTTTAATTTTTCGTTGTAAGCATTATCGGAATACTGCTTAAACTTTTCGTCATAACGGTCGTATTCATTTTTTGCATTGTAGTAATCGGAAGCTGCTCGATAATAAGGTCTTAAACGATTACGCTGCTCAACTGGGCATACATTAATATTGCCGTTACCCTCTAAAGCGTTATAAAAAATATTTGATGGCTGGCAATAATACCCTAAGCCCTCTTTATACCCACGTTCATATGACTTTTGATCTGGAACAATATTGGCTTTTCCACACGCTTTATAATATTGATCTAAACGTGGCGAAGCCCCCTTTGAACCATCTTTCTCACCCACTAATGACCAATTCGCAGTCTTACATTCTTCTACGCTCATTGCAGCACAACCTGAAAGACTGATTGCTAAAATGGCTAAACCGATATTTTTCATATTAAGAAAACTCAAAAATAAAAATTAAAAAAACGCAAAAAATAAAATTCCAGTACATGTGCTATATAAGCCTTGCTCAATTCAAGATTTATACATAAATGTTTAACTGGATAAGATTTTAAGTTTAAAGCAGTTTGACCATCTCACCAAATGAGAAGCTAAAATTTTTAGCTTTGTTTAATTTTAAAAAGAGAAATCCATAGAATTTTATAATGCGCCGACTGCTCTTATACGCTAATTTTACTTTAAAAATTGATTATAAAAATTAGAATCAAGTGATTGATTATTAATAAATAAAAACAAAAAACCCCATAAAAAAACCTTTCATTATTTTACTCTTTTTTTACGAGATTAACTTCAAAGGCTACGTTAGGATTTTAGCTAAATAACCACCAAGGTTTTTTATAATGAGTACGCATATTTACCCAAATTTAAACTTACAAAATTCTCACTTTAAGGCATTTAAAATATCAGATGATTTTATTCCTCCAACACAAACCGACATTTTCAACTCAGAGCTTTTTTTGAAAGAAGTTGATGAATATTTAAGTTTATATTCCCACACTCAGCACATTGATATTTGTCTGCATGACTTAAACGGGCATATTCGTGCCAAACGAATTGACGTTAAGAGTCTGAAAAATCTCTCTCATGGATGTTATTTTCCACTTTCTGTTTACGCCATGAGTCTGGATGGAAAAGTGATTGAAGAGACAGGGCTAGGAAAATATATTGGTGAACCAGATAGACTTTGCCTGCCCATTTTAGGCAGCTTGCAACCAAGTGCCTTATCCCCAGAATTAAATGCTCAGCTTTACCTATCCATGCAAGAAGAAGATGGTACAGACTGTCGCTATGAACCACGCAATATATTAAAAAAATTATTAAATCAGTTACATACTAATAATTATTTCCCTGTCATGGCTGCCGAGCTAGAGTTTTACCTTTTCTCACCTCAGCATCAGTCTGAAACCTGCATAGAAAACCAATGTTTCGATATAGATGCACCGAATAACTATCAGCAAGTCCTAGATGAAGTTGAGAAAGCAGCCCTACTTCAATTGAAATTACCGCTATTGTTGCGGAATCATCCCCTGGACAATACGAATTAAATCTTCAACACAGCCATGATATTTTAAAGCTCTGCGATCAAATTAATGCCTTAAAAAGAATTGTAAAACAAGTTGCAAGAAAGCATGACTTAACCGCTTGTTTCATGGCGAAACCGAACTTGGCAAAGGCTGGTAGTGGCATGCATTTTCATATGAGCATGCTGAATCAGTACCATGAAAATATATTTAGCTCAGAAGTACAAAAAGATGAGCTTTCAGCCAAATTATTGAGCGCGATTAGTGGCCTAATTGAGTTAATGCCTGCATCTATGGCGATTTTAGCGCCTAATATTAATTCTTATAGACGTTTTAAAATTGGGCATCATGTGCCATTAGAAGCCAATTGGGATACCAATAATCGTAATGTCGCAATCCGTATCCCATGCTCAGACATACAAAATCAACGTTTAGAATATCGGGTTGCTGGAGCGGACTGTAACCCCTATCTGGTTGCAGCGACTATTTTAGCTGGCGCATCTTATGGCTTATCTCATAAGTTACCGCTGCCAAAACCTGCTCATCTTTTGAAGTTTCAAGATGAGCACATTTTATTAGCTAATAATCAGCCAGAAGCCTTAAAAATATTTAAAGGAAGTCTTATTTTAAAAGGATATTTAGGCGCTGACTTTGTCGAACATTGGTACACAGTTAAGCAGGCTGAATATCAAAATATTTACAGCCAAATGACTGAAGCAGAACAACATTGGGATATATAAATAAAAAAAGCAAAAAATATAAATCGCTTTGCAAACCCTTAGGGAGAAATACCCTAAGGTTTTTTTTATATCTAATTAATGATTTTTCTGTTTAGCTAAAAAGCGTAATCCCACACCTGGTTCAGTTGCAATATAACGTGGCTGAATCGCGTTATCCCCCAGTTTGCTTCGCAACTTACCCACCAAAATACGCAAATAATGCGTATCTTCCTGATGGGTTGGCCCCCATAGTTCTTTTAAGAGCTGTGGCTGTGTTAAAAGCTGTCCTTGATAGCGCATTAATAGTGTCAAAAGTTGAAACTCTTTCCGAGTTAAAGTAATTGGTTGTTGCTCGACCCATACTAAACGCTGCGTAACATCAACTTTGAGATAACCATCGTCATAAACATGTGCTTCTTGCTGAATCGGTTGATTTCTTAGAATGACACGTATGCGCGCCAAAAGCTCTTGTACACTAAAAGGCTTAGTCATGTAGTCATTTGCGCCAGCATCGAGCAAAGCAACTTTTTCGTATTCATCAGCGCGTACAGATAGCACAATAACCGGCACATTTGACCAGCTGCGTAACTCTTGAAGCACTTCTTTCCCATCTAAATCAGGTAAGCCCAAATCTAGAATAACCAAATCAGCCCCTTGTGTTGCTAAAGCCTCTAGACCTTTGTAACCCGTTTCGCAGAGCGTGGTTTTATATTTTTGAGTTCTTAAAGCAATGTCTAGAAATTTACGGATTTGAGGCTCATCATCAATAATCACAATGCGTGTTTCTACAGGTGATGTTTTGGAACTTATCATGAATTTACAACTTATTCTTTTACTGGATAAATGGGTAATTTGATTTGAATTAAAGTACCTTTATTTTGGCGCCCTGAAAATGCTTCTATTGTACCCATATGAGCACCAATAATCGCTTTTACAATTGTTAGCCCTAAACCTGTACCGAATTTTCCACGGTCTCCACGCTCCATAGTATAAAACATATCGAAAATGCGGTGTCTTTCGTCTTCAGGGATTCCTGCACCTTTATCTTCAATTTCAATTCTTACTTCATTTTTTGATGAAAGATGAGTACGAATCATGACTGGCTCATCTGGAGGTGAAAAGTTTGCAGCATTTTCTAAAACATTAAAAATAGCTTGCTCTACCAGTGCTGGGTGGACATACAAACTAATCGGTTGCTCAGGTAACTGAACTATCACTTGCGTATCTGGTTTATAACGCTTTAAACGGCGGGTTGCCGAACCAATTAATTCATCTACACCAATCCAGTCCCTTTTTAAAGTTAGACCTTCGTGTCCCAAACGGGTCATATCAAGTAAGTTTTGAATATAACGGTCTAAACGCTCACCTTCCAAATGAATTGTTTCAAGTAAATCTTGCTGGTCTTGTTCTGACATTTCAGCTTTAAAATTGGCAAGTGTGTCTGCTGCCCCAATGATAGAAGCAAGTGGCGAGCGTAAATCATGCGATACCGAAGATAATAAAGCAGAACGTAAGCGCTCTGTTTCACTGGTGACTTTTGCTTGTTCAAGCTCATTCACCAATTCAGTTCGAAGTACCGCCTGCGCAATATATTCGATTACACTTTCAGTCAATTTCTTTTGCTCAAAATTTAAGGAAACCACTTCATCCTTAAAGTAAATTCCCACAATACCTAGGCTATTTTTTTGTTCTAAAAGTGGTAAAAACCACCAATTCGACTGGCTGAGTGTATCGGTAAAATGTCCACACGGTTGTTGATGTTTTAAGCACCAATCTGCCGCGACTTTTTCTTTATCGCTTAGCTCTATATCAGATGAAATGACTCTATCTTGAATAGAAATCCACACCTTCGTTTGAAGTTGGGTTTCTAAAGTCATACGTCCTGTTTGCATGACTTCTTCAAGGTTCACGGCACTAGAAAGCTTACGTGCTAAGTCTTGCATTACCGTAGTGTAGGCATTTGCTGCTTTTAAAGACAAAACTTGCTGGCGTAACTGAGAAGCCAAACGCCCAGCAATTAAAGCTGCTGCAAAAAAAGCAACAACGGTGACTACCCCTTGGTGTGCTGAAATCTGAAAGGTATAACGTGGTGCAATAAAGAAAAAATTATAAGCCAAAAAACATATTAAGGCTGCCACTACGGCAGCTAACATTCGAGTTTTACTTGCAACAATTAAAACAGAAATAATAAAGATGACAGAGAAGTCTTCAATACCAAATAGAACTTCGGCGAAGTGAGCTAGAAAAATGCTACCGCACGTCACAGCTAAAACAAAAATGCTTTCTTTTAATGATAAAAATGAAGACTTTTCGAGCTGATTAATCTTTTTAGTGCCCTGTTCTGGGTGCAAAATGGTTAAAGCAATCGAGTTTTCTTGATTTAATAATTGCTGAGCTAAATTTTTCTTAAATAACGTTAACCACCACGGTGAAATACTTTTACCAATGACTAGATTGGAAATACCTCGGTCAACGGCGGCATCCATTAGAACAGATGCAACTCGATGCCCATATAAAACCTCGGTTCGACCACCGAGTTGTCGAGCCAACTCAAAGGCGCGGTCAATCTCAATGTATTCTTTTTTATAAGAACTCACTGAACTCTGTCCAAAGTCCAAACTTTTAGCAACATTTACTACAGTCCATGTAGCACCATTACGTTCTGCTAAACGACAGCCTGCTCGCACTAAATATTCAGAAGAGCCTTGCCCATCTATCGCAATCATCAATTCATTTTGCAACGATATAGATTTCAAGCCCTTCGAGGCATAGCTCTCTTTTAAGTCTGAATCGACATGCTCAGCAACGCATTGCATTGCGAGTTCACGTAATGCTGTTAAATTTGAAATGCTAAAAAAGCCTTGTAATGCCAGATTTGCTTGCTCTGGTACATAGACTTTTCCTTGATGGAGCCTTTCAATGAGTTCACTGACGGGTAAATCAATTAAGCGAATGTCCCGAATACGATCAAATACCCGATCTGGTACCGTTTCATTTACTCGAACGCCCGTAATTTGATAGACCACATCATTTAGGCTTTCTAAATGTTGAATATTAATGGTCGTAAATACATCAATACCTGCATCTAGCAATTCATTGACATCTTGCCACCGTCGTTCATGACGACTATTTGGGACGTTGCGATGAGCCAACTCATCAACCAAAACGATTTCTGGATGCCTGAGTAAAATAGCATCCAAGTCCATTTCTTCTAAAGTATGCCCCTGATATTGAATTTCCTTTCTAGCAATCTGAGGCAACCCTTCCAAAATTTTTAGAGTTTCGATTCTTCCATGGGTTTCAACAATACCCACCACAACGTCTGTGCCCTGTTGAAATAATTCTTTGGCGCGGGCGAGCATGGCATAGGTTTTTCCTACACCCGGCGCCGCACCAAGAAAGACCGTTAGTCGACCGGCTTGATATCTGTTGACATGATTTAATAAGGCCTCAGCCTGATTTTCGCGATTGCTTTGCACTTGATATCATCCGGTAAACTAACAACTTTATTTTTAAGTTAATGTGTAGATTGTAATTGATCTAAAGCGATATTTAGCTCTAATACATTAACACGAGCTTGTCCCAATACACCAAACTGCTTCGGTTCAACATACTTTTGCAAAAGCTCTTCCACAATCTTAGGGTCTAAATGACGCGCTTGAGCCACTCGAGCAACCTGTAACTGAGCAGATTCAAGACTAATATGCGGATCGATACCACTCCCCGATTTAGTCACCAAATCACTTGGTATAGGTGTATTGCCCGTGTGGTCTTGTTTTTTTACCGCAAGAATCTGAGCATCTATTTGTTGCTGTAGCTCAGGATTAGTACGCGCTAAGTTTGTACCTACCATCGCCATCGGGTCATAAGCGACTGCTGAAGGACGTGGATGAAAATAAGCCTCTCCAACAAATGGCTGAGCAACTAATTTTGACCCTAAAACTTTATGATCTATTTCAATCAAACTACCATTTGCTTGATTGTTGAATAACACCTGTCCCGCACCTGTAGCAATCGCACTATAAGCAGCGCCACAGCCAACTAAGGTAAAAATTAATAATCCCAAAGATGCTCTTAAGGTCTGACCCAAATTTGCTTCTGAATTTTGTACATAAGTTTTCATTTCAAACTCCAGATTACAAACCAAATAATTGAACAATCACTACATCAATTGCTTTAATGGCAAGGAATGGCAGAACCACACCGCCCACACCATAAATCAACATATTTCGACGTAATAACTGAGTTGCCGTTGAAGGTTTAAATTTCACGCCTCGGAGTGCGATTGGAATTAATAGCGGGATAATAATCGCGTTAAAAATTAGTGCAGATAAAATCGCGCTGTTTGGACTTGCTAAGTGCATCACATTCAATACTTGCATTTGTGGAATCGCAGTAGCGAACAATGCAGGCAAGATGGCAAAGTATTTAGAGACATCGTTTGCTAACGAAAACGTTGTTAAAGCACCGCGGGTAATCAACTGCTGTTTCCCAATCTCAACTACAGCAAGTAGTTTGGTTGGGTCAGAGTCTAAATCAACCATATTGCCGGCTTCTTTTGCAGCTTGTGTACCCGAGTTCATGGCTAAGCCAATATCGGCTTGTGCTAATGCCGGCGCGTCATTGGTTCCGTCACCGACCATCGCAACTAAACGACCTTGTTGTTGTTCGATGCGAATACAAGCCAATTTGTCTTCTGGTTTTGCTTCGGCAATATAATCATCTACACCAGCTTCAGCAGCAATCGCGGCCGCAGTTAATGGGTTATCACCTGTAACCATTACGGTTTTGATGCCCATTTCTCTTAAACGAGCAAAACGTTCTTTAATACCGTGTTTAATCACATCTGAAAGCTCAATCACGCCCAGTACATGATGTTGATTTGCGACGACTAAAGGTGTTGCACCCTTTTTGGCAACTTGCTCAACACGTGCTTTTAACTCTAAATCTTGAGAATAATCTTCATCTACAAACTTTAAGATTGCATCTAAAGCACCTTTACGAATTTGGTCACCATTCGGTAAGTTCACGCCAGAAATTCGGGTAGAAGCACTAAAAGAGATAAATTCGGCTTGCTCAGGTTCTTGCTGTTTTAGCCCTTGCTCTTTTGCTAACTTAACAATCGATTTCCCTTCTGGTGTTGGGTCGGCTAGTGAACTTACCCAAGCAGCAGCTCTCAACTCAGACTCAGTTATGGAAGTTAAGGGATAAAAAGAGGTCGCTTGACGGTCACCATAAGTAATGGTTCCTGTTTTATCGAGTAAAAGCACATCAATGTCACCCGCGACTTCTACAGCTTTACCTGATTTTGCCAAAACATTGGCTTTGAGTGCACGGTTCATGCCCGCAATACCAATCGCAGGTAACAAGCCACCAATGGTTGTAGGAATCAAGCAGACCAATAACGCCACGAGCACGACTGGATCAAGTTCAATATGCAAATACTTGGCAATAAATGGTAAGCTAATCACGACAATTAAAAACGTGATTGTCATCACTATTAACAAGAAGCCAAGCGCAATCTCATTCGGTGTTTTTTGACGATTTGATCCTTCAACCAAAGCAATCATACGGTCTAAGAAACTTTGACCAGATTCAGCAGTCACTTGTACGATAATACGATCTGTAAGCACTTTGGTTCCGCCAATAACACCTGAACGGTCTGTTCCAGCTTCACGTAGCACAGGTGCTGACTCACCTGTAACAGCCGATTCATTAATGGTCGCAAAGCCTTCTACAATCTCACCGTCGGCTGGAACAAGCTCACCTGCATGTACTTCAATAAAATCATTTAAATGAAGTTCGGTCGCTGCAACTTGAGTCGCTTGACGGTCTGTCAAAGATTTGAGTCTTCGAGCCGTTAAATTTTCTCTGGCTGCACGTAATGAAGATGCCTGTCCAAGACCTCTAGCCTCTGCAACAGCCTCGGCATAGTTAGCAAATAAAATGGTAATAAACAGAATTGCTGTAACCACTAAACCAAATAACAGTGTGGTGTAACCCAAGACTGTACTAATTGCAGTAACCACTGTTCCAAGCCATACAATTGCCATCACAGGGTTTTTAATTGCATGCTGTGGTAGCAGTTTCACAAATGCATTTTTCCAAACTTCAAAATTTGGTACTGCCATGGTTTGTTTATGGCTATTTACATAAGTTTGCGTATTCATTTTCACTCGCCTCCTTAGCCTTTAACCAACAAAAGTTGATCGGCAATAGGCCCAAGGACAAGAACTGGCATAAATTGTAATAAGGTAAGCAACACAACAATCGTAATCAGCGTTAAAGCAAAGGTTGGAGTTTCAACCTGAAGACTACCTGCTGTTTCGGGTGCTTTTCTTTTTGCTGCTAAACGTGTCGCAATCATTAATGGCAAAATTAATGTCGGAAAACGTCCTAACAGTAGAGCGATACTACAAGTAACATTCCACCATATAGTATTGTCTCCGAGACCTTCAAAACCTGAACCGTTATTAGCAAACGCAGAGACATATTCGTACAACACTTGGCTAATACCATGTGGTCCCGGATTACTAATTCCAGATATGCCTGGAATGCTGAGGCTTAATGCGGTAAATGCAAGAATGACTAAAGGTTGAATCAAGATAATAATCGCGAGCAACTTAATTTCTGCCGCTTCAATCTTGCGTCCAAACAATTCAGGGGTACGACCTGTCATTAAACCTGCAATAAATACTGCGAGTAAAAGATAAATCATAAACTGTTGCAGACCACAGCCCACACCGCCCCAAATCGCATTAATCAGCATGTTAATGAGTTCGACTAAACCGGTAAGCGGTGCAGAAGAATCATGCATCATATTGACCGAACCGTTATTTACCTGCGTAGTAAGCGCTGCCCAAACTGTTGATGCGGCTGGTCCAAATCGTTGTTCTTTACCTTCCATTACGGCAAATTGAGATGCTGTCGCTGACATACTCTCAGACCAGACAGCAGCTGCACCTGAAATAATTGACATGAAAAACATGCTGCCAAAGACGAAGTAGGCAAATTTTTTACGCTGAATAAAATGCCCGACCATAAAAATGACTGTGATTGGAATAAGTAAGATCGCAACCATTTCTAGTAAATTAGAAAATGGTGTTGGATTTTCTAAAGGCACAGAACTATTTGGACCGTACCAACCACCACCGTTACTACCTAATTGCTTAATCGCCACCATTGGTGCAACTGGTCCTAAAGGAATTTTTTGAGTTTCAACGCTATTGGCTTTATCAATAAGCTGTACTTCTGGCCCACTCTGGAAAGTTGATGGCACGCCTTGGCTGTTAAGCAATAATGACCAGACAAAACAAAGTGGAAGCAAAAAGCGAACTGTAGGGCGAATTACATCTGCCCAATAGTTACCAATTAAAATTTGATCTGGCTGCTCGGCAACATCGGCCGCAATATGGCTTGGACGCTGATAAAAGAAAGCTCTTAATGTCGCAACAACCAAAGCCAGCCCCATCATTGGAGTAATGACTTGCAGCCCCACAATACCTGTCATTTGCGACAAATAAGATAACTGAGCCTGACCAGAATAATGCTGTTGGTTGGTGTTTGTTAAAAATGAAATAACAGTGTGTAGCGCTAAATCCCAACTCATATTTGGTGCATGGTTCGGGTTTAATGGTAGCCATGCTTGCGTCATAAAAATAGCAAAAATGGCTACAGCTAAAAAAATACAGCTAACAACAAATGCTAGCGAATATTGTTTCCAGTTCATTTGTTGTTGCGGAGATATACCTAACAAGCGATATACAGGATTTTCAATCCAGCGAAATAATCCATCACCCCACATCGGCTGATTTGCCATCACTTTGGATAGATATTTACCGAGGCACCATGCTAAAAAAATAGCAATAAATAAAACAAGTATAAGTTCTAACATGACTATTCTCCACTATACCCCTTGGCTTGATTTGCCAAAACGGAAATAAGGAGAGATGAAGAGATATCATTTGTTTTTAGTCGGCATAAGACAATGCCAGACTGATGCAAGATGCGCATTTGAGAATTTATAAGCATCTTTATTGTCCTGAAATAACACTAATTTAGTGAATTTCAGTATCGATAAAATGCCCGTAAATTCTCTATTGAGAAAGTCCAAGACCGCGTAAAGTTTGCGTAAAATCTAGTTTGAAAGCTTTTAAACTTTAAAATTGACGACCGGATAAAGTGGACTATCAACCTTTAAACTTTCACAATGCCAAAGCTCATATAAAGGGATTTTTACATCAAGGGCCAAAGGTAATTTTTTTGAATTAAATTGCATATGGTCGAGATCACTTCCCCATGCAATCAAATCTACATCTAAAGAAATATGATGCGATGGACGAACACGCCCCGAATCTGACTCAAGTTTCTTTAAAAAAGATTCTATTTGATCACACGATAAAGTGCTTTTTAATAGACATGCTGAATTCCAATAATCATCTCCAATACCATCTCGGCATGGAATTTGATAAACAGATGAAAACTGCACTTTCCCCAAAGTTGCTAATTGCGTATACGCAAAAGTAAAGTGCTGATCTGCGTCTAAATTACTCGCTAGGGCGAGCGCAAAAATTTTTTCTGGTGCGTTCAAGACGAATTCCTACAGCATTAGCTTCTGCAATGATGGCGGGCTTACGGATGGTTATGGTAATTTTTTCAATTGTTGGAAAGGTTTCAAACAAACATTTCAAAACAAGATGTGCTGCATGTTCAATTAATTCAGGTTTGGCTTGTTGAATGGTTTGAGCCGATAACTCACAAATCTGGGCATAGTTGAGTGTGTCCTCAAGTTTGTCAGACTCTGCTGCTCGGCTCAAATCATTATGGATGGTTAAATCCAACATTAAAGGTTGAATAATTTGTCTTTCCCAGTTGAAACAGCCAATCACTGTCTCAACCTTCAAGCCTTCAATAATAATGGCATCCATAAATTTAAACTGACCTTAGTGCTTTAACAACGAAGCAGGTTCCATATTTTGAACCATTTTCAAACGTTGGTCTGCATAAATATCAGTATATGGTGCGAGTACGCGCATAAAACGATCGAAATAAAGCATTTGCTTAAATAATAAAGCGAAGTCACGTGGGAATTTAATACCGTGGCGCTCACCAACTCCTACCATATCCATCATGATATCGTTTAAATCGGCTGGATTTGAAGCGAGAATTTGTTGAGGGTCAGACATTAATACGCCGTTAAACAAGCGCTCTAAATCTTGTGCCAATACATCAACATCAACTTTGTTATGAGTCATACCCATTTTCAGCATATTTTCAGCCATGGCCTGATAATCAGTTTTTTGCAATGCATCCATAAAGGCCATACATGCTGTCCAGACTTCAGGCTTTAACTGGCCGACAATACCAAAATCGATAAAACCAATTCGACCATCTTCAAGCAACATTAGGTTTCCAGCATGTAAATCCGCATGGAAACTCTTGCATAGCATGAGGCTACCGAACCATGTATTCATGGCCGTAATCAGTACTTGCGATGGATCTTTAGCATATTGTTTTACAACACTAAAGTCTGTCAAAGACACGCCGTATAGGCGTTGCATAGTTAAGACACGACGTGTAGAAAACTGATGATAAACTTTAGGTGCAGTCGCAGCTTTGTTTTGTGAAATATTCAGATATTCAATAAAGTCATCTAAGTTTTGTGCTTCTTCAATGAAATCGACTTCACGAACCATACGGCTTTTAATTTCATCAACAATTTCAGAAAGAGCAGCAAATTTAATCTTTGGTACAGCACGTTCGAGCAGCTTAGCAGCCCAATGCACTACACTTAGGTCCGTATATAAAATAGTTTCAACACCAGGCTTTTGTACTTTAATAACAACATCTTCACCTGTGGTCAGCTTAGCTGCATGAACCTGAGCAATTGACGCAGAAGCTAATGGTTTTTCATCGATATAGCTAAAAATCTGGCTTAAATCGCGCCCTTCAAACTCAGATGCAAGCACGCCTTGAATATAACTAAATGGCAGAGTTGGAGTCTGATCTAAACAACCTTGGAATTCTTCTACATATTCACGTGGGAAAAGCGATGGAGTACTCGCAATAAACTGACCAAGCTTAATATAAGTTGAACCAAGTGACTCAAAAGTCTCTCGCATGAGTTTAGCATTACTTGGTTTTTCAGTTGCGTATTTAATTCCAGCTTTGGCCGCAACCACTGCTGTTTCACCAATACGGGCGACTGAACGCAGCCCATCAAACAAAATATTTTTTTTCATATTTCTTCAAAACCAAATCATTCAGGTTGAGTGTAGCAAATTTTGTTTAATTTACTGATTAGCTTGCCTGACAAAGTGGGCAATTTACATCTTTATCAAAACTAACAATACGTTGTGTCATATTTAAACCATCCCACAATAATAGTTTCTGCTTTAAAGGTGTACGATTTAATCCTAAATATAGCAAAGTGTGATGTGCTTGTAATGACGCTATCATTACAGGAGTAGTTGCAAGTACCCCTGACTCTGCACAGCGAAGGCCTTCATTACTATGTTGTTCTTTCGGAAAAAGACATTCATAGCAAGCTGAATCTCCTTCAACCATAAACATTTGTGCCTGAAAACCAATTGCTGAAGCACTAATTAATGCGACCTGATGTTTCTTACAAGCTGCGTTTACCAAATAGCGAGTTGTAAAATTATCGCAGCCATCTAAAACCACATCTTGGTGTTCAACCAGTCTATCAATGTTATGTTCGTCTAACCGTTCGTTATAGTATTCAACACAGATATAAGGGTTAATTTTCTGTAAACGTTTAGCCAAAATTTCTGCTTTATAACGACCAACATCTTCATGACCAAATGCAATTTGACGCTGTAAATTACTTATCTCGATCGTATCTGCATCAATCAGTGTAATTTTCCCAACCCCGGCTCGCGCTAGTAGTTCTGCACTGCTACAGCCTATTCCGCCAGCACCTACAATCAGCACATTAGCAAGTTTGAGTTTTTCCTGAGCTTCAATATCCCATCCATCAAGTAAAATCTGACGGCTATAGAGATGCATTTCTTCATCACTTAACTCTACAAAATCGATATCTTGAAGCTCGGTCACGCGTTAATCCTTTCTCTTAGAAGCCAAGTGATTTTATGACTAAGTTAATCATTATGAAAGTGATAAAATGGAAACAACTTTTTTATTCGGTTAATACCCTATCACATTACTTCTCTCACACTTTCTGCAACAATAAGGCTATCTATTTTCTGTATTACTTAGGCTAAATATGACGCAATCATATATTGCACCTGTAGAGTTAGAAAAAGCTTATCGTTTGTTAAATCATGGTCCTACTGTCCTTGTTTCTGCACAACATGGTGATGACCGTAATGTAATGGCTGCCGCATGGGCATGTGCCTTAGAGTTCAAACCAGCCAAAGTGTCCGTCGTTTTAGATAAAAGTACGAAAACTCGACAGCTTGTTGAGCAAAGCGGTTACTTCACCTTACAAGTTCCTTGCTATGCACAGCTCGATCTAACTCATCAACTTGGAACCATTAGTAAGTTGGATGATCCACAAAAACTTGAGCATTGCGGTGTTGAGCTATTTTATCAAGAAGAACTTCCTAGCCCACTTGTATCAGGTTGCATCGCATGGCTTGTATGTAAACTTATTCCAGAACCCCATAATCAGTCGGCTCATGATTTATTTATTGGTTCTGTTGTAGGTGCATGGGCTGATAGCCGTGTCTTTAGAGATGGGCACTGGCATTTTCAAGATGCGCCGAAAGAACTTCGAAGTCTGCACTATATTGCAGGTGGAACTTTTTATTTAATTGGTGAGGAAGTCAAAGCTCAAATTTAATCATTAAAAAGCGAGTTTCATTTAATTGCAAAAAACCGCATAACAATTGCGGTTTTTTTGCAGTCAGTGACTCTTTTTTTAAAATCTAATACTTAAACTTGAGCCACTTCACGAGCAATCACCAAGCGTTGAATATCAGAAGCACCTTCATAAATTTGGCTTACACGAACATCACGATAAATTCTCTCTACAGGGAAATCACTTACATAGCCATAACCGCCATGAATCTGGATTGCATCCGAACATACTCGCTCAGCCATAGTAGACGCAAATAGCTTTGCCATTGAGGCTTCTTTTAAACAAGGCAGCCCAGCATCTTTTAAAGCTGCAGCATGTAAAACCAACTGATGTGCCGCTTCAATTTGGGTTGCCATATCGGCTAAGCGAAAACCAACCGCCTGATGCTGAACCAGCTCTACACCGAAGGCCTTACGTTCATTTGCGTATTGGACAGCCGCATCAAAAGCAGCTCTTGCCATACCAACAGATTGAGCCGCAATACCAATACGACCAGCCGCTAAATTTGATAGCGCAATTTTATAACCTTCACCTTCTTGTCCCACCAAATTTTCTAAAGGAATCCGGCAGTCCTCTAACGTAATGGTTGCGGTGTCCGAAGCATGTTGACCCATTTTGTCTTCAATACGAGTGACTAAATAACCTTGTGTATTGGTCGGTACAAGGAAACATGAAATGCCTTTTTTGCCAGCTTGTTTATCGGTGACCGCAAATACCAAAGCCACTTGAGCATTTTTACCACTGGTAATAAATTGCTTTACGCCATTGAGTACCCAATGGTCGCCATCTCGCTCGGCTTTACATAAAATCGCGCTTGCATCAGAACCTACATGTGGCTCAGTTAAACAAAAGCATCCTAGCCATTCGCCAGATGCAAATTTTGGCAAATAGGTTTGTTTTTGCTGCTCTGAACCGTATGCCAATGTAATACCGCAAATCAAAGAGTTTTGAACACTTACGATTGTCGAAATAGCACCATCACCCGCAGCAATTTCTTCAATTGCAAGCACTAAAGATACATAATCCATTCCGGCACCGCCCCATTCATCGGGCACGGTCATCCCCATAGCACCTAGTGCACCTAAATCTTTTAATTCCTGAGCAGGAAATTCATGGGTTTTATCGCGATGTGCGGCTGTTGGTTTTAACTGATTTTGCGCATAGTTACGCATCATCTCCTGAACCATACTTTGTTCAGCATTTAAGATCATTTCAGCATCCTTATTTTTATTATTTTGCTGCCATACGAATCGCACCATCTAGACGGATGACTTCACCATTTAAATATGAATTTTCAGCAATATGCCCAACTAAACGAGCAAATTCTTCGGGTTTTCCTAAACGCGATGGATATGGCACCATTTGTCCCAAAGCATCTTGCACATTTTGTGGCATACCCTTAAGCATTGGAGTTTCCATAATTCCCGGTGCAATGGTCATAATACGAATGGCATGTCGCGCAAGCTCACGAGCAATTGGCAATGTCATCGCAACAATAGCACCTTTTGATGCAGAATACGCAGCCTGACCGATTTGACCATCAAACGCTGCCACAGACGCAGTGTTAACAATTACACCGCGGTCTTCTTCACCTTCTTCAAGCGTGTTTTTACTCATTGCATCTGCTGCAAAACGCAGCATGTTAAATGTACCTGTAACATTAATATTTAAAGTCTTTGAAAATAATGCCAAATCATGTACGCCTTCACGACCAACTACTTTCGCAGAAGGGCCAATACCGGCACAGTTCACCAAACCATGCAAATGACCATGTTTTGTCAAAACATCCTTAAAGAACTGTTCAGCAGCAACTTCATCGGTCACATCAAATTTTACAAAGTCAGCTTTTGGACCCAACTGTTTTGCTTGTTGCTCGCCTGCTTCTACATTCATGTCTACTAATGTGACTGAAGCACCTTGCTGGACTAAATACTCAGCTGTTGCAGCACCCAAACCAGACCCACCACCTGTAATGACGAAATGTTTCCCTTGAATTTTCATTGTGTAATGTCCTATAGAAATGTTCTTTAAACTTAGTAGTGAGAGTAAAAGTTGTTGTTTTCCGATACAATTTCAAAAAGCCTCAAAATGCTTGCAGCTTTTGATCAATCCAAATTTTAAATATGCAGTATTTCACTTGAAATATATGAAGAAAATATGAGTCTTTGACATGGTTGTCCAATCATCTTTAAGTAAAGGCACAATTTCGATTGCACTAGTACATGAAGCACTGAGTGCGGCTTATGCCAAAGGCCTAAATACACAAATAATTCTAAATAAAGCAGGCATCCCCGCTGAATTACTGATGTCTCCAAAGGCACGTGTGCCTGTTACGACGTATGCCCAATTGTGGATAGAGCTAGCCAATGCCATGAACGATGAGTTTTTTGGGATGGATAGCCACCCCATGCGTCGTGGAAGCTATAAATTACTGACTAAACTCGTCAGTACGGCTGAAACTTTAGAAAAAGCACTCTACGATATTTTGAAGTTTTTTAACTTTGTTTTAGATGATATGCATGGAGAACTCATTCGAGAGCAAGACAAAGCTTATTTAGTGATTCATGATCATGAGCAACCTAAACGTATGTTTACCTACGCAACCTTTTTAATATTAGTACACGGACTTATGTGCTGGTTGGTAGACCAGCGAATTGGTTTAAATACTATTATGGTACGTTGTGCTAAACCGAACGATATTCAGGATTATTTAGTTCGTTTTGGTGAAGATATTCAATTTAATGCTGAGATAAATCGAGTTGAGTTCGATGCCCACTATTTAGATATTAAAATTAAGAAAGATAAAAAAGCGCTTTATGATTTTTTAGAGCAAACTCCGCAAAATCTTTTAGTTCGCTTTAAAAATGAAAATGCCTTAAGTGTACTTATTCGTCGCCATTTATTGAAACTCCACCCTGCACAATGGCCCGAACTTAAAGATGTAGCTCACCAACTCAATATTTCAGAAGCCACCGTTCAACGTAGACTGAAACATGAAGGTGTAAGCTATCAACAAATTAAAAATGAAATCCGCTGTGATATTGCTGTTCAACGCTTAAGCAAAACGAATGACTCAATTCAAGATATTAGTGAAGATTTAAGCTTCCATGACCCAAGTGCATTTCACCGTGCTTTTAAAAAATGGACAGGTGTCAGCCCAGGTGCATATCGAGATAATTTAACTGGACACAAGCAATAACATATACATCGAATGAAGCGTGAGGTATTAGAGTTTAAGCTTATGATATTTATGTCTTTTAAATTCAATATTTCAGATAAACGCATTATTTAAAATTTAATAATGGTCATAAAAACAGTGATTTATAATTCTATTCAAACTTTTATCTTTCAAACTGATTTATAAATCAAAATAACTAAGTTTATAAGTCTCTAAACACGTGAAAGGATGATCTCCTATTTCATTTCGGTTTTATTTTTATCATGTCTTTAAAATCAAAATTTTCTCTACCAAAGACTTTGTTGGCATCAACATTGGGGTTTGTATTTACTTCATCTGCTTTTGCAGCAATTCCGACTACGCTTAAACTTGATTATGCTTACTATGCACCAACTAGTTTAGTCGTTAAAGATCAAAAACTTCTCGAAAAAGCACTGCCAAATACCCAAATTAAATGGGTTTTTAGTCAAGGTAGTAACCGCTCATTAGAATATCTCAACAGTAACAGCATCGATTTTGCTTCTACCGCTGGATTAGCTGCTGTATTAAGTCGAGCGAATGGTAGTCCAATTAAAACGATTTATGTACAAAGCCAACCGGAATGGACCGCGCTTGTTGTCACAAAAAATTCATCAATTAAAAGCCTAAAAGATTTAAAAGGTAAGAAAATTGCAGCCACCAAAGGAACCGATCCTTTCTTATTTACACTACAAGCACTAGATACAGTCGGTTTGAGTAAACGTGATGTACAACTGGTTCATCTACAACACCCAGATGGAAAAACTGCATTAGAGCGTGGCCAAGTAGATGCTTGGGCTGGACTTGATCCATTAATGGCTTCAGCTCAAATTCAATCGGGTGCAAAATTGCTTTATCGTAATGTTGGATTTAATAGCTATAGCGTACTGAGCGTTAAAGAAGATTTTGCAAAGCAAAGCCCTGAAGCGGTAGAAGCCGTTATTAAAGCCTACGAACAAGCCCGAAAATGGGCAAAGGCCAATCCAGATAAAGTGGCAGCACTTTTAGCTCAAGAATCAAAACTTCCTCTACCTGTGGCTAAACTACAACTGAGCCGAACCAACTTCGATCAAAGCATTCCATCAGCAACTCAAGCACAAGCGCTAAAACGTTCTGGGAAAATTTTGACAGAAGAAGACTTGGTTAGAAAAGATACCAACGTCAATCAAGTGGTTGATCAGTTGCTAGACCCACGTTTTGCTCAAAAAGTCGTGAAATAGTATATGAGTGATTCACTTAACAAAGCTGAGCTAAATCACTTCTTAGCTCAGCAGGCTTTAAAATCTCAGAAAAAGTATTTAAACCACAAATTTACTCGTTGGTTTAAAGCGCTACTCATTCCACTTATCTTTTTAATGGCTTGCGAGTTTTTAGTCAGAAATGGCTATATCAATGCTTATCTACTCCCTGCACCGTCTAGTTTATGGCAATCTTTTTTAGATTTAGCTCATAGCGACCTATTTGCCCATATTTATATTAGTACATGGCGTGTTCTGTTGGGCTTTATTATAGGAAGCGGTTTAGGTTTAGTTTTTGCGATTTGGGTGGGATTAAGTAAAGAAGCAGAAGCATATTTAGAACCAACTTTTTCAGCAATTAAATCGATCCCAAGTCTTGCGTGGATCCCTTTATTATTACTTTGGTTAGGAATTGATGAAGGTTCTAAAATTACATTGATTGCAATCGGAGCATTTTTTCCAACCTATACCAATACAGTTGCAGCAATTCATAATGTAGATAAAAAGCTCATTGAAGTTGGAAAAGTTTATCGGCTTAATGCTTTTCAGCGGATTATATCTATTATTTTACCGGCAGCCTCTCCCGGCATTTTAACGGGTTTACGCAACAGCTTAAGCTTATCTTGGATGTTTATGATTGCAGCTGAACTGATTGCAGCCACTCAAGGGATTGGCTATTTACTCAGTGATGGCCGAGAAACGTCTCGACCAGATATTGTTATCATTGCAATTATTTTATTGGCGCTATTGGGTAAAATAACCGATACCCTAATGAAACTTATAGAAAACTGGTTATTACGTTGGCGAGATACACTACAAAAGTAATTTTAAATCCAGCATGCCAAAGTGACTCGATCATTTTGGCCATAGTCTTGAATAGTTTTAATTTGGCTAAAACCATGCTCTGTGAAAATATCTCGAACAGCTTGTCCCTGATCATAACCATGTTCTAGTGCAATCCAGCCTTGCGGTTTTAACCAGTTTTTGCCTTGAGCAATAATAATTTCAATATCAGCCAGTCCCTGATGGTCTGCAACCAATGCACGGCGCGGTTCTGTAGCCAAAGCTTGCATGTGCTCATCTTCTGGGTCAATGTACGGCGGATTAGAAACAATTAAATCAAACTTTTGTGGTTCAAGTGCGTCAAACCAAGCGCCGCAGGCAAATTTCACACGTTGCAAATTATGAACTTGTGCATTTTCTTTTGCGACTTCTAAAGTAGGCGCATAAATATCAGTTGCCGTGACTTGCCAATCTGGACGTTCACTTGCTAATGCAAGCGCAATTGCACCTGTTCCCGTTCCCAAATCAACAATATTTGCAGTATTTGGCAAATTTAGATTTAAAACGGTTTCAACTAGAATTTCAGTATCAGGTCGTGGCACTAAAGTATCAGACGTTACTTTTAAATCGAGTGTCCAAAATGGCTGTGAACCCGTCACATAAGCTAAAGGCTCACCATTTTGGATACGTTCAAGACCAGCCAAGTAATCTTGCTCTTGTTGGGCTGTTAACTCTTGCTCAAGTCTAAACTTTAATTCAAGCGAATTGATTTTTAGAAAATGCTCAAGTAACCAAGCATTTTCTTGCCGTTCATAACTGTCAGGCTCACCACGAATTGCAAGCGCTTGAGCAATATTCATTAGCCGCCATTTTCCTGTGCAAGCATCGCAAGCTGATCTGCCTGATATTCACGATGTAAGCTATCGAGCAATTCAGTTAAATCACCTTCCATAATTGCGTCTAACTTATATAAAGTTAGGTTAATACGATGGTCCGTCATACGACCTTGTGGGTAGTTATAAGTACGGATACGTTCAGAACGGTCACCAGAACCAACCAAATCACGGCGCATTTCAGAAGTTGCTGCATCTGCTGCTGCACGTTTAGCATTTTCTAAACGCGATACTAACAATGCCATCGCCTTAGCTTTGTTTTTATGCTGTGAACGCTCTTCTTGACACTCAACTACTGTACCGGTTGGAATGTGAGTAATACGCACCGCTGAATCAGTTTTGTTAATGTGCTGACCACCCGCACCTGATGCACGGTAAGTATCGATACGTAAATCTGCCGGATTAATTTCAACGTTGGTATCAACATCAATTTCAGGCAAGATCGCAACTGTACATGCTGACGTATGCACACGACCTTGTGATTCAGTGGCTGGAACACGTTGCACACGGTGAGCACCACTTTCAAACTTTAAGCGACCGTAAACACCATCACCATCTACACGGCAAATAACTTCTTTAAAGCCACCATGCTCGCCTTCATTTTCAGAAAGCACTTCAATACGCCAGCCTTGTGTCTCGGCATATTTACTATACATGCGGAACAAATCACCAGAGAAAATCGCAGCTTCATCACCACCTGTTCCAGCACGGATTTCTAAATAAGCCGCATTAGAATCATTCGGATCTTTTGGAATCATCAAAATGTTGAGCTGGCTTTCTAATTCTTCAAGCAATGTTTTATTGGCTTGAATTTCTTCTTCTGCCATATCTTTAAAGTCTGGGTCCGACTTCATCATTTCAGCAGTTTCAATATCTTCTTCTGCTTGACGGTATTTGCCCCAAACTTCGGTAATTTCAGATAAATCACTATGTTCACGAGACAATTTACGGAAACGTTTGTTATCGGAGATCACTTCAGCATCTGCAAGCAATGCAGTAAGTTCTTCATGTCGATCACAGAGTTGATCAAGTCGTAAACGGAGTGACGCTTTCATAAGAGGAAATATCTCAAAAGTCCAAAAAGCTTATCGAACGCTATGTAAGTATAGAAGATAAGCAAAATCGTAAAAATAGCGCATAGTTTACAGATTATGCTGCTTAAATGACATATATAATCAGCCAATTCATCAACTTTCCCAATAAGTAGAGGCGTATAAATATAATGATTTCGAATAAGATTTATTTACTTGCCTATAATTTGGCTTTTCTGTAGAAAATAATAAGTCATATTTTCCCTTTATATGACAATAGAGGCTTTATTTAAAAACCTCTTTGCCTAGCCAACTTATTTTAATTTTTCTAATAAGGTTTCGCCCACCAAAACAGCTGATGCTGGATTTTGTCCTGTTATAAGTTCACGGTCCACTACCACGTTTGGGGCCCATGCAGTGGTATTACTTTGATACTTACCTCCAAGTGACTGTAATGCAGTTTGAGGATAAAACTTCATTTCTCCACCTTTTAATAAAGCTTTAGCCTGTTCCTCTTCCTGATTACTAATCACCGTCATTCGATAATTTTTATATATCCATGAACCGGTTTTTACTGGCTTGCCTTGTCCAAGTTGATTAATAGCTTCCGAAGCATTAGGTAAAGTAGACATTAATGCAATTGGACCATGACAGACCAACGCAGTAGGTTTACCAGCTTTATGGAAAGCAGTAAGTACTTTTCCAAGTTGTTTATCTTTTAATAGATCTTGCATAGGCGCATGCCCACCTGGAATATAAATAGCATCGAACTGGTCTACGCCAATTTGCTCAATACGAGATAGGCTCACAACTGGAGAATCTTGAGCAGATGTTAACTTTAGATCATGCAATAAACCTGCATACTGCTTTAACGCTTTTTCATCTTGATTAAAATACATCGCATTATTCGATGATTCATCTAAGGTTGGAGCTTTCCCTTTTGGTGAAGCGAAAGTTACTGTATGGCCTGCATCTAAAAGCATTTTTGTAGGTTGCATCAATTCATTAAGGTAAAAACCCGTTTTAAAAACCTGATTATTCTTTAGCTCTAATTGGGCTTCATCAGATAAAACAATTAATACATGAGCAGCATTTGCACTTAATGCTGCTGAAGCGGTAATCATAGCGAGCATTACTTTATTTAACATCTTCATTATTTGACCTTTATTCCAACCATTTGCTGGTTTTATAACTGGGATGGATATATTCTATTTTTGCTAGTAAGGTAGATAAACAACCATATTTACAAATCTTTTTTGCGTTTGAGGACAAAATGTCTCGTCAATTTGACCATCTTGCAGATGTTGAAGTGTTTTTAATTGTGGCTGAAAAGCTTTCTATTAGTGCAGCTGCAATTTATTTAGCAACAACTCCTTCAGTCATTAGTAGAACAATTACACGACTTGAGAAAAGATTAGGTATTCAGTTTTTTAGAAGAACAACTCGTCATTTAAGTTTGACCGAAGCAGGTCAGCTTTATTATGAAAAGATGCAACATGCATTTCAGTTAATTGACCATGCAGAGCGTGCTATTCAAGGTAAGCAACTGCAAATTTCCGGCAAAATTAAATTAAGCGTCCCCACAACTTATGGGCATTATCGTTTACCTCCTTTATTAGAAAAATTTCTTTTGCAATATCCAGACATTCAAATTGAAATCAGCATCTCTAATCGAAACGTTGATTTAATTGCTGAGGGATTCGATTTAGCTATTCGTCAAGGATACCTTCCAAATAGCTCTTTTGTGGCTCGAACTTTAGAGCAGGCACCTTTAAAACTTGTTGCCTCACCCACTTACTTAAAACGTATGGGTACTCCAAAAACACTAGAAGAGTTAAATTATCATCAATGTATTGCCTTTGAGTTGCCAAGTAATGGCAAGGTCACTCCGTGGTTCTTTAAAGATATAGATCAGGAAATTCAGTGGATACCAACGAATCGGATTTTAGTAAAAGAAGATATTTTAGGAGTCGTGTCTCTTGCTGAAAATGGGCTAGGAATATGTCAAAGTTACGACTTTATCGTTAATGAAAAAATTCAACAAGGAAAGCTACAGCCTTTACTTGAACCATATGCAGGTCATACACGCCCTTTCTCTTTACTATATGCACAACATAAGCATATGTCTTCTGCCACACGAGCTTTCATTGATTTTTTGTGTTCAACTGACCATAAATAAACTTAAGAATGTTAAATGAGAATTACTTTTTTCTATATGAGTATTAAATATTCTATTTTAATAGAAAACATACAAACCAGACACTAAACTGCAATACTCAAAAGATGGTTCTCCATATTTTAGGAGAAGTGTTTTGTTACATTTGCCGTAACAAAAGATTAGGCGTCCTGCAGTTAAGGACACGGAGTAGAATATGAAATTAAATGCTTGGTTATGTAGCGCTGTTTTAGCAACTTCTATGGTTACTGTAGCGCATGCTGACAATACAACACATGTAGCAGCTGCTTCTGCTCTAGGTAGTGTCGCTGGTACTGCAATTGGTAAAAGTATGGGCGGGACATCTGGCGCAACAATTGGTGCTGCTTTAGGTGGTGCTGGTGGTGCAGCTGTTGCAAGTGATCGTCGTCACCGTACAGAATCTGCAATTGGCGGTGGTTTAGGCGGCGGTGCCGGTTATACCGTTGGTAAAAGCATGGGCGGTACGAACGGTGGTTATATCGGCGCTGCTTTAGGCGCGGCAGGTGGTTCTGCTTTAGGTAATAAAATCTCTAAAGACCGTGATGCTGACCGATCTTCTAAACACTGGAAGAAAAAACACCGTCGTCATCACTAATCAAAGTTGATGAATAGACATTTAAGCACCTTCGGGTGCTTTTTTATTTTTGATTAAATTCCACGCTACCATTTGATATGCACATGATTTATCCACATATTAATACAAACCATACAAACCGACACAAAACACTCGTATCTCCGTTTGGCTTCTCCATAATTATCACGAAATTTTTTATTACATTTACCTCAAGATAAAAATACTGTCCTTTCAGTAAAAAGGACATGGAGTTCCAAGATGAAAATGAATATTTGGTTAGCTAGTGCAGTACTTGCAACGTCTTCTATGGTAATAGTTGCACATGCAGATAATGGTACGCGTGTTGCTGCAACCTCTGCTTTAGGTAGTGTAGTGGGTACAGCAATTGGTAAAAGTATTGGTGGTACCTCAGGTGCAACAATCGGTGCTGCTTTAGGTGGAGCTGGTGGTGCAGCTGCAGCAAGTGACCGTCGCAATCGTACAGAAGCTGCGATTGGCGGTGCATTAGGTGGTGGTGCTGGTTATACCGTTGGTAAAAATATGGGCGGTACAAATGGTGGTTACATCGGTGCAGCAGTAGGTGCAGCTGGTGGTTCGGCACTCGGTCGTAAAGTAGCTGAAGACCGTAATTACGATGACCGTTATGATCGTGATGACCGTAGATATTACGATGGTGACCGTCGTTATTATAAAGGTGGTAGCCGTCGCCATGACAATGGCTTACATCGTGGCTGGTATAAAAACCGCTAATTCACAGATGAATCAAAAGAGCACCTTCGGGTGCTTTTTTATTGATTGATAAAATTTAATATCGAAAAAAAACGATATACATCACATCCTATATATCGTATTATTTCGATATATCCTTATTCGAGAATATCGCATGCGATCACTTCAAGATACCAAGTTTTCAATTTTGGAACTTGCTCCCATTCGTAATGATAAAACTATCGAATTTTCATTACGCCACGCATTAGAATTAGCACAACATGCAGAAAAGCTAGGTTATGAACGTTTCTGGCTTGCAGAGCATCACAATATGGATGGTATCGCAAGTTCAGCTACAGCCGTCTTGCTTGGTTTCATTGCTGCACATACACAGCATATTCGTTTGGGTTCGGGTGGAATTATGCTCCCTAACCATGCCCCTTTAGTTGTCGCAGAACAATTCGGGACGCTTGCTACTTTATATCCAAATCGTATTGAACTTGGTTTAGGCCGTGCTCCTGGTACAGACCAACTCACCATGCGAGCTTTACGTCGTGGCCATCAAGAAACAGAAGATCAATTTCCTAGAGATGTTGTCGAAATCTTAAAATATTTTGATGTACCTCAAGCAGGACAAAAAATTATTGCAACACCGGGGCAAAGTACCCATGTTCCTGTTTGGTTACTTGGATCTAGCCTATTTAGTGCACAACTCGCGGCAAAACTTGGACTTCCCTACTCATTTGCATCACATTTTGCACCACGTATGTTAGGTCAAGCGATTCAACTCTATCGAGAGAACTTTGAACCTTCTGAATACCTAGATAAACCATATGTTTCAATGGGTGTGCCTGTTGTTGTAGCAGATACAGATGAGGAAGCACAGTTTCTAGCAACCAGTGCTTACCAACGCGTATTAGGTTTAATTCGTGGAGAAAGTTTGAAGCTTAAACCTCCAGTTGAATCAATGCAGGGATTATGGAATACAGCAGAACAGCTTTCTGTTGAAAACTTCTATGCAATGGCGCAAATTGGTTCTGTAAATACAGTTCGCTCTGGTTTACAAAAACTTTTAGCGACATACGATGTTGATGAATTTATTTTTACATGTGATGTATACGATACAGCTAAACGTTTAGAAAGCTTTACACAACTCATGAATGTAAAAATAGAACATTAAACTCTACTTCAAGCTCCCATACTTGAATTGATTTTGAGTATGGGATGACCATCTATCTGAAAAGACTTTACCCCAACTTCCTGCTTGGTTATTTATATTAAAACGATAAAAACATCATGATTTAAAAAACCAAAAGGACTTTTGGAAAATGAGTATTAATATTAAAAATAACACTTCAAAATCAGTAATTTTTCAGAATACTTCTCAAGATTTTGAAGGTTTTACTGGACAAGTGATTTCATCAAGTTCAATTAAAGAATTTGACTTTTCACATTCATCTGTCGCGATTATTGGTACTAATCAAGATAGCGTGACACATCTTGAAAAAATCTGTCAGCAAGCAAAATTTGTGACTGTCTTCCAAATCACCCCTCATTTTATTTTGCCCCATAGTCAGATGGGTACCCATAAGTTAATTACGCACCCACTTATTATCAAAAACCGTAGGTTATTTAATAATCGTGTTAAAAGCATTCTGGCATTACGTTTTCTAGAAACTCAAGTAAACGAACCATGGCTTAAGCGTCTTTTGACTCCCAATACTGCAACCACCAAAAAAGTATTTTTTAAATCCGATAGTTATTATACAGCACTTCAGAAACCCAACTGTAAATTGCAAACATGGCCAATTGTTAAAATTACCAATACATCTGTTCACAGCATGGATGGTATAGAACAACCCGTTGATATTATTATCAGAGCAATGCCATAAAAGTAAAAAAGCATGGTTTTTAAGCCATGCTTTCTCTATTTACTCATATTTTTGCAAATTACCGTGATCATCGTAATGCAAAATGATGCGTTGTTTTTTTTGCAACTCAGTTAACATCTCAGGCGTAACCAAAAATTGGGCGGCTAATAATTCAACTGAACTATTAGGTGCCTTAGCTCGTCGATCCTCACCCCTAAATCTAATCCAGTTATAACTTGCCCATAAAATTAAAATGAGCGCGCTAATTCCGATCATTAATGCTAAATGTAATAAGGTCTTAACTTCTGATAAGTGGTCTACCCAGACATAATCATAAATTAAGTGCCCTTCAAACACCCATAAAAACAATGAAACCAACGGAAATAGCAACCACATTAAACAAATCCAACCAATGGTTTGTAATGTATAGTTTGCTGTTTTATTTTTGACATATTCCGGCTGATCAATATATTCAGGGATATCTAAAGTCTCTATATCCTTATTTTCCTCAAGTTTCATGGGTTATCTCCACGGAAGCCTCGGTCTGGACTTACCCAACGGGCACGTTTTTTTGTGTTAAATAAAGTTTTTGGTACCGCAACGACACTTGTGAACAAAGTCAGTAGCCAGAAAAATAACGGGTACCAAATCACCCAAAAGTAATTTCTAAAAAAACGCCCTCGATCATAACGCTGATCAATCCATAAACTCACTAGAAACTGGATCAAACACGTTCCGCCGAGTATTACACCGTACCACTGTGGCATAAGCGTTTTGATCTGCCATTGCTGAGGCAGCTCAACAAATAATCCAACAAAAAATAGTGTGAAGATCATAATCATGACATAAGACCAGATAATACTGACTAGCGCTTCAATCATGACTGGCCACATTCTGCGAACACGCAGTTTGAACATTTGTGGAATATATTCTATAAGAACCTCTACCCCACCTTGTGCCCAACGAAGACGTTGCTTCCATAGACCTTTAAATGTCTCAGGCATATAGATATAGCAAAGCGCTTGCGGAATATACTGAATATCCCAATGGTCGAGCTGTAACTTCCATGAAATATCAATATCTTCGGTAATTTTATCATCTGACCAAAACCCGACTCGAGCGAGTGCAGTTTTACGAAATGCTGCAATCACTCCAGACACGGTAAAAATACGACCATATGTACGTTGTGCACGTTTAATCAAACCAATAATCGAAGAAAACTCACCAACCTGTAATTTTCCTAAAATACTAGATCGGTTTAAAATTCGTGGATTCCCCGTTACAGCGCCAATTCGCGGGAAGTTAATAAATGGTTGCATTAACCAAAGTACCGCATGCGGATGTAATAACGCATCTCCATCGATACAAACAAGATATTCGTATTTACTAACCAGTACTCCCGATCTTAAAGCTACGGCCTTACCCTGATTTTCTGCTAAGTGTACAACCCGGAGTCGTGAATCTTGCGCTGACAATTCATCGAGAATTTCGGCGGTCCTATCACTACTTCCATCATTGACTGCGATTACTTCAAAATTTGGATATTTGGTTTGTAGCGCATAACGAATTGTTTGACGCACTTGTGCTTCTTCGTTAAAACACGGAATAATGATACTGCACCCTTCATTTGTGGGTTCAGGAAGCGCTTGTTCACGGTATTCTCTTTTAAAGAAAAACCAAAGTCCACCTACCATCCATGTCCATGCCATCAGTAAGGGATATAAAAAGGCAAAAGCAAACAGAATATCGAGCAATACTCTCATTACTTTTTCCCCTCTACCAATTCAGCAAAAGGCTGATACATCACAGGGCTAGTATTCAGACTAAGCGGATTATATAAATATTGATGAACATCTTTTGATTTTTCAAAATCATAGCCATCAATACCGAATTTCTGGATCCCTACTCGCTGAATAGAAAAGAGTCCTTGCTGAACCTCTTCCCAAGCAGTTTTTTGAGAATTTTCTGGTAATACTAAAGTCAGCATTATTCTTTGCTTATCATTTTCATCAAGTGTATTTAAGAGCGTTAACAACTGATTAAATTGTTTTTTCTTGCCAATCACATCAAACTTCAAATTGACTAAATCATGTTGTATTAAAAGTGTTTTTATAAGCTCAGGTAGATTTTCGATATGTTCTAAATCAGGTGTAAGCAATAAACTAAACTGTGCCTGATTACTCATATTTAAATAAGGTTTGACCGCTTTTTTAGTCAGTTCACTCAGTTGTTCAAGCTGTTTTGATTGTTCAATACAACTGCTTTCTTGCACGGTTATTTTTTGCATTGCGCAATTTAAAGATGATCCTGCATTAAGCTGAACACCGCTTAAATTACTATTGAAACGTGCAATATCTTTAGCCAAATCTACAGCTAAAAATGGTCTATCTTTTCGCGGATAAGCTGGCAACTCTAATATTACCGATTGGCCTGCCCGAGTTTGAGCCTGCCATAAACTACGGTTTAAAATATCTTGTTGAACAGACATTTTATTTGTAGGGAAATAAGCAACATCGTATTGCCCATCTCCATCTTTGTCTTCCAAAGGCTTTAAGATTAAAGCGTTATTTTTTAAGCTATACAATTTTGATAACAACTGCCCAAGTTTTTCATCAGTTTGAGCATTTTGTTGTGCTGCCAAATGCTTTAAATCCATACTCACAAAATGACGCGATTGCTTAAATAAATCTGACTCTTCGAAATTCAGAATATTTAACATACCTTCGGTGAACTGTTCAGCTGTAGGGTTACCTATAACCAGGCTTCGTTTAAATGTTGAATCACTCACCCGATTCATACCATCACGACCTAAACTGAAAGAAAACTCAAAGCCGGCTTGCTGCGCTAGTTTTTCCAGTTGTTCATTCACGGCGCCATATGGCCAAATAATTGCTTTAGGATTAACCCCTACTTCTTTTTTTAAAACCGCATAAGATTTTTTTAAATCCTGCAAAATGCGTTGTTGATATTCTGCATCGGTTTCATAACGTGATTGCGATTTTAAATAGGCATAAGAAGTCGCAGCAGGTTGCTCATTGCCTTGAGGATTGGCTAATACCCCATGATGTAAATCATCGCTATGGCTTGCAAACTCGGCTAACCCAGATGCTTGCATTTCACGAACTTGAGCCCAGTTCACCAAGTTACCTTGTCCATAGGCTTCATAACCCGCTTTTGTATTACCATTTAACCAACTTGTTGGAAGCGCAAAAACTGCTGGAATCTGATATTGCTTCAGCAAAGGAAATACTCGGCTATAGCTACTTAAAGCACCATCATCAAAGGTCAGTAGAATAGAGTTATGAGGTAATTCTTTACCTTGCTTACGTGCCTCTTCAATATCTTTTAGACGAATCGGTTTCCAGTCCGACTGGCTAAGCCAATCGAGAAACTGTGCCAGATTATTGGTCTGAATCGCATAAACATCGCGGTCACCTTCCTTGAGTACGTCATCTCGCACATCATGAAAAGTTAAAGAAACCGTATGGTTTTTTGGTAGTTCAGTTTCAATGCGGGCATAGGCAAATTGTACGGGTAATAACGTTGAGGCAAACACACAGCTCAACATTTTTGACATCATGTTATTCATTAAAAACGCCCTTCAAATCCGAAAATACCGTAGGTATGTTGTTCATCATGACCATCATATGGATGGTATTGCCAACCAATTCCATAATTAAGTTGCCAAGTCCGTGAGAGCTGCCATTGATGTTGATATTGCAAAGAATATGTTGGTCGAGCTGAGTAATCTGCTTGTTTATAAAGTCCAACTCCAGCTTCAAAATGCTGTTTAAATGAGCGTTCGTACTCTCGCCAAGTGACCCAGTCATGGCTTAAATTCAGCTCAGCACTGTAATGATTACTTGGGCTAAAGTAAGCGGTCTGATCCTGACTATTGCTGCCATAAAATCCACGAACCGTTCCATAGGTAATATGATGAGGCGCATCAAATAACCGCTCGCGCCAGAAAGTCGAAAACTCTTGTTGTTTATTACCGTCACTTATATCGGTTAAGCCATAACTCGCCCCAATTTGGCGTGACTCATCTTTTTGCCATGTCAAAGCAGCGCGGTAAGCTTGTCCATCCTCACCAGCATCAATTGCTTGTAATGGAATATTAGCCTGACTGTCATATTGCAATTGATACTGCCAATGGTCGTTTAACCATTGCGACCAATCAAGACGAACACCTGCTTGGCCACCATCTGTACTTTGCGACAAAATTGCCGACAATGCCTTACGGTTTGCTTGCCACTCAGCACCAACCCCATAACGTTGGTCATGCACATCACCAAAACGGTATTCTCCGTAACGATCTTGATGCCAAGCAAATAGACGATAATTATCTTTAATCCAAGGGCTATTAATACGAGTTTCCATTTCTCGATCTTTTAAGCCATTTTGCCCACTCACAGAATCGCTATTTTCTGCTTTACTCTGGCCCCAAGTCGTTGAGTGCGAGATGGTTGCTCTATCACGATCATCCAACTCTTTTCGACTTTTAATTACACCGCTATCTTCAGGATAATATTGCAAAAGACTTTCTGTACTTTTGCGCCACTCAGGAATATCCCCTAAAGCCTGAGCATTTTGCATTTGGTTAATACGCGTATCTTTCGCAACGGGTGTTAAACCATTTAAACGAGCAATTGTTTGCTTTGCCTGTAACGGTTTATCTCTCCAGCGCTCAACACGAGCAAGGTTATTAATTAAACCTTCGTTAGCAGGTGCAAGATCTACTTGTTTCTGAAAATGCTTTTCTGCTTGATCCAAATGGTTTGCATAAGCTAAATGCATGCCTTGTAAAGCAATATAATCATCACGATCAGGATGGCTTGATTTATCTACTCCTTTGGCTTGGCTATATTTATACGTAGGGATTAAACGATCAACCTCACTTAAAAGTTGTTCAGCTTGTTTATATTTTTCTTGTTCAATATAAGAATAATAAAGCCCCGTATATACCGTCATATCCGAGTAGTTTTTTTCGGTAAGTAAGGTTTTAAAAGCGAGTTCAGCCTGCTTCGGTTGTCTTTCAGCTAAATAACTATCAGCAATCGCATGACGAACATAAGCCGGTAGCTTTTCTAACGGTACATTTAATTTAGTAAATTCATCTAATACTGTACGGCTACGCCCACGAAAGTCCAAAGCATACAAATAGTCATAATGAAATCTTAAATAATTTGGATCTGACGGTTGAATCAAAGGCTGTATTTGCTCACCTTGTTTCAACACAGCATCAAGCTCGGCAAAGCCTTCACTGTCCGACATGCCTTCCCGATTCAAATATTTATAGCGAGTAATTGCGTTATTTACACGTTGAGAAAACTCGCTGACTTGTAACCAGTGTTGTAACGATTCTGTTTGCGCATTTTTATCGCTGGCAAGCAATAACTGTTGAGCTTTTTTATAGGCGCCTACAGCGGCTAAGTCGTAAGTATATTCTTGCAAAACTGCAAAAGACTTTGGTTGTTGTTGATAAGCTTGCTCGATTGCAGCTAAAGCATCTACAGGTGAATTGATGAGTCGATACGCATAAGCAATTTGAACAAATTGATCAGCTGTAAGGTTTTTACTCTTAATACCAGATAAATGCACCTTAGCATTTACAGGGTCTTTAGCCTCAGCATATAGAACCGCTAATAAAATCTGCCCATCAGATGTCTTTTGAATATTAAATTTATTCGACCACTCAATTGCATCTTTAAAGTGTTTAAAATCACGAAAATTACGTATTAACGGTAGTTGCCCATATTCTGGAAAAGTCACATAATTAACATTTGCTAAATGCTGAGAAAAGGTTAATAAATCTCTTTTTTCACTTGACATGACAACTAAATAATCAGCTAGTAATTTTTGGTCATGCGGGTACTTATTTAGCAATTGTTCTAATTGCAATATTGCTTGTTGAGTTTGCCCAGATTTGTAAATGTGAATAGCTTGCTCTCGCAATTCATCTACTTGAGCAGCATATAAATTAAGAGGCAAGATATATACCAATGAAAAAACACATTTTTTTAGCATTTTGATAATCGGATAGTCCCATATCGAGGTGGGAAAGTATAATTAAAATCTAAAACCAATCACATAACATGAAAAAAGTGTGATCTATTTAACATTTTATAAATTATGGATTTTCTATGTATGATTTTCTAAAATATTTAGAAAAATTAAATAATTACTATTTTCCAGCGTAATAAAACACATACATTTCTTTTCAATAGTATTATTTAAATTTACAAATGAGTTTCAAAATAACTACGGGCTTATAACCAATAAGAACTATTTAATAATATTTAGTTTTATATATAAAACTTTTATTTTTCTCTCTAGGATATAGAGTAAATAACCATTCAACTTATTTTATAAATTAATATAAAAAAATTGAATGGTTAAAATAAATATTTGATTAAATTAACCAATACGACGTTTTAATCCTGTCATCTGTAAAATACGTGTTGAAATCTCTTCAATTGACATTTCAGTCACATTTAAATATTTAATGCCTTCTGAAATATAAATCCCTTCAATTGCTCTTAGCTCCATTTGGCATTGGCTAAAACTTGCATAACGGCTATTCGCTTTACGTTCACTACGAATTGCGACCAAACGCTCAGCATCAATCATTAAACCAAATAACTTACTACGATGAGCTCTTAATACTGCTGGTAAACGGTTATCATCCAAATCTTCTTCAGTTAATGGATAGTTTGCAACACGAATACCAAATTGAAGAGATAAGTAAATAGAAGTTGGCGTTTTACCCGAACGGGAAACTCCAATTAAGATTAAATCTGCTTTATCATAATGACGAGTACGCGCTCCATCATCATTATCAAGTGCAAAATGTACGGCATCAATACGGGCTTTATAATATTCAGAATCGGTTACCGCATGGGTCTGCCCGACCAATGTTGTTGGTGGTGTCCCAAGCTCTTGTTCAAGTTTACTAATTAAACCTTCAAACACGTCCAGATTAACCGCTTTAGCTGTATTAATAATCTCTCGCACATGCGGATCGACTAAAGTATCAAATACTAAAGGTAGACAACCATCTTTGGTTTGGCACCGATTAATCTCAACCACCACATCCATTGCCGCCTCTTCAGTTGTAATATACGGCATGATGTGAATATCAAAATCTACATTGGGAAATTGTGCTAATAACGAATGTCCAAGAGTCTCGGCAGTAATTGCAGTTCCATCAGAAATAAAAAAAACACTCCGCTTAAATTGTTTACTTTCTGACATTAAAATTCTCCTTAAACATTTGTCTTAGTGCTATATAATCTTTATAGTAAACTGATCTTACATGACTGTCGCTTAGTATAATTCTCAACTAAGCACTTTATTTTTATAATTTCATGCCAAGATAGACATTAATACTGCAAAAGTGGAGTGAAAACTTTGGAAGCGCGCGTAATCGGTCTAGAAAAATTAGGGAAACACGATGTCGAACTCGTAGGTGGGAAAAACTCATCTTTGGGTGAAATGATCAGCCATTTATCAAATGCTGGTGTATCGGTACCGGGTGGCTTTGCAACTACTGCTGCTGCCTATCGTGAGTTCTTAGACCAAAGTGGTCTTAACGCTCGAATTCAAGCAGAACTTGCTCAACTCAACGTTGATGACGTAAATGCTCTTGCAGAAACAGGCGCTAAAATTCGTCAATGGATTGTAGAGACTCCACTCACTGCAACCTTAGAACAAGAAATTCGCGCCGCTTTTACAGCACTTTCTAACGGCAACCCTGATATCGCGGTTGCCGTTCGTTCATCTGCAACTGCTGAAGATTTACCAGATGCATCTTTCGCGGGTCAACAAGAAACTTTCTTGAATATTCGCGGTATTGATAACGTACTTATTGCGATCAAAGAAGTATTCGCTTCTTTATATAATGATCGTGCAATTTCTTACCGTGTACACCAAGGCTTCGATCATGATGTTGTGGCATTGTCTGCAGGTGTACAACGCATGGTTCGTTCTGAAACTGGCGCTGCGGGTGTAATGTTTACACTTGATACAGAATCTGGTTTCCGTGATGTTGTATTTATTACAGCATCTTACGGTTTAGGTGAAATGGTTGTACAAGGTGCGGTTAACCCTGATGAGTTTTACTTATCTAAGCCATTATTAAATGCTGGTAGACATTCTGTTTTACGCCGCAATCTTGGTTCTAAACACCAAAAAATGATTTATGGTGAAGAAGGTTCTGCGGGTAAATCTGTTGTTGTTGTTGATGTTGAGAAACAAGATCGCCAACAATTCGCTTTAAATGACCATGAACTACAAGAGCTTGCAAAACAAGCACTTATCATCGAACAACATTACGGTGCACCAATGGACATCGAATGGGCAAAAGACGGTGATGACGGTCAAATTTATATTGTTCAAGCTCGTCCTGAAACTGTAAAAAGCCGCCAAAATGTAGGCACTATGGAACGCTACCTTCTCAAACAAAGAGGTACTGTTCTTTGTGAAGGCCGTTCAATTGGTCAACGTATTGGTTCTGGTAAAGTCCGTATTGTTAACTCAATTAAAGAAATGGACAAAGTTCAAGAAGGCGACGTTCTTGTATCTGATATGACCGATCCTGACTGGGAACCGGTAATGAAACGTGCTGCTGCAATTATCACTAACCGTGGTGGTCGTACATGTCACGCAGCAATTATTGCACGTGAACTTGGTGTACCAGCTATTGTTGGTTGCGGTAACGCAACAGAAGTATTAACTGACGGTCAAGAAGTAACTGTTTCTTGTGCTGAAGGTGATACAGGTTTCATTTACGAAGGTGCCTTAGATTTCGAAGTTCAACGCAACTCAATTGAATCTATGCCTAAACTTTCGTTCAAAATTATGATGAACGTAGGTAACCCTGACCGTGCATTTGACTTTGCTCAAATTCCAAATGAAGGTATTGGTCTTGCTCGTCTTGAGTTCATTATTAACCGTATGATCGGTGTGCATCCTAAAGCCCTACTCAACATTGACAGCCTACCTCGTGAAACTCGCGCTGCGGTTCTAACGCGTACTGCAGGTTATGCGTCACCTGTAGACTTCTATGTTGAAAAATTAGTTGAAGGTATTGCAACTCTTGCTGCTGCATTTGGTGACAAGCCAGTGATCGTTCGTATGTCTGACTTCAAGTCAAACGAATACGCAAACTTAATTGGCGGTAAGTTATACGAGCCTGAAGAAGAAAACCCAATGCTCGGTTTCCGTGGTGCTAGCCGTTATGTATCTGATAACTTCCGTGATTGTTTCGAATTAGAATGCCGTGCACTTAAGAAAGTTCGTGATGAAATGGGTCTTACCAACATTCAAATCATGATTCCTTTTGTACGCACAGTATCTGAAGCAAAACGCGTTATTGAATTACTTGCACAAAATGGCTTGAAACGTGGCGAAAATGGCTTAAAAGTAATCATGATGTGTGAATTACCAACTAATGCCTTGTTAGCTGAACAATTCCTTGAACATTTTGATGGCTTCTCTATCGGTTCTAATGACTTAACTCAGTTAACATTAGGTCTTGACCGTGACTCAGGTATTGTTTCACATTTATTTGATGAACGTGACGCAGCGGTTAAAGCACTTCTTTCAATGGCAATCCATGCCTGCCGTAAAGCAGGTAAATATGTAGGTATCTGTGGCCAAGGTCCTTCAGACCATCCGGATCTTGCAAAATGGTTAATGGAACAAGGTATTGAATCTGTCTCTCTTAACCCAGACTCAGTTTTAGATACATGGTTCTTCCTTGCTGAAGAAAAAATCAAGCAAATCTAATAAGTTATAAAAAAAGGCCCATCCGTGGGTCTTTTTTCATCTTTAGAATAGAGAATTTTTATTTATGCAAATTTACTTGGCACGTAATAATCAACAAGCTGGGCCTTATACTTTAGAACAAGTAAATCAAATGTTGGCTAGCCAACAAATTTTGTTAACTGATTTAGCTTGGCATGAAGGCATGACAGAATGGAAAGCTTTAGGAGAATTAACCCAAGGTAAACTTGTATATCAACCTAGTGGTTATTCTGTATCTCCAATAAACACGAATACTTCAACTAATGAAACTATTCGTCAAATTCGTGTAGAACCTAAAGTCCATGAACTTGCATCTATTCCAGCTCGGGCTTTAGCAAAAATTATTGATTTATTGCTATGGTTACCAATCGCTGCAATTCCTTCTTTTTTCTTTAATGAAACTCAATATAAGCAACTATTCGAATTGCAAAAACAAATGCAATCCGCCGAAGTCGCATCGACCAAAGCTGCAGAATTGCAACAACAACTTTTTACTTTAATTCCGATAGAAGCTTGGCATTCAATGCTTGTTTACGTCGTAATTATGCTTGCAATTCAAGCCATCCTTTTAACAAAGTTTGGACAAAGTATAGGTAAGAAAATCGTTGGAATTAAAATTGTAGATGCTGAGGACAATAGCAAGGTTAATTTAACTCGTATCTTCTTATTAAGAAGTATTGTTTTCATTATATTAAACTTACTGTTTATGCCGATCAGTACAATTATTGACTACGCTTTTGCATTAGGACAAAAGCGACAAGCTTTACATGACAAAATTGCAAGAACAAAAGTGATCAAATGATAGTGAATGACTCATTCATTTAATGTCTAAAAAAAGAGGAGGCACCCCGCCTCCTTTTTTCTATAGAGAGTTGATATTTAAATAAAAGCTCTTTTGAAATTAGATACCCTACAAAAAAAATCGGGTTTTAAAACAATTATTTCAGCCTACTTTATGTATAGCTTAGTTTGTCGATATGAGGCATAATGCCCTACAACGTAGCGGTGTCATATAATTGAGAAGTCTAAATTTTAGAATTAGCGTTCTCAATCATGCGACACTTTAATCGCTATCCCATATTTAATTAGGGAATGGGACTCTTCACCGAGGTTGTAAAATGAGACAAACGATTTTAGCTGTATTGTCTTTATCAACGCTTGCCGCACTTTTGACTGGGTGTGGTGGTGATATGGTACTTCTAAACTCTAAAGGTCCAGTTGGTCAAGGTCAAAGTGACCTTATGATGACTGCGATCTATTTAATGTTACTTGTGGTGATTCCTTCAATCATCATGGCATTATGGTTTGGTTGGAAATATCGCGCGTCAAATAAAGATGCAGACTATAAACCTACATGGGCACACTCAACTGCAATTGAAGTTGTAGTATGGGGTATCCCTGTCATTATTATTGGTATTTTAGCTTGGTTAACTTGGTGGGGTTCCCACAAGTATGACCCATACCGTCCTTTAGAATCAGATAAAGCACCTTTAACTATTCAAGTTGTTGCTGAACAGTTTAAGTGGATCTTTATTTATCCTGAACAAAACATTGCAACAGTTAACGAAGTACGTTTCCCTGAAAAAACTCCGTTAAGCTTTAAAATCACTTCTAACTTTACAATGAACTCATTCTTCATTCCACAGTTAGGCGGCCAGATTTATGCAATGGCAGGTATGCAAACTCACCTTCATTTGTTAGCAAATGAAACTGGTGTATATCGTGGTTTCTCTTCTAACTACTCAGGTTACGGTTTCTCTCAAATGCGTTTCAAGGCGCATAGCGTTACAGAGCAACAATTCAATGAATGGGTAGCAGCGGTTAAAGCAGGTAATGGTTCAACCATTAACCCAGAAGCAGTTCAAAAAACTACGCTTGACCAAGCTGAATTGGCAACCTTACGTGATGGTGACCGCTCTAAGCATCAGATTGAGCATTTAGTAAATCGTGCTAAAGCTGCTGGTGATCAAGAAGCGCTTGCTAAAGCTGAAGCTATGAAACCGTTCCCGACTAAGCCACACCCTGTGACTTATTACTCTTCAGTTGAACCAAAATTGTTTGAAACAATTATCAACCACTATATGAGTAACTATCATGGTGTTGACCACTCTGCTGAACACGCAACAGCTGACACTCATGCTGCAGCTGAACACGCTGCTCAAGGGGAATAAGACATGGATATGATTTTTGGTAAACTGGGTTGGGACTCTATCCCGACAGAGCCAATCGTACTTGTCACCATGGTCCTTATGGCAATTGGTGCAATTGCAGTGCTTGGCGGTATCACCTATTTCAAAAAATGGGGATATTTGTGGAATGAGTGGTTTATTACGGTAGACCACAAAAAGATTGGTATCATGTATATCATCGTATCTGTTGTTATGCTTCTGCGTGGTTTCGCCGATGCGATCATGATGCGTTTACAACTTTTCCTCGCTAAAGGTGGCGGCGAAGGTTATCTACATCCTGACCACTACGACCAGATCTTCACCGCACACGGTGTAATCATGATCTTCTTCGTAGCAATGGGCCTCGTTGTAGGTATGATGAACATCTCTGTACCTTTACAGATTGGTGCTCGCGACGTTGCTTTCCCATTATTAAACTCTTTAAGCTTCTGGTTATTCGCAGGCGCTGCTGGTTTAATGATGCTTTCACTTGTATTAGGTGAATTTGCTGCGACTGGTTGGATGGCTTACCCTCCTCTTTCTGGCATTCAATATTCTCCTGGTGTAGGTGTCGACTACTATATCTGGGCACTTCAGGTTTCTGGTCTAGGTACGCTTTTATCTGGTGTTAACTTCTTCGTTACCATCATCAAAATGCGTGCGCCTGGCATGAAATTAATGGACATGCCTATTTTCACGTGGACTTCACTTTGTACGGCTGTATTAATCATTGCATCGTTCCCTGTATTAACAGGTACTCTTGCAATGCTTACTCTTGACCGTTACTTCGGCTTCCATTTCTTCACAAATGAGCTTGGCGGTAGCCCTATGCTTTATGTGAACTTGATCTGGACATGGGGTCACCCTGAAGTATATATCTTGGTATTACCAGCATTTGGTCTATACTCAGAAATCGTTGCAACCTTCTCTCGTAAAGCGTTGTTCGGTTACAAGTCTATGGTGTATGCAACTATCGCGATTACTGTTCTTGCGTTCGTTGTATGGCTTCACCACTTCTTCACCATGGGTGCTGGTGCGAACGTTAACGCGTTCTTCGGTATCATGACCATGGTTATTGCGATTCCTACTGGTGTGAAAATCTTCTCTTGGTTATTCACCATGTATAAAGGTCGCATCACCTTTACTACTCCAATGTTATGGACGCTTGGCTTCCTTGTAACATTCGGTATCGGTGGTTTAACTGGTGTACTTATGGCTGTTCCACCTGCGGACTTCTTGGTACACAACTCATTATTCTTGATCGCTCACTTCCATAACGTAATTATCGGTGGTGTGGTGTTCGGTATGTTTGCCGGCATCATTTACTACTGGCCAAAAATGTTTGGTTGGAAGCTCAATGAAGCATGGGGTAAAGCTGCGTTCTGGTTCTGGTTCTTCGGTTTCTATTTTGCATTCATGCCACTTTATATCCTTGGTTTCATGGGTATGACTCGTCGTTTGAATACATATGACAACCCTGAGTGGGATCCGTACCTTGCGATTGCATTATTTGGTGCTGTTCTTGTTGCGATTGGTATTGCATGTTTCTTAATGCAAATCATCGTTGGTTTCTTACAACGTAAAGACAACATGGACCTTACTGGCGATCCATGGGATGCTCGTACGCTTGAATGGGCGACCTCTTCCCCTGCTCCGTTCTATAACTTTGCGCATGAACCAGATGCAAGCGGTATTGACCGTTTCTGGACTGACAAAGAAAATGGTGTAGCATACGCACGTAACACTAAATATGAAGACATCCACATGCCGACTGATCGTGCTGCTGGTTTTGTCATTGCAATGTTCATTACTCTTCTTGGCTTTGCACTCATCTGGCATATTTGGTGGCTCGTTGTTGTTTCATTCGTTGCAGCTGTTGTTAGCTTGATCGTAAGCTCATTCACTAAGAATGTTGACTACTACGTTCCTGCTGCTGAAGTTGAGCGTATTGAAAACGAACGCTATGCTTTACTTGAAAAACACTTGAAGAAGGACTAAGGAAATGGCTGAAGTACTTCATCACGACAACCACGGCCATGACGGTCATCATGAACATGATGATACTGATTTAACGGTTTTTGGTTTCTGGACATACTTGATGAGTGACTTGATTCTTTTCGGATCACTCTTCATTGCGTTCGCTGTATTAAGCAGTCATGTTCCAGCAGGGACTCCAAGTGCATATGACCTATTCCATGAATCATTAGGCTACGTGTTAACTGAAACATTTGCCTTATTGATTTCATCGGTAACTTTCGGTTTTGCTGTACTTGCATCTTATAAAAAGAATGTAAATCAAGTGATCACTTGGTTATTTATTACATTCCTTTTTGGTGCGACCTTCATCGGTATGGAACTCTATGAATTCCATCACCTTGTAGAAGAAGGTCATGGTCCAACTCACAGTGCATTCTTATCATCGTTCTTTACTTTGGTTGGTACACACGGTATCCACGTAACTTCTGGTTTAGTATGGATGCTTGTATTAATGTATCAAATCAAAACTAAAGGTTTGACTTTACCGAATACACGTCGTCTTGCTTGCTTAAGCTTGTTCTGGCACTTCCTTGACATCGTTTGGATCTGTGTATTCAGCGTAGTTTACTTACTGGGAGTTCTCTAATGAGTAGTCATGAGCATAATGCTGCTGGTGCGTCACACGGTAACTTTAAGCAATACACTGTTGGATTTATCCTTTCTGTTATCCTCACCATCATCCCGTTTGGGATGGTGATGATGGGTGGTTTCAGTCGTGGTCTTTTAGTTACTGTGATTGCGATCACTGCGGTTGCTCAGGTTCTTGTACAGCTTGTGTACTTCTTACACATGAATACATCATCTGAACAACGTTGGAATATGATTGCATTCATCTACACAATCCTATGTATCGCTGTACTTTTAATCGGTTCTGTGTGGATTATGAATTACCTTCACTACAATATGATGATCTAAACTGATTGTCATGTTGAAAAAATATCTATTCCTGACTAAACCAGGAATTCTCTTCGGTAATTTCATTACCACCTTGGGCGGCTTTTTCTTAGCCGCCCAAGGCTCTATAGACATCTTATTATTACTTCTCACCCTACTTGGAACAACTTTAGTTGTGGCTTCTGGGTGTGTGGTTAATAACGTTATCGATCAAGATATTGACACAAAGATGCAGCGTACCCAAAATCGCGCACTTGTTAAAAAAACAATCTCTCCTACTGTTGCGCTGATATATGCATTAGTGCTTGGAGTAATTGGTTTTAGCATTTTATGGTTCGGTGTAAATGGTTATGCATTTTTGTTTGCAATGATTGGTTTCATTGTCTATGTCGGTTTTTATAGTTTGTGGACCAAACGCACCTCAATCCATCAAACCGTCATTGGTAGCATCTCCGGAGCGAGCCCTCCTGTTATTGGTTATACAGCAGTAACTCATCAATTTGATGTGGCAGCCCTGCTTTTGTTTTTAGCATACGCTTTATGGCAAATGCCTCACTCTTGGGCAATTGCAATTTATCGTTTTGATGATTACAAGAATGCAGGAATTCCAATTTTGCCTGTAGCACGTTCTATTTATCGTACGAAAATTGAATGTGTAATCTATATCCTATTATTTGCAGCTGTTTTGAATGGGTTATATTGTTTTGGCTATACCAATGTATTCTTTTTAATTACCTTTAATGCTTTAACAGCCTATTGGTTATATTTATCAGTTATTGGATTTAAGGCCGAAAATGATCAACTCTGGGCTAAACGCTTTTTCCTCTACTCGGTCATATTAATTACCCTGTTAAGTTTGAGTTTTAGCTTTACCTATCAATCCCCCGCTCCAAATCTTCCTCTCTTTTAAACAAGAGAGGATTTCCTCTTTGTAGTAAAGAAGTTTTACTTTTCTGATCAAAAGATTTGTTTTTAGTCGAACTTTTACCTATAATTCAGCCTTCGCAATTTTTGCGACATAACTTATCAAGTTATGACTCCTTGCTTCTAATTTTTTTATTAGGGGCTGTTTAAACCGTAAGGAGCTGACAATGCGTCATTACGAAATCGTACTTTTGGTACACCCAGACCAAAGCGATCAAGTTGTAGGTATGGTTGAACGCTATATCTCTCAGATCAAAGAAGCTGAAGGTCAAATTCACCGTTTAGAAGATTGGGGCCGTCGTCAATTGGCTTACCCAATTAACAAAATTCACAAAGCGCACTACATTCTTATGAATGTTGAATGTGGTCAAACTACGCTTGATGAGTTAGAAGAATTATTCCGTTATAACGACGCGATCATTCGTAACCTTATCATCCGTCGTGAACACGCAATCACTGAAGAGTCATTGCTTGCTAAGAGTGCTGAAGAAAAGCGTGCGCGTAAAGCTCAACGCGAAGAAGCACAGCAAGTTGCTCAAGAAGCTGAATAAGGAGAACATCAATGGCACGTTTTTACCGTCGTCGCAAGTTCTGCCGCTTTACAGCTGAGAATGTTGCGTACATCGACTACAAAGATATCGACACTTTAAAACAGTACATCACTGAAAACGGCAAGATTGTTCCTAGCCGTATCACTGGTACTAAAGCTCGTTATCAACGTCAATTAGCACTTGCTATCAAACAAGCTCGCTATTTGTCTTTGATTCCGTACACTGACAACCATAAGTGAGGTGATCTGTGGACGTTATCTTATTACAACGCATTAAGAACCTTGGTAAATTAGGCGATAAAGTATCAGTTAAAGCTGGTTACGGCCGTAACTTCCTTATCCCTCAAGGTAAAGCAGTTGCTGCTACTGAAGCTAACACTGCTGCTTTTGAAGCTCGTCGTGCTGAACTTGAGAAGCAAGAAGCTGAAGTTTTAGCTGCTGCTCAAGCACGTGCTGAACAATTGAACGAAGTTAACATCGTTATCACTGCTAAAGCTGGTGACGAAGGTAAACTGTTCGGTTCTATCGGTACTCGTGACATCGCTGACGCATTAACGAATGCTGGTCTTACAGTTGACCGTGCAGAAGTTCGTTTACCAAATGGCGCGCTTCGTCACACTGGTGAATTCAACATCGCAATTCAATTGCACCATGATGTTGTTGCAGAAGTTCTCGTTACTATCGTATCTGAGTAATTTCTCATCAAAAAAAGAGCATGCTTTTGCATGCTCTTTTTTTATGTTTCAAATTTTAAAATAAGATATATTAATTCCTGATCAGTTCTTTAGTTTAATTGGTTTTTTAATTAGGTAGTTTATTTAATTTTGTTTTAAGATAGTCCTCGGCTTTACAGCCTCGTTGTGTACACCCTTCTTTATCATCAGGTCTAATTATGTCTCAGGCGAATGCCACTTCTTTAGCGCTTTCATCTCCAATAGAAAATAAAACGAGTGAATCAGGCCAACTTAAAGAGTTTCGCACTCCCCCACACAATTTAGCCATTGAGCAAGCTGTTCTGGCTGCTTTGATGACAGTTGCTGAATCTTTTGAGCAAGTCAACGATGTACTAAAAGAAAATGATTTTTACGCGACTCGTCATAAATATATTTTTCGTGCAATCGAGAAATTAGCACAGGAAAACTCACCCTATGATGCTGTCTTAGTAAGTGACTGGCTTCTAAAACAAAATTTACTTGATGCTATTGGTGGCGAAGAATATTTAATGCAGCTCATGGCTGATTCACCATCAAGTTTCTACAACTTAGAAACCTATGCCACTAAAATTAAAGAATTTTCTACGCTTCGTAGCATGATTAAAGTTAGTACTGAAATCTTACAGAATGCTTATGACACAAAAGGTCGTGGTGTTAGTGAAATTTTAGACTTAGCTGAAACAAGTATTTTCTCTTTAGCAGAACAACACAATAATAATAAAAAAGATGCAGGTCCTAAATCTATTAGTTCTGTTACCGCAGACGTTATTAGTAAGCTAGACGAGCTTTCAAAATTAGACGGCAATATTACAGGTTTAACTACAGGTTTCTTAGAACTTGATAATAAAACATCGGGTATGCAACCTGGTGACTTAATTATTGTTGCTGCACGTCCATCGATGGGTAAAACTACCTTTGCCATGAATTTGGTTGAAAGTGTTTTGCAATATAACAAATTACCTGCCCTAGTATTTTCGATGGAGATGCCAGCAGACTCGATTGCGATGCGTCTTATTTCTGCAATGGGTAAAGTTCATCAAGGACATTTACGTTCGGGTAACTTAGATGCAGATGAATGGACCAAGGTAACTGGTACAATTTTGCAGCTTCAGCAAATGCATTTGTATATTGATGACTCATCTGCTCTACCCCCAACTGAACTTCGTGCCAGAGCTCGACGCGTTGCCAAAATGCATGATGGTAAAATTGGTTGCATCATGGTCGATTACTTGCAGCTTATGAAAGTTCCAGGTATGGGTGATAACCGTGTAGGCGAGATTTCAGAAATTTCTCGTAGCTTAAAAGCACTAGCGAAAGAAATGCAATGTCCTGTTATCGCACTTTCCCAGCTTAACCGAAGTCTGGAAAACCGTCCAAATAAACGCCCTGTAATGTCAGACTTACGTGAATCCGGTGCGATCGAGCAGGATGCCGACTTAATTATGTTTATTTACCGTGATGAGGTTTATAACAAAGAGTCGAAAGAAGCAGGCACTGCAGAAATTATTATTGGTAAGCAACGTAACGGTCCAATTGGTTCAGTCCGTCTTGCCTTTGAAGGTCAATATACTCGATTTAGTAATCTCTCTCCTGAGTATTACAGCCAATATGATGATGAAGAATAAACTCTATCTCTAGCCCAAAGGAGTAAATGAGGGTGCGCCAAGCAACAGTTTATATTGATCGCAATGCACTTCAATATAATTTAAACCGTGTCAAACAACTCGCAACAAATTCAAAAATTGTAAGTATGGTGAAAGCTAATGCTTATGGACATGGAATCAAAGACTGTTTAGCAGCCTTAAATGCCTCAGATGCCTTTGGTGTCGCCTGCCTACAAGAAGGTTTAGAAATTCGTGAACTCGGATTTCAACAACCTATTACTTTAATTGAAGGGGTATTTTCTGAAGATGAAATGCCAATTGCAATTGAACAAAAATTTGAATGTGTGATTCACCATCAACAACAATTTGAATGGTTAATTAAACATAAGCAAAAATACATCGCTCAAGGCTTAAAAGTCTGGGTTAAGCTTAATAGCGGCATGAACCGCTTAGGCTTTAAAGTTACTGAAATTATTGAAGTTATTAAAACTTTAAAAGCCGAAGGATTTACCTGTGTGCTGGCGATGCACTTCGCAAATGCAGATGTAGACCACCCGCTTAACGAACAACAAAAGCAACAATTTTTACAAGTTAAACAAGCTTGTGATCCAGTTTTAGCATCTTGCTGTAACTCTGCTGCTATTTATAAATGGCCAGAATTACATTTTGATTATGTTCGTCCGGGTATTATGCTTTACGGCGCTTCACCTTTTGGTGATCAAACAGTCTATGATCTTGACTTAAAACCAGTCATGACTTTTTCAGCAGAAGTCATTGCCCTAAACCATATTCAATCTGATGAACATGTCGGCTATGGTTCTACTTTCTGCGCAAAGCAAGCCATGGATATCGCCATTGTTTCTATAGGGTATGGTGATGGTTATCCACGCGCTTATATTAAACAAAACTATGTCGCTATTGATAAACAGCTCTGCGCAGTTGTAGGGCGAGTGAGTATGGATATGCTTGCAATTGACGTAACAGGTCTGCAAGTGAAATTAGGGACACCAGTTGAACTCTGGGGCTCATACCGCCTCGTTGATGATGTTGCGGATGCAAACGGAACGATAGGTTATGAATTACTCTGCCGCCTAAGTAATCGCCCTACTCGTAAAAGCAATTAAATAATAAAATATAAAAAATCCAAGCTTGCTTGGATTTTTTATTTAAATATTCAATATTTTATCGCCAGTAATCATCTGTTGGTTTTGGCATTTCTTGTAAACCGCGACGTAGAGTATCTGACCATTGCCGACTAATTTGTGAAAAATAGGGATCATCTTCTGTAATTCGTTTTCCCATCGGAATAACAAAACTATCTTTCTTATAAATCAATGCATCAAGTGGTAAGCCAACAGATACATTTGAACGTAAAGTTGAGTCAAAAGAAATCAGGCTACAACGTAATGCATCATCTAATGGCATTGCATAATATAAAGCTCGATCTAGAATCGGTTTGCCATATTTACTTTCACCAATTTGAAAATAAGGTGTATCTGTCGTCGCACAAATAAAATTGCCTTGTGGATAGACATTATAAAGCTGCATGTCACCACCTTTAATCTGTCCACCAACCAAAATACTACAGGCGTAATTCATTTGTTCTTGAGTGTCTGAACTAATATCCTCTAAAACAGCTTTTAAAGTTTTTCCTATCAGTTCGGCTGCCTCAAACATCGTATTAACACTATATAAATTAGGCTCTTGCTGCAAAGTAAGCGCATTTTGCAAATGACCTATAACAGCTTGTGTTGTTGCTAAGTTGCCTGCTGTTTGCAACGCCATAAAGCGCTCTCCGGTAACGCCGAAAGTATGCAATTTTCGGAACACAGAAATATGGTCAACCCCTGCATTGGTTCTTGTGTCACTGATAAACACTAAACCCTGTTCCAATCTTAGCGCACAACAATAGGTCATCTCATTCTCTTTACATTCAACATGCCAACACTTGAACCACAGACATCATGTTCTCAACTCCACCTTGCTCTCTTACACCACGAATAGGTGCTACATCGAGATAGTCACGTCCTACAGCAAGGTAAATATGATGTTTGGGTGTAAACAACTGATTGCTTACATCAAAACAATACCATTGATTTTCTAAAAATACTTCCGCCCAAGCGTGACTGGCAAGGTGCGGATAGTTTTGATCAAATAGATAACCCGAGACGTAACGTGCAGGTAATTGTAACGCACGGCACATCGCAATTAAAATGTGCGCATGATCTTGGCATACACCTTGTCCAGCATGAAATGCTTCGATCGCAGTTGTCTGAACCGAAGTACTTTCAGGCTGATAAAGTATTTTCTGTAAGATATATTCACTTAATAATGCAATATGTTGTCGGTCTTTAGTCACCACAATATTTTTTGCAAAGTCCAACATTTCCGTATCACATCGGGTTGCACCTGTCATCTGTAAAAACAAATTAATAGGTGTAGAGAGATTTACACAACCCATTTCCACATTCTGAAGCTCAACAATTCCTTGAGCCATAAAGGTTAGATGTTGGTATGAATAACGCTGACTAGCCGTCATCCATACATTATTAAATATATCTCTTTTGATGGTTTTATCGCCTGGCACACTAATTGCCCAATTCATAACATGTTGATGAGCCGATGTTTGAGGCATCATTTTAATATACTGAATGCTATTTCGAGCAGTTTCAGTATAGCTATAATGCGTTTGATGATTAACCATCAATTTCATAATCAGCCCTCAAACATATTTTCCAACTGCTGTGTAAAAGTATAGTAAGCGTCCCACGTAAGTTGCTGCTTTAGCGCTTGCCAATTTTCATTTATATTTTCCCAATTCAAATTAGCGAGCTGTTGCACCACTATATCTAGCTCTGATATAAGAACAGATAAATCTTCTCCAAAACGCAGTTCTATATCAAATTGCTCTATTTTTTGGCCTAAATGCAAAAATAAACGAACGTCTTCATGTTCCGCTTCTAGTATTTGCGTGCATTGTTCGACTGCCTTACTCAATGCATCAGGTTGAGCTTGAAGCGTATTAATCACATTATTTAATTCTGCATAAGCATGTGATGACAAAATACCTCTTAGTTCCTGAATATTATCTTTAGCAATAATGAGCTGGTTCAGTAATGAAAATGTTTGCTTCTTGTCTAACATATAGTGATTTAGTAATTCAGCATTTTCTATCACCAAACCAAATGTTGCTGCAAATCTTGTTGCTTTCTCATCTTCTGTAAAGGGTAAATGAGAGGCTGCAAATTTAACTCGCATCAAATATCGACCCAACCAATATATTTGATGCGCACTCGAATTGAGTAAAACCATAAAGTTCCTCTTTAACCCACAATCAGGAATGTAATGTTTCGACAACCCATGTATCTTTTATACCGCCACCTTGAGATGAATTTACGACCAAAGAGCCAGCTTGCATGGCCACGCGTGTTAAACCACCATGTACAATCTCTGTACGATAAGGTGAGCTCAATACGAATGGACGCAAATCAATATGACGCTCAGCTACTCCTCCCGTAGTTAAAGTCGGAGCAACAGATAAAGCCAAAGTAGGTTGTGCAATGTACATATGAGGCATAGCTATTAACTTTTTTCTAAACTCATCAATTTCGCATGAGCTTGCTTTAGGCCCGATCAACATGCCATATCCACCTGAACCTTGTGCTTCCTTAACGACTAATTGATCCAGATTAGAGAGTACATAGTCTAAGTGTTCTTCTTTACGGCACTGATAAGTAGGTACATTTTTTAGAATTGGTGTTTCATCCAAATAATATTGAATCATTTGGTCTACATAAGGGTAAATAGATTTATCATCTGCCACACCTGTTCCAGGTGCATTTGCAATCACCACATTTTTCTGCAAATAAGCAGACATAAGACCAGCTACTCCTAAAGCACTGTCGGGTCGAAATGCTAAAGGATCTAGAAAATCGTCATCTAAACGGCGATAAATTACGTCTACTTTTTGACGTCCACGAATAGTTTTGACAAATACTTGATCATTTTCTACAAATAAATCTCGATTTGTAACCAATGGCACATCCATCTCACGCGCTAGAAAAGCGTGCTCATAATAAGCACTGTTAAAACGCCCTGGTGTTAGTACCACGACAAAAGGTTGGTCCGCGGAAGAATTTTCTTGCAATATCTCTTTTAAAAGTTTTGGATAATGCTCAATCCCCTGTAAATTATTGGCTGTACATAGCTCAGGCATTAATTTCTGGCTAATGTTTCGGCTTTCAATCATGTAAGACACACCTGAAGGTGTTCTTAAATTATCCTCCAATACAAAAAACTCTCCTTCACCATCACGGATAATATCGATCCCACTAATTTGTGAATAAATTTTCCCCTTTAAAGAATGTTTAAGCATATGGGGCTGGAAAGCATCATTTCCCATAATTTGTTCTTCGGGAATGATTTGTTCTTTTAAAATATGTTGTTCATGATAAATATCATCTAGGAAATAATTTAATGCCTTAACACGCTGTGCACAGCCCGAGGCAATTTTTTCCCATTGCTTTTTCTCGATTACTCTTGGAATTAAATCGAAAGGTATGGTGCGCTCCGTTCCTTCTTTATCACCATAAACATTAAAGGTAATCCCATGATAAAGAAAATGCTGCTTCGCCTGAGCATTTAGCTCTTTTAACTCATCTAAAGTACGGATGCTCAACCATTGTTCAATTTTTTTAGAAGCTGCACCATTTGACGTTACATCATCAAGCATCTCATTAAAGAACTGTGATTTTAGTTGCTCAAAAAGATTGGTTTGCACAGAAATATGTTCTAAAAAAGAGGTAGGGTTAATGAGTGCTGTTGTTGTCTGCTCTTGTATAAAAAAATCATTATCTAGATGTAATTCATGCTCTTGTTCTGACATAACCACCTCGTCTTATCATTTATCTATATTTCATTTTTAAATAAGCAATTTCAGTGCCACTTATATATCTGTAATACTTGTACGGCATCATTGTTATAACTTTCTTCTAAATCTTATCATCCTTTGTCCAACGGGCTATAAACTGAATCTGACAAACTTGCTAAATCTGTAAAGATTTTTTATTGTGTTGACACCAAAGCAATTGGATATAGATGTATTACGCTTATGTCTGTAATAGAAAAAGAAACTTCGAATAGTTTATATCGCCAATGGCAGATCTTGTCTCGCCTACCCACCGGTAAATGGATTGGGACTCGAGAATTGCAAGAAATGCTTGAGCGCGAAGGTATTGAAATCAGTTTAAGGACTATTCAGCGTGACTTAAATCAAATTGCTCAGCGTTTTCCGATAGAGAGCAATAAAGCCGTACCTCAAGGTTGGCGGTGGCAATCGGACGCTCCTATCCAGAGTTTACCTCACATGACAAGTTCTCAAGCGGTAACCTTTATGATGGTTGAGGAGCACCTTAAGCACTTACTTCCTCCAAGTCTGCTTGATGAGATGGGACCATGGTTTGATTTAGCTAAACGTAGTCTCTCTACTCAAAATAACGTAAGACAGTGGATTAACCGTGTACGTATTGTTCCTGCAAGTCAACCGCTTATTCCACCTGTAGTGGATCGTGCCGCTCAGCAGGCAATTTATGAAGGTCTACTACAAGACAAACAGATTGAGTGTGTTTATCGGGCCCGTGTAAACCAAGGCGAAGATAAAACTTATATTTTAAACCCTTTAGCTTTGGTACAAAAAGGTGCAGTCATTTATTTGATTTGCACACGACATGACAAAACTGAAGTGCAAACATTTGCTCTGCACCGTTTTAAATCAGCAAAAGTATTAGATAGTCGTGCCCTCCATCCGGTCAATTTTGATATCGATCATTATATTGATTCAGGCGCTTTAGGCTTTAGAGTGGACTACAACCAGCCAACTGAATCAATTCAGCTCACCTTAACCATGACGGAACAAACTGCGAAAACTTTTTATGAAAGCCAGTTGAGTAAAGACCAAACGATTACTCCACTTGAAGAAAATATTGTAGAAGTTTCAGCGACTGTACCTTTTACATCTCAACTGGTGTGGTGGCTACGTAGTTATGGTAAGAAATTACTACATATTGAGCCAGTTCAAGTACACAACGCTGTACGTGAAATTGAAACTGATAGTAAGTAGATATAAAAAAGAGAACCATACGGTTCTCTTTAGATTTTTAATTATAATTTTCTTAATTTTATATTCTTCTTATATTTTTACTTATTTCTAGATCAAGATGTTCTCCCACACCAAAACTGATCCGCTCTTTCTTTTGCGCTATTTTGAACATGAGCATTGGCATGCCATTTCATATCCATTGTAGCGAATTGATTTCATTGTCATGGTTAAAGCCCTCTTGTTTGAACGTGAATTCAATATAACTGGCGGCTTAAAATATGTGAAATAAGAAAAAAAGGAAGCGAAATCTCTTTTCTTCCTTAGGAGGTTTCCATATATTTTTTGAACAGAAATAAAAAAGCCCAGTTTTAACTAGGCTTTTTTGTATATCTAAATGATTAAGCTGTTTTCTTAATCATATTGTTCTTACGAATTGTGATCATGACAAGTTGAACAGCTGCTGGCGTAACACCAGGAATACGGCTTGCTTGCGCTAATGTTTCTGGAAGCACTGTTTTTAATTTCTGTGTAATTTCGCGTGATAATCCAGACACAACATCATAATCAAAATCGGCAGGAATTTTAGTTTCTTCCAGACGCTTTAATTGAGCAACATCTTCATGTTGACGGTTAATGTAACCTTCATATTTCACAGCAATTTCGATTTGCTCACCCACTTGTTCTGAAACTTCAGAACCAGTAAGTTCTGCAATCTGACCAAAGTTGATGTTAGGACGCTTAAGCAAATCAATTGCACTGCATTCCTTACTCAAATCTGCACCCGTCATTTCAACGAATTTTTTACCCATAGGGTTATTTGGTGCTGCCCATATATGTTGTAAACGAGCGGTTTCACGCTCAACTGCTTCCATTTTTTCACAATAAGCAGCCCAACGTACATCATCAACCAAACCAAGTTCACGACCAATAGAAGTTAAGCGCTGATCCGCATTATCTTCACGCAACATCAAACGATATTCAGCACGTGAGGTAAACATACGGTACGGTTCTTTAGTACCCAACGTGATGAGGTCATCAACCAACACACCCATATAAGCTTGGTCACGTTTAGGTGTCCACTCTTCTTGCTCCCAAGCACGACGCGCAGCATTTAAACCTGCAAGTAAACCTTGGGCACCAGCTTCTTCGTAACCTGTTGTACCATTAATTTGACCAGCGAAATACAAGCCATTAATCGCTTTAGTTTCGAGGGTAAATTTCAAAGCTTGCGGGTTGAAATAATCATATTCAATTGCATAGCCTGGACGTAAGATATGAGCGTTTTCCATACCACGAATTGAGCGTACAAGCTCGAACTGAACATCGAACGGTAAAGAGGTCGAAATACCATTTGGATAAAGCTCATGTGTATCTAGACCTTCTGGCTCCAAGAATACTTGATGTGAGTCTTTATCAGCGAAACGGTGAATTTTATCTTCGATTGATGGGCAGTAACGTGGACCTACCCCCTCAATAACACCCGTATACATTGGTGAACGATCTAAACCACCGCGAATAATGTCGTGGGTTTTTTCGTTTGTATGCGTGATATAACAGTTTACTTGTTCAGGATGCATAGAAGCATCACCCATGAATGACATGACTGGAGACGGGAAATCACCCGGCTGCGGAATCATCACAGAAAAGTCAACTGAACGTGCATCAATACGTGGTGGAGTACCAGTTTTTAAACGACCAACAGGTAGTTTTAATTCACGTAAACGCTGAGCAAGTGCAATAGAAGGAGGATCTCCCGCACGACCACCGCTTGATTTTTCTAAACCAACGTGGATTACACCGCCCAAGAATGTACCTGTAGTCAACACAACAGTTTTTGCATCAAAACGAATACCCATTTGGGTAACAACACCTTTAACGGTATCGCCTTCAACAATCAGGTCATCAGCTGCTTGCTGGAAAATATCAAGATTTGCTTGATTTTCCAAAGTATCGCGGATGGCAGCTTTATAGCGCACGCGGTCAGCTTGAGCACGTGTTGCACGCACAGCTGCACCTTTACGCGAATTTAAAATACGGAACTGAATACCACCTTTATCAGCAGCTAAAGCCATTGCACCACCAAGTGCATCAATTTCGCGTACTAAGTGAGACTTACCAATACCGCCAATTGCTGGGTTACAACTCATTTGGCCCAAAGTCTCAATGTTATGGGTCAAAAGCAAAGTCTGTCGTCCCATACGCGCAGCAGCAAGGGCCGCTTCCGTACCTGCGTGACCGCCACCGATAACGATAACATCATAAACTTTAGGATAGTGCATGAGTACAAAAACACCAGAAAAAAAAGACGGAACATTATAGCAAAATTATCTGCTTATTGATGTACATAATTACAAAATTGTCTTCACATAATTTACGCTACGCCACATGATTTGACATTTTGTTTCATGAATTCAATACAAAGTGAATGTTTTTAAAATTAATTCATCTTAGAATAAAAAATGTACAGAACTTCTATGACTTTAAAATTAACGCAACGAGAAGGAATACAAAATGAAAACGACCATGTTAAAAATCTTAACTGCATCTCTAATTTGTTTTTCAGGCGTAACTTTTACCCATGCTGCTGACACGAGCAAAGCCGAAACGCAAAAACAAATTCGAGTCTGCGCAAAAAAACAGCAAGGTGAATGGGTCTCTTACAATCACAACGGCGTAACCTTTAACGGTACTTGCCAACCAAATGAAAATGGCAAGTTACAATTTAAGGCCCCTGCTCCTTAAACTGTTTTTATACAAGGTATAGTAGAAGTCATTCATTTACCGCTATATCTCATCAGTATTTTCAAAGACGGTCCATTAAAGATGGGCCGTTTTCTTTTTTAAAATGGTCTAGTCGGCTACAATACGCCTTTAAATAAAATTTTTAGGTCCTTTTCGTGAAGTGGTTACAAATACACATTACCGTTGATCAAGAACAAGTTGAGTTCACAGAAACACTTTTAATGTCTCTAGGTGCGGTAAGCGTAACGCTGGATGATGCTGAAGATCAGGCTTTACTTGAACCATTACCAGGTGAAACACCTTTATGGAATAAAGTAATTGTGACAGGCATCTATCAACAAGACGAACAAGACCCAATTGATGTGGACACTTTAGAAGCTTTCTTAAAAGCTCAACTTCCAGATGTTCCTATGCGTCATGAAGAACTCGAAGATCAAGTGTGGGAACGCGCGTGGATGGATTACTATGAGCCAATTCAGATTGGGGAAAAGTTCTGGATCGTGCCTGAATGGCTAGAGCCACCAGAAGCAGACGCAACTAACATTAAGTTAGATCCAGGTCTTGCATTTGGTACAGGTAATCACGCAAGTACTTTCCTATGCTTACAATGGCTGGGTAAAACTGACGTTAAAGATAAAATCGTGATTGATTATGGCTGTGGCTCAGGCATTTTAGGTGTTGCAGCTTTATTATTAGGCGCTAAGAAAGTCTATGCGACAGACATCGACCCACAAGCAGTTTTAGCAACTAAACAAAATGCAGAACTCAATGGTGTATTAGACCGTTTATATGTAGGTCTTCCTGAAGAGTTTGATCAAGAATTCAAACCTCAACAAGCAGATGTTTTAGTCGCAAATATTTTAGCGGGTCCTTTAATGGCACTTGCGCCAGAGTTCGCAAAATTACTTAAATCTGATGGTGATTTCGCACTTGCTGGTGTAATAGAAGAGCAAGTTGCTGATGTTTCAGGTGTTTATTCTGAATTTTTTGATATATTAGATGTCGAAAAGCGCGAAGAAAACTGGTGCCGCATTTCAGGAAAACGTAAAACAACAAATTGAGATGTTTTAACTCATGAATGAAAAACAAACCCGCTGCCCTAAGTGTCTAACAGTTTATAAAGTTTCTCTTACTCAGTTAACTGTTGCTCAGGGTATGGTTTGTTGCCCTAAATGTAATTTAAATTTTAATGCTCTGACTAATTTAGTAAATGTTGAGCAGCCGGAAACGGTAAACTCATCTGCTTTAGCTCATGGCTCTATGCAAACACGATATATGACCCATTCTCATGTGTTAGATATCTTTGATCAAAAAGTTGAGAACTCTAATATTGATCTATTAACCTATCTCAACAACTTAAATTACTTTCATAATGAACCTATTAATGCTTTACCAAACCTTAATTTGGCTGAGCAAGTATCCCCACAAGAACAAGACAACAATAAAAAACATAGTTGGTTGTACTATACGCTCTGGAGCTCTGCCAACCTTATTCTGATTTTAGTTTTTACTTTCCAGATTCTCTGGTTTAACCCTAAACTCATGCATACAAGCCCTACCGTTAGTCATGCATTTAATTATGTTTGCCAAATACTGCACTGCAACAAATCAGCAGAACTGTATCAACTTATCCATATAGAAAAGATAAAAGTTCGTAGAGTTGATGCGAACCATACCCAATTCTCAGGCATATTACTTAATCAGAATGATAAAAGTATTGAGCTTCCTAACTTAAAGTTGATTTTTGCGACAGAACCAAGCAAAACTGAAGAAATCATACTAACTCCTCAGCAATATTTAGTAGAGAACTTACGGGGTATTCAGCGCATTCCATCGAACACCCCTTACCGATTCCAATTTGAGCTAAACAAAAGCAAAAAAAGCCTAGTAAATTATCGATTAGAAATTGTCCACCCCTAAAATGTAAAAAAAGTGAAAAAAAAATAAAAAAAAATGCAGTTAATTTGCTCACTTTTTCCTAGACAATGTTATGATACGCGCCACGAAAGCTTTGACTCATATACTCCTCGCTCTCAATCCAAAAAAAATACTGTTAAGCATGTGTGCTTTTCTACTTTAAGCGCATAGCCTAACTTTTTTTGTTTTTGAGGGGGCTGTAACAAATATTTAATTATTGTTACGCTTATTTTTTATTCAATACGAAGAAATATGGCAAGCTAATTGTTCTTATGTTTTAGAGTCACTGTTTTAGGATCTAAAACAGGACTCCGTATTTTTAGACCACATTTATATACTACTTTACCCAAGTTAGTATTTGATTTTCGGATTAACTCGCATGAATAGCAAATCTCCTATTTTTACTGCACAATCTGATGTTGCTCTTCGCATCCACGTGGATCGCGCAGTTCGCCATTATTTTGCACAATTGCAAGGTGAGCAACCATCTCAGGTATATGACATGGTGCTAGCAGAAATGGAGAAACCTCTTTTATCTGTAGTTCTTGAATATACACGTGGTAATCAAACACGTGCTGCAGAGATTCTTGGACTCAACCGTGGCACTTTACGTAAAAAGTTAAAAGCTCACGGTTTAATGAGTGAATAAATGATAAAATGCTCACGACGTCGTGGGCATTTTTTTATGCTTATTGGTTTTAATCCGTAGACTTGAAATTGTTGAATTAAACATCATGACTATTAAACGTGCTTTGATTTCTGTATCTGATAAGACAGGAATTGTCGAATTTGCTCAAAACCTTGCAGCTCTAGGGGTAGAACTATTATCTACAGGCGGCACATACAAGTTGCTTAAAGATAATAATATCGCGGTTGTTGAAGTATCTGAACATACTGGCTTCCCTGAAATGATGGATGGTCGTGTTAAGACATTACATCCAAAAATTCATGGCGGTATTCTTGCTCGTCGCGGTTTAGATGAAGCAGTTATGGAAGAACACAACATCGATCCGATTGATCTTGTTGTTGTAAACCTTTATCCATTTGCTGCAACTGTTGCAAAACCAGACTGTACTCTTCCTGATGCAATCGAGAATATCGACATCGGTGGTCCTACAATGGTTCGTGCGGCTGCTAAAAACCATGCTTCAGTAGGTATTGTAGTTAATGCTTCAGATTACGACACTGTAATCAATGAATTAAAAACTGCTGGTTCACTTTCTTATGAAACGCGTTTTGATTTAGCAGTTAAAGCATTTGAACATACAGCTCAATACGACGGCATGATCGCTTCTTACCTAGGCGCTCGCGTTGGTAAAACCGAAGGCGAAGCTGATTTATTCCCTCGCACATTCAATACTCAATTGAACAAAGCACAAGATTTACGTTACGGTGAAAACCCACATCAATCTGCAGCATTTTATGTTGAAGCAAATGCAAAAGAAGCATCAGTTTCTACAGCAAAACAGTTACAAGGCAAAGAATTGTCTTATAACAATATTGCTGACACAGATGCAGCACTTGAATGTGTTAAATCATTCGCAAAACCTGCTTGTGTAATCGTAAAACATGCTAACCCTTGTGGTGTTGCTGTTTCTTTAGACGGTATTAAAGCTGCTTATGATTTAGCTTATGCGACTGATCCAGAATCTGCTTTCGGTGGCATTATTGCATTTAACCGTGAGTTAGATGTTGCAACTGCTCAAGCAATTGTAGAGCGTCAATTCGTTGAAGTGATTATTGCTCCAAGTATTGCTGATGGCGTGCTTGAAGTTACTGGCGCTAAGAAAAATGTGCGTGTTTTAGTATGTGGCGAGTTACCTGCAATTGATGCACGTGCACCGCAACTTGACTACAAACGTGTTAATGGCGGCTTACTTGTTCAAGATCAAGACTTGGGCATGATCACTAAAGATGATCTTAAAGTAGTCACTAAGCGTGCACCGACTGAACAAGAAATTGATGACCTCATCTTTGCTTGGAAAGTTGCGAAATATGTAAAATCAAACGCAATTGTTTATGCTAAAAACCGCCAAACTATTGGTGTAGGTGCAGGTCAAATGAGCCGTGTTAACTCAGCTCGTATTGCTGCCATTAAAGCTGAACATGCTGGTTTAGTTGTTGAAGGCGCTGTAATGGCTTCTGATGCATTCTTCCCGTTCCGTGACGGTATTGATAATGCAGCTAAAGCTGGCATTAAATGCATCATTCAACCAGGTGGTTCTATGCGTGATGAAGAAGTAATCGCAGCAGCAGATGAAGCTGGTATTGCAATGGTGTTCACTGGTATGCGCCATTTCCGCCACTAATTTAAATTTAGTCCTCCCTAACCCTCCTTTTATTCAGGAGGGTTTTCCACAATAATGGAGCTAAACTCCACCTTGAGGGATAGAGGGGGATGAAAAGGATTAAAGTTAAGGAACAAATTAAAAATGAATATTTTAGTTTTAGGTAGTGGTGGTCGTGAACATGCTTTGGCATGGAAAATCGCGCAAGATACCAAAGTTACTCAAGTTTTCGTTGCACCTGGAAATGCGGGAACTGCAACTGAAGACAAATGCGTTAATGTTCAGCTCGATATTTTAGACAACCCTGCAATTATCGCTTTTGCTAAAGAAAATAATGTTGAACTTATTATTGTTGGCCCAGAAGCACCTTTAGTGAATGGTGTGGTAGATGCTGCTCGCGAAGCAGGTCTAAAAATTTGGGGACCGACTCAATACGCTGCTCAGCTGGAAGGCTCAAAAGCATTTGCTAAACATTTTTTAAAGCGTCATAACATTCCAACTGCTTTTTATGAAGTATTTACGGAAGTTGATACAGCTAAAGCGTATGTTGAAAAAAATGGTGCACCAATTGTAATTAAGGCAGACGGTCTTGCTGCTGGTAAAGGTGTAATCGTTGCAATGACCAACGAAGAAGCTTTTGCAGCAATTGATGATATGCTTGCAGGCAACAAATTCGGTGATGCTGGTTCACGTGTTGTAATTGAACAGTTCCTTGCAGGTGAAGAAGCTTCTTTCATTTGTATGATTGATGGTAAAAACATTTTACCAATGGCAACTTCACAAGATCACAAGCGTATTTTTGAAGGTGACCAAGGTCCTAATACTGGCGGTATGGGTGCTTACTCTCCTGCTCCGGTGGTAACTTCTGACATTTTCGAACGTGTTATGACTGAAATCATGCGTCCGACTGTTGAAGGTATGGCTGCTGACGGACATGTCTATACTGGTTTCTTATATGCTGGCTTAATGATTGATGAACAAGGTCAACCGCGTGTGATCGAGTTCAACTGTCGTTTCGGTGATCCTGAAACTCAGCCAATCATGATGCGCTTAAAGTCATCTCTTGTTGAATTGGTAGAAGCTGGTATTGCTGGCAATTTACCAAAAGAAGCTGAATGGGATGAACGTAAGTCAATCGGTATCGTACTTGCAGCCGAAGGCTATCCTGATAGCGTACGTAAAGGCGATGTAATTTCAGGTATTGGACAATCACCTGAAGATACTAAAATTTTCCACGCAGGCACTGCAACTCGTGAAGATGGTCACATCGTGACTTCTGGTGGTCGAGTTCTTTGTGTAACTGCACTAGGCGACAGCGTACTTGAAGCACAAATTAATGCACTTGAAGTATGCGGACAAGTGACCTTTACAGGTATGCAATATCGTAGTGACATTGGCTATCGCGCAATTGCACGAGAAAAAGCTGAGTAAAAAACTCTCAACTGATAAAAAGCCCTCTATGAAAGAGGGCTTTTTATATTTCATTCTTATTTATCAAAAAATTTCATATAAATCCCAATTTTTATTCACTGCCAATCAATAAGATCGAAACATGTCCACTATATTGAATATGTTTTTATTGATATGATTAGATAAAGCGTTGGAACTTTCCACAAAGTTATTGTGCCTTTAAATATTAAGGCTCATCATCTAATTCTGTTAGAGATAATAGTTATTTTTAACATTGAATACTTTTAGAAATCGCTTAAAGACTGTGAACTTATGATAGAACTGTTGTGAAAATAGTTTTATTGAGTACAGATCAAAAACGGTAAAAAAAGTATCTGAGGAATTAGAAAAGAGCTAAAAGTTATAACTTTTAGCATTCAAAACTCTGTGACGTGACAACAAAACTCATTTTCTTTTCTAGAGAGCCAGCTAAGTAGTTGATATCTCTCTTAATCAGGACTTTTTTTACATGAAAAAGCTGATCAGTCTTTTTTTAAGCGTGTCTGTACTATTACTTGCAGCTTGCGGTAAACAACAAAGTGAACCACAAGCTGGAAAGAGTGGTGATTCATCACAACTTCAAACTGTGGTTATTGCCTCAACTGGTTCTGACGCTGATATCTGGCGTTATATTTCGACTTTACCAGAAACTAAAGCTGCTGGTGTTAAGCTTGAGGTGAAAAACTTCACTGATTATGTTGCAATGAATACAGCTGTAGCAAATAAAGAAGTTGACTTAAATGCATTCCAATCTTATGCATATTTGGTCGCTTTCAATGCATCAAACAAAGATAAGATTGCACCAGTTGCTACAACTTATCTTGAACCAATGGGTATCTACTCAAGTAAGCATAAAAAAGTAGAAGAATTCCCTCAAGGTGCAAGCATTGCAATTCCTAACGATGCGGCGAATGAAGCTCGCGCGTTATTGTTATTACAAAGTGCTGGCTTAATCAAACTTAAAGCTGATTTCGACCCTGCTAAAGGTACACCAAGCGATATTATCGATAACAGTAAAAAAATTGATATTAAACCAATCCAAATGGCAACTGCTGTACGTGTAAAAGATGAAGTTGATGCAATCGTTTTAGGTAATACTTTAGCGCTGGAAGGTGGTTTAAATGTACTTAAAGATTCTATCTACTATGAACCAGTTGATCAAAGCACTAAACTCAATGTAAATATTCTTGCGGCAGCCGAATCTCGTAAAGATGACCCAATTCTTCAGAAGGTTGGTCAGCTATACCACACTGAAGCTGTTAAAAAATACGTTGAACAACACTTTGGTGGTACAAAAGTTGACGTGAATCAGCCAATCAGCTACCTCACGGAAGCTAAATAGTAATATAATACCGGCAACGCGAAACAGGCAAAGACTCTTTGCCTGTTTTTTCTTTTTAGCATAGTTTTTGACGACATGATTCAATTTAAAAACATTTCAAAGCACTATCAGCTTAAAGGCCAAACTATACGAGCTCTGGACCAAATTAATTTGGAAATTCCAGAAGGGAGTATTTTTGGGATTATTGGCTATAGTGGTGCAGGTAAAAGTACTTTAATCCGCCTGATTAACTTACTTGAACGACCAAATGAAGGTCAGGTTATCATTAATCAAAAGGACTTCACTGCTTTGGATGCGCGTTCATTACGTCAGGAACGTGCAAATATTGGTATGATTTTTCAGCACTTCAATTTGCTACAAACCAAGACGGTTGCTGAAAATATCGAAATGCCAATGCGTCTGCTGAATTACAATAAGGCAGAACGTGAAAAGCGCTTAAATGAGTTATTGGAGTTCATTGATCTTAAGCATAAAAAAGATGCTTATCCAGATGAGCTTTCTGGCGGCCAAAAGCAACGTGTCGGTATTGCTCGTGCTTTGGCAAATCATCCAAAAATTCTTTTGTGTGATGAAGCAACCTCTGCCCTCGACCCACAAACAACCAAGTCTGTTTTAGAGCTACTCAAGAAAATCAATCAAGAGCAAAAAATCACAATTGTTATGGTGACCCATGAAATGGATGTCATTGAAACTGTTTGTGATCATGTAGCTGTGATGGAAGCAGGTAAAGTCATTGAACAAGGTTCAACGATTGATATCTTTAGTAAACCTCAACATCCGACAACTAAAAACTTCATTCAAACTGTTTTACATCAACAGTTGCCTGTGAATATTTTAAATCAACTCGAAAATCAGCATCATCATAGCATCTACTGTTTACAGTTCTTAGGCCGCTCGGCTCAAGAGCCAGTAATTCAGTCACTGATTAAACAATTTGATATTAGCTTAAATATCTTGTTCGCTAACATGACTGAAATTAATGGTACTGTGATTGGTCAAATGTTTGTGCAGCTTCTAGGTGATCCCCAGTTGATTAAACAGGCTATCGAGTTTTTAGAACAAAATGAAGTAGGTGTAGTTCAATCAGGAGATCAAGTATGAGAGATTTTATCGTACAATGGTTGACTGAACTTACTCAACCTTTCTGGCACAGTTCTCTTTCAATTGACCAGTTTGTAACAGCATTGCAAGAAACATTTCACATGGTGTTTTTTGCGCTTTTATTTGGTGGTATTTGGGGATTCATTCAAGGAATTATTCTACTTGTAACTCGTCCAGAAGGTATTTTGCCAAATAGATTCATTTATCATTTACTCAACCCGATTGTAAATGCGTTACGCTCTCTGCCATTTATTATCTTACTTATTGCAGTGATTCCTCTTACCAAGTTACTGGTAGGTACTTCAATTGGTACGTGGGCAGCGATCGTTCCTTTAACAATTTATGTTGGGCCATATATGGGACGCCTGATTGAGACTTCCCTGCTTGAAGTAAATGAAGGAATTATTGAATCTGCTCAGGCGATGGGTGCTACACCTTGGCAAATTATCTCCCGCTTTGTTTTGCCAGAAGCACGCAGTTCACTCATTTTAAACTTAACCACAGCGACCATCAGTCTCATTGGTGCAACAGCAATGGCTGGTGCAGTGGGCGCAGGTGGTATTGGTGATTTAGCTATTTCGTATGGTTACCAACGTTTTGATACAAGTGTGGTCATTTTAACAGTGATCGTCCTATTGCTCTTAGTACAGATTGTACAGACACTAGGCAACTGGCTCGCAAAGGTACGTTAAATCATCCATATAAAAAGCTCCCTACATGGGGGCTTTTTTGTTTTATATAAATCCTTTTCATCAACTAGTTCAGTGCATGGGTTAATACTATTTTCTGTTATGATCAAAATTAGTGATTATTTACTCTTTGGATTTGGTTTTAGGATAAAACAATGCGTTATAGAATTCATTTTATTGATGTACAGAATGCCCTCCAAAACTATATCTGGATTTTAGAAGATACCGAAACCCAAGAAGCTGTTGTAGTTGATCCAACAGAGGCAGAACTCGTTACCCAATTTTGTCAGAATCATCAGTTAAATTTAAAACAAATCTGGCTTACACATTGGCATAAAGACCATATTGGTGGAGTTGCTGATTTAACTGCTGCCCAAAATATTACAGTGTATGGTCCACGTGATGAGCTTTCAAAAATTCCAGGGATTACCCATCCGTTAAAGCATAATGACCATCTAAAGTTTAATGATTTAAAAGTAGAGATTATTGCGACCCCTGGTCATACTTTAGGTCATATTGTCTATTTTATTGAAGAGTTAGAAGCTGTATTCTGCGGCGACACTTTATTTGCAATGGGATGTGGTCGATTATTTGAAGGTACGGCAGAACAAATGTATCACTCACTTAGTCGTTTAGCAGCATTACCTACACAAACCAAGGTATATTGCACGCATGAGTACACACTTTCAAATGCCGAATTTGCATTAACGGTAGAACCACACAACCATGCTTTATCTGAACGAGCTGAAGAAGTCCGTGAGCTACGTAAGCAAGGATTAATCACCCTACCCAGTACCATAGAACTTGAATTAGCAACAAATCCTTTTCTTCGGGCAGAAAGTGCCGAAGACTTTGCTCACTTACGTGCCCTTAAAGATAATTTCTAAAATTAATTTTCAATAAAAGATACGGTTTCATTTTAAAAACTGTATCTTTTTGCATAGTTCAGATTCATGGTAATTATTTTTTACATTTACTTTATTCTTATTTATTCAGCTTTTTTAAAATTTCGCCAAATTTATATTTTTTAAAAAAATGCCAAAGAACAATTTTTTTAAATAAAAAGCTTTTATTTTTTAGTTACATAACCTCTCCATAATTTTATAAAAAAGAAAACTTTCCTTTCTCTAGCTTACTTTTTTTACAAGTTGCAAAATAAAACAAAGATTTCCCCCTTTAAAAAATCTAATTAAAACCCTATTAATAAATAAGATGTAATGCCACGGATAGAAGGAGTTCTCACGTGAAAAAGGTTGTTAAAGCTAAAAATTTGATTGCGTTTCGCATTTGGTTAGAAAAGTTAGGGTATTCAGTTAAAAATCTTGCTGATGGAAAAGGTTTTACTTTCAGTTTTAAAAAAGAATATGGTTTAGTGACCTGTGATTTGGCAGGAAACTCATTAGCGATGCAATTAGGTGAAGAGTTTGAGGATCACTTAAAAGCATAATTTTTACGACTCAATTTTTTATTTAAGATTGTCTTTTTTAAAAAGATAAGTAATAGCAGAACTTTAGAATGGTTTAATTAAAATATATTTTTAGATGTTAAAAAATCTGTAGCCGGGCTACTCTCCCAAATTGCCCTTAGCTACAGATTTTTTTATAAGGTTATTCTGCTTTATGGTTCTTTAAGGCTTTATCTAAAAGTTCTTTATCTAAAGCTTTATCCCAACGTGCTACAACAATTGTTGCGCAGGCATTACCTACTAAGTTTGTTAATGCACGACACTCAGACATAAAACGGTCAATACCAAGAATTAACGCCATACCTGCAACAGGAACAGCTGGTACAACCGATAGAGTTGCAGCCAGAGTAATAAAGCCTGCACCAGTCACCCCTGCTGCACCTTTAGAACTTACCATTGCAACAAGAAGCAAGGCAATTTGTTCACTAATGGATAAGTCTACGTTACACGCTTGGGCAATAAACAGAGCCGCCATAGTCATGTAGATATTTGTACCATCAAGGTTAAATGAGTAACCTGTTGGAATCACCAAACCGACTACCGATTTTTCACAACCTGCTTTTTGCATTTTATCCATTAAAGATGGTAAAGCTGCTTCAGAAGAACTTGTTCCTAAAACTAACCAAAGTTCATCTTTGATATAACGGATTAAATGAATAATTGAGAAGCCATTATAACGAGCTACAGCTCCTAAGATCACGATGACAAACAACACCGCTGTAATATAGAACGTCATAATTAATAGTAATAAATTACCAATTGATTCAATTCCATACGCACCGATGGTAAAAGCCATTGCACCAAAAGCACCGATTGGAGCTAGCTTCATTAACATACCAACTAGGTAGAAAACTGGAGCTGTTAAGTTATTTAAGAAGTCGGTAATTGGACGTGCACGGTCACCCAATGCAGCCAAAGAAATACCAAATAACACCGCTACAAACAGAACCTGCAAAATCTCGCCACCTGCCAGAGGGCTGACGAGTGTTTGCGGGATAATATTCATGAAGAAGTCAGTAATATTTGTTGCATGCGCCTTTTCAACATAAGTATTTACTTTGTCGTTGACTAAGGTAGCGGGATCAATATTAAGACCTTTACCAGGTTGGATAATATTTGCCACAATCATACCAACCACAAGCGCCAAGCTTGAGAAAGTAAGGAAATAAAGCATAGCTTTACCAGTTACACGGCCGACTCGGCTCATGTTTGTCATACTGGCAATGCCTGTAACAACAGTTAAAAAGATGACGGGAGCAATAATCATTTTAACGATCTTGATGAATGCATCACCAAGCGGTTTTAAACTTTCGCCAAGTTCTGGGTAAAAATGACCAATTAAAATGCCCAAAATAATTGCAAAGATGACCTGTACATACAAAATTTGGTGAAACTTCTGTTTTTTCTGTACCGTTTCTTGGTCAAGGGTATTGAAATCCATTATCTAAATACCTTTTTGATGGGGATAAAAAAATAAAATATAAAGCGTGCACCACAAGCTGCTTTATCAAGGAAAAGCCATTGTAAAGAATAAAAAACGGGCTGTGTTATAAATTTAAAAAATGTCAAATTCAGTAATCATGCATTAAACTGTATAAAATCATTTTAATTTTTGAGTTTTTAAAGATAAAAATATTAATAAATTCTACTCTAAGTTATTATTTATCTTTTATATTTTTAACAAAAGCAAGCACAAGAATGGGTATGTAGACTTAATGATGTCACATGTGCAAAACATTTATTAAATAAATGATTTTATAAAAAACATGTAGATTATGAATTATGAAAATTTAATTTAAAAATAATAAGAAAAATTGATATATAATTTTACAACCCTATAAGCTATTACTTATTTCGGTAAATATTCTACTCAAGCCATCCTTTTAATTAAATGACATAAGAATGTGCTTTAAATAAACGTGCTAATAAAGTTTGGACATAGTCTAAGCCTAACGCTCGATCAGTGAATAAAATACGGAACAGCATAGGTGCAATCACAGCTTCAATAATTTCTTCATTATTTATAGTTAGTTCATTACGTGATTTAGCTCTGGCCTGAATAATATCAAGTTGTTGAATAATTAAAGTTTCACATTTTCGAGCATTTGAACAATCATTTGTATATAGCACATCACGCAATAATGTTTGACCAACTTCAGAAGAGTATTCTTCAAAATATTGTTCAATCCATGCCGTGATATCAAGTTGAAATGAACCTAAATCTTTTGGCTCCATATCTGGCTTAAGTTCATTTAGAGCTACATCTGAAAATAGCTGATTGATATCGCCCCAACGGCGATAAATAGTTGAAGGTGTTACTCCTGCTTTTTGAGCAATCATAGGTATAGTAATTTGGCTTTGCTCTAAATTTTTTTGAAGCTCTTTTACTGCTTGATGTACCGCAGTTTGAATTCTTTCACTACGACCACCTGGACGTAACCCAGTAACAACTTTTGCCATTAATCAGCTCTACTTCAAGAGGAAACAATTAAAATATTATTTGTATATACAAAATACACTAAAGCTAATTATTTGCTTTAGTGTAAAAATAATGTATAAAAGCTAAATATTCGCTTTAATGTTATTCATCTTATATGAACAATTCAAGTTCAAAACGGTCTGGATCAGTTTTTCAGTTAGATTCAAAAGTGGCGTTGACCTTAAACACAATCACGCTCATGACCTTCATGGCGGCGTCTAGTGCCCCTACGCCACTATATCGTCTGTATCAGCAGACATGGCAATTTTCGCCTGTTACCTTAACTTTAATTTTTGCGACCTACGCGTTTACCTTACTTGCTTCTCTACTCATTATTGGTTCTTTATCTGATTATATCGGACGTCGGCCTGTCATTATTTCAGCCATTTTTTTGCAAATTGCTTCAATGAGTTTTTTCCTTTTTGCTTCAGATGTTTCGATGTTATTTATTGCGCGTGGCCTACAAGGTATCGCAACAGGTCTTGCTGTTTCTGCAATTGGAGCCGCAATTTTAGATTTCAGTAAGCATCACGGCTCTCTAATTAATAGTATTGCTCCCATGGTCGGCATGGCAGCAGGTATTTTTATTACATGTTTTATTCTGCAATTTTCAGCTCAACCCTTACATTTGGTTTTTGAACTCTTATGTATGTTGTTTGCAGTTGAACTTATTCTAAGTTTCTTTAACCCTGAGACTGTACGCAAAAGATCGGGCGCTCTTGCTTCTTTAAAACCCAACATGGCTATTCCACATCAAGCAAGAAGTGCTTTATTCAGTATTAGTCCTATTAATATTGCGCTTTGGATGGTCAGTGGTTTTTTCTTATCACTTATGCCCTCTTTACTGGCAAAAATTTTTCAAACATCTTCAGCTTGGCTAAACGGCGTTATGTTTATGGCGCTCGCCCTTTCAGGTGCAGCAGGGATTCTGTTTCTTAGAAAATCTACCAATTTTCGTATTTTGCTCACGGGCACCTTATCCATCATTATTGGTGCAACCGTTTTATTTTTAGCGATTAATTTTACAAGTGCCGTGGTTCTATTTATTGGTTCTATTATTACCGGAGTGGGTTTTGGTACAGCTTTCATGGGAGCAATTCGTACAGTCATGCCTCTAGCTTTACCCGAAGAACGCGCAGGTCTAATGGCTGCTTTTTTTGTAGAGAGTTATTTAGCTTTTAGTATTCCAGCAATTTTAGCAGGCTACTTTGTGGGTAAAATCGGACTTATGAACAGCGCCAACATTTATATGAGTTTAATTATTGGACTTTCACTGATTGCCCTTCTAATGATTTTTAAAAATATTAAAAGCAAATAATGATTAAAAAAAGCCTCCATCGAGGCTTTTTTACTTTACTGATCACACCAAGGTTTTAAAAATCGCTTTACATACTTTTTAAATGGCCAGGTAAATTGTTTTATAAAACTATTTGGAATTTTATAACCCACCGTGCCATACACGCTCGCCAAATGTTTCGGCATATAGACGGTTTTAAAAATGACATCGTATAGAGGAATAAAAGCGGCATAATTTTTATCAATGGCTGGTTTTTCTGAAGAATGATGCCAATGATGAAATTCTGGCGTTGCGATAATCCAGCGTAAATACGGAAAGCGAAAACGCACATTGGAATGAATAAAAATAGCGTGAAATGAAATAAACACTAAATAGGCAAAAACAGCCGAAGTATGAAAACCCAGCAGGAAAATCGGTAAAGTGGCAATGAAGCGAGTCATAAGCACTTCAATGACATGTAACCTTGAAGATGCTAACCAATCCATATATTCAGTCGAGTGATGAATCGCATGAAAGCGCCATAAGAAATTCACTTCATGCATAGCTCGATGTAACCAGTACACCGTAAAATCCACCACAATGAGCAACTCAATAAATTGCAGCCAAATTGGTTGAGCTTGTACATAAGGCACAATTGGATTATCGGGCAAATGTGTAATCCAATATTGAATCGGCATAACCGTTAAAAAGCTGAATAATTGAATACCAATATGGCTGACCATGAAATATTTCATATCGGTCACCCATCCTACTCTTAATATTTTTTGTTCAGGATTTTTAGCAAAAAAACCTTCGAGTGGAATAAAAACAAACGCTAAAATAAATAAAGTCAGTACAAAATAATCGATACCTGCATAAAACGGTACACTTGGTAAAACGGGTGCTTCAATTACACCACAGCCCAAAACCGCTGCTACAAGTGAAAAACATAGTCCGTAAAAGCCATATCGATTTTGACGAATAATTGCACTAAACGCACCAAAGCCAGCGCTAATAATAATGCCTGTGATCAGTCCATAATAAAAAAGATGATAGTGTTTTGCGTAAATAGGACGGAGTTCTGGGGTGGTTAATACACTGGGAAACAAAAAACATAATGCACCAAATAGACAAAGTAAGCTGAGCGACATTGAAATAAAGGCGCTAATTTTCCCTAATCCTGCATTAAGTTCCAAATTCTCAAATTTTGCTCTTAATTGATCGGTCATAATTTATATAAAGTTCTTATTATATATAACGCGAATGCTATCAAAATTTAATAATAAATTGGAAATAACTTTAACTTCTTAAAACAAACCTCTTAATCTGAAAATAAAATTTTAAATAGCTGTAAATTGTTCTTATAAAACTTCAAATATTTGACCTACAGATTGAATCAGCCATTTTCTGGCAATTATATCATCGCTACGATTAAACCAGTTTAAGCTCACTTTAAAAGAATCCATAGCAAAAGGTAATTCAAACATTTGGACATTACCATGTGCTAAATAATGCCGAGCTGCTCGTGACGGTAAGGTCACCAACATATCTGAACTCTGCAAAACACCTTGTAAAACACTAAAATGTGGAACCTCTAAACGAATTCGTCGCTTCAAATCCATTGTTTTTAAATATTGCTCAACTTGGATATGCCCTGTCGATGACTTGATAGCCACATGATCTTCTTGCAAATATTGCTCTAACGTCAGTTGCTGTTGTAGCCTTGGATGGTCAGCTCTAGCAATACATACATATCTTTCTTCAAATAAAGTACGCGTTTCTATTTTAGGCATTATGGTCTGCGTACTATTAAATACGGCTAGATCTAAAAAGCCATCAATAAGCCACTGCTCAACCTTAGATGACTGAATCTCTTCAATCTCAATTTGAATAGAGGGTGCTGTTTTCTGTAAAAAGGCCATAAGACTAGGCAAGAGACAAATCTCCCCTGCGTCGGATAGTCCAATTCGGAAAGTTTTATTTGAGTTTTCAGGATGAAATTCCTGTGCTTGAGCAATTGCTGACTCAATATTAAAAATTGCTTGATGAAAAATTGGATAAAGCTCATGTGCAACTTTTGTCGGCTCGACACCGCCTCGGCTTCGGGTAAACAACTCGTCATTTAACTGACGGCGTAAACGGTTCAAATTATAAGTCACAGAAGGCTGACTTAAATTCAATTTATCAGCAGCTTTACTAATATGCCGAGACTCATAAATACAGACAAAAACTTTAATCAAACCTAAATCCATGGTTCTGATCCTTTAAATACTCTAAACAAAGACTTTAACTTCTTTGTTTAGAGTTTAGTTCCTTTTACAGGAATAAAAATGCTTAATTCTTATGGAGATATACTTGAATTTAGCATTACACGTTTAGTTCGATTGCAAATACTTATGGCAATAATACTTAAGGTTGCCAGTACGCAAGGAATGGATAGTGCGATAAAATTATATTCAATCGGTAGGTGCAAACTTAAAAGCCAGCCGCATAAAATCGGACCTAAAATCGCCCCAATACGGCCTACACCCAAAGCCATACCAATGCCTGTACTGCGAATTGGTGAAGGATAAAACTGAGCCATATAAGCGAGCAATAAAATTTGCCCGCCGATAGACGCCGCTCCTGCAATGGCAATACAGAGATATAAAATAACCATGGGTAAAGCATAGCTCAGTAAGTAAAGTGAAATTGCACCCGCCAAGAAAAGTGAACAAATGACTTTGCCTAAATGAAAACGATCAGCAAAGTATCCTCCACCGATTGCGCCCAACATCCCACCCAAGTTTAGCGCCAATAAAAAGACCAGACTGGTTGATAAATCATATCCCGCCTCGACCATGAGTTTTGGTATCCAGTTACCGAGCGCATACACCATCAGTAAAGCCATAAATACACTCAGCCAGAAAAACACAGTGACTAAAGCACGGTTCTCGGTAAATAGAGCAACCAAAGGTCGAGCCACAGTTTGTTGATTTTCTTGATGTAATATGATGCTCGTATGATCAGCTATGTTTTGTTCTGGTGCTAATTGTTGAAGTAAATCACGCACCTCATTCCATTTTTTTTGGCGAACCAGATAATCAATTGATTCAGGTAAAAATTTCCAAATAATCGGTAATGAAATGAGTGGAATACCCGCCAGAATAAACATGATTTGCCAACCAAATTTAGGAACCAACCACATGCCTAAAAGTGCTGAACTCATCCCGCCAATCGCATAGCCGCTAAACATCAGCGATACCAAAGTTGATCTTAATTTCTTTGGGGCGAATTCGGTCATTAAAGCAATAACGTTCGGCATTACTCCGCCCAAACCGAGGCCAGCAATAAAACGGTAAATGGCAAACTCTTTGGGGCTGTTGGCAAAACCACATAACACCGTAAAACCACTAAAAATAAGGACACACAGCATAATTAAACGCTTACGGCTAAAGCCATACGACTCTAATTTGTCAGCTAAGCTACCGAAAATCATGGCACCAAACATCATGCCAAATAATGCGACACTGCCCAGCAATCCAGCAGTCATACTATCTAATTGCCAGTGTTGCATAAGCTTGGGTAATGCAACGCCATAAATGACTAAGTCATAGCCATCAAAAATAATAATGAGCGCACTCAGCAAGATCACCCGCCAATGTAATGGTGTTAATCTTGCATCATCAATCAATTGATTTGCATTTAGTTTTTCCATAATTGCTTTCCTTAGCAAATTGTGTGTAAAACAAAAATTTATTTAAATAGTTGCCATTCCTAGCTGATGTAATTGTTGCTGTGCTTCTGCAACATCCTGCTCTAGATCATGTTGCCATAACCAGTCAAAGCGATGCTCAAGATGTTCGCCAATTTCGGCAAACGTTGGGTACTGAGTCGAATAACACTCATAAATTTCGCCAGACTCACGAGAAGTTTGCTGAACACGACAAGCACGTTTTAAACGGAGCTTTTCATATATTGAAGACACATCGGTTAATTGATCTGCTTGTAAGTTTTTTGTCGACAATAAGGCCGCAAGAATTAATGCATCTTCAAGACCTTGGCCTGCTCCAGCACCTTGGTGAGGTAACATGGCATGTGCAGCGTCGCCCATGACAATGACATGACCTGAGGTACTTTGATAAGTCGAAAGTTCTTCAATTTCATGTAAGGCCCAAATGGTAGGCTGTTCAATTAAACCGAGTAATGTTTGGCAGCTTTCACTCCAGTCTGAAAAATCGGAAAGCATTTGGGCTTTATCGACAGGCTTAGTCCACTGTGTATCGGCTGGTAATACCGTATCTTCGCGGTTTGAGCAGAAAGCAACGATATTAATTTGCTCCCCCTTACGAATTGGGAACGTTAAAATATGTTTATCTTTACCCAATAACATTTGGGGAATATCTGCTAAATCTGTATCGCCATTTATTTGCTGCAAAGCTTCTTTAAATGAAGCGTGAGAAATAATGCCACGATATGCCCAAGTTCCTGAAAAACGTGGATGAACTGGTGGTAAATGATGAGAAGCTAAAACATATTGGCGAGCCACAGAGCGGATACCGTCAGCCCCTATCAAATAGTCACATTCATGCTGAGTACCATCATTAAAATACAAAATTACCTGATCGTTTTGTTCTTTAATCGCCTCTAGGCGTTTAGAAAAATGGACATTTTGCGTAGGCATGTGAGGAATAATTGCATCTAGAAAATCAGCACGATGAACAGATGACTGCCCTACACCTGTCGCGATAGATGCAGATAAATATTCATCGGTATAACCATTGCGCCATTGAAACCAAACATCTTGAAATGGTGGCGATACTTTATCTGCAATTGCATGATATTCGTTGGCTAAACCTAACAGTTCAATTGCTTTGACTGCATTGGCACCAAAAGAAATCCCTGCCCCAATTTCAGAAAACTGAGGTGCAGATTCAAACATTTGCACGTCTAAATGGGCGTGTTTACTTAAATTACTTGCTAAAGCCAGACCAGCAATACCACCACCAACCACGGCAATTCGAATATGTGTATTCATGTGTTTGTTCCTTAAACATCATTATCGTTTTCACATATTCATTTTTGAGAAGTTGGCTTATAAAGTCCAATTAGTATTTTTTTTGTTCAGTTATTTAAAAATTAAATAATAGCCATTTGGGCGAGCCTCTATAAAGCTTAAAGGTCGCCCATGCTAATAAATTATTTTTGATAAACTTTATGGTGTGCCTGGCGGGGTTCCAATAGCATGTTTCATTGGAGCTTCATAAGTCGTCTCGGCAACTGGTGAAACGCGCCAAATCGTATTGCCTACATCATCAGCAACTAACACAGCACCTGAGAAATCAATTGCTACACCCACAGGGCGACCATACGCTTTGCCTTTATCACTCAGGAATCCGGTCAAAATATCTTGTGGTGGCCCAGAGGGTTGACCACTTCTAAATGGTACAAAAACGACTTTATAACCACTGTGAGGCTTACGGTTCCAAGAACCATGCTGGCCGATCAATGCGCCTCCTCTAAATTGTGGCATGAGTTCAGCTGTGTAAAATGCAAGACCTAAAGAAGCGGTATGGTTACCAAGTGCATAGTCGGGTTTAATTGCACGAGCAACCATTTCCGGATTTTGTGGTTTTACTCGCACATCTACATGTTGACCATAGTAGCTATAAGGCCATCCATAAAAACCACCGTCTTGGACTGATGTCATATAATCAGGTACTAAGTCACTACCAATTTCATCGCGCTCATTAACTACTGTCCAGAGTTTTCCACTTTGCGGTTGCCAAGCCATACCATTTGGATTACGCAGTCCTGTTGCAAATGGGCGTGACTGACCGCTTGCAATATCAAACTCTGTAATTTGTGCGCGACCTTTTTCTTGATCTAAACCATTTTCAGCAACGTTACTGTTAGAACCAACGGTAATGTAGAGCTTTGTACCTGCCGCGTTAGCAATGACATTCTTGGTCCAATGGTGATTTAAAGGGCCACCCGGTAAGTCCAACACTTTGGTTCCACTGGCCGTAATTTGAGTTTCACCTTCCTGATAAGGAAAACGCACCAGTGCATCTGTATTGGCGATATATAAGTTATTACCGACCAATGCCATACCAAATGGAGAATTTAAGTTTTGAAGAAATACCGTTTTCTGATCGGCAACTCCGTCTCCATTAGTGTCACGAAGTAAGCTAATACGGTTTGCGCTCGGATGAGATGAGCCTGCACGTCTCATCACAAAAGACATTATTTTACCTTTAATGCCTTTGCTGTCTTCGGGTTTAGGCGGAGCATCCGTTTCAGCAACTAATACATCACCATTCGGTAAAACATAAAGCCAACGTGGGTGTTCAAGTCCTTTGGCAAATGCTTTCACCTTTAAACCTTCCGCGGGTTTTGGCATAACCTCACTCGGCCAGCCTTCTGCAAGTGCAATATTAACAGTAGGAAATAAACTTGATTTAGGTTCAGGTAACTTTGGATCTGGACCATAACTCTCAGTAATCGGATATTGCGAGGATGAAGCGCATCCAGCTAATGTAGCTAAAACCGTAGTACCTAAAACTGGCAGAAAAAAACGTTTAGTCATGATTTATCACCATTTATTTTTTGTCGTCATGGAAATAGCGTAATTTATGTCTGCAATTAAACAAGCAACTTTAATAGAGTCTTTTGTTTATCGCTTGCAAAAAAGCTTCTTTATTTTTTGGTGAAATCATAACCGTTGCGATTTTTTCATTTTTCATATAATAAATTTTGAGTCGATCTAATGAGAGTGCTGGAGAGGAAAGTGGATTATGAGTAGGTTCTATTTGGGTAATATCATTAAGATTAATTTTCCATCGGAATACTAAACTCTTAATCACTAGAGTATTGTTTTCTACTACATAATAAGTATTAAAGATTGGAAGCCAAATAATAAAAATGACTAGACTATAAATGATGAGGTGTGGAAAATTTGACGCTAAAGAATAAAGATGATTTGCTTCATAAATTTTTATAACAATATTGGCAGTGATAACAATAAATATGAGTAAAAGCCACCAATCAATTTTTGATCTAAATTTCAAAATTTATCCTCCATTTTTAAATTAGTTCTTAGCAATTTATTCATTCTAATTTATTTAATTTATCTTCTTAAGTTAAAGCAAAACTCACCGCCTCTTTTGCATGAATGGTCGTAGTATCAAATAAAGGAACCGAGAATTTAAGCTCACCAATCAACATACAGATTTCGGTACAACCCAATATAATCCCTTGGGCACCTTCAGCTATGAGTCTTTCTACAATAGCGATGTACTTTTGCTGCGAATCGGGATTAATCACACCTAAACAAAGTTCTTCATAAATGATGCGATGGACGATCTTTCGATCTTCTTCATTGGGAATAATCACATCAATTCCATGATCTCGTAATCGAGCTTTATAAAAATCTTGCTCCATTGTAAAAGCTGTCCCCAACAGTGCAACTTTAGCAATGTTTTGACTCAAAATTTCTTTTGCCGTTGCATCAGCAATGTGTAAGAAAGGAACCGTAATTGAATCTTCTATCTGTGCAGCAACTTTATGCATAGTGTTAGTACATACTAAAATACAATCAGCCCCTGCTCTTTCCAAATTTAATGCTTGCTCGGCTAAATATGCGCCAGCCTCTTGCCATAAACCTTTCGCTTGTAAGGCTGCTATTTCTTCAAAATCGACACTATTGATAATGATCTTAGCTGAGTGCAATTTCCCTAATTTACGATGAACCATTTTATTGATTTGTTGGTAATAAAGCGCTGTAGATTCCCAACTCATTCCGCCTAATAAACCGATTGTTTTCATTATTGAATCCTTCTATTTATGCAAAACTTATCTATATCTCTTATGAGTAAAGCGCAGCTAGAATAAAATTGCTTTCTTTTAATTTCTATCTTATATACCACATAAAATATATTCTTAAACTTTATAGTCGATTAAAAAACAACATGCATATTGATATATTTAATGATAATTATGAATACATAAGCGTTATTGATAATAAAATTAGCCCATCAATTGGGACTATAGCGTAGGGTTTAGAATAGGAAAATCAAGCTCAAAACACACCCCCTCGACGGTTTTATAAACTCGATAGCGGCCATGATGCAGATCCATAATTGAAGCAACAATCGATAAGCCTAATCCACCTGTTTGATTCTCATCACTTCGACTTGAATGGCATTGGTAGAATCTTTCAAAAAGATGCTCAAGTTGATGTTCAGCAATTGAAACACCTCCCGTTACCACAGTCAGGCTGACCCATTGCCTATGTTCAATCATATTATGTTTAGTTGCGATATAAATAGTTCGCTTGTTACCACCGTGAACCAACGCATTTAAAACAAGGTTATAAACGGCTCTTTGAAAAAGCTCAGGATCTGCAAATAACTTTTGAGCTTCTAGATTAAAATTAAAATGACAGTCTTGTTCCTCGGCCTGATATTCAAAAATCTGGCATAGCCCATCTATAACATCTTTGAGGTTTATTTCTTGTTTGTTTACAAGCACCATTTTCTGATCGGCTCTTGCCAAGAAAAGCATGCTATCAATCATGCGTTTTAATCTATGGTAATCGTCTAAATGAGAAACCAGTAAATCTTCATATTGTTCAACTGAACGTTCGCCAGTTAAAGCAATCTCGGTTTGCCCAATCAGATTATTTAAAGGTGTGCGGAACTCATGAGCGATATCTTCAGAAAAACGGTTGAGCTGGGTATAGCCCTTTTCAATACGCTCAAGCATGTGGTTTATATCTTTTGAAAGCAGATCAACTTCTAAAGGTGAATTTGGGAGGTTTAATCGGTTCTGTAGCTGATTTGCATTAATAGAATGAGTTTGCTTGCGAAGCTGTTGTAGCGACCGTAAACCAAAATGACACGCTAAAATACAAAGCACAAAGATTGCAAACACGCCCCCGACCACATACATCAAGAGACTTTCTTGAAAAGGTAAAAGAATATTAATGCGTTCCGACCACTGTTTACCTGCAATGAGCACATAAGGTTCGTTATTAATTTTTATGGATTTCCAAGCAATGCGCGTTGGATATGAGTTGTTAGCTAAATCTTGAAATTGAAGACTGTCGCGCTGTGCAAGTTCAGGCAGTTGAATGTGGAGCGGATTGATATTAATTAAAGTTTTGTCTTTATGAATAAGCAAAAACAAGTTGTCTTGATTGCCAAGCATGTTTTGATACAGCTTAGGCCGCGCAATAATTTGCTCTACATTTTCGCTATCTTGCAGCAAAATTTCCAAACGATTAATTCTGTCTGCTAAAGCTTTATCTTGCTGCTTCAATAAAATTTGATTAATGCCTAAATAGGTCATAAAGCCGACTGAACATAAAATTAAGGCAGAACAAAGCGTGACCAGTAATGTAATACGGACTTCAAGAGAACGTAGAAATTTAAAGTTCATAAGCTAACCGAAATTTTATAGCCCAAGCCACGTATGGTATGAATGAGTTTTAACTCATATCCCTCATCAATTTTGCTTCTTAAACGGCGTACTGCAACGTCAATAAAATTGGTATCGGTGTCAAAGTTAATGTTCCAAACTTCGGAGCCAATTTGTCTGCGTGTCACGATTTGCTCTTTGTTGAGCAACATGTAACGCAACAAATTAAATTCGGTTTTACTCAGCTCAATTACGTTTCCGTTACGCCATACTCTATGACCAACCATATCCATTTTTAAATCACCAATAGATAGCTCATTTTCTTGCAGATATTGCTGTCGTCTTAACAGACTTTTAATACGTGCCAACAGTTCAATATAGGAAAATGGTTTAGCCAAGTAATCGTCTGCTCCCAACTCCAAACCTTTCACTCTATCCATCACCTGATCTTTTGCCGTTAAGAAAATCACCGGAATTTTTGAAAACTGGCGTAGAACTTGTAATACGCTCCAGCCGTCTATGTCCGGCAACATAACATCAAGAATAAGCAAGTCATATTGATCTCTCTTTAGCATTTCCAAACCTTGCAGCCCTAAGTGAACACACTCCGCTTGATATCCAGACTCTTTTAATCCTTTGACCAAATAACTGGCGATCTTGATCTCGTCTTCAATAATAAGGATACGCATTTTGTAGAGACTCATTTGAAAGATGACAACTTTGTAATGTGATTGTCACGCTTGAAGTTAAGCAATTTGTTTAAGATTTTCAAAGCGACATAGAGGCAATCATTATGAAAAAATTGAACTGGCTGATGTTAGCAGCCGTGCTATTCGGTAATAGTACTTTTGCACAGCCCCCTGCTTTGAATCAAGTTTATTCGTTAGATCTAAAAACTGCCCACCTGCTAGCCGACAGTGCGAAAGAGGCATGTGAAAAAATAAATCAAAATATTGCGGTTGTTGTTGTAGATCGCGGTGGTAATCCATTAACTGCCGAACGGCATGAGTTGGTGGGCCCGCATAACTTAATGGCTGCCGAGAAAAAAGCCTATACCGCGTTATCTACCAAAACATCGACCTCCGTTTTAAGCCAAAACAGTAACCAAAACCCCGATGCAAAAAATTTAACCACCGTAGCAAATTTACTTTTGTTAGGTGGCGGCGTACCAGTCCGTTTTGAGAACCAAGTGATCGGTGCGATTGGAGTTGCGGGTGCTGGCGGCGCACAAAATGACAATCAATGCGCAAGCAAAGCCATTGAAACCGTTTTTCATTCATAAGGAGTTCACCATGCCTAAATCATTTATTGCTTTATCTTCGTTATTTATTGCTTCGGCTACATTTGCGCAAACTAATCCGCTAAGTGTGCACGTGTTAAACCTAGAAACGGGTTTACCCTCTTCTCAGGTTGAAGTCGTTTTAGAGAAAAACACCAATAACCAATGGGTTAAACTCAACCAGCAAGTGACAGATTCAAATGGTCGTATTACTGCACTCTATCCAGAAAATAAAAAACTAGAGCAAGGTATTTATAAAGTTACTTTTAAAACTGAAGACTGGTTTAAAAAGAACAAACAACAAACTTTTTTTGCCGAAGTACCTGTAATTTTTAAAGTCGATGGAAGCGTAAATCACTATCACATTCCTTTATTACTTAGCCCTTACGGTTACTCAACCTATCGAGGCAATTAAAATAAAAAACCCCTTTATCTGTTGTACACAAATAAAGGGGGTGGTTAAAAAAGATGCGTTTTACGAACAAACACCATTGCTAATAACCGATTTTTTGTTTGAATCTAGCGCCACAATTGAAGAAGAAACCGTATTAATAATTTGGGTCATCGCTTCACTTGAAGCATTCACAATACCTTCCATCTTTTTAGCTTTTTGATCAATCGGCTGCTTAAAAGCAATTCGACAATTGAGCTGAGATCCTGCATTCGTAATGACTTTTGCATTATTTGACTCTAATTGAGTAGGCGGTATTTGACGCTTCACCACCCAAGAGACCGCAATATTAATATAGCTTTTATCTACAATATCAAAATGAGAAAAGTCTGTAGAAACTCGATATAAAGGTTGGTTGTTTCCAGCAAGACCACTGCTATAACTATCAATTGCCCCTAATTTTTGCTGTAAACCCGCCGACAAGGTATCGCGTAATTGCGTACCCATAGTCGATGTCCAGCGTTCGTTGTTTAACACCGTAGACTTACCACTACTGTCTTGGAGCACCAAAGGCGCACGATCCAATCTGTCTGGAATCCCGACAGGTAATACCTCAATCACCTGCACAGTTGTTTTTGTAGCCGCAGTGATTTTAGGAGACATCGTATAATAGTTTGGCGTTGGTGAACTCGAGCAGGCCGTCATGGTAACTGCCGTTAAAAACAGGCCACTCCCAAGCAGCCATTTGGCTGCTTTAGGATGCTGAAAAGATAGAGTGTTTTTATTTTTCATCATCGGTCTCTGGTGTTTTACCACGAATAATTGATTCAGGGTGTTGTTCAATATAGTCTGCCATTAACTGTAATGAAGCTGCCGCACGTGTCATTTGCTGTAAAGCTTTACGTACGTCTTGTTGTAACGGCGCATCACTCGACAAAATAGACTCAGATGATCTTACAGTTTTACGAACATCGTCCAAGGTTGCTTGTAAACCAGGTGCAACTTTTCCATCTAATTGTTTAACCAGTTTATCGGTAGAGGCAATTGCTGTGTTCATATTGTTGAGCGTTTTACGTACATCTTGCCCAATCTCAACTAACGGGAATTTAGTTAACTTGTCAGCAATCTGAGAAACTTGTGCTTGTAGCCCACTCAGTTCAGTTGGTGTAGTCGGAATCACCACACGGTCATCACTCAAAATTTGTAATGTGGCTGGTTTAGCTTTAGGGAACTTATCTAGAGCAATATAGTTTTGACCCGTGAGTAGGTTGCCTGTTCTCATTTGAGCACGCCATCCATGTTCAACAAAATCTTTGAAGATTTCACTATTCGGATTAAGTGCCAAACCATTTTCAACACGTGACGGATAGATAACCGCCTCAACACGCATACGAATCTGCTTATAGTTGTTATAAAACTCAGCATTAATCGATTTAACATTACCAATTTCAATGCCCATGAAATCAATTGGCGCACCGACTGCTAATCCACGTAATGAATGATCAAAGTACATAATCACACCACGAGGTTGTCCATCTGGTTCTTTTAATGCATCAGATTTTGAGTCCCAAAGATTAAAGCGACTATGATTCGCTGCTGTGGTCGCATGTGAGTTTTCAGGGAACCCAAAAGCGATCCCCCCTGCCACAATACTTGCAAGCGATTGGGTATCTAAATTAAAGCCAGAAGCATTTAAGGTCACATCGATCCCGCTTGCCTGCCAAAAACGTGCATCGGTGGTAACAAACTTATCATATGGTGCACGGATAAAAGTTTGCAGCTCTACGCTTTTACCATCATCGGACAATTTATAGGCCGTAATTTGTCCCACATTAATTCGACGATAATAAATCGGAGAACCTATATCTAAAGACCCCAAATCATCTGCATTTAAGAAAAATATTTTCCCCGGCACATCTGAAGATATAACTGGTGGTATTTCTAACCCAGTAAATTCAAGTTTTTTCTCTTCAGATTTTCCCCCATCCACTTCAATATATGAACCTGACAATAAAGTATCGATGCCCGAAACCCCACTCGTCCCAATACGTGGCCGCACGACCCAAAACCGTGAATCTTTTGCTGCAAAGTTACTTGCGTCTTTACGCAAATCAATTCTGGCAATCACGTGTGAACGGTCTTCTGAAAGATCTATCTGTCGTACTAAACCAATATCCACCTGCTTATAACGGACCGTTGTTTTACCAGCAACCAGTCCCTCAGCCGTCCTAAAAGATACATCAATTGTAGGGCCGTGAGACAAGAGCGCTTTTATCGCTAACGAAAGCGCGATTAAAAGAGCAATCAATGGAATGAGCCAAATTAAAAGAGGCTTCCACCGACTTTTCTTTTCTTGAGGTTCTGGTAAATCATTCATGCTATCCAGTTCAATATCGGTATCACGACGATCTGAGTTACCAGGGGTTATTTCATTTTCAGACATACTCATTGTTCTTTTATTGACTTGGATTAATGGAATCATTATTCAACGGCGGGTGTTCTGCCTGAATAATCGTTGGTTTTTCTGAAGCAAAAGAAGAAGGTTTGTTTGTATTTTGAGATGCGTAGAAGTTATCCCAAATAAGCCGTGGGTCAAAACTTAAAGATGCGAACATGGTTAATACCACAACCGCGCCAAAAGCAATCGAACCCGGCCCTGCTAAAATGGTAGCAAGCGATTGAATCTGAATAAGTGCTGTTAAGAGTGCCACCACAAACACGTCAATCATTGACCAACGTCCGATAAATTCAACAATCCGATATAATTTAACGCATTGCTCGGGTAAAAACTTCCAAGCTGCCGATTGTTGAAGATATACCGCCACCAATAAAAAATACAAAATCAGTAGCTTTAACATTGGAATAAAAATACTGGCCATAAAAATGACCACTGAAACCAGATAGTCCCCACTTTGCCAAAAGTAAATGACACCACTCATGATGGTATCTTGCTGGCTGCCCAAAAGTGAGTCAGTCACCGTCATGGGAAGTACATTGGCGGGAATATAGAGAATGGTTGCAGCCACCACTAAGGCAAAAGTTCGATTTAAACTCGCGGGCTTACGTGAATGCAGCACGCTATTACAGCGAATACAACGTAACTCCTGATGACTTTGGCCTAGACGTTTTTTTTCATTTTTCGCAGAATTTACGACACCACAGCAATGACACACAATTAATGAGAGATCTTTGGCTCTAGGATATTGCTTAATCATCAGCCCTTGCTGCGAGCTTTTTATTTGGGTCACGTTTTTTATCGTTTTCATGGCAGTGACCTATCAATTTCGTTCCATATATCACTCACCTTGATGGAAGTAATATAAACCAACAATACACTCAAGATCGCAAATGCCCATAACGCAATCTCGGGAATGACCAACACCATTCCTATTAACTTTACGAGCGTAACCAAAATCCCAATTAAAAAAACCTCAACCATTCCCCACACTCTCATAAAAAAAAGTGTGCGTAAGGCAATCACCAAAAATGCGGGTCTTCTCTTCAATATACTCACTGTACCTAACACATAGGAAAGTAATAAAAGATAGGAAAGCGGCACAATAAAAGTAGTAATTAAGATGAGTACGCCAACGAAAGCCCGATCATAATGAAACATCACCCAAACCGCACCAAGTAAAGTGGTTTCAGAGATATTTCCCTGTAATTCAATTTTTACGATAGGAAAGCTATTGGCAAGAATAAATACAATTAATGCCGTTAAGATTAAAGCCAATAATGTCGAAAAAGGTTTGGTGTGCCGATAGAGTTCAGCGCCGCAACATACGCAATAAGCTCTTTTTCCATAAGCAAGCGGGGTTCTACGATAGACAGTATCGCACTCCTCACAACCTGCTAATTCTTTAAGCCGCATAGTTATACTCTGAAATTTATAATTTTTACTGTGTCAGAACTGCTTGCTACAACGCTTGCATAAAATTCTACTTCTAAGCAATGTGCCAAACTAATCTCATTTCTTCAAGGAAAAATTAGTGACTGCATGGATGATTTCTTATAGTAGATAAAAACGAGTCTTTTCATTGGGTAAATTACTTTTATTGGTTCTGAAACAATCATAGAGATTATTGAAGTTATATAAACTTCATTTTTTATAGCCCAGAGTAATAAGTATGACAATTCATTACAGCTTATATTCAAAGAAGAAACAAAGTTCTTTGCGAAGAAATTCTGAGTTTTTAAATTACAAGCCCTAAAGATGATTTTAGAAATAATTAACTTTCTTAAAAGTAGAGTAATTAAGAAAGAAGGCATTACAATACTAGGGTTTTAGTATATCTAAATGAACTTTATTAAACTTCAAATACATAATATTTTGAGACCAATTTAACAAAAAGTTAATTTTAAGTAGGTTAGCTTCTAATTTAATTAAAAATAACCAAGCAAATAACAAAAAATTAAAATTTATTATATATCAATAAACTATATAAATTTATTTAAAAATAAGACGAAGTAAAATTATTTTATTTTATGAAATGTTTTTTATATTATTGTAAGTAAAATTTACCTTATATTAAAAAAAATAAAAGCTGATTTAAATACTCAGAATTACTGTTACACAATGGATTACAAGCACTTTAAATACATTAATTTTTATAATTATACTTAAGAAAACCTCTAAACTTTGATGTTTGCTTAAGTAATTTCCATAATGTATTTTAAAAATGAAAAAATAAATAAATTTATATATTAAAGATAGAGCTAATAATAAAAGTGAGATCAAAATGATTGAATGGTTACAAGGTGTTTTAAAGCACAGTCCCGAAATATTATTGTTCTTATCACTCGCAATTGGCTTCTGGATTGGACAATTCCAGTTTGGAAAGTTTCAGTTTGGTGGAGTTGCAGGCTCCTTACTTGTCGCAGTTGTTTTAAGTCTTATTGGCGTACCTGTCGATAATGGCGTTAAAGCAATTTTATTTGCTCTCTTCATTTACGCAGTAGGCTTTGAAAGTGGCCCTCAGTTTTTTAAATCGCTTGGGCCACAGTCTATAAAAGAAATTCTTTTAGCAGTATTCATGGCAGTGTGTGGTTTAGTTACTGTTTTAGTGATGGCTAAAATTTTTCATCTCGATAAAGGCTTGGCTGCGGGTCTCGCTGCGGGCGGAATGACTCAATCAGCCATTATTGGGACTGCGGGAGATGCAATTTCTAGACTCGATCTCCCTCTCGCAGAAATTCAAAGACTTCAAGCAAATGTCGCGATTGGCTATGCGGTCACTTACATTTTCGGTTCATTGGGAGCAATTATTGTCTGTGTGAATATCTTGCCTAAATTTATGGGTAAAGAAATTCACGACGATGCATTAAAAGCTCAGAGTGAACGACTCAAAGGCGCTTTTGAATTAGCCCCGGGTCAAGAGCTTGCCATGCCGGAAATTGTGGGTCGTATTTATAAAGTTAAACAAGCCAATGGGCTTACTATTGCGGAGATTGAAGCAAAAGAGCCGAGTATTACGATTGAACGGTTAAAACGTAAAGATCAGTTTATTGATGTTGCTCCTGAACTAACTTTACAAACTGACGACGTCATTTTACTGGTTGGTCGCCGTGCCAATGTAGTTTCAGTTGCCGAGCAAATCGGTAGCGAATTACAGTCATCGCAAGGTATGGAAATGATTATGGATACCAGCGATGTCATCCTAAGAAATTCCAAATATCTCAACCGTACTTTAGGGGATGTGAAGGCCAACACGCCTGCCTACTTAAAGCACGGTATTTATGTACTTGCGATTAAACGCAATGATGAGTCACAACCTTTAAGTGATGATACCGTTTTACGCCAAGGCGACGTAGTCACCGTATACGGTACAAAAAGCGATCTTGACCGCTTGGTGAAAGAAGCAGGTAAAGCCCTACCTGAAAGCCTAAAAACGGACTGGATTTTTCATGGCGCAGGCCTTGTGGTCGGTTTAGTCATTGGTCTTTTTGTGATTCGTCTGGGTGATGTGCCACTAACGCTTGGTGCTGGTGGTGGTGCTTTACTATCAGGTCTTCTGTTTGGTTGGATTCGAAGCAGAAATCAGGTGCATGGCAATATGCCTTTAGCAGCCTCACAGCTTCTTAAAGATTTGGGACTTGCAGGCTTCGTTGCTGCCGTCGGCTTACAATCAGGTTTACAGGCCATTCAAACTATTAAAGAAAGTGGTCTTTCTCTCTTTATGATTGGGGTTGTGGTCACACTGGTTCCTCTCCTACTTTCTATGCTGTTTGCTCGTTACGTTCTGCGTTATAAAAACGTTGCAGTTATGGCTGGTGCGCTATCTGGTTCACGCAGTGCAAACCCTGCATTTGGTGCAATCTTAGACAAAGCAGGAAACTCTATCCCGACCGTTCCATTTGCAATCACCTATGCCCTAGCAAATGTGTTCTTGACTTTACTCGGACCACTGATCGTAGGCTTGGCCTGATTTTATACATTGAATTAGAAATTTTATTCATCTCACTATAATTAAGGAGACGCCCCATGGGGAAAGTCGATTATTCTAAATACGCAAAACTCAGCCCATTTGAACTTAAAGATAATTTAATCGCATTAGCTCAAAGCAGAACTGATCGAATGATGTTAAATGCTGGGCGTGGTAACCCGAACTTTCTTGCTACTATCCCACGTAGAGCCTTCTTTCAATTGGGTTTGTTTTCTGCGACCGAATCTGAATTTTCATTTTCCTATATGCCAGAAGGCTTAGGTGGTTTCCCGCGCCCCGTTGGACTTCAGGCACGTTTTGATAACTTCATTTTGGAAAACCGTAACAAACCCGGTGTGGTCTTTTTAGGTAAAGCTGTGTCTTATGTACGCGACCAGTTAGGCTTAGACCCAGATCTTTTTTTACTTGAAATGGTTGAAGGGATTTTAGGGTGTAACTATCCGGTGCCAGACCGAATGCTCAGAGTAAGTGAAACGATTATTAAAGAGTACGTCTTGCGGGAAATGGGCGTACAAGGCATGCAAAAAAGAGACTTAGATTTGTTTGCGGTTGAAGGCGGAACCGCAGCAATGGCCTATATTTTTAACTCATTAAAAGAAAATAAAATTATAAAAAATGGCGACCGTATTGCCATTGGTAGTCCTATTTTTACGCCATATCTTGAGATTCCAAAACTCAATGATTATCAACTCGAAGAAGTATTAATTGCGGCAGACCCTAAACTCGATTGGCAATATCCAGAGTCGGAGCTTAGAAAGTTAGAAGATCCATCGATTAAAGCGTTCTTTTTAGTCAACCCAAGTAACCCGCCATCGGTAAAAATGAGTGATGAAGGACTTGCGATATTGGCTGATATCGTCAAAAAACGCCCCGATCTGATCATTTTGACAGATGACGTTTACGGTACATTTGCCGATAATTTCAAATCACTATTTGCGATCTGTCCTGACAATACAATTTTGGTTTACTCGTTCTCTAAATACTTTGGTGCGACTGGTTGGCGACTGGGTGTCATTGCACTTTCAAATAACAATGTGCTCGATAAACAAATTGCCAACTTACCGAAAAAAGAGAAGAAAGAGCTTGAAGAGCGCTATTCATCTTTAACTACAGACCCAGCAAGCATTAAGTTTATTGACCGCTTAGTTGCCGATAGCCGAAATGTTGCTTTGAATCATACCGCTGGTCTGTCTACCCCACAGCAAGTTCAAATGGTTTTATTTGCCTTGTTTAATATGATGGACTCACGCCAAAGCTACAAAAAAGCGGTTAAATCTGTTGTTCGTGAACGTGATGCGGCACTTTATCGCCAACTTGGCGTCGAGGTTCCAACAGATCCAAATGCTGTGGACTATTACACCCTAGTCAACCTTGAAAATACCTCACGTATTCTCTATGGAGATGAGTTTGCCGATTGGGTTATGAAAAATAAAAACCCAACTGAACTGTTATTTAGAGTAGCTGATGAAACAGGTGTAGTTTTACTGCCAGGTTCGGGCTTCGGTGTGCAGCACCCTTCTGCCCGTGCGTCTTTAGCCAACCTGAATGAATACCAATATGCTGCAATTGGTGATTCTCTAAGACGCTTTGCTGATGAAGCTTACGAGGAATATTTAAAAATTAAAAACGGCAAATAAACGTCTATATAAAGTGAGGCGCTAGTAGCCTCACTTTATATAAGCTAGAACTAACACACCATGGTTAAAAAATAATTAAATAATCTCTCTCGATCATCTATCTGATTCTCCCCTGCAAGCTGAACCATTGCTCCATCAATCATAAATAAAAACATATAGGCATCTTGGGCTGAAGCAGTCGATTTTAGCGTTAAAAGCAGCTTATAAATTTCATTAATTAACCAATCGCGATAATCAATTACCACCTTATAGGCAATCGGATAGAGTTTTTCAATTTCAAAAATTGCCTTAAATGGCAAATGGTAAAATCCTTCTAAATGGGCATGAAGAAAATAAACCTCCTTGAGTTTATCGAGCACCATTTGCTCACGATAAGAATTGAAAATTGAACATACTTTTACTTTGAGTGCCTCCGTTTGGAAAGTGAGACACATTTCGATGAGTCGTGCTTTTGAATGAAAGATGTTGTAGAAAGTGGCTTTGGGAATTTTGGCCTCAGCAATAATGCGGTCAATACCAACCTTATTAAATCCATATAAATTAAATAAGTCTTTTGCTGTGTGAAGCACTCTGAGTGCTCTAAACGAAGATTCTAAATTTTTCATGTATACCGCTTAAAATAATTTTTTGTTGTATATAAAAGAGATAGAAATGCTGTCACTCTTAAAATGAGTGCTAAATACAGGCAAGCGGAAGCTGCACAATAATGGTGTGCTCGCCTATCTCTGGTTTATTGTTGCTATGTTTTAGTCGTAACGATTCTTAAAGTGTAGAAACCTAGAGTCGATTCAGCCTTTTTAAAAACTGTTTAAGCGGTATGGATAGAGAGAATTTGGCAAAGGCCAATAAAGAAAAAGAATTAGTACGCATGAGCGGACTCCTTTGTTAATAAAAGAAATCCTACCGATCACTGCTAAATGATGGTGGCAGGACGAAAGAGGGTTAGCAGACTGGCAACAAAGAAACCAGCACACCCGAAGGTGTCCCCCTTCCGCCCTACCATAGAGAAAAAGGGGGCGAACGAGTTCACGATACACAAAACTAGGTTCCGTATATCGTCTTTGTTAAATAGGGTCTGCTAAAACCCGCTGACAATGTAGGTCAGCAGGCAAAGGATAATCGGCAAGGTTTAGAGTGTCAATGTAAGGTTGAATAGAAAATAGTTAAATAATTATTGTTTTTCATTCAATTAGATATTGAATCTTAATAATAACCAAGTTCAACTTTAAAGAAGCTAAACATTTAAACTAAAATTATATTTGCAAACAAAAAAGCCAACTCTTTCGAATTAGCCCTAATTACCTCACGACCACGTCTGTGAAAATTGCTTTTGATTTTATTGTTCGCGACAATCTTCATCATTTTTGTTATGAGTCTAAATTAACCTTTGTTTATGACAATTCAATTAAAAAAAACGCCCGAAGGCGGTTTTCTGAAATTTGTATTTACCCCATCATTTTCACTTTTTCAAAGTTTTTGTGAAAGCTTGAGAATTGAAGTACTCAGTAATTTCCTCACCCTGATTTTTAGGTTTGTCATCGGGTAAAGCAACTGAGTCAAACTCTAGTCTTAAGCTAATAAACTCAGGAATAAAATTCTTGATGGGAGGTGGGGTTTTAGGGCCGCCTTCAGTAATTTTTTCGACAAATCCTGCTAGCCATAAAATATATTCATCTTCATGACTGTAATGCGGAATTAAACTTACATCAATTTTCACCTTACACTCATGGAGAGGTTTACTAAAAGCTTCATTGAAATCAATGTAGTTGTACTTAAGTTTAAATACGGTTCCTGCTATTTCTTTACGAATAAAAGTCATCAGATTATTAAGGTTTTCAATGGTGTCATCTGAAAAGAGCTCATTTTCTTCAACTTTCCTATACACACTTTCTGCAATTATCAGATATTGAGGCATTAAAGTATCTCTATTTATTAAGTGGTATTTGGACTGCTCTTAAGTAAGTATGCTTTAACTTAGGTAACATCTTGTAATATTAAGAAACATTAGGTAACTAATGTATAGTTATTATTAATAGATATTTCTAATTAATTTTCTTTTTTTCTAAATAGTTATTATTCACCAATTATTTTTATAAAAAACAATAGCATAAATATATAATTTATTATCCTTTCTTAAGCATAGCAATGAATATGGTTTAAAAGAAAATATATTTTTTTATAGTTTTTCAATATTAATCCAATTTAATTTATGAGTGTTTTAGGGGTAAAAATAAGTCCAAGTATAAAAAACGTAAAAACGAGAAATTCATCACATTTTTATCAAAACTAATTGCGATTTTATTAGTACCACAACCCAGTTAAAGGCATAGCTTGAGAGCATTTCTAATCTGGCTCATAAAGATCATTAAAAATCTAACTTCACTAAAGTAAGATTGTTTGATTGATATGCACCTGTATCGATAAAAAAGCAGTTATTTAGCTTCAGCATAGTTTCAACGACTGTATGGCCTAAATAAATCTCGTCAATATTTTGAACAATACCGTAATCTTCTTTATTTTTTATACGAGACCTACCCCATAAAACGTCGGCATAAGATAAGAACGTATTAGAAACTTCCGAGTTCTTCATCTCAACATGCGCTTTCAAGGCATCCCAATTATCGAGCCGCATATCTCCATGAAGGATGCCAATCTTTTTTCGGTGTGTATGCAGCTCAAGCATAATCGGTAGTTTTTTTAACTGAGCGACAATCTGGCTTCGAGTGTTGTCCTCTAGTGCATAAAACCATTCACCGCCATATTTTTCATGGATTTTTCGAAAGTAAGAATTATAGTTGCCTTGAATACATAGTTCTTCGTGATTGCCCCGAACCATCGTAAACCACTTTTTATCTATAAGCTCAAGGCACTCATAACTCTGCGGACCTTTATCAACGATATCACCCACACTAATTAATAAATCTTGCTCAAAGTTAAATTTAAGGTCTGCAAGTTCTTTCATTAAAAGTGAATAACAGCCGTGTATATCACCCACTACATATATATTTTGATATTTTAAATCAGCATCTTGAATGACCTTGCACATCTCTCTCATCGTTTAAGCTTTATTTTCACCATGTTGAGCAAAAGCTTTAACTTCACTTCGAATCCAGATATGTCGAGATGGAAAATAAAACTGATAAGCCAATTCGTAAGACTCAAATAAAGCCAACTCAGATTGATGGGTTGCCCAATAGTAGGCAGTCATTCCTTTTTCTTTACGGATATTTAAATAGTAAGGAACATCAAAGTTGTTCGAAACAATCATAAAACTCATAGTGTTTGGTCTAGCTATTCAGTTTTGCTGTGTAGCGTTAGTTTTAATTGAATCTAACGAATGTAAAATCGGAGCCAACATAGATTCAGCAATTTTCATGGCTTCTGTCTCAGATTTTTTAGAAATGGCTTGAACAAGCTCACTATGTATTTGCTGATTTGGATCGGGTAAATTTTTATTGGTCACCAACTCTAAAGTGTATTGGTAGCTTGAGTTTAAAAAATATTCATAGGTTGCTTGTAAGGCTTTATTATGAGTCGCTTTAGCAATTGCTAAATGTAGTTTCTTGTCACTTAACATGAAGTTAGCGACGTCTTCTTCGTTTGTTTTAGCTCTATTTTCCAAGCACTCAATGACATCACGCATATCTTCAGGCGTACTATGTCGAGCAGCTAATTTGGCAATTTCAATTTCTAATAAACATCTCACTTCTACATGTTCGTATAAGTCAGAATGATGAATTGAATTAATCACAATCGAAAAGTCATTTTTGGTTCGTACAAAGGTGCCAAGCCCTTGTTTGACTTCTAAAACACCTAAATATTCTAAAATTTTAATTGCTTCGCGGATGGTGTTTCGCCCCACCCCTAAACCTTGCACAAGCTCGGGTTCAGTTGGAATTTTCTCGTCTACTTTCCAAATGTCATTTTTAATATTCTGGCGTATGACATGAATTACTTCGTCTACGAGAGATCTTTTTTGGATTTGCTCAATCATTAAAATTGGTACTAGCAAGCGAAAACATACGGTGATACTATCATCCTATGTTTGATTATTCAAATTCTCTTTCTTACTTTTTAAAAGGTTAAACTCATGGAATTAAGTCAGACAATTTCAAATCTTATTTTTGAAATTCAAAAACTTACTCAGGCGGTCGAAAAGATTTCTAAAACCCAAGAAGTTTCTGTGGACGTCTTAGATGAAGCGATTGCCTTTAGATGGGAAAGAGAAAATAACAAAGGTTCACTCATTGCTATTCGTAAACCTCAACTCATTTCGTTTAATCATCTGTGCAATATCGACCACCAACTGACCAAAGTGAAGTTAAACACCGAAGCTTTTGCAAAAGGGTTATTGGCAAATAATGTACTCATGACTGGCTCACGTGGCACGGGTAAGTCATCTATTGTAAAAGCCTGTTTAAATGAATATCACCACTTGGGTCTTCGAGTGATTGAGCTTGAGAAAAAGTATCTAGAAGATTTACCTAAAATCATTAACTTGCTGCAAGATCGTGAAGAGCGTTTTATCATCTTTTGTGATGATTTGGCGTTTGAAGCTGGTGACACAAGTTATGCGACTTTAAAAACAGTGTTAGACGGTTCATTAGCCACTAGCTCAGACAACACTCTTATTTATGCGACGTCCAATCGAAAGCATATGGTGGCCGAATACAATAAAGATAATACCGAGTTAAATGTGGGCGAAAACGGCGAGTTACGCCCAGGTGACAGCATTGAACAAAAGATTTCTTTAGCGGACAGATTTGGTCTACAAATTAATTTTTATGGTTTTAGCCAGCAAGAATATTTAAAAACAGTTCAATACTGGCTAAATGAATATGAATGGCAACAGCGCGAAAGCTGGGAAACAATTCAGTTAAAAGCTATTCAATATGCGACTCAGCAAGGTAACCGTTCAGGAAGAATCGCCAATCAATTTGCCAAAATGATTGTGGGCCAAGAAATGCTGAGCGCAGCAGGTTTAGCGGTTTAAGCTTTTCTGGCCAAAAAATATTTTCAGTAAAAGTTCTTTTAAAGAGAGCTTTTACTGAAGTTTTAACTAATCAACACTCTCATTTTCTGAGGTATCTTCCTTATTTAAAATCCGCCCTTCTTGTTTTGGTCGAATCAATGGTGCAGTCGGTCTTGGATGATGAGTGTGTGTATATTGCATACCTACTCCTGCATTTACGTCATCTGCCGCGATTTCAGTTTCAAAACGCTCATTATCCAAATCACGAATTTCCTCGGTAATTCTTTCTACCTCGTCTTCATCCACACCAAGCTCTTGCAAAATCACGCCACCAAACTTAATTGCAGATTCAAATGTTTCACGGATCATAAAGTCCACTTTTTGTTTGACTAAATGTAGTGAATGCTCACGGTCATATGAACGGACTAATAGTTTTGCTAAAGGAAATTCATGGGTCACGAGCTCTACAATTCGATTGGTCGTTTCCTTGCTATCTACACAAACCACAATCGCTTGTGCTGTTGCCGCGCCAGACGCATGCAGAATATCTAGACGGCAGCCATCTCCATAATAAATTTTAAAACCAAATTTTTCGGCGTTTCTAATCATGTCGGTATTATTATCAATAATGGTGACATCGACACCTCTTGCTAACAATAATTGACTGGTGACCTGTCCAAAACGTCCAAATCCAATCATTAAAACGCTACCGCTTAAACCCTCGGCAATATTGATATTTTCTAATGAAACCTTCGTTTTTGCTTGAGTAAAACGTTTAAAAATAATACCGACAATTGGGGTCAACACCATTGAAAGCACAACAATAGCGGTCAGATTAGATTTAACGGTACTATCAATAACTTGTGCACTTAGCGCAGCCGAGAAAAGTACAAAGGCAAACTCTCCACCTTGAGCCATAAGTAAAGCGCGGTCTAATGCTTCAGTATGAGAGCTTTTCGTTACTCGGGCGACTATATAAATCATCAGCGCTTTGACAAACATCAGGGCAACTACGCCACTCACAATAATTTGCCAGTTCTGAGCAACTACCGATAAGTCCAGTGACATACCCACGCCAAGGAAAAACAGGCCCAGCAAGATTCCACGGAACGGTTCAATATCCGCTTCAATTTGATGTCTAAATGTTGATTCAGATAAAAGTACACCCGCTAAAAAAGCCCCCATTGCCATAGACAAACCGCTGACTTGCATCAGTAATGCCGCACCCAACACCACCAATAATGCGGCGGCAGTCATGACCTCTCGGGCTTTAGCAGCAGCCAAGAGTCTAAATAATGGATTAAGTAACCAATACCCTGCAGCAATAAGCCCTGCAATTGCGAGTAAACCAATTCCTATATTTTCTAATCGTACCGATGTGCTTTCGACCACATGATTCGGTGCCATAAAAGCAACAATAGCCAGCAATGGCACAATGAGTAAATCTTCAAATAGTAAGATGGCTACAATCTTTTGCCCACGTGGCTGAGTCAAATCACCCCGATCACCCAATAACTGCATCACAATCGCAGTTGAGGTTAATACAAACCCTGCCGCACCAATAAAAGCAACTTGCCACGTAAAACCAAATAACAGCCCAACGCCAGTCAAAGCCAGCGCGCAAATAATAATCTGTAGCGTACCAAGGCCAAAAATTTCGCGTCTAAGACTCCACAAATGTGAGGGTTGCATTTCCAAACCAATCACAAAGAGGTAGATCACAATTCCTAACTCGGCAATATGCAAAATTGCGGCAGAATCTTGAAAAAAAGCAAAACCGAATGGGCCAATAATCAGACCTGCAATTAAATAACCAAGTACTGAACCTAAACCAATACGTTTAAAAATAGGGACTGCAATGACAGCAGCCGCCAATAAAACCACAGGGGCAACTAAGCTAATTGAATGTGCTTCTGAGCTCATACATTTCTCATTTTATTTATCTGCAATTTATTCTATGTGAAACGAGGTTTAAGGGCGATTATTAGTTTTGAGAAAAAGCGTCCTAAAAATAAAATGACTAAATTATTCGGAAATAAAAATTGGACCTAGAAATACGAATCAAATACTCATAGATAAACAGCCGTAAAAAAAGCCCTAACGGGCTTTTTTTTAATTAAGCAATGAATTTCAACATGAGCTGAATAACCGTTGCATTAATTAAGTCGACAAAGAATGCGCCACAAAGCGGAACAATCAAAAAGGCCTTATGCGATGGACCATACATATTGGTAATGGCTTGCATATTTGCAACGGCGGTTGGAGTTGCGCCCATACCGAAACCACAATGACCTGCTGCTAACACTGCCGCATCGTAATTTTTACCCATGACGCGGAACGTCACAAATGCCGCATATAAAGCCATGGTCAGTGTTTGAGCACCTAAAATCACTACAAGCGGACCAGCCAAATCTGCAAGTTGCCAAAGTTTTAACGAAAGCAATGCCATTGCTAAATAAAGTGACAAAGATGCGTTACCAAACACATCAATCGCACGGTCGAAAATATCAATTTTCAACACGCTTTCTAAAATATTTCTTAAGATGACACCGCCACCAAGTGCCCAAACGAAAGTTGGTAACTCGAACCAAGTTCCCTTACTAAAGCCAGTCATAAATTCAGCAAACGCTAAACATGCTGCAAACATACCCAGCGTAGTAATCGCATTATCTGCTGTAATTAAACGAACTTGATGAGGGTTTTCAAACGGTGCAAGGTCATCTGAGTTTTGTTCAACATGCGTATCACGATTTTGGATTTCAGCATTAGTTTTTGCTTGAGCAAGACCGTAACGGTTGATAAGCAGTTTCGCTAACGGCCCGCCAATCACACCACCAATAATCAAACCAAAAGTCGCGCTCGCCATCCCTAATGCTAAAGCACCTTGAATACCATGCTGGGTTTCTAAAATTTCACCCCATGCGCCAGCTGTACCATGACCACCTGTTAAGGTAATTGAACCAGCAATTAAACCAATGAGTGGATCAAGACCAAGTAAAGTCGCAAGACTCATACCTACAGCATTTTGCACAACAATAAATGAAGCTACACAAACCAAGAAGATGACTAAAGCCATACCACCTTCTTTAAGCTTCATAAAATTGGCACTTAAACCAATTGAAGCGAAGAACACGAGCATAAAGCTAGTTTGTAATTCGCTACTAAAAACAATGCTATACCCCCACAAAGTGTGGATGAGTAGAGAAACTACAGCAGCTACTAAACCACCAGCTACAGGTTCGGGAATATTGTAGCGTTTTAAAAAATCAATTCGATTTACAAGAAAGCGGCCCAACAATAAGACGATAACCGCCGAAATTAGTGTATAAAAACCATTAAAAACAAATTCCATATATACTACTTTCTGATTACGTTCCTAACAGATTGTAAAATAATTATATTTTTATTTTTAATATTTAAAAAAAAGACAAACAAACTTTACAAAATCCCTCTTTATTAAACAATATCTAAATAAATCAATATTTTATTTTGAGTATTTAGTAAAAATCATGATGTATTCTCTCTTAAATTTCGATATTGTTTCGGAGTTTGTTTAGTCCACCGCTTAAATGCTCGAGTAAAATGAGTAACTTCAGAATAACCAAGTTTCTCGGAAATATAAGAAATACTATATTCATGATGATTTAATAATTTTTTTGCATGACGCTCTCGGACCTGATCTAACAAAATTTGAAAAGTAACCCCTTCTTTTGCTAACTGACGTTGCAACGTTCTTTCAGTTAAATGCAATTTTTCGGCAACATCTTTCATTTTAAAGAAGCCTTCTACTTCATCAAAAAGTAACTCACGGACTAAAGCCGTAAGCGGATGTTTTTCACCACGTTTAGCAACTAACTTGTTTAAATCATGTTTACACTGTTCACGAGCTAAACGTGCCGCCAATGGGTCAGCCATAATTAATGGCAATGCCAAAAAAGTTTCAGAAAAAACCAAACGGTTGAATGGCTGATTAAATTGAATCTCACATGGCAGTAAGTCTTTAACTTGCTCTAAAAAAGCAGGTTCAGGGTAATTTAATTCGGCTTTTATTTCTAATTTTTGCCCGGTAATGGCATTCGACATTTGGGCAAAGCCCACCATCAAAAATGTCATCCCTACAATCCCCATTTTAAAGTTTGCCATGGGTTGATCTAAATATAACAAAGCTACATCGTTTTCGATTTCAAGTCGTGGTTTTAGCGCTGGACAACGTAGTCCAATAAACTGTTCCATCACATTTAAAGCTTCACCCAAATTTTGTGAAACCATTGCAGCAAGACCAACCGAACCATGACAAGACACGGTCATTTGCAGACCAAGATAGATACCTAATGCAGGCTCATTGGTCAGTTCGACTGCTCTATTCAGTAGATCATTAAAAATATTGAAATCTAAATACCAAAAGGGTTCCAACAGTTGCTCAACAGAAACTCCACTTCCTTCCAAGAGTTCTTCAGGAGATACATTTAGCTTTTGGACGACATCAGCCATAAGGCTGACATAGGTTCCTGGTAAAGACGGATTCACAATACGCTCTCTTTATTTTTCTCGATAAAATGTCGTGAAATGGTCAAAACTGTCATTTCAAGAACTATGACACATATTTCAGATTCGGCATAGTACCTCTTACTAAGTTGCCGCATTTTTATCCACTTCGTACAGGATAAAAATCTAATAAAGATTGGTGAAATATGAAAGCTCTGGTTACTGGTGGTGCTGGTTTTATTGGTTCCCACATTGTACGTACTTTACTCAATGAGAATTACGAAGTACGTGTACTGCATTTACCTCAAGAAAAATTAACCAATTTAGAAGGGTTAGATGTTGAGTTAATTGCAGGCGACATTACCGACCCAGCAAAAATGGATGAAGCGGTATCTGGTTGTGATTTGGTTTTTCATACTGCCGCAATTTATGCCTTATGGCTTCCGAAGCCTGAGCTTATGCGTAAAGTCAATGTTGAAGGAACACGAACCGTACTCAATGCTGCAAAAAAGGCTGGTGTTAAACGTGTTGTTTATACCAGTACAGGCGCATGTTTTGCAGGTCAACCCAAAGGCATTCAGGCCACCGAAACAAGTCCATTTGCTTTAGGCGCGACTGGAGATGCATACGTTTTAACAAAATTTGAAGCACATCAGGTTGCCTTACAGTTTGCCGCGGGCGGCTTAGATATTGTGATTGTCTGCCCGACAGGTCCAATTGGCCCTCAAGATATTGCCCCAACCCCGACAGGAAAACTTTTACTCACCATCGCTACCATGCCTGCCCTTGCTGTACCGGGTGCAATTAACAACATGGTCGATGTACGTGATGTAGCAAAAGGCCATGTTTTGGCCGCACAAAAAGGTAAAAGTGGCGAGACCTATATTTTAGGTAATCGAGATCTTGATGGCGTAGCAATGGCAAAAACAGTTCATCAGCTCTTAGGCATCTGGCGCCCAGTAATGACCATTCCAAGTGTAGTTGAAGGCGTCTCATCTCAGCTTGCGGGCCATGCAGCTTTGTGGGTAACAGAGCATATTACTCATAAAGCTCCTCTTGTGACCCCTTCGGCAGCCAAAATCGGTCAGCTCGGCACCTCATTTAATTGTACAAAAGCTATTCAAGAGCTTGGACTTCCTCAAACGCCCGTTGAAATTGCAGTACGTGATGCATTGCAGTGGTTTGCAGCCAATGGTTACGTCAAATCTCGTAGCTTGATCAAAAAAATTGAGTCAATTTCGATCTGATTTAAGTAGGCAGGATTCTACTATGAGCACATTTATTGATCATAATATTATTGCACGGAAAGTACAGTTTGATTTTTCTCAAACACCTCGGCATTGGGTTCCAAACGATGTGTTAACGACACATGTGCTGAACAGCATGCATGTTCTTTTACCTGCTGTTGAGCACTGGTTTTGTCGCCTTGCAAATAAAACGTTGCCCTATGTTGAAGATAAAAACCTAAAAGCAGATATCCGTGGTTTTATTGCCCAAGAAGCGGCCCATGCCAATGCACATAAGGGTGCAGAGATTTATTTTCAGACCCATGGTATAGATCCAACACCTTTTAAAGATTTTTTAAACTGGTTCTTTAAAGATGGCTTTATGGGCGACACTCCTTTTGGAATTTATGGCCCTTTTAAGCGCTATCCAAAACAATGGCTCGCCTTTCGTATGGGCATTATTGCTGGGCTTGAACACTATTTCTGTTTCTTTGGCACATGGGCCTTAGATGCAGAAGGCCTAGAAGGTGCAGATCCAGCCATGCTAGATATTGTGCGCTGGCACGGTGCCGAAGAAGTTGAGCATCGCACAGTTGGCTATGATGCTTATCGAGCTTTAGCTGGAGACGGCGTTAAAGGCTATTTAGGCAGACAGCTCAGCATGGGATTTGCTTTTGCTGCAATGGTTGGGTTCTGGCTCGGTTCAACGGTCTATCTTTGTCATCTCGATGGAACCAAAGAAGCCCAAAAAATTGCTAAAAAAAATCCATTGGCTTTAGTTTGGCTATTTCAAAAAACTGCAAAGAAAAAGAAAAGCTTACCTGATCTCGGCATGATTTTGACTGCTTTAAAAGGATGGAGCAAATTGAGCTATCACCCTGAACATGATGGTGATGTCGAAAAAGCTTTAGCTTATTTAGCACAGTCACCAGCAGCTCAATTAGCCGCAGAGGCTTATGCCAAAGCGCTTTCTTCAAAAATGAAAAGCTGAGCAGTACCATGATTCAAGTCGAGCAATTAACGTTAAACCGTGATGGACTCACTTTGCACGGGACTCTATATGGTGAAGCTGATGCCTCTTTGGTGGTACTTATACATGGCTTTCCCGACACGCCTCATAGCTGGGACCACGTATACCCTTTACTCGTAAAAGCAGGCTATCAAGTTTTTGTCCCTTGGTTGCGTGGTTACACCCAAGATTCTGTAAATCGGCAGGCACATTACGGTCTCGCCTCTGCTCTTGCAGATTTAGCAGCTTGGTTAGAACTTTTAAAAGCAAAAGGGCGCTTAAAAAATAAAGCTCACCTCGTAGGACATGACTGGGGAGCGGCAATTGCAATGAGCTTTGCAAGTGGTCAATTCGAAGCTTTGCATAGTATGAGTTTGTTGGCCGTTCCTCCTATTCCAAATCTTAAGGATATTTTTAAAGCCTTACCTAATTTCCCACGTCAGCTCTACATGTCTTCTTATATGTTGCTCATGCAATCAAGATTTGCTGAACAGGTGTTATCTCGTAATAACGCAAGTTTTGTAGAAAAAATCTGGCGTAAATGGTCACCTACTTGGAATTTTACTGAGTCAGATTTTTCACCTACCCGCTCGGCTTTTCAAAATCCAGTTATTGCTTGGGCGGCTACCCGCTATTACCACAACTTATTTGCAGTTTTAAATTCGGACAATCTCAAAGCAAATCGGCATTTATTAAGTCCAGTCACTACCCCCACATTGGCTGTAGCTGGTTTGGACGATGGTTGTATGAATATACGGCTACATCAAGCTTTAGCTCAGCCATCTTATTTCCCACAAGGAATTGAGAGTGTCTACGTTCTCGGCTGCGGTCATTTTTTACAAGCTGAACAACCCAACATTATCGCTCAGTACTTAATTCAACATTTTCAGAAGACTGATCGCTCCACTTAAGGCTGCACGCAACTCTATCAGCCAAGTCATTTATACTTTATTTCAGGATTTTTCTATGAATAAATTAGTCAAACCCTCTACCCCAACTCAACTTGTAGATGTACTTATTATTGGAGCTGGTCCCTCAGGTTTAAGTACTTGCATCAAGTTAAAAGAGCAAGGAATTAAAAACGTTGTCATTTTAGATATGGCTAGCCGTATTGGTGGCACATGGGCTTTAAATGATTATCCGGGCCTATTTTGTGACGTACCGAGTGAAATGTACTCTCTGGGATATGCGCCAAATCCGAACTGGTCACGAACCTATGCGCCTCAAGCCGAAATTCGACAATATTTAGAAGATGTGGCTTATAAGTTTGAGATTGTGAATCAGATTAAACTCAACACTGAAGTGATTAATGCCGAATGGAATAATGGCCTAAATCGCTGGCTCATTAGCACACGTGATGGTAAAAAATTTAGTGCAAAAATCTTTGTACCTGCGACAGGCTTTATTGGCGAAGCAAAAATGCCGAGCTTCCCAGGTCAAGAAAAGTTTAAAGGCACTATGTTTCACTCAGGTAAGTGGAATCATGAGCATGATTTAACAGGTGAAAAAGTAGCTGTGATCGGTAGCGGCGCTTCAGCTATTCAGTTTTTACCAGCCATTCAGCCTAAAGTTGGTCATCTTTATAGTTTCCAACGTACGCCTTCATGGGTTTTACCAAAACCGGACTTTGCCGTTCCAAATATTGTAAAAGTTACATTTAAGAAAGCGCCAATTCTAGAAAAAATTATTCGTGAAAGTGCGCTGTGGAGCCTAGAACCTTCACTTCCAATTTTCATGAATGAAAACATCATGCGAAAACTGCATGCCTTAGGAAAGTTAAACATCTTTTTAGGTGTTAAAGACCCAGAAATGCGTAAGGCATTAACACCTACACATACCTTAGGTTGTAAGCGTCCAATGTTTTCTAATAACTGGTATACCGCTTTAGCCAAACCGAATGTGACTGTCCTCTTTCAGGGCTTATCTCATATCACTGAAAATGGTGTAGTCGGTGAAGACGGCAAAGAAATTAAAGTAGATACCATTATTTTTGGTACTGGCTATGCCGTCGCAGAACCCGCGATTTATAAAATTATTAAAGGTGCAGACGGCCGCAGTTTAAGCGATGTGTGGCAGCGTCAACCGCGTGCATATATGGGGATGTCAATTCATGGTTTCCCTAACATGTTTATGATGCTAGGTCCAAACTCTCAAAACACCGTGGGTTCAGTGATGTGGACCGCTGAGCAGCAATCCGTTTATATCGCAAAAATGGTGAAATTAATACAGCAGCAACGTCTGGACCGTATTGAAGTCAAAGCAGATGTTCAAAAACGTTTTAATGACCGTATAGATAAGCGATTGGCTAAAATGCCGGTAAGACCAGATGTTTGTAAAAGCTATTATCTAGATGATGCGGGTCGTAACCATATTATTTGGCCCGAGTTTGGTTTTGTGATTAAACATAAGCTGCATCACGTCAATTTGAAAGACTACGACGCTACAACCAAAGTAATTAAAGTGGTCGCTTAATAAACTCATTCAATCTAAGTAAAAAAAAGATCAAGATACCGAAGTATCTTGATCTTTTAATAAGTACGAATTAAAAACCGAATAATGAAGCAAGCCAGTTAAAGAAACTAAAAACAACATTATCGGTAGTTTGAGATTCAGTTGTCGGCTGTGAAGTTGTTGGTGGATTTGTTACCGGCGGTTGAGTCGTTGGCTCTACTGACGGCGGTGTAGTGGGTGGTGTTACTGCTCCAGTTTGGTTTCCGGCTGCTGACCATTTCACCAATACATCATTGATTTGATTAGTATACTGACAGATTACAGCACCGTATTTATCAGTACCCGCAATACCGTTATTAATACCGATCAAAGTATTATCATCTGACAGCCAAGGTCCACCAGAATCCCCTGCATTCATAGAAGCAGTTGCTTTGTAGTAAATCCCTCGTGCTAATGGTGAAGAGCCTACATCTCGAATATTGACATATGAAGTGCCATATAAATTTGCAGGTAAGGCCGCGCCTGTACTACTACGACCTAAATAAGCCGTTACATCACCACGACCAATGTTTTGCCTTGCCTCAGTTTGACTACATGCGGCTGGAATTTTGGCTATGGTTGCACCGCTATTATTATCAATAGGATGAGATAGGCGTATTAAAGCGATATCTACATCGGGAATCTCAACCCAGCCCTCATCTTTCTTAAAAGATGATGCTTGAGCTTGAGATAAAAAGCTCGCTCCATATTTCACTGCCCCACCAAGCGTATAGCCTTGATTTGCACTCTCACCCCAAACTGCCGCCGTACAATGTGCCGCTGTTAAAACAACATCATTGCGAACTAATACTCCTCCACAAGTATTACCTGATGTCTGTGAGAAAAAAAGAAAAGGTTTGGTGACGGTAAATTCTAGTTTTACAAAAGAACTTGAGTTATCTGCTGCCATGACTGAAGAACTGTATATAACTAATGCTAGAGCATTAATTAGTCCCCCAATATTCTTTTTATACATGTTTGTCTCCTTCAAATATTTAGAAGTATTTAGGGCGTTATGACTGTTTTTTTGATAAATATTCCACAGGACTGTGATGATTTATCAGCCAGAGATTAACCACTTAACTTCTTGAGGAGAACTTCATTTCACGACATAACTGACCTTTTCACGACAATATGAAATCATTTTAATTTCTATTTATTTTTCATTAAGTTAATCTATAAAAAATAATCAAAATTTAAATTTTTAATGCTTTCAATTTAGTTATCGATAACCTAACAAGTCTTTATCGAGTTGATTAAACTGCTCTTCTAAAAAATCCAGCAACCTTTTAATGGCAGGTAATAATCCTTTTCTAGAAGCATAAGCTGCGTGAACAATACCGCTGGTAGGTTTCCATTCAGGTAACACCACAATCAGTTCCTTACGCAAAATATATTCTTGAGCCATCATAATCGGTAAAGGAGCAATACCTAAGCCATGAATAACAGCCTGTAATACCCCGGTCATGTCATTCACAATTAAATCAGGGTCATGCTGGAAATGAGTTGTTCCATGCTCCTGATGATGAAGTACCCACACACTTTGTTGCTCTGCATTACCAAGCCCAATAGTTCTGAACTGATGCAATTCATCTAAAGTTTGAGGTATCGGCTGCTTAGACAAAACCCGAGGGTGCGCGACTAAACACTGATCACTGGTCACAAATTTTTTCATGACCAAGCCACTATCTTTGAGTGGCGGATAGCGAACACGAAAAGCAATATCAATTCCTTCATTTAAGACATCAACATTTCGGTTGGTCACATCAATATAGATTTTTATTTTTGGGAATTGCAGCATAAATTTAGTGAGAAACTCGCCCATGTGATGATGCAATAAGGCAGGTGGACAAGACACCCGAATCGTTCCACGCGGCTCTGACTGGTTTAAATCAATAAATTCTTGGGCATTTTCAGCATCGATCAAAATCGCGTGACAGTATTGATAATATTGTTGGCCGAGTTCAGTCACACTAAATTGTCTAGTGGAACGATGCAATAAACGTACACCGAGTCTTTCTTCTAAAAGTGCAACTCTTCGGCTGAGTTTAGATTTTGGAATATCGAGCGCTCTAGCGGCAGCAGAATAACCACCATATTCAACAATTTTTGCAAAGTAATATAGATCGTTTAAATCCTGCATTTCCTACCTCTTATTGTTCAAATAATAGAACACTAAAATCAAATTTCGGCAGCTTCTAAGCTCATATTTTCGTTATATCTTAATTAAACAAGAAGTGAATAACTATACAAAAACAGCTATCCCCCTGTTTTATTTAGTCATCCTTCCAGCTTTAAATTTATCGAAATAAAGTGGAGCATAAAATGAGTACACCAGCAAATTTTAACGGTCAAGCACCCGTAATCGACCCAAATAATGTTGCAATGCTACTAATCGACCATCAAAGTGGCTTATTTCAAACTGTAAAAGATCTTACTGTTCCTGAGTTACGTGCAAATGTGGTTACTCTGGCTAAAGTTGCAACGCTATGTAATGTGCCAGTGATTACCACTGCTTCTGTTCCTCAAGGTCCAAATGGCCCCTTAATTCCAGAAATTCACCAGTTTGCTCCTCATGCACAATATGTTGCCCGTAAAGGTCAAATTAATGCTTGGGATAACCCTGACTTTGTTGAGGCAGTCAAAGCAACAGGTAAAAAACAACTGATTATTGCAGGTACAATTACCAGCGTATGTATGGCTTTCCCAAGTATCAGTGCAGTTGCTGAAGGTTTCCAAGTCTTTGCAGTCATTGACGCATCTGGAACATATTCAAAAATGGCTCAAGAAATTACATTAGCTCGAGTTGTACAAGCTGGTGTAGTGCCAATTGATACAGCGGCTGTGTGTTCAGAGCTACAAAAAACATGGCATCGTAGTGATGCAGCAGACTTTGCAGCAGCTTATAGTGCAATTTTCCCACCGTACCAATTGCTCATCGAAAGCTATCAAAAAGCGCAAGATGTTGTTAAAAACAATGAAATGCTAGATTCTGAAAGAACCTAATTCATCAGTTTTTCAGCTTAAATGTCCAATCTCTTACGATTGGACATTTAAAATAAATCTATTAAAACCCAAGCTGTGCTTTAGTGCGCTCTTCCAAAGCTTTTGAGTCGTGTTGTTCTGGATGAAAATCTAATTTGTAATAGTCCAAATAATCTTTCCATAAAGTACTTAAAAAACCATTCTTTCCAAGAATTAATGCATTAAATTCTTTTAGGTGGAGTAACTTCCATGCGGAAAAGTGAGTTATGCCCAAATACACCGTACCCGCTGCCATTATTCCTGCCATATATAAAGTCACAAATGGCATCACAAGAAGCCGAATGAAATTGCCCCCAGAGACATCTTGATATAAATCGAAGGCCACACTTTTATGTTCGCTTTCTTCTACCGCATGCCATAACCAGATATTTTTTAAAGTTTCATTACTCGATAAACGCTCCTGCAAATCGGAACGCCTCATAATCTGCCGTGCAATAATGGCCGTAAAATGTTCAGCAGCCGAAGTAATTGCTAATTGCTGGGTTGGTGTGAAATATTTTTTCAGCCTAGCCATTAACCATTCCACATTGGCTGAAACAGGCTCGGTATCGAGTCCAGATGACTGTATAAGTTGGTTCAGATGTTCATGTTCTTTGGCATGCATCGCCTCTTGTCCAATAAAGGCTGCAATATCTTTTTGAAGTCTTTCTGTTTTAGCCTGATTTTGTAAGTTTCTTACACTATGTACAAAAAATCGCTCACCCGCAGGAAACATAGCAGACAAGGTTGCCAGCCAGTACTCTCCCCAAGGGTTATCCTTAAATAAAGTAGCTTGAGACTGATTAAAATTAAAACTCATATGGCGCACAGGAAAGTGAGCACCTCGATCAAAGACTTTAGCTAGAATTCCCATTTTTTATTCCTTCATTGTTTCATTGAATACAATTCAATGGATTTATTTTTCTATCGGTTTTGAGCTACATAAATGTACGACATCTAAATAGCTAGGCGGTTTAGGCACCTTGCCACGGCTATATAACAACTTATGCAATTGGGGAAGGCGATAATAAGGAGCGGAAGCCATCAAATGATGTTCCATATGAAAATTTACACGTATAGGTGCCACAGTCATACGGGCAATCCAACCAGCAGAAGTAGTACGAGTATTACGAAGCGTATCGGGTACAAGCTCTAAACACGCATGCTCTGCCATTGCACGAATACGTACAAATACAGTAAAAGGGATGGCATAAGCTATTATCCAAATCAGAAATAACCAAGCATGCCCCGCCACAGCAAGGATGAGATATAACCCAAGATTAGTCACAAAAGTTGGCCAGAAGTCCTTGATAAAGTTGGTAACGTAACGATGCCATGGCCAACCACGCGTATCTGCCCGCTCACCTGTTGCATCAGACCACTTCAGTACACCAGCACTCATCAAAATTCGGCCAATAAAGAACTTGATTCCTGTTAGCCCAACCAAATCACGACCAAATTTTCGAATTAAAGATTTTTTAGTCACAGGTAAAGCTTCATATATTGGGCGATCAGGATCAAAACTTGCTGTTGTATTCGCATGATGCACCATATGGTGGGCACGAAATTTATGTACATCATTCCAAATAAATTTGGCCGATGCCCAATTAGCGAATACGTCATTCATCCAGCGGCTTTTAAAGAGTGTATGGTGTGCCGCCTCGTGCATTACAATCGCCAATGCCAAATGGCGCCCCCCTAAAACCACTGTTCCTATGCATACAACAGGAATTGCGAAATACCAAGGTAAGTAGTCAATTGCCAGAGCCATGACTGTAAATGCTAAGCCAATGATTAACCATACAGAGAAAATACACCATAATCCCCATAGATTTGAACGCTGAGAAAATTGGCTAATCTCCTCTCGACTAAGAAAGTCGCTTATACGAGTTTGTTTATCCGTAATCATCACTCGCCCTGCTCTACACTATTTAATGGGTGTTGATTGGTTTGATGACTAGACAACATATGAATAACTTGCGCATAAGTTGGCGGCTCTGGAACATGGCCACGTTCTCGTAACATCTGATGCATTTTTGGCAACTTAAAGAAAGGCACCGCCGCCATTAAATGATGTTCCATGTGATAGTTCACTCGAATAGGAGCAACAAAGGCCCGAGCCAACCATCCTGCTTTTGTAGTACGAGTATTCGTTAAAGCATTATTGCTTATTTGAGTACCAGCATGCTCAGCCATAGACCGAATACGAATAAAAAGTGGAAATGGCGTTAAATAAGCAAGAGGCCAAAGTAAATATAATTCTGGACGACCAAAAGCCCATAAAATGCCAAAGATGGAAGCATTAGCAATAATTGCCTTACTACTATTTTTAAGAAATACCTTTGGATAGTCATACCACTGACGGTTTTCACGCGGTAGCCAAGTTAAGTCATTCGCAACCGTCCATTTCAAAACTTCAGCATCCATCAAAATACGGCCCACAGTAAATTTAAATCCTGTAATACCAACTAAATCACGTAAAAATTTACGAGTTAAAGACGTTTTCGTGGTTGGAAAGCCTGCGACTAATGTTAAGTCAGGATCTTCTGGTGTTGATGTTTTGGCATGATGACGTGTGTGGTGAGCCCGATATTTATGTACGTCATTCCAGATTGGGCGTGCACATAACCAATCGACCAGATAATCATTCATCCATTTTGTTTTAAACAAGCTATTGTGTGATGCGTCATGCATCAATATTGCCAAGGCTAATTGGCGTCCAGCCAATACAGCTAATGCTGCTAAACATATCAGCAATTTACCCCACCAAGGTAAATAACTCCAAGTTAGTCCAACACCTGCAAAAGTTGCTCCAATAACGGCCCATGTAGAACCTACTGCCCACAAACCATGTATATCCGAAGGTTCAGTAAGCTCTTTAATTTCTTCACGACTAAATAACTCAGTCACACTCACACGCGTATTCATCTTTTTTTTCTCCTAAGCGGGATTGAGAAGACTTAATTCATTTCACAAATTAAACTTTATTATAAAATATGAAATATTTCTATTATTTTTATAAAATTTATTTTTTGTAATATTAAAATTAAAGAAAAAGAAATCTTAAGGATATGTTTTTCATATCCTTATTTATTTGTAATTAAATAAAACTAACTTTACTGAAAAGACTTAAGTAACTAATTTATTAGAATATTAAAGAGATTTCTTATAATTTTGATTGGTTCATTTCTTTAATAACATTAGGTATACCGTCTCTATGAAATGCTTCAAATGGTATTGATTTTTCATGATCAATCAATGGAAAGAAAGGTGAAACTAAAGATGCTCCCCCATCAATTCTGACGTTCATCCCTGTTATAAAAGAAGCTGCTGGCGACAGTAAAAAACACATTAAAGCTGAGACCTCTGATTCTGTAGCCATTCGTTTTAAAGGGATTTTTGAAGACACTGTAGGGATCATGGCCTTCATGCCATCTTTATAAGAGTCGAGACCTGAGGCCATTACCCATCCTGGTGCAACAGCATTAACTCTTACCCCAGCTCTAGCCCATTCGAGTGCTGAAGTTTTAGTAAGGTTATCGATACCAGCACGAGCAGCTCCAGAGTGTCCCATACTCGGTAAACCGCTCCACATATCTATTGTCATATTCACAATACTACCACCCGTTTTCACCATACTTTGATTAAAAACTTCTCTCATCATAAGAAAAGTACCCAGCAAGTTATTGCGGATTACACTATCAAAAGCATTAGCAGACATAGTTTCAAGAAATGCAGGGAATTGACCACCTGCGTTATTGACTAATCCATTAATCTGGCCGAACTCTTCAACAATAGAACTAACTGTTTGTTTTACTTTCTCTTCATCACGATTATCACATACTCGATAAGATGCCTTACCTCCATCTTCAATAATTTCTTGTTTTACTTGTTGTAGTTTTTCTTCGGTCCTACCTGTAAGAATGACTTGCGCACCTAAGGAAGCCAGTTCATGAGCAGTACACCGGCCAATACCCGAACCGCCTCCAGTTACTATAATTATCTGATCTTTAAAAATATCCTTTGCTAAAGCTGATTGATATAAAGGCATATCCATACTCCTGTAATCATGCTCTTCTATTAATTAAGAATTTTAGGAGTTACATCCACAACGGCGGGTAATTCTAAATTTAATAAGCTCGTTGCGGCTGTACCAAAAGTTAGTTCATGTAACTGTTTCCATAATCTTTGTCCAACTTCATCTAACTTTTTAACATCTGCAGTAAATTGCTCCCTTGCCTCAACATTTACAAAAGGTTCAGGGAGTAAAGGATCATTCATTAATAAAGAAATTGTCTGGCGGCCCAGTAATAATGATTCTCTTGCAGCATCCTCAAGGCCTAAAGCAGGTACTCGACTGAGCCAATGCTGAATAATATGGCTATATTTTTCATAATTCTTATTTAAGTTTTCGGTTTGCCATAAATCTTTAATCATCCCTGTCGTAATCTGATCAAAGGAATTGATATGGCACATCTTGGCTCCTGACTCCAAGCCTATAGATTTCATATGCTCTAGCATGTCTTCCAAAGAAATAACCAAGTTATCTGGTCGAATATATACACTTGGTTCAAGTTCACGAAATCCGTATTTTTTAAGTGCTCTTTCTCTTCTTTTTAAAGCTGTACGGTCAACACGCCCTAATGTTCCTGTAAGAACACATAAATACTTTTGATTCCAAGCTTTTGTTTCTTTTAAACCTGCTCTTCGGTTTAACATTACATCTGCCCATTCAAGAGATTGCTCACTTAACTGATAAAATCCTCTTTCAGCAGAAACAATGACCCCTTCACTAGCTAAACGAGTGACAGCAACTCTTATTCCGTTTTCACTAATTCCAAACAGCTTTGCAGCAAGGATCATTTCTTTAATTGAAATTATTTTACCTTCTGAAGCCAGTAACAGATCTGTAATTAAAGTACGTGCATTAATTTTCTGTGTAGTCATCTCATTTCCAGATCGAAAAATTTAAAATTTGTGAGCGCTCTAAGCATCAGAATAAAGCTTACCACAATATTACATTTTTTTATTTTTATTTTTATTAATGAAATAAATCACTCATCGAAGCTTTACGAAAAACGTTCTAGGAGAAATCTAATTTTTTAATTATAAAAAAGATGCTTAAGCCATCTCACCTAAACATCTTTTTAAAGTTAGTTAGCCACTTACATACCATTCATTTAGACAAGGATCTGATGGTTGTCCCATAAAGTATTTAAAGTAGTGTTGACATTATTTAAGGTTAAAAATGAGGTACTGTTATAAACGGTCCCTGCACCATCTCGGTCGATACTTAAAATACTGTTATTTCCATTGAGGTCTAATGAGAGATAAGAAAAAATAGAGTTTACAGTGCCGCCATTGGCATAATTAATGAGCAGTTCACTAATATCAATTTTGTCGGCTTCACTGTCGGTTAAGGTATTGCCTACTTTAAAGTCTTTCCAAACATCAGCTCCGTTACCACCCGTTACGTCGTTTGTATTTAATAGTTTATATAACGCAGTGTCAGAGCCTAAACCACCAATCAAGGTATCGTTATCTTTCCCACCATTTAAAATGTCATTACCAGCACCACCATTTAGAACGTCATTATTGGTACCGCCACTTAAAATGTTATTAGCACTGTTCCCAACAATCGTATTGCCATTTCCATTCCCCGTTCCATCAATATTGTCTGTACCTAACAAGGTCAAATTATTTAGCGCATTGCCACTATCTAACGCATAACTTACAGTTGAGTTAACGGTCTCGAACCCTTCGTTAATCTTCTCGATAATGACATCACTTACGTTATCAACATAATAGATGTCATCACCCAAACCTCCAATCAGCGTATCTGCTCCACTTCCGCCATTGAGGCTATCATTGCCGACTCCACCATCTAAAGTGTCGTTTCCTTCGCCACCGTTTAATGCGTCATTTCCAGCATACCCATTTAAAATGTTGTTGCCTGCATTACCAGTGATTAAGTTATTAAGCGTATTCCCGTTGCCATTTAAATTATCCGCACCATTTAAAGTGAGATTTTCTAGGTTATCTCCTAAGGTATAATTTATATCCGAGATTACTTTATCGTTACCTTCAGCAGTATTCTCTACAATGCTATCGCCTACATTATCTACATAATAAGTATCGTCACCCGTTCCACCAATCAGGCTATCTGCACCTTTTCCTCCATCAAGTGTGTCATTTCCAGCACCGCCCAATAGAACATCGTCTCCCCAATTTCCTTTTAAAGTGTCGTTGCCAGCACCGCCTTCAAGTCGGTTAGATAAATTGTTCCCAACTAAAATATCATCGTAAGCACCACCAATTGCATTTTCGATTTGAGTGCCAAGATTAATGCTTAGTTGGTTTGCACTCGATATATGAGAAGATTTTTCACCAATATAGCTCCAGCCACCCTGATTAAGATCAATGGTAGCGGCTTGTGCAGCATTGCTCGCATTGATTGTATCAACGCCTGCACCATCCCATACCAATACGCCTTTAGTGCTATCAAACATATAGGTATCATTGCCTGCGCGTGCTGAACTATTCACTCCATATATCGCTTGCAAAGCAGCAACATCAAACGGCGCAAAAGAGCCATCATATGACATACCCGTACGGTCATAAGACATGACTGACCATTCCCGTGTGTCTTCTTCTTTTGAGAAACTGTTAATGGTGGAACCTTCAAAGGTATGCCGTAAGCCTAAAGCATGTCCCAACTCATGTGGGTAGCTTGCCGTTACCCAAGTTCCTGCTGGATCAAACCAAAAATCAGGCCCAAAAGCCACATCTGAACCAACAAAAGCTCCGCTTGGATACTGTGCATAAGCCGTGGCCGCAGTGCTATTACGGTACGCAGCAACCGTATTAAGCTGTGATGCATTGTCCGTTAACGTAAAAGTTAACGCCGAAAACTCAGAAGCTTTATGGTAAACCTGAGTCATAAAGTCCTGCTGAGCTTGGCTAAAAGGACTCCACCATGCAGGTGCCTGGCCATTCGCATCGAGTAGGTAATCAGGTGCCGTTGAAGGGAAAATATATTTAAAATCTGGATTGCTATTTGTTGTAGCAACAAGTGCACGTACCCAATAATTCACTCCAACCGTTGTGTCTAGTTGAGCGCGATCAATCGTAACGCCATCTGCAAATTGAATACTAAAGTTTTTATTATTGTTGGCGAGATATCCAGTTAGCTTAACAACATCACTATCGCTGTATTGAATATTTAAAGTGGTTTTATCAAAACTGTATTGAAAATCGGTAGATTTAACATCTGTAAACACAATCGTGTTGTTACCCGAATAGTCTCCATTAATTGTGTCTATTCCATCGCCTAAAGAAAAACGATAAGTATCGTCACCTTCTCGACCATTTAACGTGTCATTACCTTTGCCTCCAGTAATCACATCATTGGGAAGAGTACCCGAAAAGTTATCGGCGTTATCAGTCCCATTCCATGTCGCAGTTTTTCCTGTTAGAAACTGTTGATAGGTTTGAACCACGCCATCTGAAAGAATGTAGTTATTAATGTAAGCTTTTAAAGTGATGCTATCCGTTGCTGAATAATTAATGACTAACTCATTATTATTGTTGGTGGTAAATGTGATGTCTTTTGAGGAAACATCCATAATTTGAATGGTGTTTGTGCCCGAATAATCGTTAATGGTATCGTTACCATCTCCTTTGCTAAATTGATAAGTATCGTCGCCACTTCCTGAAGCTAACCAATCGTTTCCAATTCCACCTACAGTTAAGTCATTACCAGTTCCACCATATAACTTATCATCGCCAGCACCACCATTTAACGTATCATTCCCCGCGTTTCCGTTTAAAGTGTCATTACCTTCAAGCCCATTAATAATGTCATTGGATGCAAAGCCATTAATCGTTTCATTGCCTTTGGTACCAGTGAGTGTAATTGTTTTATTTGTAAGTAATTGATCGAGTGTGGCGGTTGTACCATCTAAAAATTTAAAGTTACTTACATTCCCTTCAATTAATACTGCATCAGTATCAGAGTATTTGACTTCTAAATTACTTCCATTGCCTTGTATAGATAGGTCTGCCAAATTACTCGCCATAAACTGAATCGTGTTATTTCCACTATAGTCAGTGACTTTATCTATTCCGTCCCCTTTGCTGAATTGATAAATATCGTCTCCGGCTCCACCAAATAGACGATCATTTCCCGCACCACTACTTATTTGATCGACTAAATTTGTGCCTACAATCCACTCACTGTTTGCAGTAGAAATATTTAGACCATTACCCCCACTTGTAAATAAAACCTGTTTTTCGACCCCATCACTGAAAATCATGCGAGCTTTAGCAAGAGAATTAAAATTAAGTGAATAGTAAGTTCCTGAGTAATTAGTGACATATAAGACATTATTTATATATTCAATTTGCCTAATATCATTTGAAGTAAAATTATCAAACTTTAGCCATAAACCATTTTGATCATTGCCATAAGTTACCATTGAGGTTTCCTTTTTTTTGTTATTGGAAAAGGAAATATTATTTAATTATTCTTAATAGAAGAACCTCTTTGGGCGACAAAAATTACCATTTGGCGACATATTTTTTATTTTTTTAAATTTGGCTAAAGATTAAATTTGAATAGAGTTTTAAAAATTTTTTATTTTTAATTATATATAACAGTTTTATAAATTTAAGATAATTACCTCTCAAACTTATTTAAAAATAATTCTTTTTGATACATTTAAAGCAAAATCCTGTCTTTTGGGTCACTGAACTCATCTTTTATTCCATTTAATATCCGTAAAAGACCAGCTCGTCACTGCTCTGGGCAACATCTTTATAGGTTTTATATTCAATGAGTTTATTGCTTAAAGTTCGTCAGAACGTTCCACAGCTACAGTCTATTAAAAAATCTCTTCAGACACGTGCTGGTCAAAAAATACCTCACATGCTGATCAATGCATCAGATCTCTTTTTCAGAGGCCCTCAAATTGCCTTGTCAGGAAAAACACCTTTTGATGTGATTTATAAGCATGAAATTATTAGTTTACGCCATTATAGAAATGAGACCGACACATTTATATCTAAGCACCGCGTACCGTTAGTGATCGTTCCGCCGCTAGCAGTGAACATGCTCATTTATGATTTGTTTCCTACGCGTAGCTTTGTACGCTATTTTTTAGCGCAAGGTTTTGATGTCTATTTAATTGACTGGGGCATCCCAACTCGGCACCAAGCAAAATACAATTTCGGCACTTACATTAAAGTTTTTATGCCTGAAATGCTAAAGCAAGTTCGCGCCTACAGTGGTCAACAACAGCTTTCTTTACATGGTTGGAGTTTAGGTGGTGCACTTTCACTCTGCTATACCGCATTGTTTAAAGATAAAGATATTAAAAACCTGATTATTCTCGCGTCCCCTATCGATACACATAAAGCGGGTTATATGGGGAAACTTTACGGTAGTCTTACCAAACCTGCCGAATGGGTTCGTAAACATACGCCGTTTCGTATTCGTCATCATGTACCAAGTGAAGCATTTCATATTCACGGCTGGCAAAATACCCTTGGTTTTAAATTAACCGACCCGATTGGAAATTTGAAAACATATTGGGAACTTTTTAAGAATCTTGATAACCGAGAATTTATTGTCGACCATGCAACCTCAAGTTCATTTATCGATAATATGCTGGCTTATCCAGGTGGAGTCATGCGCGATATTATTCTCCGCTTCTGGATTGATAATGAGCTGTCTAAAGGCGTGGTTAAATTTGGTGAACTTACCGCCTATCTAAAAGACATTAAATGTTCAGTATTAGCTGTCGGTGGTAACACAGATATTATCGTGACGGCTGAGGCTGTTAAGCCGCTTATGGATTTGATTAGTAGCGAAGACAAAACCTTTAAAGTCGTACCAGGTGGCCATATGGGTGTGGTTTCTGGTAGCCAAGCACCGACTACAGTCTGGCCAGAAGTGAGTCAATGGTTAGTTGAGCGCTCGGATTAATCCATTAAAATATTAGCGAAAACCAGCCCAATTAACCTTAGACTGGTTTTAATTCCCACTAAATTTTTAAAGTTTTGCACAAATCTTCTAGAACTATGTCGATCTCTTTTGTAACGTTCTAAAGGCAAAAGCTAAAAATTTATGGGTCAAAGATTATGAGTAACTGGGTGGATATTTCAAAAGATACCAATACTGGTATCGAAACAATCCGTGCCCATTTTACGGGTCATGCTTATGATCCCCATTGGCATTCAAGTTATTTAATTGGCGTAACTGAATCTGGTATTCAACAATTCCATTGTCGTAAAAAACAAATTAATAGTCATGCTGGGCAAGTCTTTATGCTTGAACCAGAAGAAATTCATGATGGACATGCACCTGCATCTGATGGCTTTACCTATCAAATGCTTTATCTACACCCCGAATGGTTGAAGCAACGTATTCAGGGATTATTTCATAACAGCCCTGATCATTACGAGTTAGTAATTGATGCACCATTAAAGTCCGATGAGCAACTTGCAATTATTACGTCACAAGCATTTCAGCATTTGCATTATAAAGAAATGAATATTGTGAAAGACAATAGTCTTGACTTGCTCATTCAATATATTGCTCAAGGGAAATGGCTAAGAAGAGCTCAACAAACATCGTCTATGCATGGTCCTCGAGTCGCTCATCAAATTCGAGATATTCTGCATGACCATTTATTTGATGATATTGGATTAGAAGAGATTTCAAATATGATCGGCCTAGACCGATATCATATTCACCGTATTTTTAAAGCTGCCTTTCACTTAGCTCCTCACCAATATCTGATTCAACTCAGACTTACACGAGCAAGAGAGCTACTTTCCAGAAGCATCTCACCTGCACAAGTTGCTTCAGATTTATGTTTTGCCGATCAAAGCCATTTGAGCCGCTGGTTTAAGCGTTGCTATGGTTTAACTCCCGCCGCCTATAGAAAAATCTGCACAAATCTTTAAGATTAATAGTTTAAATTAATTTATCTTATAGTTGCTCTTTAATGAAGCCGATAAAATAAGAAATCTCGCTATATTTCATTATTTACGATTATTAATTTAATTATTCAAACAAAAATAACTTCATAATTCTAAATCCAAGTAGTCATCATAAAATATATATTTCTCCTAATGAGTTTTTAATAACAATATTTTTTGGTTCATTATTTTTTATTTAAAATAAACTTAATAGACTGATGTTACTTTTTGTTATTTATGTAAAGTTTAGCTTACTCCTTAAATCAATATAACTTTATGAAAAGTATATATTTAATACAAAATCAACTTTGTAAATTTTGTATATTTTATATACAATTGTAGGTAATTTCTCACAATCATGTAAGCTAAAACCTACAACATAACCGTTTGTTTTTCCTATAATTAATTTCAGTACATATAAGCAATCTTTACTATTAAATAGAAAGCTTAATATTAATAAAGAGATCTGGAGAAAATGATAAAGTCATCTTTATTAATAGAAAAACTCTTAATAATAGAAAAAGAATCTCAAAAAATTAATATGTACTATCTTTCCTCTGGAAACAGAGGAAAGATAATTTTTTTAATCATCAGATAGGGTATAGAAAATGTTTATTGCAAAAAATATATTTGTATATTTACTATCAATGTTAGCTTTATGCTTACTGATTATTCTTTTTAACTATATAGGAATGAACGAGACGATTAATCTTCTTCTCTCTTCAGCGCTTTTTGGGATATTTATTACTTGGTATTTCAAAGGTAGTGGACTGTGCCTTGCTTTATTTGGCTTTTTTTATTGGGCAATGTTTATCATTAGCCAAAGCCTAGAAGTGATATGGATGCTCGCAACTACAGTTATTGTATATTTAGTGATGACTAGAATACTACCTAAACTCAAGACCATCCATATCGGTGTAATAGCCAAATAGCTAGAACGGGTTCACTCCCCGATTTACCATACCCACTTTTTTAACTGTCTTAATTTTGGTTTGCTCAGCAGTAACTAATTCTTTAATAAAATCTTTTAAATTTTGCTCATCGAGACGAATTGGATTAAAAGTAGTTTCTCCCATTTTTAGAAAGAAAGATTCAATATTTGTATTGCGTTGCACATATTTCATTGACCATCTATGAAAAGAGTTTTGTTCAATGGAATATGTACATAACCATTTAACATTGTGGTGTCTTTCATCATTTGTAATTTTTTCAAATAACGTTTCAACCACCTCTTGTTCACCTTCTAAACATTGAAAGAAAGCATTATCAGCATAATAAAGTACACCACAGATCTTATTTAAATCATTGAAATCTCTAGCTTCTGTCAAAATATCACGTAGATCTTGCAATAAATCTTCATTTTTTTCGTTTCGTTGGCTGGCATAACACAGGCGAACGTTCATTAGCAATTCCGTGAAATATAAAATTTCTTTATTTAAAGATTTTCTAATCTAACATACATCTGTTACAAATAATTTATATTTCACATATATTTTAAAGTTTATATTAAAATTAAATGAGTAATTACATATACTTATAATTAAAGATGAATTGTGATATAAAAATAAAAAGCCCGTTTACTCAGGGCCTTAAAGCTTTAAAAAAAACCATCAATATCTTTAAAGCCAAAATAAAAAAAGCACTAAAAAGTGCTTTTTTTATTTGCTGTATATTATTGTGGAATAATATTTACAGCATTTGGGCCTTTTTGCCCTTGAGTAACAGTAAACGTTACACGTTGACCTTCGTGCAAAGTTTTGAAACCTGAACCAGAAATTTCTTTGAAGTGAGCAAACACATCTGGACCATTATCTTGTTGAATGAAACCGAAACCTTTAGTTTCGTTAAACCACTTAACTGTACCACTTACTGTATTAGACATGATATATCCTACTGATTTCTAATATTTTAGAATCATTAAACAAATAATGACGCTATCATAACTTTGAAAAAAGAATAACAAATTGAGCTTAATATCTTAAAAAACGAAGGATTATGACTAAAACTACGATACTTAAAAGAAGATTTACTAACAAGACTTTTTTCTAGTTAACTAAATCATACAGGAAATAAATTAGTATTCAAGGCTTTTATTTAAATAATTTTCAAAAGGTAACTTAAATAAATAGAAAACAATAGCTTAAAAAAATATTAAGAAATTCAGCATATTGTCTGAGTAAAGAATAATCTATTATTTACTATATAACTATGAAACAGCAGAAATCGAAATATCTATTTATAAAATTACTTGAACCTAAATAAAAGTCATTTTAAAAAATTATAGATAATAAAAAAAACTCCTAAATAGGAGCTTCATCTTTTATTTAATGGCAGAGGATCAAGGACTCGAACCTTGACGAACGGTTTTGGAGACCGTCATGCTACCATTACATCAATCCTCTATATTTATGATTAAACACACTAGATTTAATCATAAAAAAAGCAAGATCATTGTCTTGCTTCTTTCAATGGTGGGGGCGAAGAGACTCGAACTCTTACACCTTGCGGCGCTGGAACCTAAATCCAGTGCGTCTACCAATTTCGCCACGCCCCCATCTGGGACATTTATTTAAAATAAATGTGGCAGAGGATCAAGGACTCGAACCTTGACGAACGGTTTTGGAGACCGTCATGCTACCATTACACCAATCCTCTTCCAAGATCTAGATGACTTAACATCTACATCAAACTTTAAGTTTCTAACTTAAAGTGGTGGGGGCGAAGAGACTCGAACTCTTACACCTTGCGGCGCTGGAACCTAAATCCAGTGCGTCTACCAATTTCGCCACGCCCCCGATGGCTGTGTATATTAGCGATAAGATCTAACAGTGACAAGTGTTTTTTTTCTAAAAAAAACTAACCGTGTAAATTGTATACAGATACTAGATCAATGATTTTTATCAATTTGAATCTGCTTTAAGCAATTTATTGCTTCACTGGCATTTGAAAACCGATTTTGCTGTTGTTTTTGTAATAATCCTGTGAGCAATGGATAAAAATTGAGAAATTGCGAAGGCAATCCAATCGTTAAATTTTGACAATGTAGTATTGCCCAATCACGATAACTAATTGCTTCTAAGCGAGTTTGGGTTAACCATTCATATAAAACGATACCCAATGCATATAAATCACTTTGTATGCTCTTATACCCTCCTCGAAATAGTTCAGGAGCCATATAACGAGGTGTTGCATCCATGATTGATTCTTGACTTGAGACCGGCCTCGTTTTCTCAAAATCAATCAAATAAGGCTTTTGCTGAAACTCTCTAAAATGTTCCGTCTTGACATCTCCATGAATCCAGCCAAATTCATGCAGTTCAGCAAGTTTATTTATTGCGCACCAAATCTTTCGATATATGTCACTAAAATCAGTTTCCTCATTCAATGAATCAAACCACACATCACTATCAGGTAAAATTAAAACCTGACCTAAGGAATGTTCTAGCTGAGGGATTAAACTGACCTCAATCAGTTTGTAAGGTAAAAGCCATGTTGGGTTCTTAAGATTAATTTCTTTGTAAAATAATTGCTCATGCAAGAAATCTTGTTCACTTTGAGCATGGGTTTCAGGCAAATGATATTTTATCCAGTAATTCTTAGTGTCTATGGTACATGTCCATAAACACCGCCCTAACGCTGCACTTGCTGGCTTTGTCACACATATTAAGTTTTCTATTGGGCAAGCAAAATCATGCTTCAGCATAGTAAGACTCAGGCTGTTGTTTCTTTTCTTCAAAACGCAAGACCTCTAAACAATGCTGAATTGTTTTACCAATACGAGCATGGGTCTCAATTGAAGAAATCTTTGGCCAAGTTGCACGCTCCCCTTCTCTTTGCAGACGCTTAAACAGATGCGGACGCGGGTTTTGCAAAGTATAGGTATAGTGACTTAGGCTATATTTAGCAATGATGTTCACATCACCATAATAACGCTGTCCCATTACGCCATAGCCATGATCTAACAATCTTCTAACTGGAGATATAGAACCAAGTCGTTGACGTGTAAAATCCATAACGCCCATTGAAAGCACTTTACCTTGGCGTCTTAAAATTCTTTCAGGCCAACTTAAAACGTCTTTACGGAAGCGATCCGCATCATTTTGCATAAATGGAACAATATGGGGGTTAACCTGACTCGCAATCGTGTAGTTTAAATTGTAAAGCCGTGCCATTCTTTCTTGAGGGAAATCACTTCTTACACTTCCATCCACCCACTTTGTATTTGCCATATAAGGGGTATGCTCACCATCATAACGTTTACTGGTTAAACGTACCGGTGGGAATAAAATTGGCACAGCACATGAAGCCAATACCGCACTCCACACCAAAACATTCGGCGTCATAATGGCGTTCATAATTCTTGGGTTTTCTGTTGCATCATACGGCGCTACTGCCACATTAATGTTTAAACCTGATTTTTTGAAAGCCTCTTCAAACGTAAGATCGCCTAAATTTTCAATAAGGAATTTTTTCAAATAGTGAACATCGGCAATACCACCATTGCCTTTAATAAGTTCACGGAATTTTCTGAAATGAAAAGCATCACTAAAGAATTGTTCACCATTTAATAAGTTTTGAACATCTTCACTGGCAGAGGTTCCCAGCATACCTGTCATAATTGCTCCAGCACTTGAGCCAGAGAGCACTTTTGGCATTAAGTCTTGTTCAATTAAAGCTTTACACACCCCTGTATGAAACAGACCTAAAGTCGCCCCACCCGAGAACATAAGGGCGGGCTGCCCGTATGCCTTTTCACAATTTTCAAAAAACTCAATTTTTTCTTTTCTTTGAAAGGTGATGCATTCACTTGAAGCAATGTAAGCCAAACTTTGGCTTACCTCATCAATATAGTCTTCAATTAACTTTTTTGTTCCCACATGCGTTGCAGCAAAAAGCATGGGGTGACCAATATTTGCAATATCGTAAGTTAGACCTTCTTTGAGTAAATAGATGAGGTCTAGTGTTCGATGTTGCTGACGATATCTTTTAAGTAAGGTATACCGATAAGAAATGAGCTCGGCATCGAAGTAAGGTGAACTATTATCAAATTTCCACTCTTGTACCCCTGTTTCTTCATCTAACTTTAGGGCAAAAGACTTCCATTCTTCATAAGATTCAGCCATGTCTAATTGACGTTGTAATTTTTTGATACGGTAAGCCTGATGTGGATTCATATCACTTCGTAATTTTTCAAACATATTTCGTCCTCATCTTCTCAGATGATTTTACTGAATAGACATGACAACACTATGCTCGGTCTGAACATTTCAATCAATTGCAAAACCGATAAAGTGTATAGGCAATAAGTTTTTTGTCAGCCTGTTAATTTCGGTGTTAGTATCCTAGTAAATTACTGTTTAACATGATTGATAAACCATGGCTACCATTGATTTACCAGAGAATTTAGTTCAAACATTATCACTTGTATTAAATCAGCTACAGCAGGTCTTACCTGAGCCTAGACAAGAAACAGATTTTACTGCACCTGCTTTTAGATGGGAAAATCAGCAACTTAAAGCCATCTACAAACCGAAAAATATTTATCTTGATGACTTAAAAGGCATTGAGCGTCAGAAAGAAAAAATCATTCAAAATACTTTGCAATTTTTAAATGGCTTACCAGCCAATGATGTGCTTTTAACTGGCTCGCGTGGTACAGGAAAATCTTCTATCGTTCGCGCTTTATTAACTGAGTATGCCCCTCAAGGATTACGTTTAATTGAAATTGAACGTGATGATTTAGCAGACTTACCTAAAATTCAGAAACTCATTCAAAATCGCCCTGAAAAATACATCGTCTATTGTGATGACTTGGCTTTTAATGCCGAAGATGAAAATTACCGTAGTTTAAAAAGTGTATTGGATGGTTCATTACAATCAGGTTCAAGTAATTTCATTATTTATGCAACCAGTAACCGTCGTCATCTATTACCAGAATTCATGCATGAAAATACACCTGTAACTAAGGTGGACGTTCCCCAATATACTGAATTACATCCACAAGAAGCGATTGAAGAAAAGATCTCTTTATCAGATCGTTTTGGTCTATGGTTATCTTTTTATCCAATGGATCAAAACCTATATTTGGAAATCGTTGAGCATTATCTTAATAAAGCAAACATGCCTTTCAATGATGAGGTTCGTGCTGAAAGTTTACGTTGGTGTCAGATGCGGGGTCAGCGCTCTGGTCGAGCTGCTTATCAGTTTTCTAAGCATTGGATTGGTTTAAACGCCTTAAAAGATTTGTCTAACAATTAAATAAAATGTCCCGCAAAGCCTTAGCTTTGGCCTATAAACCGCTTAGCTTTGGCAGTTGTTTTTCATAACCTAAAACAAAGATAGCCCTTCTTTAGGTTTATATATGAAAAAGCAATTGCCAAAAATTTCTACAACAAGTAAAGCGGTTGGTAAAAGTTTATTACTTGCACAAGGCGTTTTAGACCAAGCAAAAAAATATTCAACTCTTCCTTTTACTCAAGCTCATATCATCCGTCCACGAGTTGACGAAAAATATTATAGCTGGACACATTACGGTATCTTTTTCCCGCTTTTACCAGAGCCGCATCGTTACTTAAATATTATGATTTTAATCGGTACGCCCGGTGCACTTGCTTTTGACCATGATGATATCATCACTGGAAACCCGAGAAAAACAGCTACTTTCTTTTCAAGTACAGCTGCTCTGGAACAAGCTTTACTGAAAGCCTATATCATTCCCGAAGATACAAAAATTAATAAAGATGGGACCTTAATAGAACTAGGTCAGGAAATTTCAATTCAAGGAAAATTCCCTCAAATTCATATTAATGGACATTATGATGGGTTTGATTTCAACTTTGATATCGGTATCACTTCACATGTTTCATGGTTTATAAAAACACCAATCTATGATCACTTTAGTTTATTGGCAAAGTTTAAAGGTTTTTTAAACTATCAAGCAGAACGCATTGAAAGCCAAGGACTCTGCACTTACGAATATGCTCGAGCAGTTGGTCCTCATTCCCTCACAAATAAACTTATTCCTGATGTATATAAACTGCCACTTGATTTTTTCACTTATCAAATCATCAATTTAAATGAAACCACTCAGCTTCTTCTTACCAAAGCCGATATTGCAGGACAAACAGCTGCATACACCCTGCATATTCGACATCTGGACCAGCCAGCTGAAATCTACATAGACGTAAGCTTTGATATTATTTCGCATCAAGTTGATGACTTCGTTTCACCTAGTGGGCAAAAAATGCGACTTCCAAAATATTTTTCTTGGATCGCTAGAAATGATGCAAAGCAAATTATCTTAAACATTCAGGCAGAAATTGACTGCCCATTCCGTTATGGTCATGGGCGAGGTTATGCGAGCAGCTATATATTTACAGGTCATTATTTTAGTAATGAAGTACAAGGCCGTGGTTATATCGAATACATTGATATCGAAAACCAAAAAGCCTTTGACGATGAATAATTTTACTCAGGAATAGTGAGTTCAGTCATCGGCCAGCGCGGTGTGGTCGTTACCGCTAAGCCATCATGCTGACCTGCTTTTAAACGCTGATAACCAGCAAAAGCAATCATTGCTCCATTATCAGTACATAAAGCAGGCTCGGCATAATAAACTTGCGCTTTAATTTTCGCCAAAGAAGTTTCTAATTGCTCGCGTAGTCTTAAATTTGCGCTAACACCACCTGCAATCACCAAACGTTTAAGTCCAGTTTGCTTTAAAGCTTTTACTGATTTTTTTACCAAGGTATCTACAATTGCTTCTTGGAATGAAGCAGCAATGTCAGCGTCACGATTTTCACCATTCAATTTTTTCAATTGAACAGAAACGGCTGTTTTTAAACCACTAAAAGAAAAATCTAAGCCTTGATGAAGCATAGGTCTTGGAAACTCAAAAGCTAATGGATCACCAGATAATGCAAGTTTTGCAATATTTGGCCCACCTGGATATGGCAAGCTCATCATTTTTGCAACTTTATCAAAAGCTTCGCCCGCAGCATCATCAATAGACTCACCCAATAGTTCATATTGACCAATAGCGTGGGCTGCCATCAATTGTGTATGTCCACCTGAAACTAACAATGCTACAAACGGAAATTCAGGTGGTTGACTTGAAAGTAATGGGGCCAGCATGTGACCTTCCATATGGTGAACACCAATTGCAGGCTTATTTAAAGAAAAAGCTAAAGTTCTGCCAAACAGTGCACCTGTCATTAATGCTCCCACTAAGCCGGGACCACGCGTGTAAGCAACCGCATCAATCTCTTGTTTTGTTACACCACTTTGTTCAAGCAATTGATTCATTAAAGGAATTAATTTACGAACATGGTCACGAGAAGCAAGTTCAGGTACTACTCCACCATATTCAGCATGAAGTTTAATCTGGCTATAAAGAACCTGTCCCCGTAAGCCGAGTTCGCTATCATAAAGTGCCAACCCTGTTTCATCACAAGAAGTTTCCAAGCCTAAAACAATCATCAAAACTGCCTTTTATATGAGTCAAAATATTGCAATCGCTATTATAGACTTGTGATATGAGTTGTAAATGAGTAAAATACTGACCTTCACTTGTGATCCGGCACAATAGTGTGCTTGATCTTATCCATAATCTAGAGGATTTTACATGCCACAAGTTAAGTTGAAAGAAGGCGAACCAGTTGACGTAGCTATCCGTCGTTTCAAACGTTCATGCGAAAAAGCTGGTGTTTTAGCTGACGTTCGTAAACGCGAATTCTACGAAAAACCAACTCAAGAACGTAAGCGCAAAAAAGCTGCAGCAGTTAAACGCTACCAAAAGAAATTGGCTCGCGAATCTGTACGTACTACTCGCCTTTACTAATTAATTTGTGATTGACTGCTGAATTATGACTACTTTAAAAAATCAAATTACTGATGCATTAAAAACTTCTATGCGTGCCAAAGATATGGCAACAGTGACGGTTTTGCGTAGTCTACAAGCGGCAATTAAGCAAATCGAAGTCGATGAGCGCAAAGAGCTTGACGACGCTCAGGTTCTTGCGGTCATTGAAAAGCAAATTAAACAACGTAAAGAATCGATCAAAGCCTTTGAAGGTGCTGGTCGTAATGATTTAGCTAGTAAAGAACAAGCCGAAGCTGAGATTATCTCTCAGTTTCTACCAGAAGCTATGACTGAGGAAGAGCTTGATTCTATCATTGAGCAAACGATTGCTGCTCAAGAAGCAACTAGCATGAAAGATATGGGTAAGGTGATGAATTCTCTACGTCCGATCATAGCCGGGCGTGCCGATCCTGCTCAAGTTTCAGCAAAAATTAAAGCTAAGTTAGCTTAATTCCCCCCTTTTTAAATTTTACATTTCTTCCAATCAAGCTTCTTTAGTTTGTATATATTTGCACATCTGCAAATTAAGTAAGATATAACTGTTAAATCTTCATTCTTCGCTCATCTTGCATTTGTTTCAAACGACTGTCTATTCTTGCCGACATTGCTTGATTGTCTTTTGCTAATCGCTGAGCATGCAACATTGATTTAATTGCATTTTCCTCACTACCTGACCAATATTCTGCTTCAGCTCGATAGCGTAAAACATTAACAGCTCTTAAAGGTCCATTCTTATCCAAATTCGCAGCTTGCTGTAAAAATTGCCAGCCTTGTATATCTCTTGGATTCTTATTAATAAATCTTTGAACTAAGGTTTGAACTTGCGCAAACTTACCTTGTCGTAGCAGCACCTCAGCCAACTTATAACTAAAAGCTTTATTTTCAGGCATCGTCATCTGCATAGAAGCAATTGTTGTATAAGCTTGATCTAATTTATTTTGGCCAAGATAAATATCTGTCTGCAATAATGCCACTAGAGGCTTTCCACTAGATTTCGCTTGATCTAAAGTAGACTGGGCTTGAGTATAATCACCTTGTCTTGTGTAAAATGCTGCTAAAGCAATCAGACCAGCAATATTCTTTTGAGAGGCCAAACTTTGTAGTTGGTTTTCAGTTGCCTGATTTGCAACCACCATGGTGTACCATTTTAGAATCTCAAAATCAGCATCATATATACGGTTTTTAACTCTCGGCATCTGGTTTGCACGCAGCCGCGCTTCGCTCATACGTTCAGTCGTCAATGGATGAGTCAACCAGAAATCTGGTAAAAAACTCACTCGACTTGTAGCCCTATGCATTGTTTCAAAGTAATCTGCCATACTTTGTGGGTTATAACCCGCCGCATACATATATTGCATGCCGATACGGTCTGCTTCACGCTCTTGGTTTCGACTATATGTTAATTGCTTATCCATGAGTGCAGCCTGAGTTCCAAGCATCACTGCTGCACCCGCATCGCCACCGCCCTGTGCAGCTATAGCCACTCCCGCTAAAAGCCCTGCTAGACTTAGCAATGTTTGACCTTTAAAGGCTTCTTCAGAGCGGCTAAAATGTCTTTGCGATACATGCGCAATTTCGTGAGCCATGACCCCAGCAATTTCATCAATATTTCGTGCTGAGGCAATAAGCCCTGTATTGAGCGCAAATAAGCCACCCGGAACAGCAAAAGCATTAATTTGTGGGTCTTTAATCACGACTAGGCCAATCGGCTGCCCAAGCTGAGTTTCACTTAAAATACTCGAAAATACCTGAAAAAATTGATCTTCTAGCCAGACATTTTGAATAACGGGCATTTGTTTGTGGACTTCACGAAAAACTTTTTCGCCAATAAATTTTTCTTTTTGTTGATCAAGCAAACCAATCCCACTTCCAATATTTGGAATTTCTACCTGATTTGCAGAAGGCTGAGGATCGAAAGGCTGTGCGTACGAAGCATTTGTTATAAAAGCCGTACTTAAAATAATTGGCAAAAATCTCAAAAGTTTTTCTCTAGTAAAATTAAACCATCAAAAAAAGTCTACCGATATAAAACATAAAAAATTATGTTCAATCAATAGACTTTTAATATATCACTCGAGATCGCTTAGTTTTGCAATGAAGTGTTATTAATCATTTATGCAAAGTTTGGGTTTACCAAATATCTAGGAGTTTTATCCTCTAAAGCTTCAACTAAATTTTTATAAGCAAGATTTGCCATTTTTTTACGAGTCTCTGCAGTCGCAGATCCTACATGAGGCAAAGTAACTACATTTAGCAGTTTAAAAAGCTCCGAATCTTGTAAAGGTTCTTTTTCGTATACATCCAAACCAGCTCCAAAGATTTCCCCGCTTTGTAAGGCCTCAATTAAAGCTTGTTCGTCAACCACTGAACCACGCGCAATATTAATAAAAATAGCGTGCTTTTGCATAAGCTCAAATTGAGCTTTCCCCATCAAAGCTTTCGATTCATTATTTAAGTCAACTGCGGTTACTACAAAATCAGACTGTTGCAATAACTCATCTAAACCAAGATATTGTGCTTTTAAAGGTTCTGCCAATTCAGGCTTTTCACGGCGATTATGGTAAACAATATTCATGTTAAATCCATAAAAACCACGGCGTGCAATTGCGGCACCAATATTACCAAGCCCAATAATTCCTAGTGTCTTTCCAAAAACATCTAAACCAAACTGCTGAGGCCCAACAGTTCTTTTCCATTCACCTTGTTTAGTCCAATGATCAAGAAAAGGAACTTTTCTAGCAGCGCTAAGTAATAATGTAAAAGCAAGATCAGCCGTTGTTTCAGTTAAAACATGAGGTGTATTTGATAACCAGATTTTTCTTTGGTTTAGATAAGCCACATCATAATTGTCATAGCCAACTGTTACAGATGAAATAATTTTGAGTTTTTGAGCAGGAGCAAGATTACCTTCATTAAGAAGTCGACCAGCACCAATCATCCCATCAGCATCTACAACTTGTTGGCGTATTTGCTCATTAATATCACCCAGTTTTGGATTAAGAACCACAACATGATAATCCTGTTGTAATCGAGACAAAATTTCTTCGTCAATTTGGCTAAAAACTACAACTTTTTTCATGTAAATCCCTACTATTCGTTGTTATCTTGCATCAATTGCCATAATCTTTTTTTAAGGAGAGGTTTCTCCAACATCTCTTTTAAACTTGCTAAGTGAATAATATTGGCATGTTGAATATAAGAACATTCACCCAAACACAAAATTTTCTTATCTGCTGCAACAGCGTCTAAAAATCCTTGAATATATGAACCTGCACCGCGTTGGTCTTGATAGCTAGCCAAAGGGAACGGCCATTTCAATTCAGCATATTGCCCTATTTTTGCTTTTTGAATGTTACTCCAAAGCTGCTTTTCTTCATCAGCTAAATTGGTAACATCTAAAAAAATGACACACTTTTCAAGTGCAAATGCTTGCAACTCAAATGAAGCAATCGTAACCGTTGGAACGTATACCTCATTACGAGGTGGCACAACAGGCGGAACTTCTGCTGGAAGCGGTACCGCAATTTCAGGTTCAGCTTTTGGAACTTCGTTGACTTGTGGTTTTGTCGGCTGCTCAAGAACTAGACTGTTCTTAGAAGGTAATATAATTGGCTCACCTTCCGGAGCAGCTTGATCTCGCCAGAGGCTTTGAGCATTATTTTTTTGGCACACCTGTGTCTTAGGAATCCATACATCAATTCCTAAAGTTGCCAATATATTTCTTTGCTGCCCAATCATCTGTAAATCAATACCTCTACTCTATCTACATTCTAACGGGCTTGAGTTTTTTTTTCAGTGTTTTATTTCATTCAGATGTTTTTATAATCGTATATGTCTTTTAAATAATCATCACACTATTTCTCTTTTGCATTTGATCGACAATTTCTTCGGTCTCAAAGCCAAAACGCCAATAAAGCAATTCAAGCACATCCAGTTCATCTTGCGTAATAATACGGTCGCTCCACAAGCACATTTCCGCAATAGCTAGAATACTTAGACGGTCACGTAATAATAAACCAGCAATATCATTTAAAATTTCAGCAAGATCTAATGGCTCATCTGAAATTTCATCATAGATATACATTTCATCTGGGTTAAGTAGTGAACGCAAAATACGCTCACGTACTTCTAACTGATTTGGGCTATTAATTTGCTGAACATGAAGTAAAGCATCAATCAAACGAACAATTTGAGGTTTTACTTCTTCAAATGCAGTGGGCAAATGTAACGGCATCAAATTCAATTCATATTTAACCCGCTCTAGTAAAAGTGCATCTAACAGGCCAATTTCACCATCTTCTTGAATAATAAGTGCCAGTTTTGTCAAAAATTGACGCGCAATGCTTGCAGGTATATGTCCAATATTTTTACATGCATCATGAAATATCTGAATATGAATACGCCCATCCAGATTCAATAATGCATCGATAATTGCATGACTTACAGGCGCGTCTTTTGGAATGAATTCTCGATATTGGCGAATCATCAGAATAGCGACCATCAGCTCGCGTGAACCTGTAGCTGTTTGTAGTGCTCTCTGAATTAATTCAGGACGCTTCTTATTTCGACGTACGTCGCTACTCAGAGGTTTAATAGCATCATTTAATGCAAAACTAATCGGTGACAGTCTCAACAAAGGTAGAGGCTGTGGAGATGACCACGGAATATAAATTTCTTTCTCAGATTCTTCCAAGAAATGAAATAAGCTAAACAACGGACGATTACGAAGTTTCTTTAAATTTTCTAATTGTAAATCTTGTAGCAAAGTAGGATTTAACTCATAAATACGTTCACGAATACTCGGGTGAATATTCATCCAGCTTTGTGGACTCAGTGAGTTAGCAAAACACATATGTGCGATTGATTCGGAATAAGCACTATGAATTTGCGAACCAGAGTGGTGAACATAAATACGCAACAAGGTTTGGGTATTCGCATTATTTTTTAATAATCGTACTGTTTTTTGGTCATTACGAAATGTGCGCCCACTCAAAGTCAAATATTTAATAAAACGAGTAATCAGTACACCTAGGCTTCCAGCCAACCAAATGACTCCACCCACCGCAACAAAAACTGTTTCAAACTTATGTTTATAACCTGGGCTATAGCGCTTAAAACCTTGTTTGGCTAATTTACTGCCCCACTGACTAAAAGTTGTTAAACCACTATATAAAATCTTTAATTTCGTATTTTCAACGGCCTCTCCCGATAAAATCTGATTAAACTCATGGCCCAATAAACCATATAACTCAAGCTTATCCAGATTCTGTAAAGCGCCCCATGTGAGAATAATAACGATATCTTTGGGATGAAAACCTGCGGTAAGTGCATTTACACCTACTTCATCAGGTAAAACATACACGGTTGGTACTTTTAGGGAAAAAGTTTGCGCCAAGTGTTCTGTAATTTTCAAGGCAGCGAGTTCTTCGGGGGTACTTTCCTCTTTCACCAAACGACGTGCTTTAAGTTGTTTTGCTAAAGAGTGTCCACCTTTACGCAGAATATAAAGTTCGGTAACTACCGACCAAACCATAATAAAAAGTAATAGTGCAACGAAATAAGGACTTAAGGTATGCCACCAAATGGGCTGGCTATAATCAAAAAAATGGACGAGTAAACCCAAAATTAAATTTAAAATAAAAATAGTAAGCAACACGGCAACCAAACACATAGTGATGGACCATGCCATATTTTTATTTTCGATTAGATAGTGGCTTACTTCTTTCAATGTAAATATTCCCAATTACATTGTTAGGTTTCATCATAAAAGAAAAAAGCGGGAAATACCCGCTTTTTCCGGCTAATTCTATTCTTCTTTGATGCCTGTTAAATCTACAGAAGCAGCATCGACATTCACATCAATATAACCATCTTTTTTCTTCTTAGCAGAGTCATTACGCTTCTGCTCCAAATTATTTAGATAGTTACCATCAATATCACCTGTTACGTAGATTCCATCAAATACTGAGCAATCGAACTCAGTTAAGTCAGGCACTTTGCTCGTACGTACAGCATTTTTCAAGTCTTCCAATTCTTGGAAAACTAAGCGATCAGCACCAATAATTTCTTGGATCTCTTCAACACTGCGCTCTGAAGCAATAAGTTCAGCTTTCGCAGGCATATCAATACCATAAACGTTTGGATACATCACTTTTGGTGCTGCTGAAGCAAAGTATACTTTTTTTGCACCAGAATCACGTGCCATTTGAATAATCTCATTACACGTTGTACCACGCACAATAGAGTCATCAACCAACAGAACGTTTTTCCCTTTAAACTCTAACTCAACAGGGTTTAATTTCTGACGTACAGATTTTTTACGTTGCTGTTGACCCGGCATAATAAAGGTACGGCCGATATAACGGTTTTTCATAAAACCTTCACGGAACTTCACACCTAGAATATTTGCAAGTTCTAAAGCTGAAGTACGGCTCGTATCTGGAATTGGGATAACCACATCAATATCATGGTCCTCACCCCAATCACGTAAGATTTTATGAGCAAGCTTTTCACCCATTTTTAAACGTGCTTTATAAACCGAAATTCCGTCAATAATGGCATCAGGACGAGCAAAATAAACATATTCAAAAATACATGGGCGATATTTTGGATTAGCCGCACATTGTTTAGAGAATAATTGACCATTTGCATCAATAAAAATTGCTTCACCCGGTTCAATATCACGCTCAATTTTAAAACCAAGAGCAGTAATAGCAACCGATTCAGAAGCAATGATGTACTCCATCTCACCTTGTTCAGTTACACGTGAACCATAAATAAGTGGACGGATACCGTTTGGATCACGGAAGCCTACTAAACCATGACCAGTGATCATCGCCACGACACCATACGCGCCCTGACAACGCTCATGCACACGAGAAACCGTATGAAAAATATCGTCAGCTGTAGGATTTAAAGTACCTTTCTTTTGTAATTCATGTGCGAATACGTTTAAAAGAACTTCTGAGTCAGAATCAGTATTCATATGACGTAAATCTGTTTTAAACAGGTCATCATGAATTTCTTCTGCATTGGTCAAATTACCATTATGTGCAAGTGTAATACCGTAAGGTGAGTTCACATAAAATGGCTGTGCTTCAGCACTGCTCGCAGAACCAGCAGTTGGGTAACGTACATGGCCAATACCATAGTTACCAAGTAATGCTCTCATATGACGGGTATGAAAAACATCACGTACCATACCGTTATCCTTACGCAGGAAAAGACGGCCTTCATGGCAGGTTACTATTCCAGCTGCATCTTGCCCACGATGTTGCAACATCGTTAAAGCATCAAACAACATTTGGTTCACTGGCGATTTACCGGCTATACCAACAACTCCACACATAGCAACCTCGCAGACAAGCTAGGAATTAATAAAAAGGATTCTTTGTCGAATGGTCAGATCGGTTTTCTAAATCTTCCGATTTGTCCATTGGTTTTGAAGGAGCGCCTGATGCACTACCTCCAGATGTTATTTGATGAAATGCCTCACTTGCTGCATCTTTAGACAACTCTGTAGCTAAAGGGGCATATGGCAATAAATACTGTATAAGCTTGGATTGCTTCCAGTGTGGTGAACTCTCAACCCAAGGCCCTATACCCTGCATTGTAATCAGCACAACCAACAAACCTTTTAAAGAACCAAAAGCGCCACCTGCTAAACGATTTAATGGCCCCAATTTCAGACTTTTCAAGAGGCCATTTAAAAATGCAGTAACGATCCAAGTTAAAACGATGATCAAAAGTGCTATAAATGCAAAAGCTGCAATTTTTTGAACCACTGGATCATGACTTAAACCTGACATGGACGGCGCAAGAAGGACAGCATATTTTGCACCCATAATTAATGCAATGATCCATCCTACCAAGTTCGCAAAGGCTTTGATAAATCCTTGTCGCAAACCGTTTAGCCCCCCAATGAGCAAAAGTATCAGAATAATGATATCAATTGTGTTCATATTCACTTATGACATAGATGCAACACATTGTTTCACTAAAATAGGACCGGTATAAATCAGCCCACTATAGATCTGTACTAATGTTGCTCCAGCTTGCTGTTTGACTGCTGCTTGTTCACCCGACAAAATTCCACCCACGCCAATTAACGGGATTTGTCCTTTTAATGTTTGGGCAAACAAACGTAAGCATTCTGTACTTTTTTCAAAAACAGGTGCGCCTGATAAACCACCCGACTCGTTACCATTAGGAAGATTTTCTACACCTTCTCTTGATAAAGTCGTATTGGTAACAATTAAACCATCAATTTTAAAATGCAATAATTGTGCTGCAATAAATTCAACATCTTCAGCTGTTAAATCAGGTGCAACTTTTAGAACCAAAGGAACATAATGGTTATATTGTTCGGCTAGCTCAAGTTGTCTTTCTTTTAAGGTTTGCAATAATTCAGTTAATGCATCTCCACTTTGTAAACTTCTTAAGTTCTTAGTATTTGGAGATGAAATATTAACGGTAATATAAGAAGCGTAGTTATACACTTTCTCAAGGCAAATTAGGTAATCATCGACAGCCTTTTCTACAGGCGTATCGGCATTCTTACCAATATTAATGCCTAAAATCCCTTTAAATTTTGAAGCTTTGACATTTTCAATCAGCTTATCAACGCCATGATTATTAAACCCCATACGGTTAATAATGGCTTTAGCTTCAGGAATACGGAATAAGCGGGGCTGCGGATTACCCGACTGAGGACGCGGCGTAATGGTTCCAATTTCAATAAAACCGAATCCTAGACCTGCCAGTGCATCAATGTGTGCACCATTTTTATCAAGTCCAGCTGCTAAACCTACCGGATTTGGAAATTCAATTCCCATACAAGTCGTTGGCTTCGCTTCTACGCTCTGACGTAGCAGGCCGAACTTATGTGCTTTATCAAGCATAGATAATGTTAATTCATGGGCACGCTCTGGTGCTAAACTAAACAACATCGGGCGAGCAAGTGAATATAACATACCAATCACAATCTACTGATTTTAGGTAGGCATATTATAGGCACAGGGAGCACAAAACACCATGCTTAAGACCAGCATATTTTAATATGTTATTGAACCGTCGCTGTTAATTTAATCTGACCTTCACTTGAAACCATTTCCATTTTTTCAATACTTAAGCCCATTTGCGCCAGTTGGGTTAAAAAGTTCGCTAAAATTGCGTAATTCTGATGAGTAACAATAATTTGTAACTGCTCACCATTTTGTTGAGAAGTGACAGTTAACCCTTGTTGTTGAGCTACACGTTGTATTTTTTCTGCTTGACCCAACTCAAGCTCACTCGCAGGTTTCATCGTGACTGCATTACTTTGCATCCACACCATTAAATCTTTTAAATCATTTAGGCGCTGTTGCTGCTGTTCAGCCAAGGAATGCATTTTCCAAAGTGAAGCTCCAATAATAGCTACTACAACAAAAATTGTAGTAAAGATCACCATAATACGTTCACGGACAGTTAAACGATCTAAATATTGATTGATTTGTTCAATCCACTGATCAAACCGGTTTTGCAATTGAGCTAACATTTTCATTATTGTATTTTCACCACCCCAATTGCCCCACCACCATCGGCTTGAACATTACCTAACTCTGCCTTGAAGCCTTGCTGATTAAGCTGCTGTGTTAAAGTTTGCAAATCATCTCCCGATTTTGCTTTTAAGGCCATGGTTAGTGTAGAAGCATCATAATTTAACTGCTGAGCTAAAATTTGTCTTTGCATTAAAATAGGTCCAACACGGCTCAACAGAGAGAGTGCTTGTGTGTCACCCTGTTTACTCATTCTTAAATGACTTTCAAATTGGCTTTTTATATTTTGTTCATTTACACGACTAGAAGGACCAAACCAATATTTATATTGCTCAATTGTCTGCTCAGCTGTTTGATTCGCTACATTTCTTAATTTTACCCAACGTAACAAATCATAGCTAAACTGAACCACAATTATTGCTAAAACAATAACCGCACATGCTTTCCAGTACCCAGAAACCGTCTGCTCTTGCCCTTTGGCTTTTGGTAAAACATTAAAAGGATGCTGTTTAGGTTTATCTAAGCCTTGAAACTGATAAAAAAATTCTGAACGTTGCTCAACACTAGAAGCTGCTTCTAGGCTTTCTAATTGTTCTACAGTCAGCCCACTATATTGATATTGTGTTTCAGCTGGCTGAAACTCTAAAAACAATCCCAGATCATCTAGTGAATTACCTACCCACTTACTTTCGCGCACAAGTAATTTTTGGTCAATATTACACAGGATGACTTGTTGTTCTTGTGGTTCTGGCAAAATCAAAAAGTCCGGCAACAAAGCAACGAGCTTAATTGGCAACAAATTCATCGCATGTTGCCATGTTTCCACAGTTGTTTTTGCGACACCCAATATTGTTAATTGATCAGCATGAAAATGATGAACTACTTTCATATGATCAATCGGCAAAGTCACAAACTCTTCAAGCAAATATTTAACACCATCTGCCCCGAGTTGCTTGTAATGAGACTTTGCTATGTGTTGCTGGAATACCTGAGCATGACGACTAGGAAAAAAGACGACAGCCTCTTTTCCTTGATGCAATTGTAGGTCTTGTATTAATTGATCCAGACTTGCAGCCTGCAACCAGTTTTCTCCGTTAGACCAATGCCATATTCCATTGGTTTCAGGCATCCATAAATACAGCATAATGGGCGAAATAACCTTTTTAATTATATTGTGGGTATAAAACTATTTTTTTGTGTTGATAAACCAGTTGCAATCACAGCCTGATCATAAATTCGAGCTTCAGCCAGTGCAAATGGATTAAAGTTTTCATGAGTCAGCAGTTCAGCAATATGTCCTACCACATTCATATGGCACACCACTACAATTGACTCATAAGGAACCTGAGATAACCACTCAATTGCTTCTTTCGCATTATCATCTGGTTTAATTTTATCGCATAACAGCACAGGCACATCTTTAAAATACGCTTGAATATGTGCCAATGTTTCTTGAGCACGTAGTAAAGGACTAACTACAAAAATGTCAGGCTTAACAATATCTTTTAAAAATGTTGCCGTCTGTTCAGCTTGAGCGTGTCCACGAGCAGTAAGAGGGCGTTTAGTGTCGTTACCATTCACAGGTGGAGCGGCTTCCCCATGGCGAATCAATGTCAGTTGCATAAATTTTCCTTGTTAATAATTCTTGCATTATAACCACAATTTATGACATTTCTTCTTCAGACTTCGTGATGAGGTAAAACAAATTCTACGTCACTACGATGTCCGTTTTTCATAAGAGATAATGCAATATTTAAAGGAGGCGCCCCTTCGAAAATAACTTCATATAAAGCGTTAGTGATAGGCATATAAACATCTAATTCTTCTGCTTTACCACGCACCTGAACAATTGTATTGATGCCTTCTGCTGTCTGCCCTAACTCTTTACTGGCTTGATCAAGTGTTTTACCCGAACCTAAAGCATAACCAATCTGATAATTACGGCTTAAAGGGCTATTACAAGTCGCAAATAAATCACCAACACCTGACAACCCCAAGAATGTAAGTGGATTTGCACCTTGTTTCACTGCAAAACGACTCATCTCGGCCAAAGCACGGGTTAAAATCATACTCTTGGTGTTTTCACCAATTTTGTAAGCTGCGCCAATTCCCATTGCAACCGCATAAATATTTTTAAGCGCACCACCTAACTCTACACCGTGCACATCATCGCTACCAAAAACACGGAATAAAGCACTATGCAGAGCATGTTGCACAGCATAACGAACTAACTCAGAATCACTGGCAATAACAGTACCAGATGGCATACCTGCCATAATTTCTTTTGCAAGGTTTGGACCTGATAGCACACCATAGGGAACTTCAGGTAATTCTTCACGAATAATATCGCTCATGAAGCTGAAAGTTTTAGCTTCAACGCCTTTAGTTAAAGACACAACCGCTTGTGCAGTAATATAAGGAGCGATTTGTTTTAAAACATCACGAAATGAGTGACTTGGAATTGCGACTAAAATAATATCTCGATCACACACGGCTTGCTCAAGATCAGACACAGCGCGTAATGATGACTCTAAAGTAAAGTCCGGTAAATAACGTTTATTAATGTGGGTTTTATTAATTTCCTCAGCTGTTTCGGCGTCACGAATCCAGATCATGGTATCGCAACCATTACGTGCAGCTAAATTTGCCATAGCCGTTCCAAAGCTTCCTCCCCCTAGAACGGTAATACGTAAAGCGGTTTTTTTATCAACTGCAACAGGTTCCACCAAATCTGTAAACTTAAATTCAGCCATCTTTTATTATCCTATTTCTTACTTCTACAGACGTTTAAGCCTGCCAAACTTTTACGAATTCTTTACTTTCAATATCTGCACGCGGTGCAATTACTTTAGCTGCTGTGCCGACGTAAATAATACCTGAAATTAAATCACGAGATTGCAGACCTAAATGCTGTTTTAACCAATTTGATTCGACAACTGCACCACTACGCCACATGGTCGAAAAACCTTGAGCCTGTAGAGATAATAAAAGATTTTGTACTGCAGCACCCGTACTTAAGATTTGTTCGAAATGCGGTACTTTCGGATGATCTTGTAGGTGTGTAAGCGCTAAAATGAGTAATGGTGCGCGAAAAGGATGTTGTTTAACACGTTCGAGTTGAGCGGGATCAGTTTCACCTAAATCTGCTAGAGCCTTTGCTAAAACTTCACCAAAAGCACCACGTTGTTCGCCTGAAACAACCACAAAACGGGTTGGCTTAAGTCTATGATGATCTGGAGCAGTCAAAGCTGCTTGGAAAGCTAACTCTAATTGCTCTGTACTTGGAGCTGGCTCAACTAATTGGCCAATAGACTGACGCTGATGAATATTTTGGTGAATTATTTGTATTGCTGATTCCGTCATTAATATTGATCTAACTCAAAAATTCAAAATAGATTAGCATAATCTACCGTTAATCCACCATTGAATCTAGCTTATAAAATTAGCGAACTCTCACTTTGACATTTTTTAATACAAAACATCAAAACTCATACAACGTCTTCAAAATCAACTAGAAAACTTATGTTCAAATAGCTATGTCTTTTAGCGATTAACTTTAGGTGCATTATGAAAAAAATAATTTTAGCGAGCGCAATGAGCGGTGTTGTTTTATTACTTGGTGCTTGCGCAACTACTCCTAAAAATACTTTAGCAGTTCAAAAAGAAAACAATCAGTTTGAAGTTACAGGTATTGGCAAAACCAATTTAATTGCGAAAAATAATGCAATTACTGCAGCTCAAAAAACTTGTTCAAAAAACACTACACCAGTCGTTGTAGATGAAAAAACAACATATAACGGTGTATTAAAAGATGTTGTAAGTGAAAAAACTGGTCAAATGGTTGAAGCAGCAGCAGGTGTTATTGGTACATTAACTGGTAAAAATGCATCTTTAGCAAAAGATGATGACTACCAAACAACGCTTACTTTCTATTGTAAAATTAATTAATCAAAAAAATCCCAATCAAATGATTGGGATTTTTTATTAGCAGTAACCATCTAATCTGGTCAGTGGTAATTTTTTACCAATTGCTTTTTCAATTTCGGGTAAATAAAAGGCATCATCTTCAGATAAGAAACTAATACTTACCCCTTGTGAGCCAGCACGCCCTGTACGACCAATACGGTGTACATAATCATCAGACTGCTCAGGCAACGTAAAGTTGATGACATGCGACACGCCATCCACATGAATACCACGACCAGCAACATCCGTCGCGATCATAATATTATGTTTACCTTGCTTAAATTGCTCTAACATTTTTAAACGTTTATCTTGAGCAATCTCACCTGAAAGCATACCGACTCTGTATCCATCTTTCTTTAAATGGTCATAAAGACGGCGCACCTGATCACGTCGATTAGCAAAAATCATGACTTTATCGATCGGCTCTTCACGCAAGATATCTTGTAATAAACGATATTTATCTTGTTTAGCCACGACATACACACGTTGCTCTACATCGTTATTCGTTTTTTGCTCCGGCTCAATTTCTACAGTGATTGGTTCAAACAACCATTGTCTTGCCAAATTAAGAACATCATAACTAAACGTCGCAGAGAACATCAGTGTTTGACGTTGTTCCTTACGCGGAGAGTAACGGACAATACGTTTTACAGAAGGAATAAAACCCATGTCCAGTAAACGGTCGGCTTCATCAATCACTAAAAATTCAATTTGATCGAGCCAAACTTCTTTTTGTTCTACAAAATCAATTAGACGCCCAGGTGTAGCGACCATGATATCAACAAAATTAGCATCTAGCTGTTTCTTTTGCTTATCAAAATCTACACCACCTAATAATGTTACAAGGTGCAAATCTGAGAATTTTGTAAGTAGCTTTGCATCACTTTCAATTTGCAATGCCAACTCACGAGTAGGTGCCAAGATTAAAGCACGAGGCTCGCCACGGAAGCGTTGCTCTTGAATCGGATTATTGAGTAAATCATTAATTACACTAATCAGAAAGGCAGCTGTCTTACCTGTTCCTGTTTGTGCTCGCCCAATTGCATCATGCCCGGCTAATGTATATTTTAAAACCTTTTGCTGAATTGGGGTCATTTGAGTAAACCCTAAAGCATCAATCGCCTTTTTAAGTTGCGGATGTAAATTCAAGGTTTCAAAACCAGATGTCATAAATACGCGCTCTAACAAACAATCTCTCGAATGAGAAGATCATTATAAACAAAAACGCCCCAATTCAAAAATTGGAGCGTCCATCATTCATCAAAAAGATGAATTAGTCTTAGTCTAAAGGCTGAACGTTTTCAGCTTGAAAACCTTTTTGACCTTGTACAACGCTAAACTCTACGCGTTGACCATCACGTAGAGAACGGTGACCGTCACCTACGATTGCACGGAAGTGAACGAATACATCGTCGCCGCCGTTACGTTGAATAAAACCAAAGCCTTTAGTGTCATTAAACCACTTTACTACGCCTTGTTCACGAGCTGTCATAAGTCAATCCTCAGATGTTGAAAAAAGGACCTTCCGGTGTTGCAAACAGCAGAGCAAACAAGGTTTTAAAATATTTATAATCTTAAAGCTTGTAATCATTCTGTAAAACTATCAACAATTTCCGGTTACATCCATTTGTTATAGGGTTATTAAATCAATTTGATTGTGTGGTAAATCCTAAAACGGTTCGAGCTTAACACGGGTTTATGACAATTAATAGAATTTTTTTCAAATATTTCCCCTATTTTTAGTTGTTTTTTTAAACAGCTTATTACAATATTTTTTATAGAAATTACCCCTATCTTGTTCCATAAAATATGCTGTATTTACTAAAAATTTGTTAGAATAATTTTTTTAGTTGTTTTGATGATGAATGAGCAATACTTCTTCTAATACAGCACCCATTGAAATTAATGCCCTTGGGCAGCCCTGCCCAATGCCATTGTTAATGTTAAAGCGTGAACTTAAAAAAGCGTCAGGCAAACAACAATTTTTATTAAAATCGTCAGATCCTCATAGTGAAATTGATGTAACTCGTTACTGTGGTTTACATCATTTTATGTGTCAAACTACACACGTATCAGAGAGAGAATTTCACTATTTAATTGAAACTCAATAATTCTTTGCTAAACTAAAAGATTAGAAATTGCATAAAATTTTACATTTCTCTACCCAATTTTCCTTAATTATGAAGCTGATTCAAATTAAGATGAATTTATTGGTTATCCCATTCGATCCTATAAGGAGAACTCATGAGTGACAGCAGCAATCAATTGATGCCCCTGTCATTGTCTGCGCCCGGTGTAAACCTTGGTGCATATATCAGTACTGTCAATCAGATTCCTATTTTAACGGCCGAGCAAGAAAAAGAACTTGCTGAGCGTTATTATTATGACCAAGATCTTGATGCCGCAAAAATGCTGGTAATGTCGCATTTACGCTTTGTCGTTCATATTGCGCGCAGCTATGCAGGTTATGGCCTACCACAAGGCGACCTTATTCAAGAAGGTAATTTAGGCTTAATGAAAGCCGTGAAACGTTTCGACCCAAATATGGGTGTACGTTTAGTATCTTTTGCCGTCCACTGGATTAAGGCAGAAATTCATGAATACGTTATTCGCAACTGGCGTATTGTCAAAATTGCAACGACAAAAGCTCAGCGTAAATTATTTTTCAATTTACGTAGTCTAAAAAAATCGAGTAAAAAACTGACGCTCGAAGAAGCTCAATCGATTGCTAATGACTTAAATGTAACCCCAGAGCAAGTACTGGAAATGGAAGGTCGTTTAACTGCCTATGATGCTGCTTTTGAGGCACAAGGTGATGACGATGATGATACCCCTCATACTGCTCCTGCGTTGTATCTTGAAGATAACCGCTACGACCCTGCTCGTTTAGTCGAAAATGAAGACTGGGAAGAGCAAAGTACTTCAGCCTTGCATGATGCAATGGACCAGTTGGATGACCGTTCACGTAACATTTTACAACGCCGCTGGTTAGATGATGACAAATCTACTCTTCATGAGTTAGCGGCTGAATATAATGTTTCTGCAGAGCGTATCCGTCAGCTTGAAAAGAATGCGATGGAAAAGATTAAAACTGCCATGTCAGCAAGCTAAAAAAATGAAAGAATAAAAGGGCGATTCGCCCTTTTGTTTTATCTGGCTATGTTTAGCCAACCCAATCTATGTTAACGTTGCTTTTCATTATTCAGTTGTGTTTTTTGTTATGTGGATTGCCATTTCAGCCCTTAATCTTGCCTTTGCAGTCATGTTGGGTGCTTTTGGAGCACATGGTCTTAAAGCTCACGCGGGTCCTGAGCAACTTGCTTGGTGGCAGACTGCAACCGACTACTTTTTTTATCATGCGCTTGGTCTATTAGCCCTTGGTATTTTAAGTAAGGTTCTTCCTTATTTCCCAATCAAGTTATCTTTCTTGCTTATCCAAATTGGTATTCTATTCTTTTGTGGTTCGCTTTATATCATGGCGCTGGGTTTACCACGAATATTAGGCGCAATTACGCCAATCGGTGGAGCTTTAATGATTGCGGGATGGCTAGTCTTGGCTTGGAATGCTTTCAAATACGCAAAATAATCGGAATGTGATCATGCAAATTTATTTAAATGGCGAATTAACGGACACGCCTAGCCAAAACCTGTTGCAACTCATTCAGGAGTTGGCACTTGAAGGAAAACGTTTTGCTGTCGAGCACAATCAGCAAATCGTTTCTAAAAGCAAATTAGAGCAAATTACGATTGCTCAACATGACCGTATCGAAATTATTCACGCTGTTGGCGGCGGCTAAGTCGGAGTTATCCATGCAAGACACCCCTCTCATTATTGGTTCACGTTCTTTTCAATCTCGTTTATTGGTCGGAACTGGCAAATATAAAGACTTAAATGAAACGGATTTAGCTATTCAAGCCAGTGGCGCAGAAATCGTAACTGTCGCAATCCGCCGTGTGAATATTGGACAGAATCCAGACCAACCGAATTTACTCTCAGTTATTCCACCAGAAAAATATACAATCTTGCCAAATACCGCAGGTTGTTTTGACGCTGACAGCGCAGTACGCACGTGTATGCTAGCGCGCGAGCTTCTTGATGGTCATAACCTAGTAAAACTTGAAGTGTTGGGTGATGAAAAAACCTTATATCCAAATGTAACCGAAACTTTAAAAGCGGCTCGTACTTTAATTGACGACGGTTTTGAGATTATGGTCTACACCTCGGATGATCCAATCATTGCGCAAGAACTTGAAAGTATGGGTTGTGTTGCGATTATGCCTTTAGGTAGTCTCATTGGTTCAGGTCTAGGTATCTTAAACCCGCACACTATTTCAATTATTAAAGAAAATGCAAAAGTACCAGTTTTGGTAGATGCAGGCGTTGGTACAGCAAGTGATGCTGCTATTGCGATGGAACTTGGTTGTGACGGCGTGCTGATGAATACAGCAATTGCAGCTGCAAAAAATCCTATTTTGATGGCTTCTGCAATGAAAAAAGCTGTTGAAGCTGGACGTGAAGCATTTTTAGCTGGTCGTATGCCACGTAAACGTATGGCAAATGCAAGCTCACCAGAAACAGGTTATTTCTTTAAGTAATCATTAATTTTGCCTAAATTTTAAAGCACGATAACAAAAACTATCGTGACGAGTGGCATGGATGCCACTGTTGAACAGGGCCACATGGATGTGCCCTCTGTTCAACAAAGGTTTTTGTTACTTTTGACCTTTCAAAAGTAAGGCATAGCCAATAGAGTTTAATAAATTAAACATGAGACCAAAGGCCGCATGGCACATGAAATTATTAATTTAATTAAGCCACTTGCTCATCCCGCTTAAACACCAACTCTTTTGCTGACGAATTCTCAGCATCAAAGTAGTAACCTTCGGTATTAAACGCTTTGATGTCTTCAGCTTTATTTAATTGGTTTTCAATAATAAAACGAGCCATTAAACCGCGTGCTTTTTTCGCATAGAAACTAATGACTTTATATTTGCCATTTTTCTGGTCAAGGAAAACAGGCTTTACAATTTCAGCTTTAATTTTCTTTTCATTCACAGACTTGTAATATTCATCTGAAGCTAGATTTACCAACAACTCAGATTTAATTGCTGCTAAGTCTTCATTAATCTGGTTAGTGATGATATCACCCCAGAATTCATACAAATTGTGACCGCGAGTATTTTTTAATTTAGTACCCATCTCTAAACGATAAGGCATCATTAAATCTAAAGGACGCAATAAACCATATAGACCAGAGAGCATACGCAAATGCTGCTGTGCAAAATTAATATCTTTGTCTTTTAAATGATAAGCATCTAAACCGGTGTAAACATCACCTTTAAATGCATAGATTGCTTGGCGAGCATTTGAGAAATTAAATTCGGGATTCCAATCTTTAAATCGATCTGCATTTAGTGTGGCAATTTTTTCACTGACACTCATTAAACTCGCAATTTCCGAAGCAGAAAGTTTGCGACAAACATCAATTAATTGTGCTGAGTTTTCTAACAAGCGAGGCTGAGTAAACTCATCTGTAGGTAACGCTGTTTCATAATCTAAAGTTTTTGCAGGAGAAATTAAAGCAAGCATACATAACCTGGAAAAATTATTCTTAATACCAACTATAACAGTAGATATTTTTTAATGCTAACTCGTGTTTTCAATGACGACTATCGGTAAAATAGCACTACGTATTGTTATTTAGCGGTTCTTATATGTCTGAGCAAACTTTCATCCAGGGTCCAGTAGGTAAAATTGAACTTTTCGTTGACCGCCCTGAAGGTGAAATCAAAGGCTTTGCGGTTGTTTGCCATCCGCACCCATTGCAAGGTGGAACTCCTCAACATAAAGTCCCTGCTCTTTTAACCCAAATCTTTAATGAATATGGTTGTATTGTTTACCGTCCTAGTTTCCGTGGTTTAGGTGGCAGTGAAGGTGTTCATGATGAAGGCCATGGCGAAACCGAAGATATTTTAGCTGTGATTGAACACGTTCGTAAGCTTCATGAAGGCCTACCATTTTATGCAGGCGGTTTTAGCTTTGGCTCACATGTTTTAGCAAAATGCTTTGCACAACTTGAACCTGAATTACGACCTGTACAGTTAATTTTATGTGGTTTACCAACAGCTACTGTAGTAGGTTTACGCCACTATAAAACTCCCGAAATTCAAGGTGATATTCTACTCATTCATGGTGAGCAAGATGACATTACCTTACTTTCAGATGCAATTGAGTGGGCAAAACCACAAAAGCATCCAATTACGATTTTGCCGGGCGCTAACCACTTCTTTACAGGCTATTTAAAGCAGCTTCGCCAAATCATTACACGTTTTATTATCATGAAATAAACGGTAACTTGATGGGCATAACTTGAGAGTATGCCCATCATTTTATAAGCCGTGTCATTATTGAAAATTATTCCAACTTAACCCAAAACGTGCCAAATATTTTTTCACTCGGTCACTATCGTTCGTTGTATTACGCTGTTGACGAGATACTGAAAAGAGTTGTCTTCCCGCCTCTGCCATGGATTTTGAATTTTCGCAGATTTTGAGCACACCTCGTAATTGAATCTGATCAAATTCATCTATTTGTTCTAGCTGCTCAGGACTTAAATAGTTCAACAAAATATCTGTATTTTTATCATTGTAAGATTCATCCTGAATAAGCCAAAGCTGCTTTAGACGTTGAATTTCTTTTTCTACAGCTTCACGGCGAATTAACTCACCTTGCGATAAAGTTGCCAAACGAGTTACGCTCGCTGCTAAATCTCTAAAATTTCCTTGCCATGATGCATCTACTGATTTAGCAAACTTTAAATATGTTTCTAAAGCATCACGTTGAAAACGTAATTGTCTTTGATGAATTGCAGCAAAACGCTGTAGCTCAAAATCAATATTGGGTGCAATATCTTCTACACGGTCTTTTAAATTTGGTAAGAAGAACGTCCACGTATTCAAACGAGCCCATAAATCTTCACGAAAACGACCAGCTTGAACCTCATTGCGTAAATCACGGTTAGTACCTGCGATTAGCTGAAAATCGGCCTGAATTTCCTTATCACTTCCAACAGGAAAAAAACTTTTGTCTTCTAGCGCTTTTAGCAGCATAGCTTGTTCATCAAGTCCTAATTCACCAATTTCATCTAAAAATAAAATGCCTTGGTCAGCACTTTTTAATAAACCAGCACGGGAAGCTGCTGCTCCTGTAAATGCACCTTTTATATGACCAAATAAAGTTGACATGGCACTATCACCACGCAAGGTTGCACAGTTAACATCAATAAAACGACCGCTTAATTGAAATTTATCTTTCTTTAACTGAAAAATTTGTTTTGCTAAATGAGACTTACCAACCCCTGTTGCCCCCATAATCAAAATAGGTGCACTAGAGCGGGTTGCAACTAATTCAACTTCCTCAATAAGCTGATTAAACGCTTTATTATGAGTAGAAATATTTGCTTTAAGTTGTTGCCAATTTTGTTTTTGTTCATCATCGAAGCGCTGTTTTAAAACATCGTATCGAGACAAATCCAGATCAATAATTCTATATTCACCTTCTGAGGTCTTTTGCTGATTAGGTGAACTTTGGATAAGTTGAGCTGGTAAATAATGTGCATCTACCAATAAATACCAACAAATTTGAGCAACATGCGTTCCGGTTGTGATATGCAGTAAATAGTTATTTTTTTCAACATCAAACGGATAGGTTTTTACAAAATCATAAAGTGCACCATAAACTTCAGCAAAATCCCAAGGGTCTCTAATACTCACCTTATGTCCAGAAACCTCAGTTTGGGGAGAGATCTCTTTAGCATCTGCTGCTATAGATTTAACTAAATTATGATGTTGTCGATCATGTAAAAGTACCAATTCATCTACAAGCAAATCTTCATGCATTAACAGGCTAATTGTAGGACGCCAACGCTGCCAGCGATCTGGCTTTCTCCCCTGATCAAGTGTAGAACCGACAAAGCCAATAACGACTGTTTTCTTTGCATCCGTCATAATTTCTATAAAATTTTATAAGTGTCTATAATATACAATACGCATTTGACCAAAAAATTCCAAGAATATGCTTCATTTTACTTTTTTAGGCACATCTTCAGGTGTACCCACCCTGACACGTAATGTTTCAGGATTAGCAGTTCGCAACAGCAAAAATAAGGACTGGATTTTAATTGATGTCGGCGAAGGGACACAGCACCGTATTCAACAAGCTAAACTTTCACTACAAAACCTAGTTGCCATTTGTATTACACATGTTCACGGCGACCATTGTTATGGTCTAGTTGGTTTATTAGCAAGTGCAGGCATGAATGCCCGTAGCAAACCCTTAATCGTGATTGCACCGAAAGAAATTCAGGAATGGTTTGAAATCACTGCCCAGCTTACAGACTTACATTTGCCCTATTCCCTTCAATTTATTGATGTAAATGAAGCAATGCAGCCACAACAGATCACCGATGAATTCATTGCTCAAGCACATACCTTAAGTCATCGTGTTCCAAGTTTCGCCTTTAGCATTTATATCAAATCGATTCAAAAGAAGTTAGATATCCAAGCTCTAACTCAGCTTGGCGTACCTCAAGGCGATATGTGGGGCCATTTGAAACGAGGCTACAATATTGAATTTGAGGGGCAAACTTTAAAAGCTCAAGACTTTATTAAAATTCAAAATCAACAAGTTCATGCAATTATAGGTGGTGATAATGACCAACCAGAACTATTAGCTGACGCTTGCAAAGATGCCCAACTCCTTATTCATGAGTCCACATACTTACAAACGGTTTTAGATAAAGTCGGCAAAGGTCCAATGCATAGCTCAGCAAAAATGGTGGCTGAATTTGCAGAACAGCAATCTTTAAGCAATTTAATTCTGACGCATTTTAGCCCCCGACATCAGGATAAAGCTGGGCAGCAAGCTATTACTGAAGAAGTTCGCCAGTTTTATAAAGGACATTTTTATTTAGCCAATGATTTTGACGAATTTACTTTAAATGAAGCTGGACAGCTTTTAAAAGTCGATAAAATCGTAAAATCTATTAATTAAATATATCCAAAAAGATATTTAAATATATTTTTAGATATATTTTTAATATTAAAAACCGCCAATAAAATTCACACTATATAAAATAAAATTATTTTTATTTATTATTTTCAATAATTTACAATTAAATTAAATGCTTTTTAAAAAAGTTGGCATACTCAGTGCAGTAGTACAAAGCACACAACATCATTGGGATCTTGTGAATAACACCTGCCTGCAAACGCTTGGCAGGCAGGCTTTGAAAGGAAAAGAAAATGTCTGTCATTGAAGAAATTAACCAACAAGCTCAGTTTGAACAAAAGCAGCAACAACGTTCTTATGAAGTTCTGCAAAATGAAAAAAGTATGCCAGTCAAAATGTGGACTAAAGGCGTGCTTGTTGATGACAACTCAAAACAACAATTATTGCAAACTGCTCAAATGCCTTTTATTTATAAATGGATGGCTGTAATGCCAGATGTACACTTCGGTTTAGGAGCAACTATTGGTAGCGTGATTCCAACTAAAGGGGCAATTATTCCTGCTGCTGTGGGTGTAGATATTGGTTGTGGAATGATGGCAACCCGTACAAACTTAACTGCTTCAGATTTACCAGATAACTTACATGCTCTACGTACTGAACTTGAACGTTTAATCCCACATGGAATGACTAAGCGCGGACGTGATCGTGGGTCATGGGAAACTCCACCAGAAATGGTAGATCAAGCTTGGACCGATCTGGTTGCAGATTTTGAATATATTTGCGCAAAACACCCACGTTTAAAAAACACCAACAACCGCAAACATTTGGGAACTTTAGGTACTGGAAACCACTTTGTAGAAATCTGTTTAGATGAGCATGATCATGTTTGGATTATGTTGCACTCAGGTTCTCGTGGTGTAGGAAATGCTATCGGAAATCATTTTATTGAACTTGCCCGTAAAGATATGCAGAAGCACTTCATTAATTTGCCAAATAAAGATTTAGCATACTTAGTTGAAGGCACTGAACACTTTGATGATTACTGGTTTGCGGTAGGTTGGGCTCAACGCTTTGCGATGAAGAACAGAGAAATCATGATGCAATCTGCGATTAAAGCCTTGGCTACGATTGTACCAAAGCCTTTTCAGGCACGTTTGGAAGCGGTGAACTGTCACCATAACTATGTGGAAAAGGAAGAACACTACGGTGAAGAAGTAATGGTCACCCGTAAAGGTGCAGTCCGTGCGCGTCTAGGAGAATATGGAATTATTCCAGGTTCAATGGGTGCGAAGTCGTTTATTGTCCGTGGGCTTGGAAATCAGGAATCTTTCTGTTCATGTTCGCATGGTGCGGGTCGTGTTATGAGTCGTACTGAAGCAAAACGACGTTTTACTGTTGAAGATCAAATTGCCCAAACTGCAGGTGTGGAATGCCGTAAAGATGCAGCAGTTATTGATGAAATTCCATCGGCATATAAACCAATTGAAGATGTAATGAAAGCCCAAAGCGATTTGGTTGAAGTGGTTTATACATTAAGACAAGTGGTGTGTGTTAAAGGGTGATCTAATGAACCAAATTGAAACTGGAGTTGTGCAATTTGAATGGGCAATAAAACTCTATTTATATGAAAATGCATTTGTACCAGCTATTACTTTAGCTGGTGCTGCGGAAGGTATTTTTGGTGAAATTAAAAGTGGTTATGTATTTCATCAAGTCAGTAAAAATATTGCTATTAAAAATAATCTACAAGTGAAACAGGTTTCTCAAGAAATTAATAAAGTCAGAAATTGGTTAAAGCATGGAAGTTGCCATCAATCATTTGCTGAGCTAAGTGAGCAAGAACTTAAAGAAGCTGCAATCAGCCGAATCATCATTGCTGCAACAGCTTTAATTCATTTGAAACCTGACTACATGAGTAATTTATTTATTAGTTTTATGCAACATATTCAAACTCATCATTCAGATTTTTTACCTGATGATAATTTTGACTGGAATGAAATAGAGATATAAACATGAAACTCGCAGAAGCACTTTTACTTCGAAGCGATCAACAAAAAAAGCTCGCTTCGTTAAAACAACGAATCAATGCGAATGTATTGGTACAAGACGGTGATGAACCTAGTGAAGATCCAAATGAACTCATCAAACAAGTATTTGCTTTAACTCAGGAAAGCAATCAATTGATTTATCGTATTCATTTGACCAATGCACAAGCAAAACTGGAAGATGGCAAAGTATTATTGTCTCTATTAAGCTTGCGCGATAGTTATGCTGAACAGCATAAGATTTTAATCAATGCGATTGCCAATACACATCGAGAACCTGATCGTTATAGCTCACGTGAAATTAAGTGGAAGAAAGTCATTCCTGTTTCTAGCTTACAAAAGCAGGCGGATGATATCAGTGCGAAACTCCGTGACTTAAACGTTAAAATTCAGGCTGCTAATTGGCAAATTGATCTAATCGATTAAACAATAGATTTTGTGAAATCATTTTCACAATCAAAGTTTGGACATACTGGGCGAGTACAAGATCCTGCGTTACTCCGATCTGAGGGATTGAAAATAATTCAGGCGGCTATGGCAGCATGTGAGCCGTGCATCGATATTCACTTATCAGGCTCAGCACTATACACCTAGTAAACCTTTGTCAAAAGCAAAGTCACACGTTACTTCGCATTACCATGTACTGACAGTATGTTCATTAAATTAGAAAATAAGGAAAATATAAGTGAAGACAGTTTTGGCAAATATGCCAAAAGCCATTCAAATTGATGGCTCACAAGGTGAAGGTGGTGGACAGATTTTAAGAACTGCCCTTGCCCTCTCAATGATTACAGGCCAGCCGTTTGAATTAATTAATATACGTGCTGGGCGTAAAAAACCAGGTTTAATGCGTCAACATTTGGTTTGTGTACAAGCATCTCAACAAATTAGCCAAGCTTATGTAGAGGGTGCTGAATTACATAGCCAACGTTTATATTTCGCACCTCAGCATGTTCAAAGTGGTAAATATCAATTTCAAATCGGTTCAGCGGGTAGTACAACACTGGTTTTACAAACGCTTCTACCTGTTTTGTTATTACAAAATGAAGCTACCGAACTCACCATTTCAGGGGGTACACATAACCCACTTGCACCAACAGCAGATTTTATTGAACACTGCTTTTTACCTGCTCTAACAAAGATTGGAATTAACGTCGAGTTTAGATTAAATAAAGCTGGCTTTTTTCCAATTGGTGCGGGTGAAATTCAAGTTACCATTCAGCCATGGCAACATCGAAACAGCTTAAAGTTATTAGATCGTGGTGCTTTGCAATGCAATGAAGCTTTTGCAGCAGTATTAAATCTTTCAGAAGAAGCACAGATAGCACAACGTGAATTAACCACATTAAGTAAAAAACTAAACTTAAGCTCTCAGCAGCAATTTCATTTAAATGGAATTAGCCAAGGCAATACAATGTATGTGAAAGTTACTCATCAATATCACACTCAACTGTTTACAGCTTTAGGTGAGATGCGCAAAAGTGCAGAGCAAATAGCTGAACATTTAGCAAAAGATGTAAATCTATATTTATCTTCGCAGGCTGTTGTAGATGAGTATTTGGCAGATCAATTGCTTCTGCCTTTAGCTTTAGGTCAAGGTGGTGAATTCACCGCACAATGTATTAGCGAACATACTCGTACTCAAGCAGCCATGATTGAAAAATTTATTGATTGTGAAATCGAATTTATCGAGTTAAATCCAAATCATTTTCATGTAAAAGTTAAAGTTTAAGAAGCTCACAATTGAGCTTCTTATTTGTAAAAACTACTCTACAGATGCTAAAGCTGTTACCAACAGCTTCCAGCATTTCTCTACAGTATCAACTTTGACTCGTTCACCCGGTGCATGCGCACCCTGAATATCTGGACCAAACGAAACCATCTGTAAATCTGGATAATGCTCGGCAATAATCCCACACTCCAAGCCTGCATGAATCACTTTAAGATTTGGCTCAATGTTAAATGCCTTTTGATAGGCCTGCTGTAGGCACTTTAGAGCAGCCGAATCTGGATTTGGTGTCCAACCCGACACTAACGGCGTAAGTGTAGAGCCGATATTAAACTGGCTAAAATGTGCCTGAATTTTTTCGGCAAAATCTTGAGCTTCTTGGTTCACCATTGAACGGACCATTAAGACAGCTTTTCCGCCTTCTCTATTTAGTCTCACCACTCCAATATTATTTGAAGTCTCAACTACATCTGATAGAACCTGACTCATACTTGCAACGCCATAAGGACTTGTTGCTAAAGCTTGCAACCATTCATTTTGCTGTTGTTGAGTAATCACTTCGGTCACTTCAGCACCAGTGGATTGAATACTTAATTGCAAGTTGTCATCAATACCCTGTAGCTGTTCTTTCCATGCCGTTTGATATTCAGCAAGTAACTTTTCTAGGTTTGATAACTGATTAGGCGAAATTGCAATGGTTGCCACTGCTTCTCGCGGTAAAGCATTACGGGCCGTACCACCTGTAAACTCAACAAGATGCCCACCCAGTGAGGCTAAATGTTGATTTAAAAAGCGAGCCAAAATAACGTTGGCATTGCCACGTCCTAAATGAATATCTACGCCAGAGTGACCACCTTTAAGACCAGCTACCTGAATATTTACAACCGTCAAATTTTCAGGAATTGGTTCATAATTAAGCGGCTGCTCTACCTCAACATCAATACTACCAGCACACCCTAAATACAACTCACCCCACTCTTCCGTATCAATATTAAATAGCCATTTTCCTTTTAGCACACCTGTCTCTAAAAGTCGCGCACCACTCATCCCTGCCTCTTCATCAACGGTTAAAAGAACCTCTATTGGGCCATGAGCAATATCATTTGAATCTAAAACAGCTAATGCCAAAGCCACCCCAATGCCATTATCAGCACCTAAAGTAGTGTCTTTGGCAATTAGCCAGCCATCCTCAAGAACTGGACGAATCGGGTCTTTAAAGAAGTCATGTACCGTACCAGTATTGGCTTGTGTAACCATATCTAAATGGCCCTGAAGAATAACTCCAGACACATGTTCTTTACCCGGAGTCGCATTTTTACGGATAATCAAATTTCCTACTTCATCTACATAAGTTTCTAAATTCCGACTTTCGGCCCAGTTTTGTAAAAACTCACGAAGCTGCTGTTCATGCTTTGACGGACGAGGAATAGTACAAAGTGTTTGAAAATGCTGCCAAACCACTTGAGGAGATAACGCTGCAATATCAACTTGTGTCATGAAAACCACACTCTAATTATGTAAATATCTTAATAATTTCAATATACACAATGCATTAAAGATAGGTTGGGATTTCGGGAAAGATTTTGTATTTTTATATTTAATCTAAAGAAATTGTACGACTTTTCTAAAAAGCCGTACTTCACAAATAAGTCTTAACAATAATATGTTTAGCTTTTCCACTCAAATGCTGAAAAGCTATGATCGGCTTTCAAGCTATTTTCAACAGCCTGTGCAAGCTGACGAATAATACTTTGTGTTTCGATTTTCTCAAACCAGTCTTGTTCTTCATCAGGATTGGCAGAGATTTCACACATTAAATGCCCATCATGGTCGGTTTGCTGGCAAGTAATAGACAATGGTAAAAGGTGATTATCAATACTTACTTCCACTTTTTCATGTTCATGCACAATATGCTGTGCATCAAAACCATAATTCCCCAGTTGTTTAAACAGTAAAGCCGCTACATATTCTTGAGTGATATGGCATTCATTTGGTGGATGATCAAGCACCCCATGTTGTGGGCAACTGGCAATAAATTGTAATTTTTTCATCCTTTGTCCTAACACTTTTATCATTATCTGCACTTAGCATAAGCAATAAACAAACAGCAGCCAAGCCTTTAGCTCGCTGCTGCCGTTGCTATTGTGTTAGCAATTATAAAATGTGTTAGGTAAAAAGTTATTGGCTAACTTCAATTGTTAAGCCTGCACGATTCGCCAATTCAGTAAAAGTCGGGAAACTTGTGGCAACAGTTTCAGTACCGTGAATTGTAATCGGACCAGAAGTACGAAGACCTGCCATACTAAAACTCATAGCAATACGGTGGTCATGGTGTGATTCAATTTCACCACCAGCAAAGATTGGTGACCAATCACCAGATTTGCCTTTACCTTCGATAATGATGCCATCTTCAGTAGGTGTGCAATCAATGCCCATGATTTTTAAACCATCTGCCATAACTTGAATGCGATCAGACTCTTTCACACGAAGTTCTGCCGCACCAGTTAATACTGTTTGGCCTTCGGCACAAGCTGCTGCGATAAATAAAGCTGGGAATTCATCAATTGCTAAAGGCACTTGGTCTTCTGGCATGTGAATGCCTTTAAGCGTGCGTGAACCTTTAATATGAATATCAGCAATAGGCTCTCCACCGGCAATACGTTCATTTTCAACAGTCAGGTCAGCACCCATCTGTTTTAAAATTTCAATTACGCCAGTACGTGTTGGATTAATACCTACAGCTTCCAGAACAACATCGGAACCTTCAGTAATTGCAGCACCCACCATAAAGAAAGCAGCAGATGAAATATCAGACGGTACTTGAATATTAGTACCCACTAACTTACCGCCGCCCACAAGGGAAATTTTATTGCCTTCGGTTTTAACATCATAGCCAAATGCACGAAGCATGCGCTCTGTGTGGTCACGAGTTGGTTCTGGCTCAGTGACTGAAGTTTCACCTTCAGCCCACAAACCAGCAAGTAAAATACCCGACTTCACTTGAGCAGATGCCATAGGTAAATCGTATTGAATACCTTTTAATTGCTGGCTACCCGTAATACTTACAGGTGGTGTACCTTTCTCACCTGTTGTCTGGATTTGCGCACCCATTAAACGCAATGGCTTAGCAATACGCTCCATTGGACGTTTAGAAAGTGACGCATCACCCGTCATCACTGAATCAAACTTTTGTGCTGATAACATGCCTGAAAGCAAACGCATGCTTGTACCAGAGTTACCCATATATAAGGCACTCGCTGGTGCTTTTAAGCCGCGCATGCCTACACCATGGATGGTTACTTCGCCATTTTTAGGGCCTTCAATGCTTACACCCATATCACGGAAAGCTTGTAAAGTTGCTAAAGCATCTTCACCTTCAAGGAAGCCTGTTACATGCGTAGTGCCTTCTGCAATAGCACCAAACATAATGGAGCGATGTGACACAGATTTGTCACCCGGTACGGTAAATTTACCTTTAAAAGCCTTATTTCCCGGTAAGATACTGAATTGCTGTGTCACCTTATTTTTCTCCATTAAAGGTTTTTTGGCTAACATATGATTGAAATGCTGACGTGCTGCCTGAGCATGGCCGAGTAAACCCATTAATGCATGAGAATCTTCGTTTTCAATCAATTTTCTAAGTACGGTAAGTTGTTTCTCGAAGCCATCTACAGCATTTAATATGGCTGTTTTATTGGCAAAGAAAATGTCATGCCACATTTGAGGATCACTAGCAGCAATACGCGAAAAGTCACGAAAGCCACCTGCTGCATAGCGGAAAATATCAAGATTATCTTCACGGTTTGCAAGTTGCTCGACCAAATTAAATGCCATTAAGTGCGGTAAATGACTCGTATGTGCCAATACCTCATCGTGCTTGGCAACATCCATACAAATAACTTCAGCTTTAGCAGCCGACCATAGTTGAATCAGTTTATCAACAGCCCATTCTGCACTTGTTGGCAATGGCGTTAAAATCACTTTATGATTTGCAAATAGATCAACCTTACCTGCATGAACACCTGTGTGCTCACTACCCGCGATAGGATGTCCCGGCACAAAACCTGCTGGTAAGTCTTCACCAAATACAGCTTTTGCTGCATCGACGACATTACCTTTTGTACTTCCTACATCAGTTACAATCGTAGTTTCTGTCAAATAAGGTTTAATTAGTTCAAGCACTTTTTGTGTCGCACGTACTGGCAAGGCTAAAACAACTAAATCTGCCCCTTTCACAGCCTCTACAGGATTAGAAAATCCTTCTTGTATTAAGCCAAGTGATTTTGCATCTTCTAAAGTTTTTTGTGAGCGTGTAGATGCCACAATAGTTGTCGCCAACTTTTCGGCAACAATAACCCGTGCCAAACTCGACCCGATGAGTCCTAAACCAATAAATGCAACTTTTTTAAATAGGGGTTGTGACATAACTTCAACTTTGCTTTTGCTCAAAGTGATTTAAACCTTTGAGCAATTTGTTTTTAAGCATAATGACATGACCATCTTGATGCATGTCATTATTCCAACATGAGTAATTAGAGAACGGCAGCAGGATAAGAACCTAAAATACGAAGCTCTTTTACCATTGGGCGAATATCATTGATTGCCGCAGCAACATTCTCTTGATCGATATGACCTTCTAAATCGATAAAGAATACATAGGCCCATTTTTCAGGTAATGCTGGACGAGTCTCAATACTCGTTAAGCTAATATTATGTTTTGCAAACGGCGCTAAAATTTCTAATAAAGCACCAGCACGATCATGCGCTGAAATTAATAATGAAGTTTTGTCATTACCACTTTGTGGAATCTTTTCACGGCCAATGACTAAGAAACGAGTGGTATTTTCCGGATTATCTTCAATATTACTATGCAAGATTTCAAGGTTATACATGCCTGCTGCGATATCAGATGCGATCGCTGCTGAATGCCATTCGTTGCGAATACGACGTGCAGCTTCTGCATTTGAGTTTAAAGCAACACGTTCAACACCCGGATAATGCGCGTCTAACCACTGGCGGCATTGAGCCAAAGTTTGTTGGTGTGCATAAATCTGTTTAATACTGTCTTTACGTGTATTTTCAGAGACGAGGAATTGATGATGAATACGTAATTCAACTTCACCAATCACATTTAAATTCGATGTTTTAAAACAATCTAAAGTATGGTTCACAATACCTTCAGATGAGTTTTCAACTGGCACTACGCCGTAATGTGCACTACCTGCTTCTACTTCACGGAACACTTCATCAATTGTTGGTAATGGACGAACAACTGCATCTTTACCAAAGTGTTTAAGTACAGCAGATTGAGTAAAAGTCCCTTCTGGCCCTAGAAATGCAATGCTTTGCGGAGCCTCTAAAGCGAGACAAGCAGACATAATTTCACGGAACAAACGCGCCATGGTTACATCAGACAAAGGACCTTGATTGCGTTCCATAACTTTACGTAAGACTTGTGCTTCACGTTCAGGACGATAAAACAAAGGATTCTCTTCGGAAGCAAATTTAGCTTTTGCAACAGCTTCAGCAAGGCTTGCGCGGCGATTTAATAATTCTTGAATCTGTTGATCTACACTATCAATATCTTCGCGAATTTGTTCCAAACTAAGAGAAGTCGTTTTGTTTTGATCATCGTTGATCATTAGAATGCAGCCTCAGTAAAATCATCTTTTGAACGAGAGTATAACAATAGTCTGCTTTGATTTGTTAGGCAATATAGCTGTAAAAGCTTTTTTCATTAACCTTTTTGCGCACATTTCTTTGATCACTTTATTTGATAATGATTTTCATTTATCATTTGCATAATAAATTTTATTATTCCCCATTATGCATAAATCATTTTTCTTTTTATCTTCAAGTTTTTTATTAAGTACTTTAATAAGCTGTTCTGCCCTCGCCCAAACGCCTATACAAAATCAACCAAAAATCGTTTTTCAAAATAATCAGGCACAATTTCAAATTAAATCTAAACATACAGGCCATGATTATCTTATTCAAATTTATAAACCACCTGTCGCCCCGCCCCAACATGGCTATCCTGTACTTTATATATTAGACGGAAATGCTACGTTTCCGAGTGCTGTTAATATTGCTCAGTCGATTGGCGCTGGTTCTACCAAATTAGGACTAGACCCGCTCATGATTGTAGCGGTTGGTTACCCTCAGCAAAAAACCTTTGATGTACAAAAGCGTGCTTATGATTACACTCCAAAACCTTCTGCCCAATTTCAAGCACAAGGTAAATATAAATATGGGGGTGCTGATCAGTTTATTGCTTTTTTAAATAGCGAACTCAAGCCTACAATTGCAAAACAATTTCCGATTAATAGCCAACAGCAAAGTCTTTATGGACATTCTTTTGGAGGTTTGTTTGTGCTTTATCATTTTTTTCAAAAGCCAGATGCATTTCAGCGTTACTTTGCTGCAAGCCCTTCTCTCTGGTTTGACCAAGGCATATTATTTCAGAAGTTAAATCATTGGCAAAGTCAAAAACCAAATCATTCCCCTTTACTCATGACCACAGTCGGTACACATGAGCAAGGCGGCCCTCGCACTCAACTTAATCATAAATTTAATGAAACGAATTTCTTTAAAGCTTTAGAAAAAAAGCGTTCAGATCAATTTAGTTATTGGCATTTTTATAACCCAGCTGAACAACACATTACAAATTTATATGCGAGTTTACCTAAAGCCCTTATGTTTGCTTCCTGTCAAAATTTAGAAAGCTGTAAATCTTTATTTGATGACCCTTCTCCAAAAATAGCTAAATAATAAAAAAGCCTACTCAAAGGTAGGCTTTTTTGAAGCTATTATTAAGCTTTGCCAATTAATCCACGTGCTACGATTTCTTTCATAATTTCATTTGTACCACCGTAAATACGTTGAATACGTGCATCTACAAAGAAACGTGAAATTGGATATTCAGTCATATAACCATAGCCACCAAAAAGTTGCAGCAAGTTGTCTGCGACTTTCATTTGCATGTCAGTGCTGAAACTTTTAAGCGCTGCTGCTGTTTCAACATCAAGTTTACCTTCTTGATATAGAGCAACGTTTCTCTCGTAAAAAGCAGCTGTAGCAAGCTCATCAATTTTTGCTTGTGCTAGAACAAAACGAGTATTTTGGAACTGTGAAATAGGCTGACCAAATGCATGACGTTCTTTTACATAAGCAGTTGCCAAATCAATTGCACCACGAATAGCGCCAATTGCGGTAGATGCAATAGCGGTACGTTCACGTGGTAACTCTTGCATTAAGTAAGCAAAACCCTGCCCAGCTTGACCGAGTAACTGGTTTTTAGGAACCTTAACATTGTCAAAAAATAGCTCAGATGTGTCTTGAGAATGCAGACCGATTTTGTCGAGGTTGGTACCTTTTTTAAAACCTTCTAGATGAGTATCTGCCAATAATAATGACACACCTTTTGCACGCGCTTGAGGATCAGTTTTTACTGCAAGCACCACAAGATCAGCATGTTGTCCATTTGAAATAAATGTTTTTGAACCATTTAGCAAATAATGGTCATCTTGCAAAATGGCACTGGTACGCATTGATTGTAAATCCGAACCCGCTCCAGGTTCAGTCATACCAATTGCACCAACCACTTCACCTGTTACCATTTTCGGCAACCAATATTGTTTTTGCTCTTCTGTCCCGATGTGCAAAATATACGGTGCAGCAATTTCAGAGTGGCAAGAAATCGCTGTTGATAATGCACAGAATCCAGCACGTGCCGATTCTTCAACCAACATTAATGAATAATAGGTTGGCACGCCATAACCACCGTATTCTTCTGGAACATCCACACATAAAAAGCCATTTTCGCCCAGTTGATTCCAGACAGCACGTGGCATGATTCCTTCGCGTTCCCATTGATCGTATTGCGGTGCAATATGCTCATTCATAAAACGTTTAAAATTATCACGGAATAATTCTAAATCTGCATCGTATGCCAACATAATATTTTCCTTCGGCTTTATTGTTTTATCTAATCTGATTGTTGTGCATGCTAATCATTTTTTAAGCTACTGTCATGACATAGCTGCTCATTAAAACTGTACTTTTCAGTCAGCCAATAAAAAAGGAAGCCAAAGCTTCCTCTTTTATATAGGTTTATTTGAATTAATCTAAACCTTCAGCGACTTGAGGAGTTTTTTGCTCCATCATTTTTCTGTCGACTTCATCTGGATTATTTAAGGCATCATTTAGCTTATCTTTATCTAAAGCACCGACCCATTTTGCAACAACAATCGTTGCTAATGAGTTACCAACAAGGTTAGTTAATGCGCGGGCTTCTGACATGAAACGGTCAATACCTAAAATCAATGCCAGACCTGCCACTGGAATATGTCCTACAGCAGATAAAGTTGCAGCCATAACAATAAAGCCAGAGCCTGTTACACCCGCAGCACCCTTAGATGAAATTAAGAGTACCAACAACAAAGTAATCTGATGTTGAATATCAAGCTGTGTATTTGTTGCCTGAGCAATAAAGATTGCAGCCATAGTCAAATAAATTGACGTACCATCAAGGTTAAATGAATAACCTGTTGGGATAACCAAACCAACTACAGATTTTTCACAACCTGCAATTTCAAGTTTACGTAACATGCGAGGCAAAACAGATTCAGAAGAAGATGTACCAAGTACAATTAATAACTCTTCACGAATCAGGCGAATCATCTTAAGAATACTGAATCCACTAATACGGCTGATTGTACCCAAAATTAAGAAGATAAAGAGTAGACATGTAATATAGAAGCAGATAATGAGCTGCCCTAACTGTACAAGTGAACCAACGCCATATTTACCGATAGTGAATGCCATCGCACCGAATGCACCAATCGGAGCCAATTTCATGACCATATTCACAATGTTAAAGAACACATGTGCAACTTGATCAATAAACTTTAAAACTGGACGTCCTGCATCACCTAACTTATGTAAAGCAAAACCAAAGAGAATTGCAAAAAGAAGGACTTGTAAGATTTCACCATTTGCAAATGCACCAACCACCGTATCAGGGATGATGTGCATTAAGAAATCAATGGTAGATTGTGACTCACCAGAACTGACGTATTTTTGAATGCCCGAAGTATCGAGAGTGGTAGGGTCAACATTCATCCCTACACCCGGTTTAGCAATGTTAATTACAACAAGGCCAATTAGAAGTGCAATTGTTGAAACGATTTCAAAGTATAACAATGCAACGCCGCCAGTTTTTCCGACTGACTTCATGCTTTCCATGCCAGCAATACCGCTTACCACGGTACAGAAAATAACTGGAGCGATGATCATCTTGATCAAACGAATAAAGGCATCACCTAATGGCTTGAGTTTCTCACCTAAACCTGGGATATGTTGTTCGACACCATTGACAATTTGCGTTGAGCTTGGGGAAAAATGCCCTACCAAGATACCCGCAATAATCGCAATAATCACCTGAAAATAAAGTGATTTATAAATCGGTTTTTTAGCCATAACTTTACTTCAATCTATATTTCCAAGTCCGTTGGAAATACCAAAATGAAACGTCTATTCTTTACGAATACACAGCCCTAACCTTTCACATTAACACCGCAAAAGGGAAATGGTTTTTTGTGAACAAAAAACCTTCCTACTACCTCAATGAAAACAAAATCAATGTTTTCTAAAACAGGAGAATACCTGAAGTTTCTAACCACTTTGAGTAGCTAGAAATAACCTCTTACTTTTTCAATAAAAAGCTGAAGATATAGGAGAATCACATAAAATTATGATATGAGTGCTCAAAAAAGCACGGGAAAGTGTACTCGAATTAAATAACGATTCGGTTAAATTTTTAGCTGATACGCATAAAAAACACTCAGGCAATCCTAAGACTTTAGTATAAGAAACACTTTTGATATTTTTTCAGCAGTTTTTTATGTCATATTGATTAAATACTTGTGGACATTTCATTTTGAGCTGCCTACATCCCATCATTTTTATTGTTTTGAACTACGATGAATACTAAACGTAATATCTATAAAGATGCTGAACATCCCTTTGCTCAATATGTCCGTATTTTAGGTAAGGGGAAAACCGGATCTCGCTCTTTAAGCTATGAAGAAGCTTATCAAGCATTTACCATGATTTTAAAAGGTGAAGTGTTAGATGTGCAGCTAGGTGCATTTTTAATGCTGCTTCGGGTTAAAGAAGAATCGATTGAAGAGCTCGCAGGTTTCGTTCAAGCAACCAAAGACCAGCTTCATTTTGAGCCTTTAGAAGTCGATTTAGATTGGTCATCTTATGCAGGTAAGCGAAAACACTATCCATGGTTTTTGTTAGCCGCTCTTACGCTTGCCCAGCATGGCCATAAAATTGTTATGCATGGTGCGTCAGGCCATACGCTTAACCGTGTTTATACAGAGCAAGTTTTAGAATATCTTGGTTATCAAATTTGCCATTCTGAACAAGAAGTTCGTACACAATTAGCAGAGCAAAATTTTGCTTACTTACCGTTAGACGTGATTTCACCAGTTTTAAGCGAATTGATATCTCTAAGAAATGTCATGGGATTGCGTTCACCTATTCATACTTTGGCTCGTTTAATTAATCCTTTTAATGCCAAGGCTACCTTACAAGCAATATTCCACCCTGCTTACAGAACTTCCCACCAACATAGCGCATTACGCTTAGGCTATCAAAATAGTGCCGTTATTAAAGGCGAAGGTGGTGAATTTGAACGAAACCCAGATGCCAAAACACTCATTTGTGGTATTAAAAATGGTGAGCTCTATGAACATGAGTTGCCAAAGCTCACACCTGAGCGAAGCCCAATTGAAGAAGAATTAGATTTAGCAACATTTAAAGCAGTATGGCTTGGTCAACAGCACCATGAATATGGAGAAATAGCAGTAACAGAAACCATCGGAATTGCGCTATATACCATGGGCGTTGTTGCTAGTTTTGAAGAAGCGATGCAAAAAGCAAAAGTGTTGTGGAAAACACGTAATTTTAGTCAATAAAACTAATATAAGATCATACAGCCTTGTATAGCATGTTTTTCTTATGTTGCTGCATATAGGCAATACTTACTTTTCAAAGATGAAAAGTAACAAAAATCTTTCGTTGAGCAAACAGTACGTTCTTGTACTGTTGCTCAACAGGCGACATCCATGTCGCCCACGCGATAGCAAATGCTGACTAAGATTTATTCTAAAATTAGTTTTAAACAAACCGAATCGGTTTAAACTCTGGCTCATGCTTGTGATGATCATCATCACACTCTTCACCTTCTTCTTTGGTACCACGGTCAATATACCCACTACGCTGATCTTCTGGTAAGTTCTTTAACTCCCAAGCGATTACAGCTTGCATACAAGTTTCACGCTGCTCTTTAGTTAAAACAACGCCATTTGGCCATTTACCAATTTCTACTGCTGTTTTTAAACGCTCTACAATTTCAGGGTTTAAAACAGATAGCATTTGTTCAATATTCATGATTCATCTCTTTGGAAAGATTCAAAATCTTGGTTCCAACCAAGTTTGGTACGGCAGGCCATATAGAAATCATAACCTGGTGGATGCAATAAACTTAGTTTAAATGGGTGTTTACGGATGTGTAAACTGTCTCCAACATTGAGCGAGACACTATGTTGTCCATCTGCACTCACCATTGGTAATACACGATTTTCGCGAATAACGATTTTAATTTCGCTTTGACCACCCACTACGATGGGACGTGATGACAATGTATGGGGATGCATTGGAACTAATGCAATAGCATCCATACTTGGATGTAAAATTGGACCACCACCTGACAACGCATAAGCCGTTGATCCGGTTGGAGTCGAAACAATTAAACCATCACTATGTTGGCGATAAACATATTGACCATCAATATTAAGCTCGAAGTCAATCATGTGTACCGATTTGCCTGAATGCAAAACGACATCGTTTAAGGCAATCGCGTCATAAATGACTTCACCATTTGTTCGTACTTCCATTTCAAGCAAGAAGCGACGATCAAGCTGAAAATGTCCTTGAAGTACTTGGTCAAGTTTGAAAATGGCTTCTGAAGGTTTGATATCAGTTAAAAAACCTAAACGCCCGCGGTTGATACCAATAACAGGCGTATTGTAGCGTACTAAAGCTCTAGCAGCATGGAGTAAAGAACCATCACCTCCAACGACTATGACTAAATCAGCAACTTCACCCAATAAATGACGACTCACTACCTGTGCATGGTCATAAGGCACTAATTCAGCAGTTTCCTGATCAAAAATGGGGTTTAAGCCTAGGTTCAACAAATGATCATGAATTAAACATAGTGTTTCTACTACTGATGATTTATCTGGTCGACCGATTAACCCGACGTTTCTGAAGGACTTATGTGAAATTTGCACGAATGAGTAAGCTCCGCTGCGATACTTGGCTATAATAACATTAACCTGATTAATTTAAAAAAACATAACAAGAAGATGCTGTAAAATTCAATCTAAGTTTTCCAATTATTCACAGTTTTATCATTGCAAATTGATGACAAGCTATCGCATCATTACAGGCATTGTTAGGGTTTTATCTCATTTTTATGAAGTTTGAACGTGGTATCGGTTTCTTTGCACTAATCTTTTCCATTTTGGTCATTGGTGCTTTTATTGCTCTTAGTATCTATCTGATTCGTTTAGATAATATTATCCGTGAAAAATTTGAAGGACAACGGTGGGATATTCCCGCCAAAGTGTTCGCACGACCTTTGGAAATTTATAACAACGCACCTATTACCCAAGCAAATTTCACTCAAGAATTAAAACTCTTGGGTTACAAAACTTCAAGTAATTATGACAAGTCTGGAACCTATGTTGCTCAGGGTAGCAATATGTATATCCACACGCGTGGTTTTGATTACGGCGACAGTGTTGAACCCGAACAAGTCCTAGAGTTAAGTTTTGCAAATGACCAAGTTGCTGAAGTTAGAAGTACAAAACCTTCTTCAACGGGTGTTGCGCGACTAGAGCCACTTCTGATTGGAGGGATTTACCCTCAACATAATGAAGACCGTGTTCTCATTAAACTGAATAATGTCCCTAAACCTCTTATTGAAGCTTTAATTTCAACAGAAGACCGTAATTTCTATCATCATCACGGGGTTTCAATTCGTGGTACTGCTCGTGCATTGGTGAGTAATATTACAGGCGGAAAGCGTCAAGGTGGTTCAACCCTAACTCAACAATTAGTTAAAAACTTCTACCTTACACCTGAACGCACCTTAAAACGTAAAGTTAATGAAGCATTAATGGCTTTACTCATTGAGCTGCATTACAGCAAAGATGAAATTTTAGAAGCTTACTTAAATGAAGTAAATCTAGGCCAAAATGGTAGCTACTCAATTAATGGCTATGGTTTGGCTTCACAATTTTATTTTGGTTTACCGTTACGTGAACTCAATGTTTCACAACAAGCTTATTTAGTCGGTTTAGTGCAAGGCCCTTCTTTGTATAACCCTTGGAAAAATCCTGAAGGTGCGAAAAAACGCCGCGATACCGTGTTAAATAATATGCGTGTAATGGGCTATTTAACTCAAGCAGAATATGAAGATGAAATTGCACGTCCTTTAAATGTGTTAAGTAAGCCAAGTTTGGGCCCTGCAAAATTCCCTGACTTTTTAGATATTGTGCGTCGTCAATTACGCACAGAATATCAAGAGAGTGACTTAACTAATCAGGGCTTACGTATTTTTACGACTTTAGACCCAATTACTCAAACCCAAGTTCAAAATGCGTTTAAAGCTTCAGTAGACCGCTTAGCAAATAGCAACCCAGCCCGTTTGAAAAACTTACAGGGTGCGGTACTCATTGCACATCCAGAAAACGGCGAGCTCGTTGCTGCTGTTGGTTCTACACAAGACTTTACTGGTTTTAACCGTGCTTTAGATGCAAAACGCCAAGTCGGTTCTTTATTAAAACCTGTAATTTATTTAAGTGCTATTGAATCTGGGCGTTACAACTGGGCAACCCAAATTGAAGATGCACCGATTAGTGTCCCTGTAGATGGTGGCAAAAGTTGGACACCTAAAAACTACAGTGGTGGCGGACATGGTGTAGTCAGCTTGAGCGAAGCTTTAGCAAATTCATATAACCTATCTGCTGTGCGCTTGGGTCAAGAGTTTGGTTTATCAACATTTACCAACAACTTAAGAAAGTTTGGTGTTGAGTCAACCATTCCTGCCTACCCTTCTATTTTCCTTGGGGCAGTCAATATGTCACCAATGGAGGTTCTGGGAATTTATGAGAACTTTGCTACAGGTGGCTTTAAATATCCAACTCGTGCCATTCGATCTGTCGTAGATGCAAATGGTCGCCTGCTTGACCGTTATGGCCTGAATGTTCAACAAACTATTGATCCATCTGTTGGCTATATTATGAATTATGGTCTACAACAGGTTATGTCTTCGGGTACTGGTCGCGCAGCTTATAATAGCTTGTCTCCTGCTTTAAAATTGGCAGGTAAATCAGGTACGACTAACGATACACGTGACTCATGGTTTGCGGGCTACTCAGGCAACCACGTTGCTGTAGTTTGGTTAGGTTTAGATGACAACAAAGTGACTGGATTAACAGGTTCATCTGGTGCATTGCCAGTATGGATTAATGTGATGAAACAATTACGTCAAACGCCTGTAAATCTACGTCAACCAGACACTGTACAGTGGCAGTGGATTGACCGTGCAACGGGTGATTTATCTGCTCAGGCATGTGATGGTGCTATGTATATTCCGATGCTAACGCATACGGTTCCGCACCGTGCTACGCCATGTGGAGCACCTTATTATCAAGTTGATCCAACATATACGCCACAAAGTGATAACACAATTCCTGATTCTCAGGATGATAATACCGACAGTTATATTCGTGAAAGTGAAAACCAGATGGAACAAGATCTATCAAACAACTCACGGGTAATTTCAAGTGGTAGTTATAACAACTAAGCGTTAACAGGAAATTAGGATATGTTGAAGAAAGGTGTTTTTTATATTGGTGCTGTTCTTATGGTCGGCTGTACAACTCTGCCTGATCATTCTGACTCCAAAGAGAAAACACCTACTCCTCCAGTCAAAAAGACGGAAACTCCATCAGGTGTAAAAATTACACCTTATGATCACCCAGAAATTCAACGTAAAAATTTACAGGTGATTGTTCCTCAACAGAAAAAAACACAACATTTTAGTGATGATGGTAGCCAGTTACCTGCATTTAAAGTGTTAATGCAAAAAACACAGCAGGCTTATAAAAATCAGCAATGGTCAGAGGCTGAACGCTATGCGCTTCAAGCACAGCGTTTAGCGCCACAAGCGGCTGAGACTTATTTATTTCTTGCGCTTACGGCAAATCATAAACAGCAATATTCTAATGCTGAGTCTTTAGCAAGACGTGGTTTAAGTTTTGCTCAAAGTCAGGCAATGAAAAAGCAGCTGTGGTTGGTCATCTTAAAAGCTGGGCAACAACGCAATAATCAAAAAACTGTTCAAGAAGCACAACAAGCATTAAAAGCCCTCTAGCTTTTAATGCTTTTTTATTTTCTTATTAGAAATTACGAATACCTGCTAAGCCATATGCACCATGCTGCTGTGCAGTGGCTAAATCATCAGGATGCACTCCTCCTAATGCAAAAACCGGAATCTGGCTATTTTGAGCGAGATCACTAAAAAGTTCCCAACCTAATGCCATAGCTTCTGGATGAGTCTTTGTTGGTTTTACAGGACTAATAAAAACAGCATCGCAACCAATCTGCTGAGCTTGCTTTAAAGAAACGGCATCATGACAAGCAGCAATATAACGTACGCCCACTGTTAAATCGCCTTTATGCAAATTCATGAGTTGAGATTGTTTTAAATGAACGGTCTTAATCTGTTTTTGTAATTCTGGGCTTAATTGCTGCCAAATATCGATATTAATAATTAAATTTGATCGTTGCCCTTCATCTAAAGCAGTTAATTGCTCTATATACTGCGGCTCAATTTCTTCGATACGCCAATACAATAAAGCATCATTACTTTCTACCGTTGAAAGCGTATTGCTAATTTTGATGAGATGAGGCCAATAGAGTCGTTTTATGATGTTTTTATTGGCTTTAGGGAAGTTTAAATGAAGTAGCTGATCACGTGTGTACCATGCCCATGGCTGGTGAATAAGATTTAATAACTCATCAGGTACATAACTATGGAATAAATGTAAATTGACAATAATGTCATCATATTCATGGTGAATATAATCAAACTGATGCCAATCTTTTAAACCAATACCCACCTCCTCATAGATTTCACGGCGGCAGGCTTCTTCTGGAGTTTCATCCTGCTCAACCTTTCCTCCAGGGAACTCATGCTTTCCACCTTGATGTTGCTGCTCTTCGCGCCATCCAACTAATATTTTTCCACGATGGATCAAGATTGCTATAGCGACATCGACTATTGGTTTGGGCATCTTTTTACTCTCTAAAACTTTTCTCAAGTGTAAGCAAATTTTATCATTTTATAAAATCTTAAAAATCTCATTGACAGATCTATTCGATAATGATTATCATTTAAATCGTTCAAGAACATACCACGGAGCACAACAAATGAACGCACCTTTTAGCTTATTTACCCGTAACAATGACACAGCTCACGCCTTACCAATGTTACATTCTAATAACCTCTTTGCATTAGGCCGTGAAATTCGCATTATGCATGCTGGCGAGGAATATCGTTTACGCCTCACTCGCAACAATCGCCTAATTTTAACTAAATAAAAAATATACTCGCGTTTCAATAATATTCGTGGGAAAACAAAAAATGGATAGCATGGGTAACCATGCTATTTTTTATGAAGGAAGAATAATCTCTGCCCTCAGACCACCTTGTTCAGCATGCATAAAACGTAACTTGCCATTATGCAATTCAATAATTTTTCGAGTAATTGAAATTCCTAACCCAGAACCTTGCTGCTGAGTACCAAGCACCCGAAAAAAACGCTGCCCTAACCGTAATAGCACTTCATCATCTACACCATTTCCCGTGTCTTCAATAGACACCTTAATTTGCTGTTCATGCTGACTAATCTCAACATGAATAGAGCCTAAATTCGGGCTATAACGAATGGCGTTATCAAATAAATTTCTAAAAGCAATAAACAGTAATTCTTCATTCGCATATGTTTTAGTTTCTGTCGATAAAGTATTTGTCTCTATTAACATCTGTTTAGCTTTCGCATCTAAATCTACAGTTTCAATCACTCTTGCCAACAAATAATTTAAATCGATACCTGTCTTAGGCAGTTCGGGCTGTTCAGCTTCATTGGGTTCTAAGCGGGCCAGAAGAAGTAAATTCTCAAGTATTTTTGTACTTCTAGAAACGTCTTCTTGTATGCGTTCAAAATCTTGATGAAGTTCTGGAAGATGTTGATATTTACGCTGTAAAACTTGAAGACGCATTTGTATGGCAGATAACGGAGAACGTAGCTCATGCGAAGCATCTGCGGTAAAACGCTGTTCAGCAACGAGAGCCCTTTGTAATCTTGCAAGCAATTGATTTAATGCATCTATAACAGGTTGAATTTCTGTAATGACATCCGGCTCTTGAATTGGCTCTAAATTTGATGCAGTTTTTTGAGCAATTCGTCTAGAAAGTAAATTGAGTGCAGCCAATTGATGCTCGGTACGCCAACTTACAATGACCCACTGCAATAGCCAGAACAACACCATAAGGCCACTATATCCAGCAAGTGCTTTAAGTACCTCTTCAACACGTGTACTCATTGGTTGAAAAACTTCAACTTGTAGTTGAGAGTCTTCTTGTTGTGCAGCTAGACTACGCCATAATTGACCATCAAACCAAAAATACGAAAAACCTTCTGATAAGTTACCTTGCTCAAAAAGTTCATGCTGATAGCTATGAGAATGGGTCAGTACTTGGCCTGTGTTTAATAACTCATACTGAATATCAAATTCATCACTCAGTTCATCAAACTGTTTCATGGAGTGTCCAGAAAGATCAGAAACCAGCAAAGTATCTGAAATTTCATCCATGATTTCGTCTTGCACTGACATGTTGTGATAGATAGAAAATATGGTGAGTAAGCTTAATGCCAATAACCCCACCACCACACTGCTCCACATCGTGGTTTTAACCAGTTGCGACTGCAAGGATGAGCGATTCGATTTCATTTTAAATCTCCCATACGGTAGCCTAGCCCCCGTATGGTTTTAATACTGCTGCTTCCGATTTTTTTTCGAAGTTGATAAATAAATACTTCGATCGCGTTACTTTCAATTTCTTCGCCCCATGCATAGAGTGCTTCTTCTAATTGATCACGGGTAATAATATGCTCGGGATGCACCATAAGCTTACGCAATATTTGGAATTCTTTTGCTGTTAAATCGATAGACTTGCCAGCGCTTAATACGACTTTCGCTTGTGTATCAAGTTGTAGGTCGCCCCATGTTAAAACCGATTGTTGACTCAAAGTTTGTTTGCGTAATTGAGCACGGATGCGAGCCGATAATTCTTCTAAACTAAAAGGCTTAACCAAATAATCATTTGCGCCTAAATCTAGCCCCTCTACCCGATCATGAATGCTGTCACGTGCAGTAATAAAAATAACAGGAACATTTTTTTGTTTATGGCGGATGGTAGTGAGAACCTTTTCACCGGCCAGTTGAGGTAGCCCCCGATCAAGTAAAATACAGTCATAATCATGCTGTTCGATTGCCGTCAGTGCATAATCACCTCTTTCGACCCAATCTACCTGATAACCATCTAACTCTAACCATGATTGAATGCTTTCAGCTTGAGAGCGATCATCTTCTGCAAGCAAAATTCTCATCTATTCTTCCTGTCATATCCTGATTTGATCTTGCCAAGCCTTTGTAAAAAAAGCAAAGCCGCATGATTTAAATGCGGCTAAAATAGTAGATCTACAGACCTTATTCATTAGAACTGAACTTGATCCACATCAATTTCTACGCGTTTTAAAGGTTTATAGTCAATGTCTACTTCACCAATTAAAGTCACATTTGTATTGGCTGAAATAGGGCGACCTTGCCAAAGTTCATCATCTACATCAATTGTAATGTTACCTGTCTTGTCACGGAATTGATATTTTTCATCACCTAAAGATTTTACAACCTGACCATGTAATTTGATCGGTGTATTATCTTTTGAGGTTAATGCCTGTTTTACTGTGGTGACAGTTGTCGGAGCAATTGCAGCTTGATTCACTGGTGTATTCGCGACAACTACCCCTGCAGCAGTCATACCAGCAGTCATCAACATTACTTTAAGCATATTCATATTATTACCCTCTGTTTATGGTTCCCTCTTGGGATAAAGCAATTAAATCAACCATAAATGAGGTGAATCTTAAGAAAAACTTAATTTAATGGCACAACCCTCAAGACCTCTTCTAATGTCGTAAGTCCTTCAATCACTTTACGGGCTCCCGCAATTCTTAAAGGTTCTATACCTTCTTTTTTAGTTTGAGTTCTTAAATCATTTAATGTCACATGACTACTAATAAGGTGTTTAAGCTCAAGACTGACTGGCATAAACTCGTAAATACCAACTCGGCCTTTATAGCCTGTATGTCGACATTCTTCACAGCCTACCGCTTGATAAACCGTTTCAGGCATTTCCATAATGTAGTCAAAGGTTAGGTGTACCCACTCATCCTCATTAATATGAGTTTTTTGCTTACAGTGTGGACAAAGTTGGCGGACTAAGCGCTGCGCGAGAACACCCAAAATTGTTGCAGCTGTTAGAAATGGTTGTACACCTAGATCATGCAAACGAGTCAAACTAGACGGTGCATCATTGGTATGTAAAGTTGATAAAACCAAATGACCTGTTAATGCTGCCTGAATGGCCATATTCGCTGTATCTTGATCACGAATTTCCCCAATCATAATAATGTCAGGGTCTTGTCGCATCAGTGCACGCACACCGTCTGCAAAGCCTAACTCAATTGCATTATTGACCTGCATTTGGTTAAAACTAGGCTCTAGCATTTCAATCGGATCTTCAATGGTACATACATTGACCTGCTCGGTTGCAAGCTGCTTTAAAGATGAATATAGCGTGGTCGTTTTACCGGAGCCTGTGGGACCTGTGACTAAAATAATACCGTGGCTATTTTTTGTTAATTGTTGCCACTGTTGTAATAACCGCTCTTCAAAACCCAGTTGCTGAAAAGAACGCACCAGCACATCAGGATCGAAAATACGCATAACCAGTTTTTCACCAAATGCGGTTGGTAAGGTTGATAAACGTAATTCGGTTTCTTGCCCTTTAGGTGTACGTGTTTTTAACCGGCCATCTTGTGGTTTACGTTTTTCCGCTACATTCAAACGTCCTAAAATTTTAATCCGAGAAATCACGGCGGTCAGTGTATTTGAAGGCATGTTATAAATGGTGTGCAAAACGCCATCAATCCTAAACCTGACTTTACCGTTATCTTTGCGCGGTTCCATGTGAATGTCACTGGCACTCTGCTCAAATGCAAACTGTAAAATCCAGTCGACCAATTTCACAATATGCTGATCATTAGCATTAGGGTTTTGACTATCGCCAAGCTGCAAAAGCGCTTCAACATTTTTACTGTCACGGTCATGAGCTGCATCTTTTTGAGCCGAGTTTACCGCTCGACTCACTTGATAATATTCTCGCAAATAGCGTTGTAACTGTTCGGGATTAAGCAGTACCCGTTCAATTTTTTTAGGCGCTAGACTACGTTCAAGGTTATTAAGCCAATCGGTTTGAAATGGTTGATCTGTTCCAATCACGATTCGGTCAGCATGAATTTCAACAGCTAAAATATGGTTGCGAATGGCAAACTCTTGTGACATGACCTGCGTTAAAGCGCTGACATCTGCCTTTAAAGGATCTATCACAAATAGAGGTAGCTGAACCCGATCTGCAAACCATAAACATAAGCGGTTTAAACTCAAATGGGCATGTGTGTGTTGCTGATCTTTTAAATTAAAATGTGCGATCCACTGTAATGGATGCCACTTTAACTGGTCTTTTTGGCGGTGACTTGTCTGTACCAGTAATTTATCTCGTTCTGTTATACGGCCTTCTTGTAATAGTTGTTCTAGACACCAATACGTATCTATTTCTACATGTGCATTCATGCGTTATCCCCAATATATTTTTATAATATAGCAGAGATGTTTTATATTTAAATATCCTTTAACATCAGTTAATTAAACCACTGCTCATCTTAATATTTTTTTGTGTCACAAGTCATATTTATAGAAATATTTTTCTACATGGTTTTGTCTAAAAAAGACACTATGCTCACTATAATAAAAAGCATAAACTGAACATGAATACATGCTTTTTAAATGATTCAAATCTACATATAACAATAAGCAAAGAGGAAGTAATATGGGACTTCCAATGACAATGTCATTACAAACAACATCATTTGAAGAATTTATTACGGTGATTGCTGCTGCGCTCGGTTGTGGCTTATTAATTGGTTTAGAACGAGAACGAAGTAAGCTTAAACATGAATACAAAACTTTTGCGGGATTTCGATCTTTTGCCATTAGTGCATTATTAGGAGCGGTCTGTTTTTTATTTGGTATTGAAATTGGAATTGTAGGTGCCTTACTTATTGGTGCTATTAGTATTGTTTCCCTAAAAAATCAACCTAATGATCCAGGCGTAACCACCGAACTCGCCTTTATTATGACTTATTTCATTGGGGCACTTTGTATTTGGAATATTTCGCTCGCTGCTGGCCTAGCCGTGATTATGACTATTATTTTATTTGCAAAGCAGTCTATGCATGGCATAGCCAGTCAATGGATTACCGAATCAGAATTACGTGATGGTATTTTTCTACTTGCCTTACTATTAATTGCTCTGCCTTTAGTACCTAATAAGCCTTTTTGGGGGCCGGTTTTAAATCCACATGTGATTTTAAAATTACTGACTTTAATCTTATTTGTACAAGCTCTAGCCCATATAGCAAAGCGACTTTTGTCATCTAAAAATGCTTTATTGCTTTCTTCTTTAGCTTCTGGATTTGTTTCTAGTACAGCAACTATTGCCAGTTTAGGTTTAGAAGTACGCTCTGGCAAAGCCAACGCAACAACAAATGCAGGTGCTGCATTGATGTCTTGCGTTTCAACACTGATTCAAACCTTAATTATTGTGATCGGTATTAGCTTTGTTTGGTTTAAGCTGATTATATTTCCTACACTTATTGCATTAGTAGTTTTAGCAGTATGGGCCTTTATTTTATTACGTAAAGCCGAGCCTAGTACGGCTTCGCCCGAGCTTGACTCAAGAATGTTCAGCTTAAAAGAAGCCATTATTATTGCGGGTACACTTACCCTTATTCAGGCAGGTGTTTATGGTTTAAGTCTATCTTTAGGCGATGCGGGATTAATCGCGGGGACCTTACTTGCTTCTTTATTTGAAATACATGCAGCTATAGCGGCGGTCATTGTGCAAGGTGAACCTGATAGCGCACATATGACACCTTTATTAATTGCCTTTTTAGGAGGTTTTGCAGTTCACGCTCTTGCTAAAAGTGTGAACTCTGCAATTTCGGGCGGTCTACGCTATGCCCTTGCTTTCGTTCCCGCCCAGCTCATTCATATGGCTATTTTTATTACCTTACTTTGGCTCAACATCCACTGGTTTTAAAATATCTATTATGTAAGTGAAGAAGTCTTCACCACATCAATGACCGTAACTACAAATTGATCGACTTTAAAATGAATATCAAAGTCTGAAAATTTCATTTTATAGATTCTTTCCGCATCTTCTTGATAGGCAGGCCGAGGATCTAAAGCTAACACTTGCTCAAGCTCATCAATGTATTGCGAATCTATTTCTTTATTTTGCTGAAAATATTTTTGCGCTGTTAATGCAGCTTCAGTCCAAATGACTGCCTTTCGTTCTGGTTCTGCATGTGCATAACCACTTTCTGCATCAATAATTGCATCAGAATATTGAATATAGGGTTTGATATCTAAAATTGGGGTGCCATTTAATAAATCACTTCCCGTGACATAGACACGGACAGACTTGCCCACCTTTTCCACTTTATTAAGTTTTACGACTGAAAGCCCAATTGGAGAAGGTCTATACATACTTCGTGTAGCAAATACTCCAATTTTTTCATTACCACCTAAACGTGGCGGACGAACCTGTGGGCGGAACTTATCTGCACTGCCTTGATTTTTATTGTCATGAAACTGCCAAACTAACCAGAGATGACTAAATTGCTCAATTCCCTCAAATGCTAACAAGTCATTATATGGTTCTACCATATCAATATAAGACCCAATATTGACCAAATTGGGCTGGCGTGGAATACCAAATTTTTCACGATAGGGAGAACACATGTGGCCAATGATGGGGAAGGTGACAGAATTGATCATCACTTTTTCTTATAAACACAATTAAATATATTCAGTTTATCGGGAATGAAATTAGATTAGAATAGCAATCTGTTTTCTTTTAATCGTGATCGAGACCTTTAATGGCTGCTTTTAACGTTGAACGCATTACTCATGTTCACCACTGGAATGACACTCTTTTCAGTTTTAAAACTACACGCGATACCAGCTTACGTTTTAAAAATGGTCAGTTCGTAATGATCGGACTTGAAGTGAATGGCAAACCGTTAATGCGTGCGTATTCGATTGCAAGTGCAAACTACGAAGAAGAGTTAGAATTCTTCTCAATTAAAGTACAAGACGGTCCTTTAACTTCGATTTTGCAAAAAGTACAAGTTGGTGATGAAATCTTAGTTTCTAAAAAACCAACAGGTACTTTGGTTCATGATGACCTTTTACCAGGTAAAAACTTATACCTTTTATCTTCTGGTACTGGTCTTGCACCATTCTTATCAATTATTCGTGATCCAGAAACTTACGAACGCTTTGAAAAAGTCATCGTTGTTCACGGTACACGCTATATTTCTGAATTAGCTTATCAAGACCTTATCTTGAACGAATTACCAAACCATGAATTCTTTGAAGAATTAGGTATTAAAGACAAACTTGTTTACTACCCTACTGTTACTCGTGAACCTTTCCACACTCAAGGCCGTGTAACAACTGCAATTGAAACTGGCGCTTTATTTGAAAAAATCGGTTTACCACGCTTCAACCGTGAAACTGACCGTGCAATGCTTTGCGGTAGCCCTGCATTCTTAAAAGATGTGGCTGCATTACTTGACCAACACGGTTTAGTTGAATCACCTCGTATGGGTGAAATGGGCGACTACGTCATTGAACGTGCGTTCGTAGAAAAATAATTTTTTCTAGACATAAAAAAACCGAGGCAAAGTCCTCGGTTTTTTTATGTCTGTTTTTATAACTTAATTGTGCCATCGATACAGGTGACAGCGGTTCCACCCACTAAAATTTTATCCTGATACAATTCAAGTTGAAGCTGTCCATCTCGGCCTACTGCCCCACCTTGTGAAGAAAGTACGACATCATTTTGTGCAGGAAGAATCCCATAATAACGCATAAATGAAGCTACGCTACCATTACCACTACCACAAACCGGATCTTCATTTATTCCACATGAAGGAGCAAATGAACGAACTTCTATGTGTTTTCGTTCATCATTATTTTCATGAAAACCAAAAACTGTCGCACCCGTAACTTTCCTTTCTAAATCATGTTCTTTTAAAGCGGCAAAGTCTGGTTGGCTATCTAGAACAGCCTCAGCATTAACAGCTTGCAGTACAATCCAGCGCGCCCCTACATCCACCAATGCAGCATTCCATTGAGTATTAACTGCACATTTTAAAATTTCTGCTAATTTTTCAGTGTGCATTGCATCTAGTGGAGTAATTTTAGGCTTAGGTAGTTCAAATGAAATATGGCTTGATTCACTCACGGTCAGAGTCACCAAACCAGCACCGCACTGCTGTACCAGCTTACCTTCTTTCGCTTTAATTAGACCCGCCTCAAGCAAAGCATAGGCAGTACCAATTGTAGGATGGCCTGCAAATGGCAATTCATTTTGCGGAGTAAAGATTCGAACCTGATAGTCAGCTTGTGAATCGGTAGCAGGAAGTACAAATGTGGTTTCAGAAAGATTGGTCCAGTTCGCAATGGCTTGCATCTGCTCAGACGTTAAAGTACTGGCATCCATAATGACCGCAACAGGATTTCCTTTAAATGCTTGTGAAGTAAAAACATCAACTTGTTTAAATGCAACAACAGACATAGACCACTCCTACTGATTTTATAATTAAAAAAATATGGCTTTAAATCCTCACCATTTTTTGATCTTACTGTTTTATTTTTAATGGTCACAGTATCAGTTAATATGAAAAATAATAGACACAGTTCTTAAAGCTAAATCCTCCATTAAAAGTATTAAACTAAATTAATCACAATATTTGAGATAAATATGAGATCACTATAAAGTGTATCCATTGCTTTTGCTTTTTAATAAATTGATATGTACAAATATAAAAAAGTGAGTGATGAACTTACTCTTCAAATTCAGAATGGCAGGCAGCCTATTGGTTCTCGGTTGCCATCAATTCGAGATTGTGCCCAACATTATCAGGTCAGTATTAACACCGTAAAAGAAGCTTATCGCCAGCTTGAAGATCAAGGTTTAATTTCAGTTCGTCCACAATCTGGCTACTATGTTTGTCATGCGCCTTCAAACTTATTAGAACTCGATGAACGTTATGTCAGTGAAGAAAAAGTATCTCTTTCAGGAATTAGCTGTTTTCTCGCACAAATTGTTAAAAAGCAAATGGACCCCGACTATGTCAATTTGGCCTTAGCTTGCCCTTCTGGGGAAAATTTCTATCCAATTGAACGCTTAAAACGCTTAACTGCTCAGGTGCTGCGCTCTCAATCAGATATTTTTAAAAGCTATACCTTGCCGCCCGGCTCTATACGTTTACGTACTCAAATTGCTAGACGTGGTTTACAGCTTGGCATGTTTCTATCCGCAGATGACATTGTGCTGACTCATGGCACTATGGAGGCTTTAAGTCTCGCGATTATGGCAACCACCCAAGCAGGTGACAGCATAGCGCTTGAGATCCCTACTTTTCATAACTTATATCCTCTTCTTCAGAATTTAGGACGAAAAATTGTAGAAGTGCCTACTTCGCCGCATACAGGGATGTGTCTAGACGCACTTGAAGAACTCTTAAAATCTCAAAGTGTACAAGCCATTTTAACCATTCCAACAGGACACAATCCTCTTGGTTTTAGCATGCCTGAAAACAACCGACGTCGTTTAGCAGAGCTCGCTAATCAATTCCAAATTCCTGTTATTGAAGATGCGATGTATGCCGAATTACAACTCACCGAACCTCTACTACCCAACATTAAGGCATTTGACCAAAATGGATGGGTTTTGGTCTGTGGCAGCTACACAAAAACTGTGGCACCCGACTATCGAATTGGTTGGCTAGAAGCTGGGCGCTTTCGTAATATTGTGCAGCAGCTTAAATTTACAACCACTGTTGCAGAGCCAGCTTTACTCACAGAAACTTTAGGACTTTTCTTAGAGAATGGTGGTTATGACCTGCATTTACGTCAGCTCAAAAAACGCTATCAACAACAAATTGACACCATCAAATCTTATATTTGTCGTTATTTTCCAGTCGGTACTCGAGTCAGTCGTCCACAAGCGGGATTTATTTTATGGTTAGAGCTCCCCGAATCAATTGATACTCTAGAACTGTTTCATCAGGCCATGGATGAAAAAATCTTATGTATGCCGGGAATTTTGTGCTCGGCTGATAAACGTTTTAGTCATTGTTTACGTATTGCAGCTTGTTTTGAGTTAAATCCCAAAATGTTAAATGCTTTGATGCGTTTAGGAGAGCTAGCAAAAAATATGCTCCCCGTACAAAAAGATAGTGGTCAAATCCCTACTAATTCAGTAGGTTGAATCAAAAATGTAGAGTCAATAAAATAAAACCATATATTTTTTATGCCTTTTATTTTATGAAAACTGAGCTTCTCTCTCCCGCAGGTTCACTTAAAAACATGCGCTATGCTTTTGCCTATGGTGCAGATGCCGTATATGCAGGCCAACCACGTTACAGTTTACGTGTGCGTAATAATGCTTTTGATCATGACAATTTAAAAATCGGAATTGATGAAGCCCATGCTTTGGGTAAAAAGTTTTATGTTGTAGTGAATATTCAGCCACATAACAGCAAATTAAAAAACTTTATTCGTGATCTTGAGCCAATTGTAGCGATGCAACCCGATGCTCTGATTATGTCTGATCCGGGCTTAATCATGATGGTGAAAGAGCATTTTCCTGATGTGCAAATTCATCTATCTGTTCAAGCCAACGCTATTAATTGGGCCACTGTTAAGTTTTGGAAAGATTACGGTTTAAGCCGTGTGATTTTATCTCGTGAGTTGTCTTTAGAAGAGATAGAAGAAATCCAGCAACACGTCCCAGATATTGAACTCGAAGTTTTTGTACATGGTGCTCTATGCATGGCCTACTCAGGCCGCTGTTTACTTTCTGGATATATGAACAAACGTGATGCCAATCAAGGTGCTTGTACCAATGTTTGCCGTTGGGACTATAAGTTGCATCAAGCCCAAGAAGATGCAAACGGCGATGTGATTCCAGTCACTCAGCTAAATACACCAGAAAAGTCTTGCTGCTCATCAGCACAATTAGAAACAACCTCGGCTCAAACGCTGCTGGTACAACGCAATGATGAAGAAATGTTTGCGGCTGAAGAAGATGAACACGGCACCTATTTTATGAACTCTAAAGATTTACGTGCGGTACAACATGTAGATCATTTAACCAAAATGGGGATTGCCTCACTGAAAATTGAAGGCCGTACTAAATCCTATTTTTACTGTGCCCGTACAGCACAAATTTATCGAAAAGCTATTGATGATGCTTTAGCAAGTAAACCATTTGACCCAAGCTTAATGACCCAACTCGAAGGTTTGGCAAATCGCGGTTATACCGAAGGCTTTTTAAGACGGCATGTACATAGCGAATATCAAAACTATGCTGATGGGTCATCACATTTTGACTACCAACAATTTTGTGGAGAGGTTGTAGAACGTCACGGTAATTATATTCGGATTGAAGTTAAAAACCGTTTTGTGGTGGGTGACTCACTTGAGCTGATGACGCCTCAAGGCAATATCACCTTTAACTTAACCGAAATGCGCGATTTAAAAGGCAACCCAATTACAGATGCTAAAGGTTCGGGACATTTTGTTGAAATTCCGCTCTCACAAGATGTTGATATCAGTTATGCCTTACTCATACGCAATTTGCCGCATGCCAAGGAAAACATTACTGCTTCTACATTAGCTTATTCAGCGAGTTAAATATGGCGCTTTTGATTACAAGTGACTGCATCAATTGTGATATGTGCTTACCTGAATGCCCCAACATTGCTATTTTTGAAGGGAGCAAAGTTTATGAAATTGATCCACACCGTTGTACCGAATGTGTAGGCTTTTATGATGCACCCACATGTAAGGCGGTTTGCCCTATTGATTGCATAAAACCAGATCCTGCACATATTGAAAATAAAGAACAATTGCTAGAGAAATTTAAAGGGTTAAATTTACTCGACGAATCTATCTCTTAAAAAGTCTATCGAGGATCAAGCTCAGATTGCTGATCCTCTTAAATGACTATACAGATCAATGATTAAATTAAACGAATAAATAGCTGAGAACACTTTGCTAGTGATAAAATCAATTTATCAGTTCAGTTTGATTTACTGGTAATTTTGTACCAAAAAAATTAAACAATCGTTAAAACTGTCAAACCATTTCAACATTTCATGTAGATTGATTAAAACTCATTCTGGCGCAGCTCCCCATGTCTTATCTTTATTTAGCAATTGCGATTGCTTGTGAAGTCATTGCAACTTCAGCTTTAAAAGCATCTCAAGGTTTTACTGTTCCTATTCCATCCATCATTACGGTGGTGGGCTATGCAATTGCTTTTTATTTATTGTCCCTGACTTTAAAAACAATTCCGATGGGGATTGCATATGCCATTTGGTCAGGTGCAGGTATTATTTTAATTTCTGCAATTGGCTGGATATTTTACAAACAGCATTTAGACTTAGCAGCGTGCATTGGTCTTACTTTAATGATTGCAGGTATTGTGATTATTAATGTGTTTTCTAAAAATACCCATTTATAAAATATAAATAAAAAGAAACCGAGTACGATGAAAATCTTTTTATAAAAAATTTCACCTTACTCGGTATGAACAGCTTATTTCAAACTGCCTGTTAAAAATTGCTTTAAACGCTCACTTTTCGGATTGTTGAGTACTTCATCAGGATGGCCCTGTTCCTCAATTTTCCCTTGATGCAAAAAAATCACTTGATTAGATACATGACGCGCGAAACCCATTTCATGTGTCACCACAATCATGGTACGTCCTTCTTCAGCCAAGCCCTGCATTACTTTTAGTACTTCACCTACCAACTCTGGGTCAAGCGCACTGGTTGGTTCGTCAAACAACATCACTTCAGGTTCCATAGCCAAAGCACGAGCAATTGCTACACGTTGTTGCTGACCACCAGATAAAAATGCCGGATATTTACTTTCAACGCTTTCAGGTAATCCCACTTTACGTAGATATTTGCGCGCACGTTCTTCCGCTTCAGCACGTTTAACTCCAAGTACATGGATTGGCCCCTCAATGACATTTTCCAGTACTGTCATGTGAGACCATAAATTAAAGTGCTGAAATACCATCATCAGCTGGGTACGCATTTTTTGTAGTTGCTTTGGTTCAACCACTTTTAAATTGCCTTTTTTATCAAAGACCGTGCGTAATTTTTCACCATTGAGCTTAATCGTGCCATTGCTCGGTTGTTCCAAAAAGTTAATGCAACGCAGTAAGGTACTTTTACCTGAACCCGATGAACCAATAATACTAATCACATCACCGGCATTTGCATCAAGTGATATTCCTTTAAGCACTTCATGATCGCCGAATGTCTTATGTAAATCGCGAATCACTAGTTTTGCAACGTGTTCCATTTATGTCTCCTAATGATTCGATGGCTTTAAAAATGCCAACCAACGTTTTTCCAACTTACGAAATATCCAAATCAAAATAAATGCCAGCATCGCATATAACACCGCGGCAATTCCAAAAGCATTGAAGGTGTCATAGGTTGCCGCATTTACATCACGCGCAATTTTTAAAATATCTGGAACAGTTGCTGTAAATGCAATGGTTGTCGCGTGCAACATCAAAATGACTTCGTTACCGTAAAATGGCAAAGCACGGCGTAACATCGAAGGAATAATAATACGTGTGTAGAGTTTCCATTTTGACATTCCAAAAGCTTGAGCAGCTTCAATCTCACCATGTGGAATAGAACGAATCGCTCCTGCAAAGATTTCAGTCGTATATGCACTAGTATTGAGCGCGAATGCCAAAATGGTGCAATTTATGCCTTCTCTAAAAAATGCATCAAGCGTCTGATGTTCATGGATGTAATCAAAGCTGTAAATACCTGAATAAATAATCAGCAATTGGATGTACAGCGGAGTCCCACGAAAAACATAAGTAAACAACCAAACTGGGCTACGCAACCAAAGATTTTCTGATACTCGTGCAAGTGATAAAGGCACAGCAAGGACAAACCCAATACCAATCGATAGCACCAATAACCAAGCAGTCATCGCGACACCGGTCATTTGTAGACCATCGGTCCAAAGGTATGCCTGCCAATATTGTTGAAGGATTTCAATCATAATTGTCCCTTCCTCACACCAGCAGAATAACGACGTTCAAGCCACATTAAGATCAGGTTCGACACGGTGGTAATTGCCAAATAAATCGCAGCAGCCACGACACTAAAAAAGAACAATTGCATGGTATTTCTACCCGCATCTTGCGTAATTTTTACAATATCAGTTAGGCCAATAATTGAAACTAGTGCGGTTGCCTTAATTAAAACTTGCCAGTTGTTACCAATACCCGGTAACGCAAAACGCATCATTTGAGGGAATAATACACGGTGAAAAACCTGCCAAGGGGTCATACCATAGGCCATTGCTGCTTCAATTTGTCCTCTTGGAACCGATTGGAATGCGCCACGAAAGGTCTCGGTAAAATATGCACCATAAATGAACGCTAAAGTAATCACACCAGCCACAAATGGGTTGATATCAATTTGGTCCATTTGCAATGCTTCAGTAATTTGGTTGAGACCCAACTGCAAGCTATAAAATAACAGCAGCATAATTACCAAATCAGGCACACTACGGATGAGTGTGGTATAGGCTGTCGCGATATAACGTAAAATTTTAATACTAGAGAGTTTTGAGCTCGCACCAATTAAGCCAATAATCACAGAAAGTAAAAGTGACAACAACGCAAGCTGTATGGTCATCCATGTACCGCTGAGAAGGAGTGGCCCATAGCCAGAAAAAAACATGACTCCTCTTCTCCTAAAAAACAATATCTAATATTGATAAGATGAGAATAGATCTAAAAATGTCGGCTTAAAGCCGACATTTTTCACATCCTTAGTAAATGCTAAAGGAGAAATATTTTTTCTCGAGTTTCTTGTATGTGCCATCTGCAATGATTGCAGCTATTGCTTTATTAATGTTAGCTTTCAAGTCTGCATCTTCTTTGCGTAAGCCAATCGCCGCGCCCACCCCAAGTGTTTTTGCATCAACCACATTCCCACCAACAAAACCGAAGTTTTTGCCTTTTGGTTGTTTTAAGAAAGCACCATCAACCATAATTGCATCTTGTAAGGTTGCATCCAAACGTCCTGACATCATGTCTTGGTAAATCAAATCTTGGACTGGATAAGGTACAACAGTTACGCCTTTTGGTGCCCAATAGGTTTTAGCATAAGTTTCTTGAATTGTGCCCTGTTGTACGCCCACACGTTTACCCTTCAATGATGCAGCAGTCGGTAATAACGGTGAACCTTTTTTTGCAACCATACGTGTTGGCGTGTTGTAGATTTTGCTAGTAAATGCAATTTGTTTTGCACGTTCATCAGTGACTGTCATTGATGAAAGAATACCATCAAACTTTTTCGCTTTAAGTGCCGGAATCATCCCGTCAAAAGAGTTCTCAACCCAAACACATTTGGCTTTAAGTTTTGCACAAATAGCATTCCCTAAATCAACATCAAAACCAGTTAACTTGCCATCTGGTGTTTTATATTCAAATGGTGCATAAGACGACTCAGTACCAAAACGAATCACCTTCCAATCCTTTGCTTGAACATTCGTTGCAACAGCAGCCAAAACTAAGGTTGTTGAAACGAACATTTTTTTCATAAAGCTTGCCATCTTGAAGCTTCTCCTTAAAATCCTAATAAGGTGATAAAAACTTGAGCAATTGCTAAATTACTCTTCTGCCGAAATAATTGCAATTTCTATACCAGTAAATTAAGGATTTATGAAGATGACTAAACAGTGGATTGTATTAACTGATTAAATGTTGAAAAATCACTCAAAATATGAAGCTAATTTTTGAGTGCATAGGCTTCTGCCATATTTTCATTTTCGACCAAGGTTCGAATGGTATATTCATGGTTATGTTCTTTGGCAGTGGCAAATTCACATTTCTGATCCCATAACATTGAGCAACCACTCAGCAATGGACAACCTGCAAATAATTCGGCTACCCAATCAACAAACACTCGAACTTTAGGCGATAAATGACGGTTTTGTAGATACACAACTGATATTGGCATAGGAGCAGGCAACCATTCCGTCAGTACCTCCTTGAGCGTACCTTCTTCTAAATGTTTGGCCACCATGTAATATGGGCATTGAATTAAGCCAAAACCTTGTACTGCCAAATCAACATATGAATCACCATCGTTGACAGAAACACGCCCTTTCACACCAACGCTATGAATCTCACCATCGACCATAAAATCCCAGTCGATATTGCGTCCGGTACGACTATTAAAGTAATGCACGACTTGATGTTTTTGTAGATCTTCAATGGTTTTGGGTTCGCCATGCTCTGCCAAATAACGGGGTGCAGCAACCGTCACACACTGAATTGTTCCAATACGACGTGCAACTAAACTTGAATCTTTCAGTTGACCAATACGGATGACACAGTCCACCGCATCTTGTACCAAATCGACTGGACGATCACTCATTCCAATTACCAAATCAATATCGGGATAACGTTTATGAAAATCACACAGCATGGGAATTAAGATCATTCTTCCAATCGAAGCTTTAACATCAATACGCAGTCGGCCCCTTGGTCCACGTTCCGAATCATGAAAAGTTGACTCTACGTCTTCGACATCAGCTAAAATTCGTGAAGTACGTTCATAATAAACCGCGCCATCTGGTGTCAAACTAAGTTTACGAGTCGTTCGGTTAAGTAACCTAACTTGTAAATGTTTCTCCAAACCCTGAATGGTTGTCGTCACAGAAGCACGCGGTAAACCCAAACTATCAGCTGCTAAACTGAAACTATTTGTTTCGACAACTTTATTGAATACTCTCATGGCATGAAATAGATCCACACGCACACTCCTCTTAATGCGTTTTATTTAACTCAAACACATCAATTATTATAAAAATACGAATAGTGTTATCAAATTTAATATATTTATTCGTGATTGACAAACTTTTATGCTCCGTTCATCCCATAAACCCTGTTTCTCCCATACGGACCAAAACTAAAAGTCTGAAAACAGGTATCCAAATAACTAGGAGCACCTCATGTCATTTTCCCGCAAACAGTTCACACTGTCTGCCATCTTTGTTGCCATTTTAGCAACAGGAGGCAGTTTTATGTTTTTACATGAAAATGCCGATGCAAAAGCTGCACCGACCGCTGCCCAACAAGCTGCTACTGTTGATGTCGCCCCTGTAGTGAGTAAAACCATTACCGATTGGCAATAATATTCCGGTCGTTTAGAAGCAATTGATCAAGTCGATATTCGGCCTCAAGTTTCCGGAAAACTCATTGCCGTACATTTCAAAGATGGCAGTCTGGTTAGAAAAGGTGACTTACTTTTTACAATTGACCCGCGTCCTTTCGAAGCAGAACTCAATCGTGCCCAAGCTCAACTCGCTTCGGCTGAAGCACAAGTCACTTATACGGGTTCTAATCTTTCCCGTATTCAACGTTTAATTCAAAGTAATGCCGTCTCACGTCAAGAGCTAGATTTAGCTCAAAATGATGCACGCTCAGCCAGTGCCAACCTACAAGCCGCTAGAGCTGCCGTTCAATCTGCACGTTTAAATCTTGAGTACACCCGTATTACTGCGCCAGTCAGCGGTCGAATTTCACGAGCCGAAGTCACCGTCGGCAATGTAGTTTCTGCAAGTAACGGAGCACAGGTTTTAACAAGTTTAGTATCTGTATCTCGTCTTTATGCATCTTTCGATGTTGATGAACAAACCTACCTGAAATACATCAGTAACCAGCGTAATTCTGCACAAGTTCCTGTTTATATGGGACTTGCCAATGAAGCAGGCTTTACTCGTGAAGGTACGATCAATTCAATCGACAATAACCTAGATGCAACCTCAGGAACAATCCGTGTTCGCGCGACCTTTGACAATCCAAACGGAGTTTTATTACCAGGCTTATATGCACGAATCCGTTTAGGCGGAGGTCAACCTCGTTCAGCAATTTTAATTAGCCCAACTGCGATCGGAGTCGATCAAGATAAACGCTTTGTCGTAGTAGTTGATGCTAAAAATCAGACAGCCTACCGTGAAGTAAAACTCGGTGCACAACAAGATGGTTTGCAAATCGTGAATAGCGGATTACAAGCGGGTGACCGTATTGTAGTGAACGGTTTACAGCGGATTCGTCCGGGTGACCCTGTGACCCCACACCTCGTTCCGATGCCAAATGCACAAATCACTGCTAACGCTACTCCTCCTCAACCTCAGCCAACAGATAAAACATCAACTCCGGCAAAAGGTTAATCAAATATGAATATTTCTAAATTTTTTATTGATCGGCCGATCTTTGCCGGTGTTTTATCAGTATTGATTTTACTCGCCGGTCTGCTTTCGGTGTTTAAACTACCGATTTCTGAATATCCGGAAGTTGTTCCCCCATCTGTGGTGGTTCGCGCTCAATATCCGGGTGCAAACCCGAAAGTAATTGCTGAAACTGTTGCTTCTCCGCTTGAAGAATCAATCAACGGCGTTGAAGACATGCTGTACATGCAATCTCAAGCAAACAGCGACGGTAACCTAACCATTACGGTGAACTTTAAGCTCGGTATTGATCCAGACAAAGCGCAACAACTGGTTCAAAACCGTGTGTCTCAGGCTATGCCTCGTTTACCTGAAGACGTACAGCGTTTAGGTGTCACGACTTTAAAAAGCTCACCGACTTTAACCATGGTGGTGCATCTGACCTCACCAGATAGTCGCTATGACATGACCTACTTACGTAACTATGCGGTACTCAACGTAAAAGACCGTTTAGCGCGTTTACAAGGGGTTGGCGAAGTCGGTTTATTTGGTTCTGGTGACTACGCGATGCGCGTATGGCTCGACCCGCAAAAAGTAGCGCAGCGTAACCTCACCGCGACCGAAATTGTGAATGCAATCCGTGAACAAAATATTCAAGTTGCAGCAGGTACAATCGGTGCCTCACCAAGTAATTCCCCTTTACAACTTTCAGTCAATGCTCAAGGTCGTTTAACTACTGAGCAAGAATTCGCAGATATCATTTTAAAAACTGCACCAGATGGCGCGGTTACCCGATTGGGTGATGTTGCTCGTGTTGAACTTGCAGCTTCACAATATGGCTTGCGTTCGTTACTCGATAATAAACAAGCGGTTGCCATTCCAATTTTCCAAGCACCGGGTGCCAACGCTTTACAAGTTTCCGATCAAGTGCGCGACACGATGAAGGAGCTTTCAAAAGATTTCCCATCTTCAATTAAATACGACATTGTGTACGACCCGACTCAGTTCGTACGTGCCAGTATTAAAGCGGTCGTTCATACCTTACTTGAAGCAATTGCACTGGTTGTTATTGTTGTAATTTTATTCTTGCAGACATGGCGTGCCTCAATCATTCCATTGCTTGCCGTACCAGTTTCAATTATTGGTACATTCGCGCTCATGCTCGCTTTTGGTTACTCAATCAATGCACTTTCACTGTTTGGGATGGTACTTGCCATCGGGATTGTGGTCGATGACGCTATTGTCGTCGTCGAAAATGTCGAGAGGAATATTGAAGCAGGCTTAAGCCCAAGAGATGCAACTTATCGCGCGATGAGAGAAGTGAGCGGACCGATTATTGCGATTGCTTTAACGCTGGTTGCCGTATTCGTTCCACTTGCCTTTATGACAGGCTTAACAGGGCAGTTTTATAAACAATTTGCCATGACCATCGCCATTTCAACGGTTATTTCGGCATTTAACTCGCTTACTCTATCTCCTGCTTTGGCTGCCATGTTACTAAAAGGACATGATGCTAAACCTGATGCATTAACACGCCTTATGAACCGTGTATTTGGGCGTTTCTTTGCATTGTTTAACCGCGTATTTACACGTGCGTCAGACAACTATGGTAAAGGCGTAAGTCGTGTTATCTCCCATAAAGCATCAGCAATGGGTGTCTATGCAGCACTGTTAGGCTTAACCGTTGGGATTTCTTATATTGTTCCGGGTGGCTTTGTTCCAGCTCAAGACAAACAATATTTGATTAGCTTTGCTCAACTACCAAATGGTGCGTCATTAGATCGTACCGAAGCAGTCATCCGTAAAATGAGTGACACCGCACTTAAACAGCCTGGTGTAGAAAGTGCTGTTGCTTTTCCTGGTCTCTCAATTAACGGTTTTACCAACAGCTCAAGCGCTGGTATTGTCTTTGTGACCTTAAAGCCATTCGATGAACGTAAAGCTAAAGACTTATCTGCAAATGCAATTGCTGGTGCTCTCAACCAGAAATATTCAGCTATTCAAGATGCCTATATTGCGGTTTTCCCACCACCACCCGTGATGGGCTTAGGAACCATGGGCGGCTTTAAACTCCAACTCGAAGACCGAGGTGCCTTAGGCTATTCAGCCTTGAACGATGCTGCACAAAACTTTATGAAAGCAGCACAATCAGCCCCTGAACTTGGTCCAATGTTCTCAAGTTATCAAATTAACGTACCTCAACTAAATGTAGATCTGGACCGTGTAAAAGCCAAACAACAAGGTGTTGCTGTGACTGATGTTTTCAACACCATGCAGATTTATTTAGGTTCTCAGTACGTTAATGACTTTAACCGCTTTGGACGTGTTTATCAGGTTCGAGCACAGGCAGATGCCCCTTTCCGTGCTAATCCTGAAGATATTTTGCAGCTTAAAACCCGTAATAGTACCGGACAAATGGTACCGTTATCTTCATTGGTAAATGTAACTCAAACCTATGGTCCTGAAATGGTCGTTCGTTATAACGGCTATACCTCAGCGGATATTAACGGTGGTCCTGCACCGGGTTATTCATCTAGCCAAGCAGAAGCTGCGGTTGAACGTATTGCTGCTCAAACTCTGCCGCGTGGTATCAAGTTTGAATGGACAGATTTAACTTACCAAAAAATCTTGGCTGGTAATGCAGGACTCTGGGTATTCCCAATTAGCGTCTTACTGGTGTTCTTAGTTTTAGCCGCTCAATATGAAAGTCTAACTTTGCCTTTAGCTGTAATTTTAATTGTGCCAATGGGAATCTTGGCAGCTCTGACAGGTGTCTGGCTGACAGGTGGAGATAACAACATTTTTACCCAAATCGGTTTGATGGTACTGGTCGGGCTGGCTTGTAAAAATGCCATCTTAATTGTCGAGTTTGCACGAGAACTCGAAATGCAAGGCGCAACTGCCTTTAAAGCAGCTGTTGAAGCAAGCCGTCTACGTTTACGCCCAATTTTAATGACTTCTATTGCCTTCATTATGGGTGTAGTTCCACTGGTTACCTCAACTGGTGCAGGTTCTGAAATGCGTCATGCCATGGGTATTGCGGTGTTCTTCGGCATGATTGGTGTAACGCTGTTTGGTTTGTTCCTGACCCCTGCCTTTTATGTCCTAATTCGTACACTGAACAGCAAACATAAATTGCATTCGGCAGCAGTTCATGAAGCACCTTTATCTACCCCACATGATCATTAAGGAGGATATTTGATGGCTACAGCAAAACAAAGCTTATTATTGTCCTCACTCATGGGAAGCCTGCTGCTTGCAAGCTGCTCTTTGGCTCCGGAATATCAACCTGCAAAAGTCATAGTTCCCGTCAAATTTAAAGAGTCTGACCCTAAACTTGAAGACAATAACTGGAAAATTGCCCAACCTGCCGATCAGCAGGTTCGAGGTGAATGGTGGCGTGTTTTTAATGATGCTCAATTGAATGAGTTAGAACAACAGGCTATTTCTGGAAACCAGAGCCTTAAAGCGGCAACGGCTAATATTCAGGCTTCACGTGCGTTACGTTCCGCAGCACAAGCTGAACGCTTGCCAAGTATTAGTGCTGGCTTTGGCCCAACTCGTCAAAAACCTTCTCCCGCTTCATTGGGTCTAGATGACAATGCTCATACGTCTGCACAGACCTTATGGCGTGCTCAAGCCAATGTTTCATATGAGCTCGATTTATTTGGTCGTATTGCCAGTAGTGTCAATGCAGCAACAGCTGATTTACAACAGCAAGAAGCTCTATATCAATCAGCACTTTTAGCTTTGCAAGCAGATGTTGCCCAAGGCTACTTTCTCATTCGTCAACTTGATGCTGAACAAGCAATTTATAATCGCACTATTAAACTGCTTGGCGAGACACGCGACTTAGTTCAAACACGTTTTAGAAATGGTTTAGTCAGTGAATTAGATGTTTCTCGCGCACAGACTGAACTGGCTACCGCCCAAACCAATGCACTGAACATTGCTCGTAACCGAGCCAATGCAGAGCATGCACTTGCAGTATTGTTAGGCAAAACACCTGCTGAGTTTAGCTTGGCAATTCAACCATTAACTGAAAACAGCATTCGCCTTCCAGCAGGTTTACCTTCTGCTTTACTTGAAAGACGACCTGACATTGCTGCTGCCGAGCGTGCTATGGCAGCAGATAATGCGCGTATTGGAATTGCACGCGCTGCTTTCTTCCCGAAACTAGACCTGACAGGTGCACTCGGTTATGAATCATCAACTTTAGGTGATTTAGGTAAATGGTCGAGCCGTACGTTCTTACTTGGTCCAGTCGCAGGCACTATTTTATCTTTGCCATTATTTGACGGCGGACAACGTAAAGCAGGAGTTGCTCAAGCGCGAGCTGCCTATGAAGAAAGCGTCGCAAACTATCGCCAAACTGTATTGAATGCATTTCGCGAAGTTGAAAATGGTTTATCTGATCAAAGAATTCTCGACCAACAAATTCAGGCACAAAACCAAGCACTTTCTTCTTCTCGTCATGCAAATCAATTGTCTCATTTACGCTATCGAGAAGGTGCGATTAGTTATCTTGATGTGATTGATTCGGATCGGACTATTTTGCAACAAGAACAACTTTCTGCACAGCTTAACGGCAGTAGAATGATGGCGAGTGTAAATTTAATCCGCGCATTAGGAGGCGGATGGCAGACTGCTTCACCTAATTAACTTGATATAAAAAAAGCGCCATATGGCGCTTTTTTTATATTTACAACTTATTGTGCGTATACAGGGAATTTTGCACAAACAGTTTCAACTTTCGCTTTTACGTCAGCAATAACTTTTTCGTCACCTTTACTGTCAATCACGTCAGCGATCCAACCAGCAAGTTCACGAACTTCAGCTTCACCGAAACCACGAGTTGTTACTGCTGGAGTACCGATACGGATACCAGAAGTCACAAATGGAGAACGTGGGTCATTTGGAACTGAATTTTTGTTCACAGTAATGTGAGCAGCACCTAACCAAGCGTCAGCATCTTTACCAGTTACATCTTGCTTGATTAAAGATAACAAGAATAAGTGGTTGTCTGTACCACCAGAAACAACATCATAACCACGTGCAATTAATACTTCAGCCATAGCTTGAGCATTTTTCACAACTTGTTGTTGGTAAGCTTTGAAGTCATCAGACATAGCTTCTTTGAAGCAGATTGCTTTAGCAGCAATCGCATGCATTAATGGACCACCTTGGTTACCAGGGAATACAGCTGATTGAAGTTTTTTCTCAATTTCTTCATTCGCTTTCGCAAGGATTAAACCAGAACGTGGACCACGAAGTGTTTTGTGAGTCGTCGTTGTCGTTACGTCAGCAATTTGAACTGGGTTTGGATATACACCAGCAGCAACAAGACCTGCAACGTGAGCCATATCAACAAAAAGGTAAGCGCCAACTTTGTCCGCGATATCACGGAAACGTTGCCAATCTACAACACGGCTGTAAGCAGAGAAGCCAGCAACGATCATACGTGGCTTGTGCTCCAATGCTAAACGTTCAACTTCTTCGTAATCGATCTCGCCAGTTTCAGCGTTTAGACCGTATTGAACCGCATTATAAGTTTTACCAGAGAAGCTTACTTTTGCACCGTGAGTCAAGTGACCACCGTGAGCCAAGCTCATACCTAAAACTGTATCGCCCGGGTTAAGAAGCGCTAGATAAACAGCAGAGTTAGCTTGTGAGCCAGCATGTGGTTGAACGTTTGCGTAATCTGCACCAAAAAGTTCTTTAGCACGATCAATCGCCATTTGCTCGATGATATCCACATACTCGCAACCGCCATAATAGCGTTTGCCTGGATAACCTTCTGCATATTTGTTCGTAAGTTTTGATCCTTGCGCTTCCATCACAGCAGGAGAGCAATAGTTTTCAGATGCAATTAACTCGATATGTGCTTCTTGACGCTCACCTTCAGAAGCAATTGCTTGAGCTAATTCTGGATCAAATTCAGAAATGGAAATATTGGCAAACATTAGCGGGGGTCCTATAAATTAGGGCTTTTAAGCCGTGCTAAGATTGCGGCATATTGTAGCATGAACTTTATAATTAAACAGAATGAAGTTAGCTCAGTTTTAAATAAAAATGGCTCAAGTTTTATAAAAAATGAGCCATTGTCTATAAATCAAATAAAAAGCTGCTTTAAAGCTTATATTTTAAATTTTTCTATTGCTTATTCTAGCTTAGAAAAACATTAAAAATCCTTTAAATATCAACAACTCTATTGAGTCATCAGTAAAGTCTGAACATTTCCAACGATGTTATCAACATTACTACTCATTGCCGTGCCATGGTCCCAGTTACCCGTCACATAACTATTAATTTTGGTACCTAAGGTAGTGGCATTAAATATCAATAGATCAGTTGCTAATTTAGGTACTGTAGGATCAGCTATCCCTTGATAAATGATGATTGGTGTCGTGACTTTTACTTGTAACGGCTGTGAATCTTTTTCCAAAAATGTCTTAACTAGCGACACTGCCATAAAATTAGGTTGTGTACGTGTAAAGCCATCTAGTGTGTCATTATGGTCTTTAGCATAATTACTCATACCCTCATAAAAGGCTCCATACAATGGTCCTGAACAAAGGTTTTCTGCTTGTGCGGCAATACTTGAAATTTGTGAAGTAAATACTTGTGAATAATTAAAGGCAGGTTGTGTATTGCGAATGCCAGCTGTAACCAAAGCTGTATATGTATCAAGCTGTGCATAGGTTGCAATTTTAATATCTATCGGTGCATTCGCAACTTGTGCCTCTCCATCTACTAAGATACCCCCTAGATTAGAAGCAGGTGCTACCGCTACTGTACCTTTATAGTCTAGTTGTGCACGGCTCGCATATTGTGCAGCACCTAATGCAGCATGCCCACCCTGAGAATGTCCTACTGTTAACCATTTTTTTGAAGTTAATAAGTTACGCTGTAATAAATAATTGCGTGTCGCAACCACCGCATCTGTAATTGAAAAAGCCTCACTTTTAATATTTAAAAAAGGATGTATGCCTGGTGTACCTAAACCCTCATAGTCAGGTGCGACCACAACATAACCAGCTGCTAATAATTTACTAATTAAATCTTTTGTACTATCTGCTAAAGCTGCTTTACTTGGTGCGCAAGCATCTGCCACACCCGTAGTACCATGCGCCCAGACTACAATTGGCCAACCGCCTACTGGTGGTGGAGTGTTTGGTGTAAATACCAAACTGGTTGCCTGCACTTCTTGACCACTTTGACCCAACATTTTATAAGTCAAAATACTACTTTCTGCGGCAACTGATCCTAAGTTGGTGCTTGTGTAAGCCTCGACCTTAACGACTGGATTTTGAATATTATTGGTTGGAGTCCCAGATGGATTAGTAGGAGCTGAGCCATCATCACTACTCCCTCCTCCACAAGCGACTAAAAATAAACTCGTGCTAAGAACGCTCGTCATTAATAGGTTCATTTTCATTGGTATATCTTCCCTTAAATTCCATTTTTGTTTTGCTTTAGTTTTTTAATCAACATTTCCTAATGTCTTAAAATATTTACGCCTAATCTTTATTTTCCGCAAGTTCTATTGGATGAAATTAATCTCTAAAAACTTTATTTTTAATATAAATTAACGTTCTCGCCGCTCTCAGGCCTCACTTCATGTTTTAAAGTAGGTAGCCAACTGTTAACATTCTTGATTACTCGTGATTGATTAAAGGGCCAGTTATGCAAACCATTATTTTAGATACAGAAACACATACACTAAATGGTTTGCCTATTGAAATTGCGTATGCCCCAATTGAAATTAATGAAGGCAAATTGACTTTAGATAAGAGCAAATTGTTTGATCAACTTTATCAGGTTGGTGCACCTATCTCATACGCGGCTATGGCAGTACACCATATATTAGAGTCAGATTTAGAAAACCAGCCCCACTATAAAACTTTTAAATTGCCAGAGACTACAACTTATATTATTGGTCACAATATTGATTACGATATTGCCGCGATTGCTCGTTGTGGCGTGGATGTCTCTCATATCAAACCGATTTGTACTCTAGCTTTAGCGCGTAAAACTTGGCCTGATGCAGAAGCGCATAATATTTCTGCACTCATCTATATGATTTCTCAAGGCAGCAGTAAAGCTCGAGAATTGCTCAAAGGCGCACACCGTGCCGATGCAGATATTATTTTAACTGCCAATATCTTGATGCATATTGTCTATCATTTAAATATTCAAGACATTGAAGAGCTTTACCGAGTTTCTGAAGAAGCACGTATCCCTACGACTATTAATTTTGGTAAGCATAAAGGCACAGCAATTGCTGAACTTCCTAAAGACTATATTCAATGGTTATTACGCCAAGATGAACTGGATGTCTATTTACGTAAAGCATTAGAAGGCGCATTTTAAAGTCTTAAATAGATGATATTCATCAATTCTTCATCATATTGTCATTTTTGAGTTTTATGGTTAACCCCATTTATATTTTATTAAAAACAGTACTGTTCAACCGAGAAAATTGGACAGTCTGATTTATTTTTTATTTGGGGAAAAATGATGGCTGGTTTTTATCGAACCAATTTGGGAAGAGTCGCGCTTCAACAACGCAACATTACTTTAAATGCAAAACAAAGACGTTTACTACTATTAATAGATCACGAAGATTTTCAAAATTTAAATAGCGAATTTAAAAAACGTATTGCATCTCCAGAACTTATTCAACAGCTTATCGACTTAAAACTCATTGCTCCTTCTGGCGAAAATTATTCAGAATTAAATGAACAAATATCTTTCCCAGAATCATCCGTAACTCCAATAGAAGCTCATCAAAAAAATACTATAGATGATAATAAAAGTGACGATACAGTTAGTGAAATTCAGGTTACACAATCATCATCTTTTCAACTTTCACATACTGAAATTACCCAGCCACCAATTCGAGTTCAACAACTCTCTTTTGAAGAAATACAACAGTTGATGAAGCAAAGCTTGAGTCAATATTGTGGGCTTATGGCGAAACCACTTATTCAGAAAATAGAGCAAATAAAAATGCTTCAAGAGCTTAAAATGTGCCAAATGCAATGGATTACTAGCTTACAGGAGTCACGTATTCCGCCTCATGAGCTAGCACATACGCTTCATTCTATTAATTATTCAATTCAACTTATTCAACAACGCATCTAAAAAAACAACAAGCTGCTGTTTAATTAAGCATTAAACTCACTTGTTACCTATTTCGTGCTTTACCTATTGGTGTTTTTTTCCTATGATGTGGCCCACACATGTGCGCTCGTAGCTCAGTTGGATAGAGTACAGGTTTCCGAAGCCTGGGGTCGTGGGTTCGATCCCCGCCGAGCGCACCAGTTTATATATAATAACTTCATAAATTTATCTCAATTTCATAAAATTCCGACTATTTTACTTGGTTTATTAATCATTATCGCTCAAAATATACCCCTCTTTCATAATGTGAGAATTTCATGACTGATGCTTTGGTTTTAAGAGATTTGTCCAAAACATATCGTAATGGTTTTCAGGCGTTAAAAGGTATTAACCTCACTGTGCCTGAAGGTGAATTTTATGCGTTGTTAGGCCCAAATGGCGCCGGCAAATCAACAACCATTGGTATTATCAGTTCCCTCACGAAAAAAACCGAAGGAACAGTTGAGATTTTTGGACATAATCTCGACACTCATCCATCTTTGGCAAAACAACAGCTGGGCGTTGTCCCTCAAGAATTTAACTTTGGACAGTTTGAAAAAGCGTTCGATATTTTAGTCACCCAAGCTGGCTATTACGGCATTCATAAAAAGATTGCAGAAAAACGTGCCGAACATTATTTAGAAAAACTAGGTTTATGGGAAAAGCGCAATATACAAGCACGCATGCTATCGGGTGGTATGAAGCGCCGCCTCATGATTGCCCGTGCCATGATGCATGAGCCTAAACTTCTTATTTTAGATGAGCCTACCGCAGGTGTAGATATTGAGTTACGCCGTTCTATGTGGGATTTTCTGACCGAAATGAACGAAAGCGGTACTTCTATTATTTTGACTACACATTATCTCGAAGAAGCAGAAATGTTATGTCGTCAAATTGCTATCATTGACCGCGGTGTCATTAAAGAAGACACCAGCATGAAAAGTTTCTTAAACCAGCTCAGTGAAGAATCTTTTATTTTCGATTTGGCAGAACCTATTGCCCCACTCCAGTTAAATATTATTGGTGTGAAGTTCAACTTAATTGATAGCAGCACTTTAGAAGTGACGATGGATAAAGCACATACATTAAATGACTTATTCCAACTTTTAGAATCACAAGGTATTCGTGTTCGTAGTATGCGAAACAAATCGAACCGTCTAGAAGAGCTATTCGTCAAAATGGTTGAGAAAAATCTTGAAGGAGAGGCAAAATGAATTTTAGCCAACTGCAAATTGCCCTCTGGACTCTAGTTCGTAAAGAAGTACGCCGATTTCTACGTATTTGGCCACAAACCTTATTACCACCTGCGATCACGATGAGTTTGTACTTTGTCATTTTTGGTAATTTGGTTGGTTCGCGCATTGGACAAATGGGCGGCGTGAGCTACATGCAGTTTATCGTACCCGGCCTCATCATGATGGCGGTTATTACCAACAGTTATGCTAACGTATCTTCAAGTTTCTTTAGTGTGAAATTCCAAAAGAGCATTGAAGAACTGATTATGAGTCCCGTTCCACTCCATATCATTTTATGGGGCTATGTCATTGGTGGTATTTGCCGTGGTGTATTGGTCGGGGCAATTGTGACGACAATGAGTATGTTCTTTACAGACCTTTTTATACATAACTGGTTCGTGACTATATATACAGTCTTAATTACCTCAGTTCTTTTCTCATTAGGTGGTTTTATTAATGCAGTTTATGCAAAATCATTTGATGATATTTCTATTATTCCAACATTTGTCCTTACACCTTTAACCTATTTAGGTGGTGTGTTCTATGCCATTAGTGCACTTGGCCCTTTTTGGCAAAAACTTTCTTTAATTAATCCTATTGTGTATATGGTTAACGCTTTCCGTTTCGGCATTTTAGGTCATAGTGACGTGAATGTTACGTTCTCTTTAATCATTGTGACATTATGCTGTGTTGTACTTTACGGAATTGCTTACTATTTACTAGCTCGTGGTTCAGGAATGCGTGAATGAGTGTCGAACAGTCTTTATTGGGTAAAGAAACTCAATATCCAACTAACTATCAACCTGATGTTTTATTTCCAATTGCTCGTGCTCAATCTCGTGAAGCCTACTCACATATTGAAGGTATTACGCAAGGTAAAGATTGGTGGCATGTTTTTGAAATTTCATGGTTAAACGCTCATGCTATCCCGCAAGTTGCTATTGGCAGAATTACACTGCCAGCTTCTTCACCAAATTTGATTGAATCAAAGTCATTAAAACTTTACTTCAATAGCCTTAACTTCACTCAGTTTGACTCTAAACAGTCGTTTATTGAAACGGTTGAAAAAGATCTATCTGCTGCGGCAGGTGCAAAAGTTGAGTTAACCCTATTTCAGGTAGATGATTTAGAGATTTCTAAGCCTCAAGGCATTTGTATTGATGACTTAGATCCAGAGCGTTTAGAGCAACATCCAGATGCGACTCTTTTAAAACAAGATGAGTCTGATGAAGAAGTAGAAATTGAACTGTATTCTCACCTTTTGAGAAGTAACTGCCCAGTCACGGGACAACCGGATTGGGGTACAGTTTTTATCCGTTTTAAGGGCAAAAAACCTTGTTATCGTAGTGTTTTAGCTTATATTATCTCGTACCGTCAGCATAACGGTTTTCACGAACAGTGTGTCGAGCAGATTTTTGCTGATATTTGGCAAAATTTGCAGCCTGAAAAGCTGATGGTTTATGCAACTTATACTCGTCGCGGCGGACTTGATATTAACCCTTGCCGAGTATCGGATCTTTCATGGATGCCAAAACCGATTCGATTGGCACGACAATAAAACGAATAATTTGAGGATATACCATGCCGTTTTTTGGTTTTACCCCTTCTGAAGGCTTATTGAACGATATACAAACTGGAATTGCGAATAAAAATTCTAGTGAACCTTTATATCCACTTCGCGATAAGATTGCTTTACAACTCAATGAAGAGATTATTGATAATGTCTTAATTCAGTTAGTTCAGCACTTCCCTGCAAGTGAAAAACGCGATACTGCCGAAAAGCTAGCAGGCTATGTCAAATCAACAGTTGCTGTTCTTTTAAAACAATTGTTAAGCAAAGCACCAAACGATGTTGTGAAACAGTCCGTAGAGTTCTCTGAAAAAAGCTTATTTAAAGACCCACAAGGTCAATATAAAGTAGGTGTAACTTTAGATTCTAGTTTAGTCACTAACCTTAAGCATAACTTCACTGAGCTTGAAGCTGGCAACGATATTAATAAAGCTGCATTAGCTGAACTATATAAACAATTCGGCGATGCTATGATCAAGCATTTTATGTCTGATTTTAATAAGACATTAGACCTCGGCATGATCAAGCGTAAAGCTGCTGATATTGGCGCTGCGGCTGTAACAAAAGCAGTTCATATTGCAATCGATAAGCTCATCCCTAGCTTAAATCGTACTGAACTAAAAGCGATGGCTGAATATCATGATGGCCTATTCTTTAACTAATAAAAAATAGCCTATCGGAAACCTAGCGAGAGCTAGGTTTTTTTATTGCAAAATATTGATATACATTGCCATTAATCAGGTTTATGTTAGCATGCGCCAAGCACTGATTGACCTAGTTAACGCCGCATGTCTCCTAGTCCACAATATAAATTTTTACGCCAAGCTCCTCGAGATGGTCTTAGCACCGCTATGCAACCATCAAAGTGGCAACAACTCCATATTGATCCGTGGTTATGCCTATTTTTGCTTTTAAATGCTCTGTTAGGTTTAACTGTACTATATAGTGCTTCAGCACAAGATGTAGGGTTAGTCAGTAAACAAGCCATGAGTTTTGGTATTGGTTTTCTAGTGATGATTGGCCTAGCCCAAATTCCGCCTAAGGTCTATCAAGCGTTTTCCCCCTACTTTTATTTATTTGGTCTATTTTCACTTGTGGCAGTCATGGTGTTCGGTGAAGTCCGAATGGGTGCTCAGCGTTGGATTGATATTCCTGGTTTCGGAAGTGTCCAACCCAGTGAATTCATGAAAATCGGTATGCCGATGATGATTGCATGGTTCTTAGCAAGAAAACCTCTTCCCCCTAGCTTTTCACAAGTTGTTTTATCATTAATGTTAATTGGTATTCCTTTTTTACTGATTGCAGAACAACCAGATTTAGGGACATCACTTTTAGTCTTGGCAAGCGGCATATTTGTCTTATTTTTAAGTGGATTATCATGGCGGATGATTGGTGCAGCTGCCGCTTGTGCAGCAGTCATTATTCCTATTGCATGGGAATTTCTTTTACACGACTATCAGCGTCAAAGGGTTTTAACTTTACTTAATCCAGAAGCAGATGCACTCGGTACAGGTTGGAATATTATTCAATCTAAAACTGCAATTGGCTCTGGCGGTTTTTCAGGTAAAGGTTTCCTTGAAGGTACCCAATCACATTTACACTTTTTACCCGAAGGACATACTGACTTTATTATTGCTGCATATTCCGAAGAGTTTGGTCTCATCGGTGTACTGATTTTAGTAACTCTTTATTTTGCTATTATTTTTAGAACATTCCAGATCGGTTTACAAAGCTTCCATAACTATGGACGTTTAGTTGCTGGCGCCTTTGGTTTGTCTTTTTTTGTTTATGTATTTGTAAATGCGGGAATGGTCAGTGGTATTTTACCTGTAGTAGGTGTTCCTTTACCTTTTATGAGTTATGGCGGAACAGCTATTATTACTTTAATGGCCACCTTTGGTTTAGTCATGTCCATTCATACACATCGATAATCTGGAATTTTAAAACGATATGTTGTCTCAACACTTAAATAAAACTTTAAAAATGCTTGCTTTGTGTACTGGCTTAATCAGTACCAGTCATTTTGCTCAGGCTAACGATTTTGCCACACATCCTGATTATTTAAACTTTAAACAAAAAACGATGAATGCTTATGGCTTAAGTAGCGATCAAGTCGATGCAGCCATGAGCGGCGCAAAAAATTTACCAAACATTCTAAATATTATGACTCGTCCAGGGGAAAGTAAGCCTTGGTATGACTACCGTTCCATGTTCTTGGTGGAAGGCACAATTCAGCGCGGTGTGCGTTTTAAAAACCAATATGCAGATGCCTTAAATCGCGCTGAACAGCAATATGGCGTATCTCAAGCTGTGATTTTAGGTATTTTGGGCGTTGAAACAGGTTATGGCGCAAATAAAGGTTCATTTATTACACGTGATGCTTTAGCTACTCTTGCTTTTGGCTATCCTCGCCGTGCTGAATATTTTGGTGATGAGCTAGCCGCTCTGATCGCATGGACTTATAAAGAAGGTTATCCAACTAGAAATATTGTTGGCTCATATGCAGGTGCGATTGGTTATCCGCAATTTATGCCAAGTAATATTAGTAAATATGGTGTGGATTATGACGGTAATGGACATATCGACTTAAGAAACTCAGCAGAAGATGCTATTGGATCAATCGCAAACTACTTAGCAAAACAAGGATGGCAACGCGATCAGCCTATCGGGTTTATGGCACGTTACACTGGGTCAAATCCGGAAAGTATTATTGCGAAAGATTTAACTCAGCCTTTCCCCTATGGCGCACTAAAGACACTAGGTATCACACCATTAAATCCTTTAGTTAAAATTGATGATCTGGACATGGTGAATGTAATTCAATTACAAGACTATAACGGTCCAATTTACTATTTAACTTACCCGAATTTTCAAGTGATTACGACTTATAATAAGAGCCGCATGTACGCTACCGCTGTGTGGTTATTAGGCACTGAAGTGGCTAGCCGATAGGCTAGCTTTTTTATAGCCACACCAAAAGTCAATAAATATTTTTGTTAAATAGCTCACAATACATACATTTTAAATAAATTGTTACACTATTGGTTGTTTTTTAATCTAAAACTGTAAGTTTTTGCCCTTTTTGTAACGATTTCTCGTTAAAGACTAGACACTCTCCGTAAGCGATGAATATTATCCACCCCAATATAGCAATTGCAAAAGTGAATAATAAGGCATGTTCACTTTAAATTTCAGTCAATGGCTGAAAGAAAAAAGTACATGTTCTCAGGAGTTTATACAAATGCAGTTATCGCTGAAATACGTTCTTGCACTGACGGCTAGTTTAAGCATGGCCCCACTGCACGCTGAAATGGTGCAGTCATCATCATTAAACAGTGATGTAGATGGTCCTAATCTAGCAGCACGTGTATTGAGTAAAGATACTCAAAACTTTAATTCTCGTTTTTCTAACATTAACAGTCTTTCAATCACTGAACGTTCTGGCGATCAAATCCGTCGTCAAGCGATCGCAGCAAAAATTGAAATCCCTGAAGATGAGCCTTCAGTGATTGAAAAACTTAACACAGTAGCTTCAAACACTGTTCGTAAGTTTAGCCAAACTGGTATGGCGTCTTGGTATGGCCGCCAATTCCATGGTCGTAAAACTGCAAGTGGTGAAACATTCGACATGAATGCTTTAACTGCTGCTCACCGTAGCCTACCGTTGAACTGTTACATTCGAGTAACGAATAAAGACAATGGTAAAAGTGTAGTTGTAAAAGTAAATGACCGTGGTCCTTTCCATGGCAACCGTGTACTTGACCTATCATACGGTGCAGCTAAACGTCTTGGTATTACCAATGCTGGAACAGCTAAAGTAAATATTGAGCGTGTTGATGGCCCAACTTCATAAGTTATAGCCTCTCGAGTTCATGTAAAAAGCCGCAATTTTTCTGCGGCTTTTTTATATTTTAAGTTATCAAAATAAATCCTAACTTAAAGTTAAAAAATCCTCTTTTTTTGACCCTTATCTAGCTCTGGATTTGAATATTTTTTAAACAAAAAACCATGTTTATTTAATACTAGTTAATTTTACGTCTAATTTGCGTTTAGAGCGACTTTTTCAAATTTGCGCTACCCTAGTACCATTTTTCCAAAATAAAGGCTATTTATGGCGTTTTTAGAGTAGATGAGTAGAGCTTTTTCACACAATTTTCCCACCCATCTCAAAATTACACTTTTTTTGCTGTTTTCATCATCTAGCAATAGAGAAAAAATATTATGAAAAATTACCCCATTCTTGAGGTTGTATTGCCCCCTATTTCAATCACAGTCACATTATTTTTTCGTTTGCCCTTTCTTAGGTCTTTTTAATACAACGCTCCCTATAGTTGAATAGTGTTAGTTTCTTGTCGAGATCCCCAAGAACAGACTAAAATATACTCACAAAAAATAAATCAAAGTTAAAACAAGGAGTGTGCTACTCATGAAATCCATTACTGAATGGTTTGATGAATATAGCGAAAGTCATCAAAATCCAACCAATAAACAAATTCACTGGCTTTGCGTTCCCGCCATTTTATTTTCTATTATTGGAATCATTGCGCATTTCAGCACATTGCTTACTACTTTATTACTTGTGTTGACCTTAGTATTTTATGCACGTTTAGATCTTGTACTTGCTGTTGCAATGGCTGCTTTACTTGTTGTTATGGCATGGCTCATTTACACCCTACCTGTAGGAGTCGGATTTTATATCGCTATTTTTGTGATTGCTTGGGTTGGACAATTTTACGGACACAAAGTCGAAGGCAAAAAACCATCTTTCTTTAAAGATTTACAATTCCTACTAATTGGACCAGTTTGGTGTATGGATGCTTATCTCTCAAAAATCCTACCTAAATGGAAAAGCAGACAAAAACAAGCTCTTGCTTAAAGATGGATTTAAAGCTGAATCCTTTCGATTCAGCTTTTGCATGTTAGTAATTTATTAGAAAATTTATAAAATAAAAAAATCCTAAACTTGCTATCACACTTAAAAGAACTTTTTTTAGATAAATAACGATTACAATACAAAAGATTGCTGCATAAATATAAGGATTATTTATCACGCCTCTTAAATCATCACCATCGAAAAAAATAACTGGAATACAAATTGCAGTTAACAAACAAGGTGCAGAATAGTTAAGCATCTTATTCAGAATAAGCGGCAGTTTAATTTTTACTTGAGGTTCTAAAAAATAATAGCGATTAAAAAAGACGATTGCTGCCAAGCCTAAAATCACAAACCAAGACATGCTATCTCTCCTTACCCATTTTTTCAGTTAAAACAGCAATTAACATTCCCATTAATCCTGAAAGTAAAATCGCACCCTCAATTTGATAAAATTTAAATAAAAACCCACTTAAACAAGTTATTAGCACACCAGCTATGACCGGAAATCCTTTACATAACGGCACAATCATGGCAATAAAAATAGCAACGATCGAAAAATCCAAATGGTAATTTAAAAGATCAGGTATCACTGTCGCCAGCAGTATTCCCACCAAACTAAAAGCAACCCAAAATAAATAAAAACACAAACCAGCTCCCAACAGATATTCCGAACTTCTTTTTTCAAATGGAGCACTCACCGCAAACAATTCATCTGTTAATAAAAAGCCTAAACTCAACCGTTTAGGTAGGGACAAAATAGAAATGTCATTTCTTAAAGTTAATGCATAAATAAAATGCTGAGCCGTTAAAAAGAAAATAGTCAAATAAATTGTAAAAACAGATGCACCTTCCATAGCCATGCTTAAGCTAACCAACTGAGCAGCTCCAGCAAAGACGAGCCCAGACATTGCTAGTGCTTTATAGAAAGATAATCCTGCATGAATTGCCATAGATCCCGCTAAGATTGCCCACGGAATAACAGAAATTGACAAGGGCAAAATATCCATTGCACCACGTAAAAATAAATAGGATGGCTTATTTTTTGAAAACCCAACTGGCTGATTAAGCTGAATATTCATATATAAAATCCAATATAAGAAACATCTCTATACCATGCTTGATGAGTGCCGACTTATATTGGATAAAATTGCTTTAAAACTAATTTATTTATATGTTCAAACTTGCTACATATTGAGTGGGTGTGACGCCCATTGCTTTTTTAAAGTGACGGTTAAAATGGCTTTGGTCAGAAAAACCACATTGTTGTGCCACCATGGCAATTTGGTCCCCCTGTTTTAATAACTGTCTTGCTTTTTGTAAACGTGCTTGTACAAGCCAAGCGTGAGGTGGCAGACCTACATATTTTTTAAATTGCCTTAAGAAATGCCAAGCGCTCAAGCCGACCATGTCAGCCAAATCTTGTAAAGAAAAGTTTGTTTCAGGCATTTCTACGAGTAATTCTTTAACTCTTAATATTTTTGAATATGCTTCTGGTAACTCACAAAAAGTATGATTTGATTTACCATGTCTCTTCATAAGACACGCTAACGTTGTTAAATACATCGTTTCTTTGAGTAGAAAATTATCTTTTTGTTCTAATAAATCAAAAAGTAAGCAAAGCTGTTGAGCCAAACCTAGGTCGCGAATCACAGCTTGAGGAAACCATGGTGCTCCATGTGGATTTTCAAAAAAATCTTGACTAACTTCTGCTAACATTTCAGGTGTTGGATAGATCGCTCGATAACGCCACCCTGACTCAACAGCCGATGAACCAGTATGGATCTCGTCAGCATTGACTAAAATAATATCGCCTTTAGGAGCTACATGTAGCTGTCCCGTCCTAAAAAAAGACTGTGCTCCCTCTTCAATCACACCAATACAGTACCCTTCATGAGTATGCTTTGAAAATTGTGTTTGGTGATAATGTGCTTTTAATAACTCTAAACCGCCCAACTCTCGCACATGCAGATAATCGGCTTGCTCCCGCTGCATAAATACGTCTCATCTATTCAATAAAAAAACCATAGCATGTTTTAATAAACTGAATAGAACAAAATTGCTCTATGAAAATAATCTGATTAAACGCTCACGTGAGCTTTATTGATAAATCTGTCCGTCATGTTTAAGCCATCCACTTTCATGACGACCTTGTGGATCGTGATGAGTCCAATGTAGTACACCACCTTTTGGGTTGTACTCATATTCGCCATAAAACTCAACGATGTCACCTTTATTTAGATTAGAAATTTTAGGTGCCAAATCGATATTATGCGCAACCAAAATTGAAAGGCCATTTTTTAATACTAGAATAAATTTCTGGTGTCTTGATCCATCATTATCGTCTCTTAAAATTGCTTTGACTCGACCACTTCCCTGCACTTGAACATTACTTTGTCTCTGCTCGTAAGCAGCTTTTACAGTGTCCACCCCATTATTTGAAAGTGTAGTTTCATTACGCTGAGCTGTGGGTATAGTTGATGATGGTGATAGACTTTGCTTATGTCCAGATAAATCGAGACCAAAATAAGCAGCAATCAATAAAATAATGACACCACTAATACTGAGATTTTTTTTATTTATCATTGCATACCCTTATTTTAACTGAGATAAAAAAAGCCCCAATGGGGCTTTTTTTATTGTGATACGAATTACTTCGCAGCAGCTTGAGCAGCAGCAACTTCTTCAGCGAAGCTAAGTTCTGCTTTCTTCTCAATACCTTCACCAACTTCGAAACGTACGAATTCAGCAACAGTAGTACCAGTTGCTTTTAATACATCAGCAACTTTCTTGTCGTTGTCGATTACATACATTTGACGATCAAGAGCAACTTCGTTCAAGTATTTATCAACTGAACCAGTTACCATTTTCTCAACGATGTTAGCTGGCTTACCAGATTCTAACGCTTTCGCTTCAGCAATTTCTTTTTCTTTAGCGATAAGGTCAGCAGGAACAGCTTCAGCATTTACAGCTACTGGGTTGAATGCAGCAACGTGCATTGCAATACCTTTACCAGTATCAGCATCACCAGTATAAGAAACTACAACACCGATTTTTAAACCGTGTTTGTAGATAGCCAAGTTTTCGCCTTCAACGATTTTCGCGCGACGAACTTGGATGTTTTCACCGATTTTTTGAACAAGTGCAATACGAGCTTCTTCAACTGATTGACCGTCTGCTAATTTTAATTCAGCGATTTTAGCAGCATCAGTTTCACCAGCAGCTAAAGCAGCAGTAGCAACAGCTTTTGAGAAGTTAGAGAAGTTTTCGTCTTTAGCAACGAAGTCAGTTTGACAGTTAACTTCAACTAAAATTGCTTTGTTGCCTTCTTGAACGATTGTGATTGCACCGTCAGCAGCAATGTTACCAGCTTTTTTAGCAGCTTTAGCTTGACCAGATTTACGAAGGTTATCAATAGCAAGCTCGATGTCACCGTTCGCTTCTGTTAATGCTTTTTTGCATTCCATCATTGCAAGACCAGTACGGTCACGTAATTCTTTTACCATGCTTGCAGTAATTGCAGTCATGTTGATCTCCTAAAATCGGTAGAAAATAAATCTTTTCAACAAAAACGGCCCAAAGAAACTCTGGGCCGTTTGCACTCTCGACGCTTAATTTGCCACCATTACATGTCGCAAAAATGACAAGCCTGCGTCAAAACGCATTAAGCCTCAGAAGCGTCTTTCGCAGCGTCATCGCCTTTTGCTTGAGCGTTCGCTTGAGATTGAGCGTATTCTTTACCAGCAAGAATTGCGTCAGCCATAGCTGAAGCATATAGAGTTACTGCACGGATCGCATCGTCGTTACCAGGAATAACGTAATCAACGTTGTCTGGGTTAGAGTTTGTATCAACGATACCGATAACAGGAATACCTAAGTTCTTCGCTTCTTTGATTGCAATCGCTTCGTGATCAACGTCGATTACAAATAATGCGTCAGGTAAACCACCCATGTTTTTAACGCCGCCTAAAGAGCGCTCAAGTTTTTCCATCTCACGAGCACGTTCTAAAGCTTCACGTTTAGTAAGCTTAGCAAAAGTACCATCTTGAGATTGAGTTTGAAGATCTTTTAAACGGTTGATAGATTGGCGAAGTGTTTTCCAGTTCGTCAACATACCACCTAACCAACGGTGATCTACATATGGTTGACCAGCGCGTTGAGCTTGTTCACGGATGATGTTAGAAGCAGCACGTTTTGTACCAACGAACAAAACTTTGTTCTTTTTGCTTGCTAATTGGTTAGCGAAGTTCAAAGCATCATTTAACGCAGGAACAGTGTGCTCAAGGTTGATGATGTGAATTTTGTTGCGCGCGCCAAAAATGTATTGACGCATTTTTGGGTTCCAGAAACGAGTTTGGTGACCAAAGTGCGCACCTGCTTGAAGAAGGTCGCGCATGCTTACGTTGTAATCTGCCATTTTCTTTACCTTAAAAGTTGGGTTAGGCCTCCATATATCCGCATTCTCCACCCTTTTACAGGCACCCAGAGTAATGTGACGATATATGTGCGGATTTTTTACTCCATCTATCAAAATTGTTCGTAAAAGATATTCACGAAAAGCATTTGATAAAATGGGCGGCTATTTATACCATAGACACTTGTAAATTACCAAAAGTTTTTAGAGATCATGAACAGTACTTATACAGCTCCACGTCGATTAATCAAAACTCCAGATGAAATTGAAAAAATGCGCATTGCAGGACGACTGGCGGCTGAAGTTCTAGAGATGATCAAGCCCCATATTAAGGCAGGTGTAAGTACACTTGAACTTGATACCATTTGTCGTAATCACATTGAGAATGTGCAGCATGCTATTCCTGCATGTGTAGGCTATGGTGGAGCTCCTGGGCGCCCTGCTTTTCAACACTCTATTTGTACTTCGGTTAACCATGTTGTCTGTCATGGTATTCCCTCTGAAAATAAAATTTTAAAAAATGGCGACATTCTTAATATTGATGTCACTGTCATTAAAGATGGTTATCACGGCGATACCAACATGATGTATGTCGTTGGTGGCGAAACTTCTATTTTAGCCAACCGTCTATGCAAAGTTGCTCAAGAAGCGATGTATCGTGGAATGGCAACTGTCAGAGATGGTTCATATTTAGGTGATATCGGCCATGCAATCCAAAAGTATGTCGAATCAGAACGTTTTAGTGTAGTACGCGAATATTGTGGTCACGGTATTGGAACTGTTTTCCATGATGAACCTCAAGTACTCCATTATGGTCAAGCTGGTACAGGTATGCGTCTGGAAGCAGGTATGACTTTTACGATTGAACCTATGGTAAATGCTGGCGTATGGCAAACTAAATTGTTAGGTGACAAATGGACTGTCGTAACGAAAGACCATAAACTTTCAGCTCAATATGAACATACCATTTTAGTTACCCAAACAGGCATTGAAGTCTTAACTGCTCGTCCTGAAGAAGACCTATCTCGCTTCAACCAATAATTTAAAAAACTTAAATAAAAGGCTACTTTGTGTAGCCTTTTATTATTTATTATGTACTTTTTATTAATAAATCTTTCTAAATATAAACAAATATTTCAAAAAAATTACAATTATTAATTTTTAATACACAATCTATTCAATAAAACAAGGTATGGTGGGCTCAATAAAAATCAGTAAACAAATGTCGGACATGGAGTCCTTTTATGATGAAAAAGTCATTATTTTGTATGACAGCTGCCTTTTTTGCTCTGCCAACAGTCACCTCCGCCGCTTCCCCATATTTTAGTTTAAAAGATGGTGATGGTTTCAAACGTTTTTCAGTCTCTGCTGGTCCTTTATATGTCAAACCAACAGGAAAAGCACAACCTGTTTTTGTGAATACTGCTGTGAAAAAAGGTGAACAAGCTCAGGTTGGCGATGTCTCTATTAAGACAGTTAAAGAAAATATGTCTAAAGATATGGATCCCAACTTATCTACATTCTTTATAAATTTCTTGGATAAACTAGGACAAGAAAAACTACCAGCAGAATTGAGTGGTAATGCAAATATTTATGGATTAGATCAATGGGATAATCCAGGGACAGGTTTAGAAGCAGATGATGTTACAACTTTGGGCATTATGACAAACTACTTCTTTACCGATAATGTCTCATTAGAAATAAAGGCAGGTATCCCCCCAAAAGTCGATTTACAAGGTAAAGGTAAAATTTATGCTCCTCTTAAAGCCCAAGCTCATCCATCAATTGAGCTACCTTTAATTGGGGGAATTGATTTACCATCTATTGATTTAGAAAAACAAATTTTTATCACTGACCTAGAAGGACATGGAAGTGCAGCCTCAGCTCGTGCTTGGACACCTGCATTTGAATTTCAATATCATTTTGGCAAGACTGGTGTAAATAAGTTCAGACCTTATATTGGACTAGGCGTAATGTATGCTTATTTCAGTGAATTAGAAATAAATCCTGAAATCGAAAAAGATTTAGTAAATGCTGGCCATATGATTGTCAATATTAAAGATGGTAAAGCGGGAGCTGCTCTTGATCGTTTAAAAAGTTCTGGCGATCCAAAAGTAAATCTTGAGGCTTCGGATGCCATTGCACCTGTTGCGACTGCCGGTTTCACCTATGACTTTAATGATAAGTGGTATGCGGTTGGCTCTGTTTCTTATGCTCACTTAAAAACAGATACAACGATTACAGTCAATGATGCTAAGTATGGTGAATTAATTAATGCAAAAGCAGATATCGAAATTAACCCAATTTTAGGTTATGCAGGTATCGGTTACCGTTTCTAACTTTTGTGACACGTAAAGCTATAAAAACTTAGTCGCGTTTTTATAGCTTTCTTCCTCTCTACACACTGCCTCTTTTTAAAACAAAGTGCTAAAAAAATGAGCACTTTCCAAAAATAAGTCCATCAAATCCCTCTTTATTCACTTTTATCATCTTCTTTCTTTAAAATTCCCTACACTAATAATTTTTATGTTTAATAACTAAATTAATAAAATTAAAAACTAAGCTTTTCCTTTTAGTAAAAATAATTTTTTGGCACAAGCTTTGCTTTATTCATAGCAAGATGAATCAACGATGATTCAGTGAATAAACCAAGACGGCCAATGATGTCCGCTCTGATCGGTATGCAGGTAGGCAATAAATTGCCATGCAAATTAACATTTCGTTCAGTTCAGGGGGACGGCGTATGTCTTCAAATATCAATCTAGATGCAAAAAAAGCAACTGAGATTAAATTATTCAGTTTTTCTACTCCAGCGATGCGTGCCTTCCATATGACTTGGCTCGCTTTCTTTGTATGCTTCTTCGCATGGTTTGCATGTGCTCCATTAATGCCAGTGATTAAAGGCGAGTTCGGTTTAACCAAAGATCAAATTGCCAATATTAATATTGCTGCCGTTGCGATTACGATTTTAGTAAGACTCGCTGTCGGTCCACTATGTGATAAATATGGACCCCGCATCACTTACACCACCCTATTACTATTAGGAAGTATTCCAGTATTTGGAGTAGCTGCGGCCAACAGTTATGAATCCTTTTTATTCTTCCGCTTACTGATTGGTGCAATTGGTGCAAGCTTTGTCATTACGCAATATCATACAAGTGTCATGTTTGCCCCTAACGTAGTAGGGACAGCAAATGCGGCAGCAGCTGGTTGGGGAAATGCTGGTGGGGGTGCAACCCAAGCGCTTATGCCTTTATTGCTCGGTGCAATTATCATGTTTGGCGTCGAGCAAACTATGGGCTGGCGTGTTGCGTTAGTCGTACCAGGCGTAATGATGGTCATTGTTGGTATTCTTTACTGGAAACTCACTCAAGATTGTCCGCAAGGAAATTTTAAAGAAGTTCGTGCACAAGGTATTGAAGTTGGCAGTGGTAAAAAAGGTGGGATGGCGATTTTAATGCAAGCTGCTCGCAACTACCGCGTTTGGATTTTATTTGTGGCTTACGGGGCGTGCTTTGGAATCGAAATTTTCATCCATAACGTTGCAGCAATGTACTATGTTGATCAATTCAAAATGGATTTAAAAACTGCGGGTTTAACTGCCGGAATATTTGGTCTTTTAGCATTATTCGCTCGTGCGCTTGGCGGTATTATTTCCGATAAAGTCGCTCTGAAAAAAGGTTTAGATGGCCGCACTAAAGTACTGGTGCTCATGATTTTGGGCGAAGGTTTATTCTTAATTCTTTTCTCTCAAATGAATGTGGTTGCTCTTGCGATTATTTCTATGACGATTTTTGCCCTATTTACTCACATGGCTTGTGGTGCAACATATGCTCTCGTACCATTCATTGACCGTAATGCCTTAGGTGGTGTTGCTGGCATTATTGGGGCTGGTGGCAATGTAGGTGCTGTAGCTGCTGGCTTCCTACTTAAAGGCTTGCTTGATGTTCAAACTTGCCTATTTATTTTAGGTGGTCTGGTTATAGTCGCAGGCTGTAGCGTAATCTTGATTCGCTTTACCACTGAACATAAAGAAAAAGAACAAGTCCTTTTTGAACAAGCATTACTTGAACGTAATTCCGCCGCTTAATTTTTATAAGAAGCAGAAATCAAAATGATGTCTGCTTCTTTAATTGTCTTCTCATAAAATACGATCCTTAAAAACTTTTTAATTCTTCTTAAATATTCCCCAACCATATCGATATTGTTCGATATATCTTCTACAATAAATCATCATTATTATAATTTTCCATTAATCATGACTAAAACTGGCAACCAATTTTCTCAGTCCCTCATCTATATGTTAATTGGCAGTGCAATTATTCTGGCACTTTCATTAGGTGTTCGTCATGGTTTCGGTCTCTACCTCGTACCGATGAGCCATGAGTTTGGCTGGGGCCAACATGTTTTTAGTCTTGCAATCGCCATGCAGAACCTGATCTGGGGTGCAGTTCAACCTTTTACTGGCGCAATCGCAGATAAATATGGCAGTAAAATTGTGGTTGCTGTTGGCGGATTACTTTACACCCTCGGCTTACTATTAATGGCTTTTAGTTCAAGTGTACTCATTTTGAATTTAAGCCTAGGTCTTATTATTGGTTTAGCTTTATCAGCAACCTCCTTTACAGTTTTACTTAGTGCAGTAGGTCGAGCCGCCCCTCCAGAAAAAAGAAGTATGGCAATGGGGATTGCAAGCGCAGCAGGTTCTTTCGGTCAGTTTATTATGTTGCCATCTACCCTTCTCTTACTCAAGAATGTTGGATGGTCAGCAGCCCTAATGGTTAGTGCGCTGTTAATTGCTCTTATTATTCCCCTTGCATGGATGTTAAAAGGTCCAAGTAATCAAACACCAAAAGCAATTGCTGAGCCTCAGCTTACATTTAAACAAGTACTGAATATTGCCAGAAAACATAAACCCTTTTGGTGGTTAGCTTTAGGCTTTTTAGTCTGTGGGTTTCAGGTGGTCTTTTTAGGCGTTCATCTGCCGGGCTATTTAATCGATCACGGCTTTGATGCAGCTACAGGCACTGTGTTTCTGGCACTAGTTGGACTATTTAATATTGTGGGAACTTATGGGGCGGGTTGGCTGGGAGATCGATTCTCAAAACCTAAATTATTAATGGCGCTTTACGGTAGCCGTGGCATCGCAATCATCGCTTTTTTACTCTTACCTCTAAGCACTTATACGGTATATGCTTTTGGCGTCATTATGGGACTTTTATGGCTCTCTACAGTTCCACTTACCAACGGCATTGTCGCAAATATGTTCGGTGTTAAATACCTTTCAATGTTAAGTGGTATTGTGTTTTTCACCCATCAAGTCGGTTCTTTCTTTGGCGGTTGGCTTGGCGGTGTTAACCATGACTTAACAGGTAATTACAATGCGATTTGGCTATGTTCAATAGCTTTGAGTATATTAGGGGTAATCGTACATTTCTTTGTAAATGAGGAGGCTGTTATTCATGATGCATAATGCCTTACTTTTGAAAACAATTATGACATTACTCGTAATTACTCTGCTGGCCTGTTCAATCATTTTATGGAAACAAACTCCTGATTTATTTGTATATTTCAATCAAGCATTTTGTGCCCACTAGAGATATCGATAATCGGATTAAAGCTTTGCATTGTCATAAAAATATAAGAAACCTATGGTCTAATGAAAATAAAAAAGCCCGCAAATTTGCGGGCTTTTTTATTAAACACTTATTTAAAATCAAAATAAACGATTCATACCATTAAGTGCAGCTACACGGTATGCTTCAGCCATGGTTGGATAGTTAAATGTCGTTTCAACAAAATATTTCAAGGTATTATTTGGGCTGTGCATAACTGCTTGCCCAATGTGGATAATTTCGGCAGCATTATTACCAAAACAGTGAATACCTAAAATTTCCATAGTGTCACGGTGGAAAAGAATTTTTAACTCACCTACTGTATCACCAGTAATTTGTGCACGAGCCAAATGACGGAAAGAAGCTTGACCTACTTCATATGGAATTTTCTCTTCCGTCAATTCCTGTTCATTTTTACCAATTGATGAGATTTCCGGAATGGTATAGATACCCGTTGGGATATCACGTACTGGCTTCGCATCTTCACCACTCATGTTTGCGCCAGCACAGCGCCCTTGGTCATAAGCAGCAGAAGCAAGTGATGGCCAACCAATCACGTCACCAGCAGCATATATATTTTCAACCTCAGTTTGATATTGATCATTTACTGAAAGTTGACCACGGTTATTTGGTACTAAGCCAACATTTTCAAGACCTAAACCTTCAGTGTTTCCTGAACGACCGTTACACCAAAGAATTGCATCGGCTTTAATCTTTTTACCACTTTGTAAATGTAGTACAACATGATCATCAAACGTTTCCAGATGATCCATTTGCTCATTGTGACGAATCAATACACCTTGTTCACGTAAGTGATAAGACAAAGCATCAGCAATTTCATCATCTAGATAACTTAATAGTTTTTGCTGAGTATTAATCAAGTCAACTTTATGATCTAGACCAATAAAGATTGAGGCATATTCACAGCCAATAACGCCCGCGCCGTAAATAATAATTTTTTGAATTGAATAATCAAGATCAAGGATTTTGTCCGAATCAAATACGCGAGGATGATCAAAATCTAAACCTTGTGGATGATAAGGACGACTACCTGTCGCAATCACGATTTGCTTACAAATAATTGTTTCTTTAATGCCTTCATGGCTAAAAACTAAAACTGTATTTTTATCTTGAATATATGCACGGCCGTGAAATACGCCGATTTTGTTTCGGTCGTAAAAACGTGTATGCGTATCAACCTGTTGTTGAATTACTTTGTGCGCATTACGCAATACCTGTTTCATGGTGAACTGTTTCCATTCACCTACTTTTTGAAACATTGGATCACGCTGATAGCGAATAATACTAGAAACTGTTTGACGTAATGCTTTACTTGGAATAGTACCTACATGCGCACAGTTACCGCCCAGTTGATCACGCACATCTACAATTGCAACACGCTTACCCGCTTTTGCAAGCTTCATTGCCGCGCCTTCACCTGCAGGTCCAGAACCGAGAACTACCGCATCGTATTTAACGAAATTCCCACTAACGACCTCTTTTTTACGTGGCATTGAAAGCTCCTTCCTCACTTGAATGACCATATTTTATAATAAATTATGGGTAATATGCGGTGAATTTATGTATTTCTCAACCCTATATTTCTGAATAACCACATTTATTATATGAATAGTTATTTTCCGCTATTAACTGCAGAAGTTCGCTATAATACAATGTCAATGTCTCTATAAACGAGTGGAAAAGTTAAATATGTCAGAACACCGTAAACCTGAACAGGGTGTAAAACTTCGTGGCGCAGAAAAAGTCGCAAGAATTCCTGTAAAAGTTGTACCTACGGTTGAAGTGCCGCGTAAACCTGACTGGATTCGTGTCAAGATGACGGCACCAGAAGAAGTTCAGCGTATTAAAACCACTTTACGTGCTCAAAAACTCCATACCGTTTGTGAAGAAGCTGCTTGTCCAAACCTACCAGAATGTTTTGGTGGTGGTACAGCAACATTCATGATCATGGGTGATATTTGTACACGTCGTTGCCCTTTCTGTGATGTAGCACATGGTCGTCCAAATGCACTCGATGCAGATGAACCTCGTCACATGGCAGAGACAATTGCTAATCTTAAACTCAAGTATGCAGTAATTACTTCGGTTGACCGTGATGACTTGCTTGACGGCGGTGCACAACACTTTGTGGATTGTATCAAAGAAGCTCGCGCACTTAGTCCAAATACATTACTTGAGATTTTAGTACCAGATTTCCGCGGACGTATGGACATCGCCTTACGCATTATGACTGAATGTCCGCCAGACGTATTTAACCACAACATTGAAACTGTGCCACGTCTATATAAAGCGATGCGCCCAGGTTCAGATTATCAACACTCTTTAAACTTATTAAAAATGTTTAAAGAATATTGCCCTGATATCCCAACAAAATGTGGTTTGATGGTCGGTATTGGTGAAACTGAAGAAGAAGTTATTGCATTGCTTGATGACTTACGTGCTCACGATGTTGACTATGTGACTATTGGTCAATATTTACAGCCATCTAAACAACACGCGCCAATTGATCGCTTTGTAACGCCAGAAGAGTTTGAACGTTATGCAGAGCATGGTCGCAAACTTGGCTTTAGAAATATTTGGTCTGCACCAATGGTTCGTTCAAGTTACTTTGCTGATCGTCAATACCACGGTGAGCCAGTACCAGAAGTTCGTCGCAAAGTAGATCCAGCTAAAAAAATCGCTGTTCAAGTTGTCGAAGCTTAAAAATTAATTATTTATAAAAGCCCTCTAGTTCAGAGGGCTTTTTATTTGTATAAGAAAATCAATAACATTTCTTGACAAATCGATAAAACAAGCCATTACACTTTCACTTAAAAATATCTTATACCTAAAAGTACGATATATCCCTGCTCTAGCATATACATCAATTGCGACATAAAAAATTAAATTTAAACAGCATTAAAATTAGCTAGTTAAGCCTTAAATCTCTCCTCGCTTTTTTTTGTAACTTCTAACCTGAGGGCTTATCTAGCAAGGAGCAAGTATGATTTTCCTACTCTTTGTTTTAAGCATTGTCATTCAGCTTTTTGCAATATGGGCAATTTTCTTTTTTAATCTAAACAGAACCATTGGTAGTGTAATTGTGATTGCTGTAGCCATACTTACTGCACTCATATTAACGCCATGGGCTCTCATTTTAGGTATCCCCCTCATTGTCCTTAGTATCATTATTTTATTTGCACCATTACGCATTAAACTGATTACTCAACCTGCATATAAAACATTAGCAAACTCAATGCCGAGTATCAGTACGACTGAACAAGAGGCCTTAGAGGCAGGTACCAGTTGGTGGGAAAAAGAATTATTTATGGGGGCACCCGATTGGTCTCAATTTGAAAAGTACCCCTACCCAACGTTGTCAGCAGAAGAACAAAGTTTTATTGATAATGAAGTTGAGCTACTTTGCAGCATGCTAGATGAGTGGGAAATTCATCATCACTTAAAAGATCTGCCACCAGAGGTTTGGCAATTTATTAAAGACAAAGGATTTTTAGGACTCATTATTCCAAAGTCATTTGGGGGTAAAGAATTTAGCTCATTTGCTCAAAGCCGTATTATGAGCAAAATTGCTTCCCGCTCACTCACCACAGCTGTGAGTTGTATGGTTCCAAACTCGTTAGGACCGGGTGAGCTACTCATGCACTACGGTACAGATGCACAAAAACAACAATATTTACCGGGCCTTGCAAAAGGTGAGGAAATCCCATGCTTTGGTTTAACCAGCCCAGAAGCAGGTTCAGATGCAGGCGCCATTCCAGATTCGGGCGTTGTTTGTTACGGCGAATATGAAGGTGCTCAAGTCCTTGGACTTCGCATGAATTTCTCTAAACGCTGGATTACGCTTGCGCCAATTGCCACCGTTGTTGGTCTAGCATTTAAACTTTATGACCCAGAAGGCCTACTCGGAGATAAAAACAAAACAGAATACGGTATTACTTGTGCCTTAATTCCTGCAAGTCATGCAGGTGTAAAAATAGGAGCACGACATTATCCTGGTTCTCCATTTATGAATGGAACAGTAGAAGGAGAAGATGTTTTTATTCCTATTGAATGGATTATTGGTGGTCAAGAAAATGCCGGAAAAGGCTGGCGAATGCTCATGGAATGTTTAGGTGTAGGCCGTGGTATTTCCCTTCCAGCTCTAGCAACAGCCGCAGGTGAAATGAGCTATTTAACCGTTGGTGCTTTTGCGAAAATTCGCCAGCAATTTAATATTTCTGTCGGTAAATTTGAAGGCGTACAAGAAGCGACGAGTGAAATTGCCAGCGATGCCTATATGCTTGAAGCATTCCGTTATTTAGTGACATGTGGCCTAAACCAAGGTGGAACACCTGCCGTGATGACTGCTATGGCAAAATATTATGCAACTGAAACGATGCGTAAAGTTGTCAATCACGGAATGGATATTGCTGGCGGACGTGCAATCCAACTTGGGCCACGTAATTTCCTTGCCCTTACCTATCAAGCGATTCCGATTGCTATTACGGTAGAAGGCGCAAATATTTTGACCCGTTCATTGATGATTTTTGGCCAAGGCTCAATGCGTTGTCATCCTTATCTATTTGAAGAGTTACAACTCCTTCAATCTGAAGATAAAAATAACTCAGTCAAAAAGTTCGATGATTTGTTATTTAAACATTTAGCCTATACGTTTAACCGTGGTGCAAGATCATTTGCTTACGGTTGGACAGGTGGCTCAAGTGATGCGCCTCAGTCAGTAGATCAATTCACTGCAAGTTACTATAAAACGATTAATCGTTTTAGTGCCAACTTCGCACTTGTTTCAGATATGTCACTTGGCCTACTTGCAGGCGACTTAAAACGCAAAGAAATGTTATCAGGCCGCTTGGCAGATATTCACGCGCACCTCTTTATTTCTACTGCGATATTAAAATTTTATGAAGCTGGACAAAAAACTGAAGCTGAACAACTTCACGCTAAATTAGCGCTACAAAAAGCTTTCTTAAATATTCAGGAAGCATTTTGGGGATTATTTGAAAACTTCCCAGCTAAACTTCCCGCAGCATTTGTGAAATGGATCTGTTTCCCTTTAGGCCGTGTCATTTCAAAACCAGATGATGAGTTAAAACAACAAGTCGCTGAACTTATGATGCAAGAGCACCCTTTCAGAGAACAGCTTAAACATCACGTATTTTATTCTACCAAAGCCGATGATGTAACTGGTCGTTTAGAGCATACTTTCCAAATTCTGCGAACGCTTGAACCACTTTGGGATAAGTTTAAAAAAGCTGAATCTAAAGGTAAATTTACAGGACTTACTTTCGAAGAGAATATTGCACAAGCGATAAAAGAAGGCTTTATTTCTGAAAGCGAAGCTCAACAATTATTGCAATACAACGCAATTCGATTCGATAGCATGCTTACAGATGTGTTTGATGAAGATTTAAATAAAGATCTTCCTTTGTCGAACCCTCATCAAATTTAGTGACTGATGCCTCCACTAATTCACTATTGCAAACACACTTGATTCGCATTAATTAATAAACAGCCATAAAAGCGTCAATCGACGCTTTTATTTTTAGGAGAAATTAATGTCTAAGCAAGATTACGAAAATGGATTAAAAGTTCGCACAGAAGTGATGGGAGAAGCTTTTGTAAAACGTGCCCAAGAAAACACCGTGCCCTTTACCCAGCCTTTACAAGACTGGATTAATGAACATGCATGGGGATCGACTTGGCAACGTGAAGGTGTGCTACCACGTAAATATCGTTCATTAATTACTTTGGCAATGCTCACGGCACTCAAATCACCTACTGAACTCAAAGGCCATGTTCGTGGTGCGCTCAACAATGGCTGTACAGTTGAGGAGATTCAAGAAACTTTATTGCACAGCCTGCCATATTGCGGCGCGCCTGCTACACAAGAAGCTTTTCGTGCTGCTTTAGAAGTGATTCAGGAATATCAACAAAAATAACTTCAATATGAGCCAGCACTCTACTGGCTCTTTTTATCTAATTCAATTTGGTCGAATATACCTGAAAATTACGGTCATCAATCACGATAGCCTGACGACAAATTCCTTCTACTTGACGCTGCATTTCAAAAACTGCTGCTGACATCGGCTCAAAACTATCAAAAAAGCAGATTTCATTTGAGTCAATAGAATAAATGAGTGACTGATTTCCGACACCAGCTAAAGTATCGTAATAGACAATCACCATTTTTCCATTTTGAATTTCAGCTTGAATACCCTGATAGCTCAATGCTGGCCCCATTGGTATTTTCAATACCTTTGCTTCTTTATAGCTCATGCGTTCGCTTGAGCTAATATTGGGGTCTTTATCTGAATGAAATGACACATCAAACCCAAATTTCTTTAAAGCGACCACCAAGGCAATAGTATAGGTGCCGTCTTCATCATACCGACAAACTTGAATTAGCTCGTCAATATTAATTTGCACACCATGATGCCTAAGCACCATCCAAACTGCAAAAACACCACAGTTTGCTTCAAGGTTTGCTAGAGCTTGGGGAATATTTACTGCCATAATTTGAATCTATAAAGATAATTAGGCAGATAATAAACAAAACTGGATTGGCACTAAAAGCTTTTCCAAGTACAATGTTGCGCTAGTCGAGGGATGCTGCGACAAATGATCGGCACTAAAGATCAATTTGCCAGGCTCGACAATCGGTTAGACACTCGTTTTAACCAACAACGGCATCCGCGAACAGAACGATCCATACTATTTTTTCCCTAGGAGATCCTGATGAACGCGGTTAATGCTTCATTTACAGATTACAAAGTTGCTGACATCTCACTTGCTGACTACGGTCGTAAAGAAATCAAACTTGCTGAAGCAGAAATGCCAGCTTTGATCGGCTTACGTAAACGCTATGCAGCTTCTAAACCACTTGCTGGCGCAAAAATTCTTGGTTGTATTCACATGACCATTCAAACAGCAGTTCTTATTGAAACGCTTGTTGAGTTAGGTGCTGAAGTACGCTGGACATCATGTAACATTTTCTCGACTCAAGACCACGCTGCTGCTGCAATTGCTGCTCGCGGTATTCCAGTTTTTGCTTGGAAAGGTGAAACTGAAGAAGAATATGTATGGTGCCTTGAACAACAGATCAATGTAAATGGTCAACCTTGGGATGCCAACATGATCTTGGACGATGGCGGTGATTTAACTGCTCTTGTTCATGAAAAATACCCTGCTCTTCTAGAACGTATTCACGGTATTACCGAAGAAACTACAACAGGTGTTCAACGTCTTATCGAGATGTGGAAAGACGGTTCTTTGAAAGTTCCTGCAATTAACGTAAATGACTCAGTTACTAAGTCTAAAAACGACAACAAATATGGTTGCCGTCACTCATTAAATGACGCAATCAAACGTGCAACTGACATGCTTTTGTCTGGCCGTCGTGCACTTGTAGTCGGTTATGGCGATGTGGGTAAAGGTTCTGCTCAATCTTTACGTCAAGAAGGCATGATCGTTCGTGTAACTGAAGTTGACCCAATTTGTGCAATGCAAGCATGTATGGATGGCTATGAAGTTGTATCTCCATACAAAAACGGCGTACAAACAGGTAAAAAAGAAGATATTAACCACGATCTTCTTGACAATACTGACCTTGTTGTGACAACAACTGGTAACTACCACGTGTGTGATGCAGCGATGTTAGATAGCTTAAAAGCTGGCGCAGTTGTATGTAACATCGGTCACTTTGACACAGAAATCGACACGGCCTATTTACGTGGTTACAAGTGGGTTGAAGTTAAGCCACAAGTTCACCAAGTTTATCGTTCAGAAGACGAAAACAACTACCTTATCCTTCTTTCTGAAGGTCGCCTTGTAAACCTAGGTAATGCAACTGGTCACCCATCACGCGTGATGGATGGTTCTTTTGCTAACCAAGTTTTAGGTCAAATTCACTTATTCCAAGAGAAATTTGCTGACCTTCCTGCAAGTGAAAAAGCTGCAAAAATTCGTGTAGAAGTTCTTCCTAAGAAACTTGACGAAGAAGTTGCTGCTGCAATGGTTGCAGGTTTCGGTGGTGTACTCACTCAGTTAACTCAAGAGCAAGCCGATTATTTAGGCGTTGCTGTTGAGGGGCCATTCAAGTCTGACGCTTACAAATACTAAGAACTTAAGGGCAGACGGTGAACCGACTGCCCTTTTTTCTAAAATGTTTCGCTGTTTACAAGGATTTGACATGACTAAACGTACACCTATTTCTTTTGAGTTTTTTCCACCAAAAACTGATGCTGGTGCTGAAAAACTTCGTATTGTTCACCAAGAATTACAACTATTAAACCCTGAGTTTTTCTCAATTACTTATGGGGCTGGTGGTTCTACTCGCGAACGTACTCTTGCTGCTATTGAAGATTTCAACGGTAAAGGTACGCCAGTTGCACCCCACCTTTCTTGTATTGGTGATGATAAAGCTCGTATCGCTGAGTTATTGGATTTATATAAAGCTCAAGGCATTAACCGTATTGTTGCTTTACGCGGTGACTTGCCTTCTGGGCAGGTTGGACTTGGGGAACTTCCTTACGCACAGGATTTAGTACGTTTTATTCGTGAGCACTCAGGTGATCATTTTCATATTGAAGTTGCAGCTTATCCAGAAATGCATCCTCAAGCTGAAAGCCTTGACTCAGATATCCAACGTTTTATTGAAAAGGTACAAGCTGGTGCCAATGCGGGAATTACTCAATTCTTCTTTAATCCAGACTCATACTTTTATTTTATAGAGCGTTTGGAAAAAGCTGGAATTAACATTCCGGTCGCTCCTGGTATCATGCCTATTACCAATGCAAGCAATTTAATCCGCTTTGCAGATGGTACTGGTGCTGAAATTCCTCGCTGGATCCGTAAGCAATTACAAGCCTATGGCGATGACAGCGAAAGTATTAAAGCTTTTGGTCATGAAGTTGTTGTTAAGCTATGCGAACGCCTCATTGCAGGTGGCGCACCAAGTTTACACTTCTACTCAATGAACCAAGTCGAACCAACTCGTCAGCTTGTTGTTGACCTTGGTTTAAATTAATTTTGTAAGGCGTACCCAATGAACCGTTTTTTTATCGAAACTGAACTTACAGTTGGCTCAACAATTCAACTGACAGAATCAGTATTCCATCATTGGGTACGTGTTTTACGTGCACAACTACAAGAACAAGCGACTCTATTTAATGGACAAGGTGGTGAATATCTCGCGACTTTGACCGAAATTAATAAAAAAAATGCGTTTGTCACAATTGAGAATTTTAACCCTGCAAACCGTAATGCTCCTTTTAAAGCTGTTTTAGGTCAAGTCATGAGTAAAGGCGATCGAATGGATTATGCCATTCAAAAAGCCACTGAATTAGGTGTAAGCCAAATTCAATTATTGACAAGTGAGCGTTGTGAAATGCGCTTAAAATACGATCGAGATCAAAAAAAATTAGATCACTGGCAAGCCGTTGCAATTGCAGCATGTGAACAATGTGGCTTGAACTTAGTCCCAAAAGTATTAGCACCTATTTCCCTTCATGATTGGTTAAGTTCGTCTGAACTTCCTCACTCTAAATTTGTTTTAGCGCCCGAAAAAGAACAAAAAGATGTATTAGCAGGCATACAACCTGAACTTGCCTTATTGATTGGTCCAGAAGGTGGACTAAGTGAAAATGAAATTATGCAAGCCAATCAAGCTGGTTTTATGAACTGGTGTATTGGTGACCGTGTTTTACGTACAGAAACTGCCCCAGTTGTTGCCTTATCTATTTTAAATTATCGATTTTTATCCACCTAAGTTCTCTGAACATTGATTAAATCGTGATTTAAAGTTAATTTACTTTTATTGTATGAATAAAATTTCAAATTCTTTTTCACTGATAAATCAGATTCTTTCTGTATATATGTAAAAAAATAGGATAGAAAAATCTTATGTCTGGGCTTCAGGAAGAATATCTACAGCATCAAACAAAAATTGAACAGCTGAAACTTTCAACTCAATATATACGTTGGTATTTGATTAGCCTGATATTACTATGCCTTATTTCATATGGTATTTTTTCTTATTATTTTTCCTCTGTAATAACAATATTTAGCTGGTCTATTGGACTGACTATCATTTCTTTTATCTGCTTATTATTTATTCCAAATATTTTAACTCACTACCGCACTATCGACTTCACAAAAAAAGCTGATCGTGTCTTACAAAGTATTTGTTTATTATCTGGCATTTTAATGGGAATAAATGTCACGATTATTCATTTTTATCTTCCTCCTGAGCTAGTTGCACTACCAGATGCTCATATTTTAATTGCTTTATTTATTACCTCAGCTCATATCATTGGTCTTACGTTTTTAACGCCACAACCTCGATACTTTTATCTCCTATTTATTCCTAGTACTTTGCCATTATTATTCGCGCAATTCACACACAACCCTATTACTGAATTGCCATTTTATTTTGCTTATAACCTTACTTTTGTAGCAACTGTACTTTGTGCATACGCAACTCAACGTAATTACCAAAAGATTTCTCAACTATTACTCAAAAACAAACAGCTTGTTCAAATTGCAGACCAACATACTCAGTGGGCTGAAGAATTATGTGTACAGCTCCAACAAGAAGTAAATAAGTCTAAAGATATTGAAGCCCAGCTTCAGTTCAATAATCATTTACTTGAGCAAAAAGTACGTGAACGTACTTATGATCTCACCAAAATGAATGAGCAACTCGAAAGCCATCACTACAATTTAGCCTTTGCGCATGAAACTGCAGGTATTCGGCCTTGGGATTGGGATATTGAAAATCAAAAGTTAGAAATTACGTTTTTTGATCAGCAAAAGCAAAGTCAAACTGCTGTTATTCATCTTCATACAATATTAGATCGGATCCATCCAAGTGATAAAAAGCTTTTTGAAGAACGTTTAAAACAACATTTGGAAGGTATTACAGATCATTTTAATATCAATTTTCGCATTTTACGGCGAGATGGTTCTTGGCGATGGATTCATGATGTAGGTCGAGTCATCACGAGAGATCCTAAAACACAAAAAGCGCTTCGTATGGTTGGAATGACCCGAGATATACATCAAGAGAAAAAAGATCAAGAACATCTCAGGCTATCTGCTATTGTGCTTGAGCAAGCAGCAGAAGGAATATTCATTTTAGATGAACACCTAAATTATATTAATATTAATCCTTACTACGAAAAATTAACCGGATTTACTAAAGCAGAACTTCTGAATAAAGAGTTATTTAGCATTACAAGTAATCAAAAAGAATTACAACAACAATTTCATACATCAATAAAACAGCAACTCCTCGAGACAGGAGAATACATGGGCCAGTTTGATGAAAAATTTAATTCTGGCAAAAGCGTCTATTTATGGTTGCATATTAATGTCGTCAAAGATGAGTTCAACCAAATCACTAATTATATTGGATTTGCTCGCGATCTCACTGAGCAGAAGCGTCAAGAGCAGCACCTATCTTATTTAAAAAATTATGATAGCCTCACTCACCTCCCTAATCGTCTTTACTATTACAATCAATTACATCAATATCTTGTAAACCCCTCATATAACATTAAAAATTTAGCTTTAATACGAGTCAATATTGACCGATTCCGGGCTTTTAATGAATTTTTAAATAATGATAGTGGTGATGAACTACTTAAACAGTTCGCACAAAGATTACGCTTAATCAACATCAATGCAATTTTAGTCGCCTACTTAAATAGCGATGATTTCGCAATTATTTATGAAATTTCGCCAATTCATCCAAATATTGAGCAATATTGCCAAAATATTTTGCAAGCGCTAAACGCACCATTTTATATTGATAATCACGAATATTTTATTACTGCCTCTATTGGTGTGGCATGTTTCCCTGAACATGGCAGACAAATTGACCATCTCAACCATCATGCAGAGCAAGCACTTTCAGAGGCAAAACGTTTAGGAGGCAATACCATTTCTTACTACTGCAATAAAACAGATCACCCATATAAAACTGCCGATTTAGAACAAGAATTACGTAAAGCTATTCAAAATAATGAATTTGTAGTTTATTACCAACCCAAAATTAGTCTACAAGATCAATCCATTATCGGTTTTGAGGCACTCATTCGTTGGCAACATCCTGAAAAAGGATTAGTCATGCCGAATATGTTCATCCCTTTTGCTGAGCGTAGCAGCCTAATTTCAGACATTGGTAAAGTTGTTTTAGATAAAGTTGGAAAACAACTACAAGAGTGGAAAAATGCAGGCTATATCAACATTCAAGTCTCTGTAAATATTGTAGCGCAACAGATACATCGAGGCTTATTACTCAGTGATTTAGATGAGGTTTTGCAAAAATATAATATAGAAGGTTCCGATCTCGAACTTGAAATTACTGAGTCGGCCCTTTTAGACAATACTGACAACGTAAAAAAACTATTACACGCGATAAAACAAAGAGATATCTCAATTGCCCTAGATGACTTTGGTACGGGTTATTCTTCTTTGGCGTACCTGACAGAGTACCCAATTGATGTATTAAAAATTGATCGTGCTTTTATTTCTAAAATTGGTGACCATAAACAAGAAGCAATTGTGAATGCAATGATCGCAATGGGTAAAAGTATGGGGCTTAAACTGGTTGCTGAAGGCGTAGAAACAAAAGAACAGGTGACCTACCTACAAAAACAACAATGTGATTTTTTACAAGGCTATTTCTTTAGTCGTCCAATCCCTGCCGAGCAGATCATTCCTTATCTACAAACAAATCCACATATTTCTTAACTGTTTTGGTCATCTATTTTACCTATGCTGCTTTTTCCAAAAATGAGCGTTTTTGACTGTGAGAAATAAAGAAGTAGTGTTATATTCTTTAGCATTTAGCTCACCACGGGGCTATTGGCAATTCGTCTACTATTCTCTTAATTGGTAAAAATTAAAGCATAGTCAAAGAGCCGCGTTGCCTCTCCCTAAATGAGCAATTTGACTAGTTTGCTTTTTTGTATCAAATAGAGACTCAGATGGACGATCAATCTTTAAAACAGGCCGCTTTAAATTACCATGAATATCCAAACCCAGGGAAAATCAGCGTCACCCCAAGTAAGCAACTTGTCAACCAACGAGATTTGGCTTTAGCCTACTCACCAGGAGTTGCTGCGCCATGTTTAGAGATTGAACGTGATCCATCAACTGCTGCAAAATATACAGCTCGCGGAAATCTGGTTGCCGTAGTCAGTAACGGTACAGCTGTTCTTGGTTTAGGTAATATTGGACCATTAGCTTCTAAACCTGTAATGGAAGGTAAAGGGGTTCTCTTTAAGAAGTTTGCTGGTGTTGACGTATTTGACATCGAAATTGCAGAAAACGATCCAGATAAAATTGTAGATATTGTTGCCTCTCTTGAGCCAACTTTCGGTGGTATCAACCTTGAAGATATTAAAGCGCCAGAATGTTTCTATATCGAAAAGAAACTTCGCGAACGCATGAAAATTCCTGTATTCCATGACGATCAACACGGTACAAGTATCATTGTAGGTTCAGCTTTGCTTAATGCATTGCAACTTGTAAATAAGAAAATTGATGAAATCAAAATTGTAGCTTCAGGTGCAGGCGCTGCTGCCCTTTCTTGTTTAGATTTACTTTGTGCTTTAGGCGTAAATAAAGAAAATATCATTGTTGCCGATTCTCGCGGTCTACTCACTACTTCACGTGAAGGCTTGGATGAATCGAAAAAACGTTATGTTCAAGACATTCAAGCGACTCAGTTACATGAAGTAATGGCTGGTGCTGATATGTTCTTGGGTCTTTCTGCTGCTGGTATTCTCACCAAAGAAATGGTGAAACAGATGGCTGAGAACCCTATTATTTTTGCTTTGGCAAACCCAGATCCAGAAATTTTACCTGAACATGCACATGAAGTACGTCCAGACGTGATTATGGCAACTGGTCGTTCTGACTATCCAAACCAAGTAAACAACGCATTATGTTTCCCTTACATTTTCCGTGGTGCGCTTGACGTTGGTGCAACAACAATTAATGAAGACATGAAAATTGCATGTGTACATGCAATTGCACGTATGGCACACGTAGAAGCAGATGCAGCAACTTATGGCGAAAAATCTGCTTCATTTGGCCGTGACTATTTAATTCCACGCCCACTTGACCAACGTTTAATTTTAGAAATTGCCCCTGCTGTTGCTAAAGCTGCAATGGATTCAGGTGTTGCAACTCGTCCGATCGAAGATTTCTCTGCATACCGTCAAAAATTATCTGAGTTTGTTTATAACTCTGCATTCTTGATGAAACCGATTTTTGCTCAAGCAAAAACTGATCCTAAACGCATTGCTTATGCTGAAGGTGAAGATGAGCGCGTATTACGTGCAGTGCAAATCGCAGTTGATGAAGACTTGGCTAAACCAATTTTAGTAGGTCGTACTGCTGTTATTGAAGCTAATATCAAAAAATTAGGCTTGCGTTTACAACACGGCGTAAATATTGAAATCGTAGATCAAGAACAAAACCCGATGTATGAAGAGTTTTGGAAAGACTACTATCAAACAATGCAACGCAAAGGCATTACTGTTGAATATGCTCAACGTGAAGCTCGTCGCCGTTCAACTTTAATTGCATCTTTACTGGTTAAATTCGGTAAAGCAGACGGTATGTTATGTGGTACTTACAGTAGCTATAACATTCACCTTGACTTTGTACGCAATGTGATTGGCCTTAAAGAAGGCATGAATAACTTCTTCACCTTAAATGCATTAATGCTTGAAGATCGTAACTTGTTTATTGCTGATACATACGTAAATACAAACCCGACTGCTGAACAACTTGCTGAAATGACTATTTTAGCAGCTGAAGAAGTACGTCGTTTTGGTATTACTCCACGTGTAGCCCTGCTTTCTCATTCAAGTTTTGGTAGTGACCAGACTGACTCAAGTGCTCAAAAAATGCGTGAAGTTTATCGTATTTTATCTGAGCAAGCTCCTGAGCTTGAAGTTGAAGGTGAAATGCATGGTGATGCAGCATTAGACGAAAACATTCGTCAATTTGCATTCCCTGGCTCACGTTTCAAAGGTTCTGCAAACTTGCTTATTATGCCAAACCTAGATGCAGCAAATATTTCATTTAACTTGTTGAAAGCGACTTCTGGTAACAACGTTACTATTGGTCCAATTTTACTTGGTGCAGCAAAACCTGTTCATATTTTGACACCGACAGCAACAACTCGTCGTCTTATCAATATGACTGCTTTAACTGTTGCTGAAATCCAACAACAAGAAAAGTAATTTAGAAACTGCTTTTTACGAAAAGCATCTCTAATGACTTGAGAAAACCTCTATTCTGTAGCATGATTGCTTGAAGAATAGAGGTTTTTTCATGCAAGTGTATTTAGTAGGCGGTGCCGTCCGTGATTTTTTACTTGGGCATCCCTATCAAGAAAAAGACTATGTTGTTGTCGGTGCAACGCCGGAACACATGCTCGCCCAAGGTTTTCAACCTGTAGGCAAAGATTTTCCTGTGTTTCTTCATCCTGAAACGAAAGAAGAATATGCACTTGCACGTACTGAAAGAAAATCTGGTAAAGGCTACCACGGCTTTCAATTTTTTACTGATACCACAGTAAGTTTAGAAGAAGATTTAATTCGCCGTGATTTAACCATCAATGCCATAGCAATGGATCAAGATGGCAAACTATATGATCCATATGGCGGTCAAACAGATTTAGAAAATAAAACTTTGCGTCATGTTTCAGAAGCTTTTGCTGAAGACCCTTTACGTGTTTTACGTGTTGCACGCTTTGCGGCTCGCTATTCTTCATATGGTTTTCAGATTGCGCCAGAGACAATGCAGCTTATGCAAACCATGGCTGAATCAGGTGAGCTTGATGCATTAACACCAGAGCGTGTATGGAAAGAGACTTCACGTGCACTTTTAGAAGATCACGCTGATATTTATTTTCAAACATTACGTGATTGTGGGGCGTTAAAACATCTATTCCCTGAAATTGATGCATTGTTTGGTGTTCCACAGCGTCCTGAATATCATCCTGAAGTAGATTGTGGCATACATACCTTAATGTCCTTACAGCAAGCTTGTAAGGCTAATTATTCGCTCGATGTTCGATTTGCTGTGTTAGTACATGATTTAGGTAAGGCATTAACTCCAGTTAATGAACTCCCTCGCCACATCATGCATGAAGAACGTGGAGTAAAACCAGTTACCGAGTTATGTGAACGTTTAAAAGTTCCAACTCAAACTCGACAGTTAGCACTCTCGGTGTGTAAAGAACATCTAAAATGTCATCAGATTATGTCGTTAAAACCAGGAACTGTATGGCGTTTATTACAGCGTCTAGATGTCTTACGTCGTCCTGAGAGAGTAGAAGCTTTTGTACAAGCATGTGAATGTGATGCTAAAGGAAGATTAGGTTTAGAAGACCGTCCTTATCCTCAAGCTCAGTACATGTTAGATGCGATGCAAATCGTTCGCTCTATTAAAGTTCAGGATTTACCTGAAAACATTAAAGGTGCGGAGATTGGTGAAATGCTAATTCAGTATCGCATTGATGCTTTAACTGAGTTTAAACATCAACATCAAGTACCCTCTCATTCTTAATTCAAGCCAATAAAAAAGCCTCATTAAGAGGCTTTTTTTACTTTTACTGTTTAGGCAGTGGTATAAATTGTGATTGAGTATTTTGGTTTTTCCGTTCCCCTACTGTCACCACAAAGTTTTGTTGCTTCCCATCTCGCTCAACCATTACATTAATTTCGCTATTAGGCGCTTGTAATGCGACGTAATTAATCAAATGAGATGCTGAGGTGATTGGCTCATTATTAACTTGAATAATTTTATCACCAATTTTAATACCTGCTGACGCAGCTGGACCACTTTTCAAGACATCGGCAACCACTACCCCAATTTGCTGTTTCGGCACTAATACATCTTCTTGTGTAGGCGGTACTAAACTAATACCTAACCATCCGCGAACTACACGGCCATCTTTCAAAATTGAGTTTAGGACTTGTTGGCAAACTTTTGCAGGAATTGCAAAACCAATTCCTAAAGACCCACCTGACTGAGAGAAAATAGCAGTATTTACTCCGATTAAATTCCCAGCCACATCAATTAATGCTCCACCAGAGTTACCTGGGTTAATTGCTGCATCCGTTTGAATAAAGTCTTCATAGGTATTGATACCTAAATCAGAGCGTTCAGTCGCAGAAATAATGCCCTGAGTTACCGTTTGGCCTACACCAAATGGATTACCAATAGCCAAGACAACATCACCTACTTCATTACCACTTAGCTTAAATGGCAATACAGGTAATTTATCTAAATCGATTTTAATTACGGCTAAATCCGTATCAGGATCTGTACCAACAATTGTTGCTTCTGCACGACGCCCGTCATGCAATGCCACTACAATTTGATCAGCTTGAGCAATAACATGATTATTCGTAAGAATATAACCGTCAGCTCGTACAATAACCCCAGAGCCTAAGCTATTTTCATTTTGCTGTTGTTGTTCAGGAATTTGGTTTCCAAAAAACTCACGGAAGACCGGATCACTTAATAATGGATGATTTTGTTTAACTTTCTGGGTCGTAAAAATATTAACAACGGCTGGCGCTGCAACTTTTACCGCAGCGCTATAAGATACCACCCCGCCCGTTCGTGAAGTATCAACCAATGGTTCAACTTTCTCAGCAGGCATTTGCACCCCATCAACTGCAACAGTTGGTTTCGGCTGATGGTATTTTTGCCATGCAATAAAACTGGCAATTACAATAATAAGTAACACCCAAGGTAACCATGTAAAGGTGCGGCGCACGTTCATATCCTCTACGCAAAGAAGTTTTTAATTAAATTAATATATTGAACAAAAAGAGTTTTCAGTTAAGCATTTTAAATTAAATATGTCGATATACATAAAAAAGTCAAAAAAGATTTGTCTAGCTTTAGTTACACAACAAAATATGTTTCTATAGCTTTAGCAATTATTTACTACTCAATTCAGGAAATATCATGGCGAATTTGCATGAAATTATTCAGTGGTGCGACCAAACCTTAAAAGCGGCAGAATTTAAAGATTACGCACCGAATGGCCTGCAAATTGAAGGTTCAACTGAAGTTAAGCGTATCCTTTGTGCGGTTACTGCTTCCGAAGATGCAATTGATGCAGCAATTGCTCAAAATGCAGATTTATTACTCGTACATCATGGTTATTTTTGGAAAGGCGAACCGTATCCAATTACAGGAATGCGCGGTAACCGCATTAAGAAACTCATCCAAAATAATATTTCATTAGTTGCTTATCATTTACCTTTAGATGCTCACCCAACTTTGGGCAACAATGTAGCCATTGCAGAAAAACTAAACTTGAAGAATTTAGAACCACTCGATTTAACCGAAAAACATCCGATTGGTAATATTGGTTATTTAGAGCAAGCAGTTTCTGTGGATGAATTTAAAGCACAGCTTCAAAACAGTTTTGATTTTAAGGTGATTCATTTACCAGCAGAAAAACAAAGCATTCAAAAAGTGGGCTTCTGCACAGGTGGGGCTCAAGATTTTATTGCTAAAGCGGCTTTGCAAAATTGTGATGCTTATATCTCAGGTGAAGTCAGTGAGCGAACTTTTTATGAAGCAAAAGAGTTAGGTGTTCATTATTTTGCTTGTGGTCACCATGCTACTGAGCGTTATGGAGTTCAGCGTTTGGCACAAGCGATCTCAAAACAGTTTTCAATTGAGGCTGAATATTTTGAATTGAATAATCCGATTTAATTAAGTCTTTTTTTCAATCTGTGTTATGCGTATTAATTAGATCTTTATTGTGTATAGTTCTTTAAAACGATGCCCTATTGTGACCAGAATCATTTACAATAGAGCCACTTAATTGTATAACCCAGCAAATGCAAGGAATAGGAACATGACAACCATTACTTTACCTGCACTTCCATATGGCTATGATGATTTAGCGCCACATATTAGTAAAGAAACTTTAGAATACCATCACGACAAACACCACAATACCTATGTTGTTAACTTAAACAACTTAATCAAAGGAACTGACCTTGAAGGTAAAACTTTAGAAGAAATCATCAAAGCAACTGCTGGTGATGCATCTAAAGCTGGTATTTTCAACAATGCTGCTCAAGTTTGGAATCATACATTCTACTGGAATTCTATGAAGCCAAATGGTGGTGGTAAGCCTACTGGCGCAATCGCTGCTAAAATTGACGAAGCTTTTGGTAGCTACGAAAAGTTTGCAGAAGAATTTACTGCTGCTGCAACAACTCAATTCGGTTCAGGTTGGGCTTGGTTAGTTGCTGATGAAGTAAACGGTAAATTATCTATTACTAAAACTTCTAATGCAGACACTCCACTTGCACATGGCCAAATTGCTGTATTAACAATTGACGTATGGGAACACGCTTACTACATCGATTTCCGTAACTTACGTCCTAAATACATCGCAACTTTCTTAGAAAGTCTTGTGAACTGGGACTATGCAAATGCAAAACTTGCAGGTCAACCAGCAGGTGTAGAGAAATAATTTTATTTCTTTATAAAAATCACCCTATTTTGGGTGGTTTTTTTATTTTTAATACAACAAAAGCATATTAATCAAGCAAACGATTCATTTTCTTTAATATTCTTATTGACGCTTTTAGATTTCATCCATAAAATGCGCATCAGATTCTCCAATAGCTCAGTCGGTAGAGCGACGGACTGTTAATCCGCAGGTCCCTGGTTCGAGCCCAGGTTGGAGAGCCATCTACTAATCTCCCATAGCTCAGTCGGTAGAGCGACGGACTGTTAATCCGCAGGTCCCTGGTTCGAGCCCAGGTGGGAGAGCCAAGATTCTAAAAGCCCGCATTTATTGTGGGCTTTTTCTTTTGCATCATTTAATACTTTTATTATTTTTAATAAAATCAACGTTTCGAGTATTTTTAAACCAAACGATTAGATATTCTCTCTAATTCTGCTATTAAGGCTTGACCCAGCCCCCTTTCCTGCCTAAAATCCTTTTCCAGATTCTCCCATAGCTCAGTCGGTAGAGCGACGGACTGTTAATCCGCAGGTCCCTGGTTCGAGCCCAGGTGGGAGAGCCAAGATTCTTAAAAACCCACTCATAATGAGTGGGTTTTTATTTGTATGATGCTTTCCCATGTTCGAATCGAGTCACTTATTTTTTATTGTTTTAGGTTGCGTAAGCACCTGTATTTTTCTTCTCGTTTGTTTACGCCCTTATTTATTTCCAAAACAAAAATTCTTTGCTCGTCCTGTCATTACAAACTTTGAAACTCAGATGTTTATTCGTTTAAAACAAAGTTTTCCAAATTATCATGTATTAGCACAAGTGGCTTTTAGTGCTTTAATTACCAGTAATGACTATAAAATTCGTAGTCAGTTCAATCGTAAAGTTACTGACTTTGTCGTGCTAAATGACAAGATGGAAGTGATTGCTATTATTGAGTTAGATGACCCTACCCATCTTGAAAAAGTAGAAGAAGACCGTATTCGTGATCAAATGCTCACTGAAGCAGGCTACCTTGTAAAACGCTACACCAATATTCCTACCGTACGCCAGTTACAAAAGGATCTTCATTAACAAGCTATTTCGTTTCAGAATTTGCAGCTTCTTTCTCAGCTATTCTTTTTGCCATCTCTAAACGCTGCTGTTCATATTGTTTTTTATTCTTAGCATCACTTTTTGCAGCCAAGAAAAGCATTCCAATAATCAGAAAAGGAATAAGTAAACCTAATCCCATTAATAGCCAAGGAACAGATTTTTTTTCAACTGGTTGCTGACTCATAAGTTCTTCAAACTCAAATAGTATCAAATCAAACTGTGTAACAATATAACAAAAAGAGCCGCTATAAAGTGGCTCTTTTTTAAAGCTAATTTCCAATTAAACAAATAAATCTTAGAATTTACCTGTGCAGTGTGGACTTTGGCTGGCATCTTTTTGAGCATCAGTCAGCACAATACCCGTACCCGCTGACATATTAGTTTGAATGAAATCTACAGCATTGGCATTTTGACATACGATTGCTTGTGTATGAGTTGCATTCGGTACAATAGTTAGCTTATAGCCCTTATCATAGCCTGCTTGTGGGAACAAATCCGCAGCTTTCGCTTTCATATTATTAAATAAGCCTTGTGTAACTACTGGCAATACAGCTTGATCTTTTTCACCTTGAATAATAAATACCGGTGTTTTAATGACTTTCTCGACTGTAGCATTGGTAGCAGGTTGAGTCGCCATCAAGAAGCGTTGAACGACTTGATCTGCTTTAAATTTATTTAGATCAATACCGTACTGAGTAATTTGATGTGTAGGGTCAGCCAAGAAAGCTAATATTCCCGCTTTAAATTTCTCTTGCAGGCCGTTTGCATTATCAGGCGCAGGATAACTTAGACATGCACCATCATCTCCTGTACGACCATAAGCCAATTCTGCAATGTCAGCCGCTCCTGACGTAAAAATTGCCTTCAAATCATAGTCTGGTTGCTGTGCTTTAATACCCGCACTAGCAAAAGCTGCATATGCTAATAATTCTGCATATCCTTCTGCAGTTTTATCAATTGTAGGTACAGCAAGCGCCAGTGGATCATTTGGAGACATTTGCCCTGCAGCAATCGCTGCATCAATCTGTCTACGCGCTCTAATTGCCTGATCTAGCTTACTAACTGCAAAATTACTATCTTGATTCATTTCAGGATCAATATAAATTTGAATGATTGTTCCCAAACTTGATGCAGGTGCTCCGGCTACAGCACCTTTATAACTCGCATCCGTATTAGCAAACTCAGCAGTACCCAATGATGCATGGCCACCTTGTGACTGACCAATCGACATCCAGTCACCTTTTAACTGAGCTCCATAATGTTCTTTTACCGCTTTAACTGCAGCTAATGCTGATTTTGCTTCACTTGATAAGTTTAAGTACGGATGCACCCCTTGTGTACCTAATCCCTCATAATCTGGTGCCACAATCACATAACCTGCTGCTAATAAAGACTCAGCAAGGATTTTAAATCGCGGATTAATTGTATTTTTACTTGGTGCGCAACCATCCCCCACCCCAACAGTTCCGTGTTCCCATACCACTACGCGATAACCATCTTTCGGTTGTGTAGCTTTTGGAAACAATACCATTGCTGTAGCAGTTGCTGTTTTTCCTTGAACATTTGCCATGTTATAAGTCATTACTTTGATCGTTGAAGCATTATCAACTTTATCAATCGCGTAATTACTTTCTGAGACATAAGCTTTATTTGTGTCTATCCCTGTGTAATTATCATCATCGTCATTACACGCTGTAAGAAATAATGCTGAAATTGATAATGTTATAGCTAAAGCAATGTTTGACCGTTTCATAGAATATCCTTTTTATGTGTTATTTATTCCGCATATTTTTTATGCACAAATATTAAGACATAAAAAAAGTGCTCTGCATAGAACACTTTTCAACCTCATGGTCATTTTTACTATATGAAATTTAAAAATATTCCTAAAAAAATGATTAATCCAACCCAACGATTGTGACGAAATGCCCAAAAGCAGACTTGAGGGTTGCGGTCTTTGGTCTTAATTGTTTGATATATAAAATCGAATGCTACAATCACTAAAGCGATGATCGCCCATGGGAATAAAATATTTTCTAAATATAGTGCAGTACCAATCAAAACAAGACTCGTTGCCTGTAAAAGCGCAATAATCTGGATATCATACCGACCAAAAAGAATAGCTGTAGATTTCACGCCAATCTTTAAATCATATTCACGGTCAGTAATGGCATATTGAGTGTCATAAGCCACTGTCCAAGCCAAATTACCAAAATAGAGCAACCAGCAAGTCAAATCTGGAGTTTTACCTACCGCGGTAAAAGCCATAGGAATTGACCATGAAAATGCTGCGCCTAAAAATACTTGAGGTAAGTTAGTATAGCGCTTCATAAATGGATAAATGAATGCTAAAAATAATGCCCCAAATGACCAATAAAAGGTTTCAATCGGTAAAAAGAACAACAGACATGCACTTGCTAACACTAGCCCCAAGAACACATACACCGCTTCTCTTGCACGAATAATTCCGGTTGCTAGCGGACGCGTTTTAGTACGCTCAACATGAGCATCTACTTTACGGTCTGCAAAATCATTAATAGCGCATCCAGCGGCACGCATAAAAATGACACCTAAAATCATGACAAATAAAATACCTAAATCAGGTATTCCTTTTGATGCAACCCAAAGCGCCCACATGGTTGGCCAGAAAACCAGTTCAGTACCAATTGGCTTATCGAATCGGCAGAGATAATAGTAAGCTTCTAAACGCTGACGCCATGTTGTGCCTGTTGCAGTCGTCATAGTGATTCCTTGTCGTGCTGCTGATTTAAAAAAGCTTCAAAAGCCGGTAAGAATGTTTCTTGGACGATAAATTTACATCCATGCCAAGTATAGCAACTTTGTCGTGTCCAGCCTTCTGGCAAACGAATGACACGACGGTCACAAAGCGGAGTTGTTCTTTGAAATAGGAAAAAGCCAATCGGTTTAGATCCAATATGCTGAAATATACGGGCCTTTTTTTGTAAACTTTGAATTGGAAAAATACTTTTTGCCTTCACCCACGGCTCTGCCTCACAGCCATATAAATAAGTTTCCCTTACCCACGAGGTGTGAGCATGAGACATATTCATCCATTGGCTATCTGCAAAAGTTAAACGCTGAAAGTGTTCTTTAAAGGGCTTTACACTGAACTGGCCACCACCAAGCTCAGTTAATTGTTGAGTCAGAGAACCAGACGCATACAACCATGTTTTCAACTCAGGATTTAAAGTCTTTTCCTGTTTATGTACTGGTTGCCGTTTACGCATAATCTGCTCACATGATAACTCGCAGCTAGTTTACCCCAATTTTTTGATAAAAAACGTAGAGAATTCAATCAACATTTTGAACAATAAAAAAGCCTGCATAAGCAGGCTTTTTTACGAAAATATGTATTACAAGCTGTAGTACATATCGAATTCAACTGGGTGAGTAGTCGTGTTAAGACGACGTACATCTTCAGTTTTAAGTTCGATGTATGCATCAAGCATTTCTTTAGTGAACACGCCACCCTTCAACAAGAATTCGTGATCTGCTTGAAGTGCTTCAAGAGCCATATCTAAGCTATGAGCAACTGTTGGGATTTTTGCTTCTTCTTCTGGAGGAAGATCATACAAGTTCTTATCAGCAGCTTCGCCCGGATGGATCTTGTTTTGGATACCGTCGATACCAGCCATTAACAATGCAGCGAAACCTAAGTACGGGTTCATCATTGGGTCTGGGAAACGAGCTTCGATACGCTTACCTTTAGGGCTAGAAACGTATGGAATACGGATAGAAGCAGAACGGTTACGTGCTGAGTAAGCAAGCATAATTGGTGCTTCGAAGTGAGGAACCAAACGCTTGTATGAGTTTGTAGACGGGTTTGTGATCGCATTCAATGCACGAGCGTGCTTGATGATACCACCGATGAAATACAATGCCATTTCTGAAAGGCCTGCATATTCATCACCAGCAAACAAGTTCTTGCCATCTTTAGAGATAGACATATGAACGTGCATACCAGAACCGTTATCACCTACCATTGGTTTAGGCATAAAGGTTGCAGTTTTTGCATATTGGTGAGCAACGTTCCAAACAGCATATTTGAACTGTTGAACTTCGTCAGCTTTACGTACAAGTGTATTGAAGCTCACACCAATTTCTAACTGGCAAGAAGCAACTTCGTGGTGATGTACTTCTACTCGGCCTGGGCCCATGATGTCTTCGATTTTTGCACACATTTCTGCACGCATATCTTGTGAAGAATCAACTGGAGGAACTGGGAAGTAACCGCCTTTAACACGTGGACGGTGACCCGAGTTACCAGACTCGTAGTCTTTACCTGTAGACCAAGCAGCTTCTTCAGCGATTAATGTATGACGAGCGCCAGACATATCGATGTCCCATTTCACTTCGTCAAATACAAAGAATTCTGGTTCTGGACCAAAGAATGCAGTATCACCGATACCTGTAGATTTTAAATATTCTTCTGCACGGCGAGCAATCGAACGTGGGTCACGCTCATAACCTTGACCTGTTGAAGGTTCAATAACGTCACAAGTCACAACTACAGTTGGTTCAGCAAAGAACGGGTCGATGAAACCAGTTTCTGCATCTGGACGTAAAATCATGTCAGATGCTTCAATGCCTTTCCAACCAGCGATTGAAGAACCATCAAACATTTTACCGTCTTCAAAAGTATCTTCATCAATAGAATCAGCTGGGTAAGTTACGTGCTGTTCTTTACCCTTAGTATCAGTAAAGCGAAAATCGACCCATTTTGCGCCACTTTCTTGTATGAGTTGAAGGACCTTGTTCGCCATGCTCATTTTGCTCCAATGAAATTTTGTTGCACTTGTTAAGTGCGTGTTAGTTGCTGGTATTTATATAGCAATTCTCATACCAACTTTATAAGACTTACCTAAAACATTGAATTGCTTATAACTATCCATGATTTAGGCCCCTTGTCTCGAACCCATTATACTGTTTGCATAGTTAAATGCACCATATTCAGACATTTTCAAATTATGGCATACAAGAATAGCTCGCAATCGCCCTAATTTAGTGCAAAATTGTTGCGCCAATATGAATCATCGCATCAATATCTAGCAGTCATTCATGATCATAATACTTTCTTATATAGAAAGCCGACCTTCTTACTGCAATGCATGAAAATAATAATCTATTTTATATGAAATTTTTAAGTTAGAGTTGAGACGATAGTATATACATCCCGATTTGCTAATAAAGGCTTTAAAAAGACTTCTCCTGAATAGATATTTTTAAAATGGAGTACTTTATGAGTTCATACTCATCCATTGAAATTCTAAAGCCTTAAAATATTAATCTAACTTTGGTTTTATAGTTCTTTGTACTAAAGCAAGAGTTGATCAGCTTTGGTGCGCCAAGAGGAATCTTTTCAACTGATAATTTCAACTTTCTAATTTTTTTACCGTTTGTTATATACCTTTTTTATACATGACAAACTTGCTTTTCAAGTTAAAAAAATCTAAAAAATGAAACATAACTTTTTTTTATAATTAAACAAACAAAAAGTTTGGTTTCTATAAACTACCAATCAGTTCAAAGGATTTGAAATGAAGCATGAACTCGAACAATATGACAGAGCTTTTTTCGGCCATCCAAAACCCCTAAAAACTTTATTTTTTACAGAGCTTTGGGAAAGATTTTCTTATTATGGTATTCGGCCTTTACTCGTTCTTTATATGATTGCAATGATCAACGAAGGGGGTTTAGGCCTTGACCGTCCAACCGCTGCAGCAATTGTTGGGTTATTTGCAGGCTCTATGTATTTAATGACTGTTTTTGGTGGTTGGATTGCCGACAACTGGTTAGGTCAGGCACGATCGGTCTGGTATGGTTCTATTATTATTGCACTAGGTCATTTATCAATTGCCCTCACTACCATTTTTGATCAATTCTTTTTTTATTTCGGTTTAGTTCTTATTGTGCTTGGATCAGGTTTATTTAAAACCTGTATTTCAGTGATTGTCGGAACATTATATAAAGCTCAGGATAGTAGACGAGATGCCGGTTTCTCCATTTTTTACATGGGGATTAATATGGGATCATTTATTGCTCCCCTTCTTACGGGTCTATTAGCACGTGATCATAACTGGCACTTAGGTTTTGGAATCGGTGGCCTAGGAATGTTAATTGCATTATTTATTTTTCGTATCTTCGCTATTCCACAGCTACAAACTTTTAATCAGTTGCGTCAAAAAAATGATAATTGCAATAAACCCATTGTTGAAAATAAAAATGCGCCCAAAATTGCTTTCTCCTTTTTACTATCTGTCGCAGTTATTAGTGCTCTTACCTTCTTTGGCGTCATACATATCAATCCAGTCGCAGTAGCAACTTATTTAACAGTTTCAATTGGGATTGGGATTATTGCTTATTTTGCGTATTTACTACTTTTCCTAAATTTAGAACAGCATGATAAATTCAAAATTATTGTTTGTTTCGTTTTATTAGCAACCTCAGCATTATTCTGGTCTGCTTTTGAGCAGAAACCAACATCTTTTAATTTATTTGCGCAAGATTATACAGACCGTATTGTTTTCGGATTTGAAATACCAACGGTATGGTTCCAATCCATCAATGCCCTATTTATTATTGTTTTTGCTCCAGTTGCAGCTTGGCTATGGACGAAGCTAGGTAAGTCAAATAAAGACCCAAGCTATATCAGCAAATTTATCATTGCACTATTACTCGCAGCAGGCGGCTTTTTGCTCATGTCTTTTGCGAGTCGTTTCGCAATTGCTGGTGGCTTAGTCTCACCATTTTGGTTAGTCGGTACTATATTTTTGCTTACCATAGGTGAACTTTGTTTAAGCCCAATTGGCTTATCAACCATGACCAAACTTGCACCTGATGTTATACGCGGTCAAATTATGGGTCTGTGGTTTACTGGCTCAGCTTTAGGTAATCTCATTGCGGGTCTTATTGGCGGACATGTATCAGCAGATAATATTGATCATTTACCCACCCTGTTTATGCGATGTGTTTTGGCATTAGTGATTGGCGCAATCGTGTTATTTTTATTAAAGAAACCTATTAATAGATTAATGAACAAAAGTACCAGTAAAGTTCAACCTAACTTGGAAACTATATGAGCGTTTTAACTGTTCCAGAAAAACTTGAAAAACTTCGCGGACTCATGCGTATTCAGCAAATTGATGCATTTGTTGTAATGAGTGCTGATCCCCATATGTCAGAATATTTACCAGACTATTGGAAGACGAGACAATGGCTCAGTGGTTTTAGTGGTTCGGTTGGTACGCTTGTGGTGACCCAAAACTTTGCAGGCCTATGGGCAGATGGTCGCTATTGGGTACAAGCCGAGCAACAACTTGCTGGAACTGGCTTTCAATTACAAAAACTGACCAGTGATGAAACTTCTACACATCTCGCATGGATTGAGAAAAATCTACCAACTAGTTCGGTCATTTCAGTAAATGGCCAAACATTATCCATTCAACAATTTAAAGCGCTCGAACATACTGCACGAGTTCATAGCTATAAACTCGAGACTCAAAAAGATTTAGTTGGAGAGATTTGGTTAGACCGCCCAGAGCTACCCTCTGAAAAAATCCATTTAATGCCTGAAGGGCTAAATGCACTATCCCGTAAAGAAAAAATTCAGGCTATTCGTGAGACTTTACATAGCAAGAATATTGCGGGTCATTTTATTTCATCTTTAGATGATATTGCATGGGTCTTAAATGCACGTGGACAAGACGTAGAATACAACCCTGTTTTTCTTTCTCATTTTTATATTAATGCAGAGCAAGCTGTTCTGTTTATTGATAGCAGTAAACTGGATTCAACCATTCAACAAGCTTTCGCAGCCGATGGCATTCAAATTCGTAATTATGAAGATACGTCTAAGTTTTTAGCTAATATTTCTGATCCATCTGTGCTTTTAGATCCAGCAAAAGTATCGATTTTTCATGAACAAGCCATCGCAAAAGATATTCTGGTTGTATACGACATTAACCCGAGTACACTTTTTAAATCACGCAAGCATGAAAGCGAAATTGCTCATATCCGCCATGCAATGCTTAAAGATGGAGTCGCGCTTTGTCACTTTTTCCATTGGCTCGAAAAAGCACTTCATCAGGGTGAACGTATTTCAGAATTGACTATCGATGAGAAAATTACTGCCTACCGCGCTCAGCAAGACGGATTTATAGGACCAAGTTTTTCAACGATTGCAGGCTTTAACGCCAATGGTGCTCTACCCCACTACCGTGCAACTCCAGAGCAATACTCTTTTATTGAAGGCGATGGATTATTACTCATTGATTCTGGTGGACAATATGTAGATGGAACAACAGATATTACCCGTGTTGTTCCTGTGGGGACACCAACAGAGCAACAAAAACGTGACTATACGCTAGTTTTAAAATGTCATATTGCTTTGGCAAAAGCTATTTATCCAGAAGGTTTAGCTGCACCGCTACTCGATTCAATCTGTCGACATACTTTATGGCAACATGGTTTAGATTATCGCCACGGAACAGGTCATGGCGTAGGTTTTGCGCTTAACGTGCATGAAGGACCACAAGTGCTTTCTTATTACGCGCCTATTCATGCCTATAGTAAGTTGCGTGAAGGTATGATTCTCTCTAATGAACCGGGTCTATACCATGAAGGAAAATACGGTATTCGTATTGAAAATTTGGTTGCAAACAAACTTCACTCAGGGTTTGAGAAAACCTACGGCGATTTCTTAGAGTTTGAAACGCTCACACTTTGCCCGATTCATTTAGATTGTATTGTCGTTGACATGCTAACGGATGAAGAGAAAGACTGGTTAAATGGTTACCATCAAACCGTCCAAGAAAGACTCGCTGAACATTTGTCGGGAGAGGTCTTAGACTGGCTGATTTATAACACACGTAAGATTTAATCTTCTCTTTTTATGGGGGCAGAATAATTTTTTATTTCTAATGAAAAGCTTATTCTGTCTTTATCTTTATTTTTATATAAACTTTATATCCATAAAAGCTCAATTTTGTTTGCAAATGTCTAACGAATGAAATAGTTAAACTGGTCACTTCATTTTTTGTTATATTAGCCGCTTAAATAGCGGCTTTATTTTTATCCAATATTTTGAGAACTTATTTCAAAATGGTTAATCAAACGGGCATCCTAAAGGCTACTATTTAAAAAATACATTAAATATCAAGAGGTTTAAATCAAAATGCTTCTAATGATCGACAATTACGACTCTTTTACCTACAACATCGTCCAATATTTTGGCGAGTTGAATCAGGAAGTAAAAGTAGTTCGCAATGATCAAGTCACATTAGAGGATATTGAACGATGGCAACCTAAATATCTAGTTATTGGTCCTGGTCCTTGCTCTCCAAGTGAAGCGGGTATTTCCATTCCTGCAATTAATCACTTTGCCGGAAAAATTCCTTTGCTTGGCGTGTGTTTAGGGCATCAAAGTATTGGGCAAGCTTTTGGCGGAAACATTGTAAGAGCCAAAACGGTTATGCATGGACGTTTATCTGATATGTACCACAGCAATAAAGGTATTTTCAGTAATCTCCCTAGCCCATTCTCGGCAACTCGTTACCACTCTTTGGTGATCGATCAGCAAACACTACCTGATTGCCTTGAAGTCACGTGTTGGACCAACGAAGCAGATGGCTCAATGGAAGAAATTATGGGTGTTAAACATAAGACATTGCCTATCGAAGGTGTGCAGTTCCATCCAGAATCTATTTTGAGTCAACATGGCCATCAAATCTTTAAAAACTTTTTAGATATTTATGCATAAGTGATCACTATGAATATTCAACAAGCACTTAACCATATAACAAAAAATATTCACCTGACTCAGCCGCAAATGGAAGACATTATGCGCAGCATCATGCAAGGTGAGGCAACCGAGGCACAAATTGGTGCTTTGATGATGGGCCTTCGCATGAAAGGTGAAAGTATTGACGAAATTACTGCTGCCGCACGTGTTATGCGTGAATTCGCCATCAAAATTGATGTAAGCGATATCAAATATTTAGTTGATATTGTGGGTACTGGCGGCGACGGACAAAACTTGTTTAATGTCTCTACTGCTTCAAGCTTTGTCATTGCAGCTGCAGGCGCAACCATTGCAAAGCATGGTAACCGAGGCGTTTCGAGTAAATCTGGTTCATCGGACTTACTTGAGCAAGCAGGAATTAATCTTGATTTAGACATGCAACAAACTGAACGCTGCATTCGTGAGATGGGTGTAGGGTTTTTATTTGCTCCAAATCATCACAAAGCAATGAAATATGCTGTCGGCCCACGTCGTGAGCTTGGTGTTCGTAGTATTTTCAATTTACTTGGCCCGCTTACGAATCCGGCCGGCGTAAAACGCTTTGTGATTGGGGTATTTTCAGATGAGCTTTGTCGTCCGATTGCAGAGGTTATGAAGCAACTCGGTGCTGAACATGTCATGGTGGTTCATTCAAGAGATGGACTCGATGAAATCAGCCTTGCTGCTCCTACTGCTGTTGCAGAACTCAAAGACGGCGAAATTACTGAATGGACGCTTAACCCAGAAGATGTCGGAATTGAATCACAAACTTTAAATGGTTTAGTTGTTGCGGATGCCGCTGCCAGCTTAAAGCTAATTAAAGATGCGTTAGGTAAAAATAAAACTGCTATTGGTGAAAAAGCAGCAAATATGATTGCACTTAATGCGGGTGCTGGTATTTATGTGGCTGGTATTACCAAAACCTATGCTCAAGCTGTTTCATTCGCTCAAGATATTATCTACGGCGGACAAGCTTTAGAAAAAATGAGTGTTTTGGCTGAATTTACCAAAACATTAAAACAATGTCAGGCAGATTAAGGATTTCTCATGATTAATATTCAAAATACCATTTTAGGTAAAATTGTTGACCGTAAACATGAGGAACTTGCTGCGCGTTTAAAACAACGTAATTTACAGGATGTTGAAGAACTTGCGAAAGCTGCAACTCCGGTAAGAGGATTTGCAAAAGCGTTACAACACAAACGGCCTGCCGTGATTGCTGAAATTAAAAAAGCGTCTCCATCAAAAGGTATTATTCGTGCAGATTTTAATCCTGCTGAAATTGCCGAACAATATGAACAAGCTGGAGCAGCATGTTTATCTGTTTTAACTGATGTTGATTTTTTTCAGGGTGCAGATGAAAATATCGCAATCGCAAGAAGCCACTGTGCTTTACCCGCTTTACGTAAAGACTTTCTGATTGATCCATATAATGTAGTTGAAGCACGTGCTTTACATGCTGACTGTATTTTATTGATTGTTGCCTCTTTGTCAGACCAGCAGCTCGAAGAAATGTCTAAAACTGCTTTTGAACATCAACTCGATGTATTGGTTGAGGTTCATGACGAAGAAGAACTTGAACGTGCTTTAAAGTTGTCTGAGCAATGTATATTAGGTGTGAATAACCGCAATTTAAAAACCTTTGATGTTGATTTAAACACATCAATTCGTTTGAAAAATTTACTTCCTGCCTCTCGTTTACTTGTGACTGAAAGCGGTATTGCTACTCCAGATGATGTTCGCATGATGCAAGAACATGATATTCACACCTTCTTGGTTGGTGAAAGTTTTATGAAACAACCAAGACCAGATCAAGCCTTTAGTGCCCTTTTTGGACAACCCCAAACGGTTTAATAGAAGATATATGAGTAATAAAGATTCATCGCTTTCTAAAGAGCAACAAAAGTTATTGAAGCAATTTAAAAAGCAAATCTCCAATCCTCATTCAAGCAAAATCGCAAGTCAGCCTGAGGTCAAACAACCTCAGGCTGAGTCTGAAGAATTGGAAAATGCAAATCTGTTTCAAAGTGCTGTAGCAGGTGTTAAACCCATCAATAATAGTAATATTGCTGATGTGAGAACCCCTCGCGTAAAAAAAGTTGATGCTCAAACATTAGCGAAACGTGCAGCTGCCGAAGGTGGGCGTGACACTGAACATGCCGAGTTATCTGATACTCAAGCGGCTTTAAACCCTGTCGCAAGCCAAGCAACCTTAAGCTATCGTATTGCTACCCTTCAGCATAAAGTTTTTGAAGACTTAAAAGCTGGCAAGATGCGTTGGTTTGAAGCTGTCGATTTACACGGCTGTACCATTGAACAAGCACGTGATGCGGTTCTACAAATTATCCAGATCGCAAAAGATGAAAATCAAAATGTGATCAAGATCGTACATGGTAAGGGCCCAGAAGCTGTCTTAAAAACCTATGTCAACGGATGGTTACGCCAACATCGCGATGTTTTAGCCTTTGTAAGTGCTCCAGAAAATCAAGGTGGCACAGGCGCCGTTCTCGTACTGCTTAAACGTGCAGAAAAAAATCCCAAGTACCAACAATAATCGGCATTTTCTACAGAATTCAGACTTTTTATAGTTTTCTGATAGAATGCCGTTTTGTTCAACCAGTGTAAGTGAACATTCTTATGTCTATGCAGCAATCGTACGCAAATATTCTGACTGCCGTCGGTGAAGATCTTGATCGTCCCGGCCTTAAAGATACGCCTGTGCGTGCGGCTAAAGCTTTTTCATATTTAACTTCTGGCTATAGTAAAACTTTAGAAGAAGTCACCAATAATGCTGTTTTCCCATCAGATAACCATGAAATGGTATTGGTGAAGAATATTGAATTTTATTCGCTTTGCGAACATCATCTCCTTCCATTCTATGGCCGTGTCCATGTTGCCTATCTACCAGAAGGCAAAGTTCTTGGCTTGTCGAAATTTGCACGTATTACTGAAATGTTTGCACGTCGTTTGCAAATTCAGGAAAACTTGACTCAGCAAATCGCAGAAGCTGTGGCTGAAGTGACTGGTGCTCGTGGTGTAGCCGTAGTTATCGATTCAGCACATATGTGTATGATGATGCGTGGTGTAGGTAAGCAAGAATCAACGACCCGTACTGTTTCATTTATTGGTGATTTTAAAACTGATAAAGAAGCACGTCGTGAGTTCTTGAGTGCTGTACCTGAAAGTTACTAATTTTTATTTAGTAAACTAATTAAAGCCCGACTCAGTTGGGCTTTTTTACATCTAAATACTTCCCGAACTCCATAAAACATAACAATTAAATTAGGTGATTTTTGTTATAAAAGTACCCATCTTTATTTTTAAATAATTTATGAGTTAATCATGCAATTTAAAAAAATTTCTTGCTTACTTTTACCTCCTCTTTTTATTTTTAGTACCTCAATTTATGCGGGTAATACACCCAAAGAGCAAGAGATCAAAAAACTGGTTGATCAAAACTTTAAACCTTTATTAGAAAAATATGATGTACCCGGTATGGCGGTAGGCGTTATTCAAAATAATAAAAAATATGAAATGTATTATGGTCTACAATCCGTTCAAGATAAAAAAGCCGTTAATAGCAGCACCATTTTTGAGCTAGGCTCGGTCAGTAAATTATTTACCGCTACAGCAGGCGGATATGCCAAAACAAAAGGAACAATCTCTTTTGATGACACACCCGGAAAATATTGGAAAGAACTAAGAAATACACCGATTGATCAAGTGAATTTACTTCAACTTGCGACATATACCAGTGGCAACCTTGCCTTGCAATTTCCAGATGAAGTAAAAACAGATCAGCAAGTTTTAACGTTTTTCAAAGAATGGAAACCTAAAAACCCAATCGGTGAATATCGACAATATTCAAATCCAAGCATTGGTTTATTTGGAAAAGTTGTTGCTTTGTCTATGAATAAGCCTTTTGACCAAGTCTTAGAAAACACAATTTTTCCAGAGCTTGGCTTAAAACATAGTTACGTGAATGTGCCTAAAACTCAGATGCAAAACTATGCATTTGGCTATAACCAAGAAAATCAGCCGATTCGAGTTAATCCTGGTCCACTCGATGCACCAGCATACGGCGTTAAATCTACCTTACCCGATATGCTTAAGTTTATTAATACCAACCTAAATCCACAAAAATATCCAGCAGATATTCAACGTGCAATTAATGAAACACATCAAGGTTTCTATCAAGTCGGCACCATGTCTCAGGCACTTGGTTGGGAAGAGTTCTCTTATCCAGCACCTTTACAAACTTTATTAGGCAGTAATTCAGAACAAATTGTGATGAAGCCTAATAAAGTGACTGCTATTTCAAAAGAACCTTCCGTTAAGATGTTCCACAAAACTGGTTCGACTAACGGTTTTGGAACATATGTCGTGTTCATTCCTAAAGAAAATATTGGTTTAGTCATGTTAACTAATAAACGTATTCCGAATGAAGAACGCATTAAAGCAGCTTATGCTGTGTTAAATGCAATAAAGAAATAATCGTCTTTTCTAAAAACAAAAAGAGAAATGAATAATCTCATTTCTCTTTTTTTATGGGTTTATTCTTTAAAAGAACCAAACATATCCTAGACTTGATTTCATCCAGTCTTGATGATTTTGTTGTTCATAATCCCAGTTTAAACGAACAGCATTATTGCGATTAATTACATATTGCCACTGAGTATTGACTCTCAAATTCCATTGGTTTTGATCTTCCCAATAGGGCAACTCAATTTGCACCACAGAGTTGAAGCGCTCAAACCATTGGTTCATACATCCTAAAGTTGGGCCCATCCCTACACGCCACCCTTTATCTAGATTTGAACCTGTTTGTACATAGGTTTGTACTTGTCCATAGCAAATATGTTTGCGCTCATAATCTGCAAGACTGTAACCGACCTGTGCATTAAAGCTTGCTACACCGTGTTGTTTGTCTTCACTAAAGCTTCCATCATGAATGGCTTCCTGACGCCAACCTAAATTAAATCCCCAACTCAGCGGTGTTTTAAAAGGTTGAATCGGGTTATAAGAGTTCACTTCTAACAAATCAAGACGTTCTAATTTTAAATGGTCATCTCGCCACTGCGCATTACCATTTAAAAAGAGTAATTGAGTACCTGCACGATATCCGCCTTGAGGATCTATTAAGTCATGGTAGGCTTGCCGATGACCAAGTTCGATAAACTTATCACCTTGCACCTCTCCAACTTTCACGGAAAAGTTACGAGCGTTATGACCTTGAGTTGGTTCCTTTGCTGGTCTTTTAGGTTCTTGACGCTGCTTATCTAAATCAATCTGACTTCTGAGTGCTAAAAGCTGGCGTAACTGCGGCTGAGCAACGCTTTCTTCTATTTTTCGGCTAATAAATTGGAGATATAAATCGTCGTAAGCCATCTCGAGGATTTTAGCCTGATCTTGCTCACTAAATGATTTTAAAATCTGAGAAGACTGCTGTGTCGACATCATCGTAATTTGATGAGCCATCTTCGCCAGTGAAGCACCATGCTGATGAGCTTGTGCCAATAACTGAGTTTCTAATGCAGGTCGATATACAGGAGCTTTGGTAAGTCCCTGCTGCTGCATTGATTTAATAGTTTCCATTGGAATGGAGGCATAAGTAAATTTTTCTTGTAAGTTAGATTCAGGTTTTACTAAATCAATTAATCCTAACAATCGATAGGCACAGTTATCACTCACAAAGTAATAAGGGAAGCTCACATGTTGCATTTCCCAAATATGACTCACTAAAAACCGAGTTTCTTCAGGTGATAGATTTAACTCATATTCCCATAAATCACGGCTTTCAAAATCGCCATATTCTTTTACTTTACGGTAATAAGGCATCAGTGAATATTCACCCGGATACTGCCCTGTTAAACCTTTCCATGCATATGACCAGTTGTCGTTCCCTGCCACAGTTGCTGCATAATTTACAGCATAGGAAACTAAATTTAATTGTTGCTGATCTTTTGGATCTAAACGCAATAACGTATGGCCAAACATGGAGCTAGGATTGCCCATAAAATCGGTCGCATAAATTAATGTCGCTTTATAGGGCTTAATCTGCCCAATCCAGTTTTCAAACTCTGAACATTTTACTTGAGGCAATTCATTTTCTTGAATACCTACTTTTTGTATGAGCCATTGGGTACGTGCGGGGAACTTACAACGAATCGACTGATTATCTTGAGCGGGCATAAATAATGCCGAGATGTCAGCTTTCAGTTCTTCTTTTAAATTATTTTTTCCATTTTTTGATAGGAAATAGCCACCGTAAGTGACCTCACTTTTCTGGTTTTTATTGGCATACATGAGTCTTTGCCATGTAATGTTTTGATCTAGATTTTGTTGTTCTGCGATTGACCAATATTTTTGAATAGAGGGATTTATATCTGCTGAATACGCAATATTCACTGCCAAAGAGGCAAAAACTAAAACAACTGACTTCATTAAGCTCATCAATTTTTATCATTAAATATAAGAAAAACCCTGCCATACGACAGGGTTTTCAGTTTCAAACTTATACGTAAGCTTTTAAAACGTCATCTTTAGCCATTACAGTTTGTAATGATGCTAATACTTGAAGCGTATTTTGGTTGTTTGCAGAATAAATTTCACCAAAGTTTGCTTTTGAAACTTTGAAGAAACGATCTTTATCTTGAGGTTTAATTTGCATTAACTCAGCAAGTACGTTCAGGCTTTCACCTTGGCCTACTGCCATATCACGCGCTAAAGCTTCAGCATTTTCATTTGTGAATGTAACCACTTGAGCAGTTACTGTTCCGCCTTGACGGCAGCCTAAAGTACCGAAAGTGATCCCTAATAATTGGTTAGTAAAAATACCGTTTGTTGTCGCAGCAAGAATTTTAGGCGCTACTCCTTTTTTGCCAGCCCAGACTTGTGTACCCACACCACAACCTACATCGTTGTCAGCCATTGCAACACTTGAACCAGCTGCTAATAACGCAGCTAAAGCTAATTTTTTTAACATAGATGTATAACTCCAAAATCATTATTGATTGTTTCTTATGTGTTGTATTGTTATGTGTAATTTTTATTACACGCTATTAAAGATAACGAGAAGGCTGTGAATTAGCAATTAAAAAATAAACAATATGATAAAAAGTGCAAAAGAAAAATTTATCTTAAATTCCAGTTACCTTGATTATCTCGATGACCCAATATTTTAAGTACCAGTACTAAACTTAAGAGTAATAATAAATACCATGAACCAAGTTTACCCCAACCCACCATATGCCAAGCATCTATCTGACTTGGATAGAGCCAGATTTTATAAAAAGTACTAATATTTTCAGCAATCCAGATGAGAAAAGCGAGTGTAAACAATACAGGCAACATCGGGATTTTAAATTTATGTTCATTTAACTGAAAATAAAGCTTAGTCTTCCAAAAAATAAAAATGCTGATCGCAAATAAAATATAGCGAATATCAGGTACAAAAAATTTACTCATAAAGTTTATATATGAGAAAAATGCGAGTAAAAGCATCGTTCCAAAACTAGGAAGCTTTTCAAAAGAAACTTGAAACAGTCGGATTGACCGTGCAAAAAAACTACCCACAGCCGAATACATAAAGCCTGCAAATAAAGGCACAGTTAAGATTTTAAATACGGCGGGCTGAGGATATTGCCATGATGCAATCGCGGGATGCGTTAAAAATATTTCCATGACCATCGCCATGACATGAAATAAAGCAATAACTTTGGCTTCTGCCCATGATTCAAGCTTTAAATAAAGTAAGCAGATCTGGATTAACAATGCATAGATAAGTAAATAATCATAGCGATAAAAACCCATATATTCATGGCTTCCCATCGGCGCTGTTAAAGCAAAAGCAATTAAAAGCAGAATACCAAACAAGGCTGCCGAAACAGCCTTGCCGATAAAATGAATGGGTAAAATCAGATGGCGCACAAAAAACTATCCTAGATATTTAGCACTATACTCATGTACTGTATCTACAAAGATTTTTGGCTGTGCAGGGTCTACCCATTGGGTAATACCGTGGCCTAAGTTAGCAACGTAACCTGTTTTTTCACCATTTGCGTAGGCATCGTCTAACATCGCTTTCACTGCTTTTTCAATTGAAGCAGCCGAGCCATATAAAACAGCAGGATCAAGATTGCCTTGTAACGCTACGCGTCCAGAGACAACATTTCGAGCTGTATTGAGCGGAGTAGTCCAGTCCAAACCTAATGCATCTGCACCAGTGGTAATCATTGGTTCTAACCATTGACCGCCACCTTTGGTGAACACAATAACAGGAATACGTCGGCCGTCTTTCTCACGCTGTAAACCTGCAATGATTTTATTCATATAGTTTAAAGAGAATTCGACATATTCACGGTGTGCCAATGCCCCGCCCCAGCTATCAAAGATCTGGATGGCTTGAGCACCTGCATCAATTTGAGCATTTAAATAATCAATGACTGAATCTGCTAAATGGTCGAGTAAGGCATGCAAAACTTCTGGCTGCGCATACATCATTTGCTTGGTGAAACGGAACTCTTTACTTGAACCACCTTCAACCATATACGTTGCAAGTGTCCAAGGACTACCAGAAAAACCAATCAGTGGAACTTGACCACCTAAAGCAGAACGAATTGTACTTACTGCATTCATCACATAATCAAGATCTGATTTTGCATTTAACTTGGGTAAATTCGCGACATCTTGTTCAGTACGAACAGTCTTTTGAAACTTAGGACCTTCTCCAGTTTCAAAATAAAGCCCTAAACCTAATGCATCAGGAATTGTTAAAATATCTGAAAATAAAATCGCTGCATCTAAGTCGTAGCGGCGTAAAGGCTGCAAAGTCACTTCGCAAGCAAATTCTGTATTTTTACATAGAGATAGAAAGTCGCCTGCTTTTGAACGTGTTTCACGATATTCAGGCAAATAACGTCCTGCTTGACGCATCATCCATACCGGTGTGGTATCTACAGGTTCGCGTAACAAAGCTCGTAGGAAACGATCATTTTTCAAAGTCGTCATTACCAATCTCTATATTCTTTATGTGGCAGCATCATATCAAAAACATAGAGAATTTTATAATTTCAATTTCACACAAAAAACGCGTCAATCTACTAAAAAATGCATATTTACACAAAAGTCTACTGCAAGTAGTGGGCTTTTCTGCAATACTTGCAACATGTTACATTGGGTTTATTGATATTCTTTTAATCACTAAATTGCCAATCTTGGGCTCATAGAGATGAGTTATTGGTAGTTTTATGCACTTTGAGATCAAATCAATCTTCCTATTGCTTATATGAAAATTCTTAAGGTTGAATTACATGTTTGTTCGCTCATTACTCGCTATGAGTTTAAGTTGTATTATTGCTAATGTTGCTTTTGCTGCTTCAACAACTGAGCAACCCCTGAACCCTAAAAAGGTATCAGCTCCTGTAGAAGATCCGATTGATCCTTTAGCAGTAGAAGCCGCTTCAACTGTACAAGCTCAAGCTCCGACACAAATTACCGCTCAAGAACAAAATGACCTAAATCGAGCGTCAACAACATTACAAAATTTACAGAAAACTGAAGACCCAAATGCTGAATCAGGCATCGCGGCGTCGACTCCAGCTGTTGCTAAAACCACTGCTGCGTCTACCGCTACTGCGACAACCCCTGCATCATGGACTTTAGATAGCTTAAACTCGGCGGAATGGTCTGAAAATATTGGTAAAGGCCAGCTTCCAGTTTATGCACGTGCTCACGTTATGCTAAATAATGCACATGCATCACCAGGTGCAATTGACGGCATGAGCGGTAAAAACACTTTAAAAGCAATTTCTTCATTCCAACAAATGAATGGTTTGTCACCTACTGGTGAACTGACTAAAGAAACTTGGGATGCGTTAGTTGCTAAACAAACCAAGCCAGCATTTATTGAATACACAATTTCTGATGCTGACTTAAAAGGTCCATATGCTGAGTCGATTCCTTCTGACTACGCATTACAGGCCAAAATGAAAGGTTTGTACTACACACGTGTTAGCGAAATGTTGGGTGAGAAGTTTCACATTGATGAAGCTTTCTTAAAGAAAATTAACCCAACTGCGACATTCAAAAAAGCGGGTGAAAAAATCATTGTTCCAAACGTACGCAATGATTTACCAGAAGACATTCATTTGATTATTGCGCATAAAGGTGCAAAACAACTGTACCTATTTAACAGCCGTAACCAAATGATTGCGTCATTTCCTGCAACAATTGGCAGTACTGATACGCCTTCTCCGACCGGTACTTACAAGGTAGTTGGTGTAGCTCGTAACCCATGGTATAGCTACTCACCTTCTAACTTCGTACAAGGTAAAAACTTAAAACCGCTTTCTTTACCACCAGGTCCAAATGCTCCTGTAGGTAATATCTGGATTGGTTTAAGTAAAAAATCTTTTGGTATTCACGGAACACCAAACCCGTCTTTAATTTCTAAAACAGCTTCACACGGTTGTATCCGTTTAACGAACTGGGATGCAAACGATTTAGGAAATAAAGTACGTTCTGGCGTAACTGTTAAATTCCTTGAGTAATTAATAATTCTATTAAAAACCTGCCTTCATGGCAGGTTTTTAATAGAAAATTCATTGATCCATAAAAAACTTTACAACCATATCAATTATGCAACGACATGTTGCAGTTAGCCTATTTTTCTAGCCTCTATAGAACATTAAGATATTTCTCAAGAGATAAATAAAAATTTGGGAGATTAGATCATGAATGCTTATCTACATCGTAGTGAAGATCGAGGTCATGTAAAAGCAGGCTGGTTAGAGTCCTATCATAGCTTTTCATTTGGTAGCTGGTATGACCCTAAATATATGGGTGTAAGCGCTTTACGCGTAATTAATGACGACCAGATTGATGCGCATAATGGTTTTGGTACGCACTCCCATGACAACATGGAAATCTTAACCTGTGTGCTAGATGGTGCAATTTCACATCGCGACACGATGGGAAATGAAGGCCAAATTAAAGCGGGTGAATGGCAACTCATGAGTGCCGGCACAGGTGTTGCCCACAGTGAAATCAACAACACTGATACGCCTGTACATTTACTACAAATCTGGATTATTCCTGATGAAAGAGACGCAGAGCCAAATTACCAGCAAATTAATCTTGACCCGCGTAAAGATCCAAACAAATGGCATTTAATTGCAGGGCCTGATGCAAATGCACCAATGCATATTCGCCAAAATGCAGAAGTAAAATCTGCCGTGTTGGAAAAAGGACATGAGTTAACTGTTGATACGGTTAAAAAAGTGAACTATGTGCATGTGATTTCGGGTGTAGTTCGCATTGGCGATCAAGAAGTTAAAGCAGGCGATGCTTTAGTTTTTGAAGATAAAGCGACAATTCACGCAACTGAAGACAGTCAATTTATCTGGTTCGATTTACCTTAAATCATAAAAAAAGCCCTTTGCATAAAAGGGCTTTTTTTAATCTCCCCCGCCACCGCCACCATCACATCCGCCTGAATCTGAAGATGATGATGAACAGTCATTTGAATAACTAGAGCTATGATGATGACTGGGACTATTATCGTGAAAATGATGTGTTGAAGCAGATGAATGATCATGCTCACCAGATGGTAAATAATTTTTTAAATTTCTGAGTAGTGCGATTAAACAAATGAGTCCAATACTAGAAAAAATGACTATGAATATAATAATAAATAACTTCAAATAACGACCTCCTAGATCAAGCTATAGAGATGCTGGCTGTGTTCCCATTTATTATATGAGTCTTGTTTAATAAACAAGTTGTTTTTTGATTAATAAAATTTGTATTAAACCAACCCTGCCAAAAAACAATCCAGCACCCTTTCCCGTTCGATTGCCTCATCCGAGCTTAAAAGCTGAATAATTGCACCTTCAATCATATATAAAAATAATTTGGCATCCTGAAAAGTCGTATCGTTTTTAAGTGTTCTAAGCTGGCTATAAATTTCATTGATGAGCCACGTTCTATATCTCACTGCGGTGATATAGGCTTTTGGGTAGATGAGTTTCGTTTCAAAAATTGCTTTAAATAATAAATAGTACGGCCTTTCTACGTCGCTATGTAAGAAATAAAGTTTCTTAAGTTTATCCTTAACGTTTGTACTTTGATCGTACTCAACAATTGCATCCACTTTTTCTTTTAAGCGCTCTTTTTGCACGATCAAACAGATTTCAATAAATCGCTCTTTAGAATGAAAGTAGTTATAAAAAGTTGCTTTTGGAGTGTGGGACTCTTTCACGATTCGGTCGATGCCCACGGTATGAAATCCGTGATGGTGAAACAAATGAATCGATGTATTAATGATTTGGATCGCACGTGTTGAGAGAACTAAATTTGGCATATTTTTACCGTTATAAATTCTTGTTGTTTCTAAACGAGATACTTTTTTGGGAGGAAAAAAGGCATAGCAAAGCCGTAAAGACTGTGTTTTGCACATCTCAAATTTTATTGTTGATGCAAGTTTTTTGAGCCGTAATGACTTAAAGCCTGAAAACCCTAAAGGTCATCAAGCTGCTTTAAATTTTTAAGTTGTGTCGTTATAGCTTTTGGCAAAGGCTGCCAAGAAATTAAGAATGTGCAAAGCCAACTCCTTTTTATTGGGAGTTCTGCCAGACATTTATAGAATTATGGTGGCAGAACGGAAGAAGGTTGACAGACTAGTATTATCTCAAACTAGCACACCCGAAGGTGTCCCTCTCCCGTCCTACCGCTACGGGAAAGGGACGAGTAGCTACCACACAAGACTATTCCTCAGAAGAAATAACTCTGATGCGGGAGATAATATTCAGCCTGTCAAAGCCGGCTGGCAATGTGGCCAGCAGGCAAAGGATAGTGCTCTGCCCTATTGCAGTCAAGCACACAAAATGACATTTGTTTTAAATTAGATCATTAAAAAGTAAGGATAAATAATGAGATAGTTATTGTTAAATGAGGGTTTATAAAGGTGGGGGGTTTTGGCAGCTATAACTTTATAGGTTGTAACCTTTTAACAAGTTTAAAGGTTACACCGCTCAATTAAATTATAAATAGAAATTAGACTTAACCTATTTTCATAAAATATAAATCAGTGCCTTTTGCAATTGTCTGCTCTTGAAAAGGTACTATCACAATACAATTCGCTTTAACAAATGGCTCTATCTGATATGACTGTTGTTGCTCAATAATTTCTAATACATATTCCCCATTTTCTTGAGCCTTATAACACCCCCATAACAACTTTCTATTTGTCACATCAGGAACAATTTCTATGTCAGTTTTACCTTTAAAGTAAGCATGATCAAAAAAGTCTGAGATGTGTTTATTCAAAATATATTTCACAAAAGCATGCATTAGAATCGCAATATCTTGGATGTCACCCGGTAAATTAATAATAGTCGCTTTGTCTTCTGTAACAACTACACGCATACCTTTATGATTACCGCTTTCATCATATATCTGCACAGTCTCACGACTAGGTGGAGTCCTATCTTGTCCTTTAAGAATTTTAATTTCATTAGCTGGCATACAACGTGTATTCAAGGCCGATGACATGCTGCTTTGATCAAAGATTGGAAGTTTTTCAAGCTGGAATAAAGAAGAACGATTATTTTGATATGTGCAGCAAAGAATGACATCAAAGTTTGAAGTTTGTTCTTCAAAGAATTTTATATAATCGTCCCTGCTTGTCGTTAATGAGTCATCTAAAGCTGGGTCATTATCTTTTTTAAGATTATTAAATGCAGCATTAAAACGTTCAGGTTTGAGTGATTTGATTTCTACCTGTTCGTAGCCCCATGTTTTCAAGACATCTTTAACATATAGACTTTCCTCACTCATTTCTTCTTTATCAAAAGAATGCATACTTATAATGAGAATTTTGGGGTTTTTATATATAGATAATTCTTTGATTCCCGCTCGTCTTAAAACAATTAATTTTTCAGTAGTCAGTTTCTCATCTTTTTTTAGAATCACATCACCTTGTTTAAATATACTGCCCTTTGGAATAACACCATGCATGGCAGGAATAGAGCCATTAATCTTTTTAGCCTCGGTATCAGAAAGATCTAATCTTTCATCTTGTTCAGCAATCACTGAATCTAAAGACTCTGGTAATTTTGTATAGGCAGGAATTTCTAATAAACTTGGAGTTTTTAGATCTAATTTATACGGATTAATAGATCTATAAAGCTGTTGTCCCCAATAATACCAATGAGTAATTAATAAAGGGCTATCTTTGCTTGCAGATTGAGTTGTTTCTGAGTTAAGAGCCCAACCCGCATATTCAGATAAATTATGCAGAGGATAATCCTGTAAAGCATATACATCACTTGCGTTAACTTGATTTATTACTTTATCTAATTTTACAGTTTCTTTTAAATCACCTTTAGGCAAATTTATATTGATATGATAAAAAATGTCCGTTAAATGATTTGGTAAGTTATCTGGTATTGGAAGTTTTTTTTGCATAAATATAGATCCTAGAATTACCTCAAATAGAAGGTACTTCGCTAGTTTTAATTATTAATAAAGTATTTATCGTTATCTAAAACATTCGGTATTAAATAAGCTCCAAACTGCTTCAGCTTTTTAGGAAATGAAATTGCTCTTTTAGGCGAATATAGAAACTGAAATTAATTTATAAAACCAATAAAAAAGCCCTAAACCATTATAATTTAGGGCTTTTTCAGTCATATAAAGCTATTCGAATTTATATGACTTTAAATCTTGGTAGGTATATCCAGACTCGAACTGGAGACCTCTACGATGTCAACGTAGCGCTCTAACCAACTGAGCTATACACCTAGAATGGAAAGCATCATATTCATTTTTCAAAAGCAAAACAAGTGATTTTCAATTGAAAAAAATACAAATGAGCAGACTTTAAGCAAACTTTTTTCATTTTCAAAAAAAGAAAAACGGTACATGGTTTAACCACATACCGTTTTGTTTAGCTGAATATCAAGCTCAACTTAACAAGGGCATTTCTTTAAGTTACCGCCTGCCGATGGATATCTCGAATCAACACAATGACGATAGAAAGTCTTTGCATCCATTGGTGTTAAATCAGGATGATGAGCTTTCATATGTTCCAGATAAGTTTGATAGTCTGGAACCCCAACCATCAGTCGAAAGCTTTGCTGCAAACGCTGCCACAAGGTTGCAATACGCGACCAGTTCTTTGGCGAAAGCAGTAGCTCTTTTTGCGAGAGCACCGTCATTTTGATGATTTTCGCAATAATGACAGTTCCATTTTTTGCAAATTTAAAATTCATCATTACTCTCCTCGTGGGGTGACCACTTCCGGATCAGCATATACAGCTGGCGCTTCATTTACTGTTGGTTTAGGGCTTGCTAAAGCACGGCGCACAATACCAATTGAAGCAATAATCATGACAATCGAAACAATCATAAAGAAGCCACAAAGCGCAGCATTAATCTGATTTGACATCACAATGTTTTGCATCTCAGCAATAGTTTTGGCTGGTTTAAGAATTTCACCACGCGCAATCGCATCTGAAAATTTATTCGCTTGAGCCAAGAAACCAATCTTTGGATTTTCATGGAAAATCTTTTGCCATCCCGCAGTCATACAGGTCACGAATAAGAAAATTGTTGGGATGATGGTCACCCATACATACTTTTCTTTCTTCATTTTAAACAGAATGACTGTACCCAAAATGAGTGCCATCGAAGCCAACATTTGGTTACCTACACCAAATAAAGGCCATAAGGAATTAACACCACCCAGTGGATCAATCACCCCTTGATAGACGAAGAAGCCCCATCCACCTACCGCAACAGCCGTACCGACTAAATTACCGAAGAATGAACCTGATGCTTTAACCGCAGGAATAACAATACCAACCGTGTCTTGCACCATGAAACGACAAGCACGAGTACCCGCATCTACAGCAGTTAAAATGAATAATGCTTCAAATAAAATCGCAAAGTGGTACCAGAACGCCATCATTTCACGGCTATTAAAAATTTCCGAAATGATATGTGCCATACCAATCGCAAATGTAGGTGCACCACCCGTACGTGAAAGAATTGAGCTTTCACCCACTTCTTGAGCCAATAAAGTCAGCATTTCAGGCGTAACGACAAAGCCTAAATTGCGCACAGCTTCTGCCGCAGATTCTACAGTTGTACCAAGCACAGCCGCAGGAGCATTAATCGCAAAGTACACACCCGGGTCTAAGACAGTTGCACAGATCATCGCCATAATACCGACGAAAGATTCCATGAGCATACCGCCATAACCAATCACACGAATATCCGCTTCATTATTCACGAGTTTAGGTGTTGTACCACTTGATACAAGTGCGTGGAAGCCAGAAATAGCACCACAGGCAATGGTAATAAATAGGAATGGAAATAAACTACCTGAGAAAACAGGACCAGTACCGTCAATAAAATGAGTCACTGCCGGCATTTTCAATTCAGGTAATGCAATGACAATACCAATTGCTAAACCTAAAATGACACCAATTTTAAGGAACGTTGATAGATAATCACGTGGTGCTAACAACAACCAGACAGGTAAAACTGATGCGATAAATCCATAAATGATTAAGCACCATGTGAGTTGTGTACCTGTTAAAGTGAAAAATTCACCCCAATAAGGATCTGCTGCAACATGTCCACCATAAACAATGGCAAGCATCATTAAAACGAAGCCGATAATAGAAACTTCAGCAATACGTCCCGGGCGAATAAAACGCATGTAAACGCCCATAAATAATGCAATTGGAATCGTCGCTGCAATACTAAAAACACCCCATGGACTATGGGCAAGTGCTTTCACCACAACTAAAGCCAGTACCGCAAGGATAATAATCATTACCCCAAGCGCACCGAGCATGACGACAATACCGGCAAAAGAACCGAGTTCTTGTTTTGCCATTTCACCAAGCGATCGACCGTCTCGACGCGTTGAAATAAATAAAACTAAAAAGTCTTGTACCGCACCCGCCAAAACCACACCGACCAATAACCAGATCGTTCCTGGTAAAAAGCCCATTTGTGCAGCCAAAATTGGTCCGACTAATGGCCCCGCTCCTGCAATTGCAGCAAAGTGGTGACCGAAAAGCACATATTTATTGGTGGGAACATAATCCAGACCATCGGCCAAGCGATGTGCTGGGGTTAAACGTCTTGGGTTTAATTCAAATACTTTAGTTGCAATAAATAGACTATAAAATCGATATGCGATGCTATATACACATGCTGCAGCGAGTACAAGCCAAACCGCATTGACATGTTCACCACGGCTGAGTGCCAGCATCCCAAAAGAAATTGCACCTATAATTGCCACTAGGCTCCAGACCAGCTTGGAGGGAAGCGTAGATTTCGCTTGCATTGTGTCCATTCTTAACCTCTCAATAAATAACTACAGCATTTTTATATTGTTATGTACTGTTTCTCTTAATCCCTGTGACTCTACTCCTCCTTTTTCTTTTTTCCTCTTATACTTTCGCATAAAAAAAGGGATGATTTACATCATCCCTTCGATAATAGTGTATTTTTTAACTATTATGCACGCTCTAAATAATCGCCAGTACGAGTATCTACACGAACGCTTTCTTCTTGCTGAACAAATAACGGAACACGAACAACCGCACCTGTTTCAAGCTTAGCTGGTTTACCGCCGCCGCCAGAAGTATCACCACGTACGCCCGGATCAGTTTCAACGATTTTCAATACAACGAAGTTCGGTGGGCTTACTGTTAAAGGTACGCCGTTGAACAACATAATTGTACATTTTTCATTTGAATCGTCTTTTAACCATTTAGCAGCATCGCCCATTGCAATTTTGTCTGCAGCGATTTGCTCAAAAGATACAGGATCCATGAAGTTCCACATTTCACCATCGTTGTATAGGTATTCCATTTCAACTTCAACGATGTCAGCTGCTTCTAAAGAGTCACCTGATTTGAAAGTTTTTTCTAATACTTTACCGGTTTTAAGGTTACGTAATTTTACACGGTTGAACGCTTGACCTTTACCTGGTTTTACATATTCGTTTTCCATGATTGAACATGGGTTACCATCAAGCATAACCTTAAGGCCTGCTTTGAAATCATTTGTAGAATAATAGGCCATGAAAGGCACACTCCAAACTTAACAAGTCAACTATGCGATATAATGCGTTGTTGCATTATCTTAATCGTGTCAAATGATAAACTATTTATACCAAGAGCAAAACTGGCAATCTCAACTGAGTGACCTTATTACTGATCCTTCGGAATTGCTAAGCCTACTCGAGTTATCCTCAGAACAGCTATTATCGGGTGCGATTCTGGCTTCTGAAAAGTTTAAATTGCGTGTTCCTCGCGCGTTCGTCGGAAAAATGAACGCTAAAAACCCGCTTGACCCGCTTTTGCTACAAGTATTACCTCATCATTTAGAACTCGAAGAACATCCTGAGTTTGTTACTGACCCATTAGGCGAAGAAGCAGCAAATCAATTACCGGGTGTATTACATAAATATAAGTCACGTTTTTTACTGACTTTGACGGGTGCTTGCGCCGTACATTGCCGTTATTGCTTCCGTCGTCATTTCCCCTATCAAGAAAATTTGCCAAAAAATGAAGATTGGCTAAATATTAAAAACTATATTGAAGCAAACCCGAACATTAACGAGATCATTTTAAGTGGTGGTGACCCGCTTACTCTTTCTAACCGTAAATTAGCACTTTGGTTAGAACGCCTATCATCTCTCAAACAAATCCAGATTCTGAGAATTCACTCACGAGTCCCAATTGTTATCCCTAATCGAATCGACGAACAGCTGATTTCTTTATTAAAAAACAGTAGGCTGCGTATAGTTCTGGTGGTACACTCAAACCATGCTTCTGAACTCGATGACTTTACTTGTTCAAAATTGTTGCAGTTATCTGACCATCACATTACTGTACTAAATCAGGCAGTATTGCTTAAGGGTGTCAATGACTCTGCACAGACGTTAATTGATTTAAGTTATCGTTTATTTGAAGCTCGCGTTATGCCTTATTACTTACATGTTTTAGATAAAGTAAAAGGTGCACAACATTTTGATTTAGAATCATCCAAGATAGATGATATCTATCGTGACGTGTTAGCGAACCTACCGGGGTATTTGGTTCCTAAACTCGTCAGGGAAATTGCGGGCGAAAAGAATAAAACACCGCTTTTTGGGGCTACAACTTTTTGAGTTATATAATAAGTGATGATGAATAATGCGCTGTCGGACATTTTTCACAATCAAACCGAACTCACTCGTGAACGGTTAAGCTTTTGTGAAGCCAATATTAAAGATCTTAATGAATGGGTGACTACCCTTTCTATTATGCAACTCGGCGATACGTCAAAAGCATTATTCACAGCCATTTTAGAGCTCAATGAATTAAAATGTAGTGAAACCTTACGTTTCGATCTCATACAAACGCTTCATCCGACCATTAATAATGTACTCGCCAGTCTAGAAAAAAACTTCTTTAACCAAGGCGTGATTAGTACAGATCGTAATGAGCACATTATTGAATTAGCGATGTTGCTCCGCTGTTATTTCGCCAGTATTTATTTAAATATTGCGCAAAATAGTCATGAGCAGCTACAGCATCAAAAGTTTTCAATCTTTGCCTATAAGCAAAAAAAGAATTTGCAAACGGCGCGTACTCTATCGACTTTTCATGCTTTAAAGCAGTTAACGAGTCTTCTATATCAGCAGCATATGCTCTATAGCGAGCCTCTTAAAGGACAATGGTTAATTGCACATCAGCTCTATGAAACCGCTGTTCAACACAAATACCATCTGACAAATATCAATCATATTCAGGGTATCCACCATCCGTTAGCAAATATCACTCAGGCCTATGCTCAACTGATTTTGCTCGATATTTTAAATACCAACCAGATTCGTCAGTCAGAAATTCAGGCATTATTTCAATGTAGTTTTGACTGGGCAAGAATGATTCATATTTTGCCAAAAGATACCGCATTGACGAAATATGTGGTCGACCCAAATAAAGATCATCCGCCTGTTTATAATACAAAGCGTAGCTCTAACTTTAACCCAAGCATCTTTATAGGTACGCAAGCTTTACTTGAGCATGTCACTGCAACCATGCATAAAAATGCTCAATATATTTCTAAGAATGAAAAGTTTTATTTAAGCCCAGCTTTAAAGTTTCATGTTCAAACGATTTTAGGAACCACAGCTCAACGTCGTCATGAACGTTATGAATACAATGCAGAGCTTCAAATTTGTTTTGGTTTAAGCACTGCTCATTTCTATCTATCGAAAGCAAAAAACTTTGAAGAAACGCTACAGCTTAACCATAACTATAACTTACAAAGCGAATCTAAAGTTTTATCCAACTTAGAGAAGAAAGAACAACAAACCAGCTCTTATCAACGCTTAAGTCGTGAAAGCAAAACCATTTATCAAACCACCGTTCTCGATATTAGTGTCAATGGATATCGTATTAAATGGTCTGGCGAAGCACCAAAGAACTTAAGAACCGGTGAATACATCTTAGTTAAAGAAACTTTGCATGGACAATGGCGTGGCGGTGTAATTCGTTGGATTAAACAATCGACAGAAAAATCTCTAGAGTTAGGTTTAGAGATTTTGTCGCAAGCCATGTTTCCTTGTTCAGTGCATATTCAAGCTGAGCGTCATACTCGCAATTATCATCCCGCACTATTACTACAAACACAAAATCTAGAAGAAATACAAAATACGCTTATTTTACCGGGCTCTCAAATTTTTAGAGAGCAACAAACAATTCATTTACGATTGGGGACAGAAGAAATCAAAGTGTATCTACTCAAAGCACAACTCATTACGCAAAGTTTTATTCAATTTCATTTCGAGCTTTTGAATGAGCAGCAACAAGGTCTGCTTGATCAGTTCATGATGAAAAAGGGTAATAACTCTAGCACTCAAGATTTATGGGAAGCACTAAAGTGAGAAACTCTTTATTATCTAAAAAGTTAAAACGTACTGAAACACGTTTACTCATTATTGATGACAACCAGCTACGTTATAACCAGATTTTAAATTTATTATTGGGGAATGATTATCAAGTTCAGGCATTATTACTTGATGATTTAAAAAGTTTTGAAAAACAGTTAAATACGCCATGGGATGTTATTATTTTTGGTCGTGCTTATGACCTAAAAATTGAACAAACTCTCTCCCTCATTCAAGCATCTGAGCAGCCAAATTTACCTGTTTTATTATTACAACCTGAAGATTATCAACCTCAGCAATATCAAGCTTATATTCAAAAAGGCATTTATGATGTAGTTCCCTTAGAACCATTAGATTATTTTTATATCACCCTTCTTCGGACCTTGTCATATAGCCACTTATTACAAACCGAACAACGCCTGACCAATGAGTTAGAAACAATTCACTCTCATACACAAACATTGGTCAATAACAGCCATAAAGCAGTTGCCCTTTTTCAAGAAGGGATGCATGTTAAGGCAAACACAGAATACCTCAACCTTTTTGGTTTTAAGCAAGAAGACGAGATTATTGGTCTGCCTATCTTAGATGTTTTACAACCTAATGATTTAAATGTTTTTAAACAAAGATTTAAGAAAATTTCATTAGGCCAATTTGATCAGGCCCGTTTTGAAATTCAGAGTCAACATGCGGCAATTTCAGGTAATAATGCGCTAAAACTAGAGTTTATTCCTAGTCAGGAAGAAGATGCCGTACAGTTAACCATTGACTATCAACTGGATTTAACAACACCAGCAAATACAGTTTTTGCCGAAAAGAGTTATGGGGTGCAAACAGCTTGGCAACAAATTAATCGACATCTATCGACCTACCCTGCTCAAGCCAACGCATTAATTTTATTTAAATTAAATCAGTGCCCCGAACGAGTATTTCAACAAGATTGGCAAACTCCTGCACAATATTTTAATCAGCTGCAAAGTTTCTTAAAAGAACACGCGCAAATGCCGATTTTTAATATTGAACTTGGTGCATATGTTGGAGTTTTACAAGCTGAAAACAGCAACGTTCTTAACTCTCAACTAGTTAGTCTGCAAAGTTTGCAAAAAGAGCATTTATTAAAGATTAATGAGCTTAACTACTCGATCCAGTTTAAGCTGAGTTATGCCCCAATAACCGAACCTTTAAATGAAGATAGCTTTACAAAGCTACTTGATCGAACAAGTCTGCAAGAGCTGCCTAAAGCGAAGTCAGAAATTGAGTTAGCTCCAACCATCGAGACTATCGCTCCTGAGCCTGCCAACTCGCCTATATCGCTTGATCTAAGCCTTCAACATGTTGATGATCCTCTGCAATCATCCGTATTACAGCAATTAAAGCAACAACTAGCTCGAAGTGAAATTCATTTAAAATATCAGCAGATCTACGATAAACACGATCAAGAAACCCATAACTATGAGGTGACTAGCGGTTTTATTAGTAATGAACAATGGTATGACATAAATGACTTGGCTGAATTAAGAGAAGACAGTGAGCTTTCTATTCAATTAGATCGCTGGATTTTGGTTGAGGCATGTAAGCAACTACATAACTTTATTACTCAATACCCGAAAGCTAAACTGATTATTAACCTGAATATTGATATCTTGCTCAAAGATAAATCTTTCCCTGAACTCATTTCGAAATTACTCACCATTATTGGTAGTAAGCTTGAAAGCCCACTGGTTTTACAATTTTCAGAACAAGCAATTCAGCCTCATCTTGCAATTGCTCAGCAACACATAGCTCGCCTGCGTCAACACGGCGCAGAAATTTCGATTCGGGATTTCAGCTCTTCTATCTATAGCGAATCAATATTGCAACAACTAGACGTTCAATATTTAAAACTGCAATCGAAGAAAACTGAGCTATTAAACTCAGATGATGGTCTAGCTCGCTTACAAGAAAAGGTTTTGAACTATTTGACTGTAAAACCAGTCGGGATTTTACTGAGTGAACTTAATGACATGAACTCATTTGCAAATGCTTGGAATGTAGAAGCTCGTTTCTTGCAAGGCCAATATTTTCAGAAAAAACTTGATCGTTTAACGGACGTACAAGACCAATAATGGTCTTGTACTGAAAAACAAAAAACGGGCATAAAGCCCGTTTTTTGTTTCGTGTTGCAGTATTAACGCTTGATAGAGCGAGACATACCAGCAAAACGTTGTTTGAATTTGTCGATACGACCACCAGTATCTACATTCTTTTGCTTACCAGTGTAGAATGGGTGGCAAGCTGAACATACGTCAAGGTAGATAGTTTCTTTACCTAAAGCAGAACGAGTTTCGATTACGTTACCGCAAGAACAAGTTGCAACTAATTTTTCATATTTTGGGTGAATATCGGCGCGCATCGTCGATTACTCCTAATTGGAAGAAAGGCTTAAGCTGTCATCGCAATTGATCACTCTCAACTAAGTTGAGGACAGGCTCAAAATGAGCAGATCAACACCACAACAGACCATTCTTTTGGCCCACCGAAACCTCTAGGGTTAGAGCTAAGCACAACAAGTGGGCAACATTATACGTCAAATAATTTTCTTTTGCGAATTAATCTTTCGATTTAGCCCAGTAATTTGCAATCACCCCACACACCATTAATTGGATTTGGTGAAAGATCATAATAGGTAAAACGATCATGCCTAAAGGCTGGCCAATAAATAGAATTTGCGCCATCGGAACACCACTTGCCAAGGTCTTTTTAGAGCTACAAAAGAAAACCGTAACTTGATCTGCTCGGTTAAACCCTAAAGCACGCGGTAGGTAAAGTGCTAATAGCATAATGACCGTTAAAAGCACTGAACATGCAATTGTGAGAATGAGTAAAGTTTTCCAACTCACTTGATGCCAAAGCCCTGCGACTACTGCTCCACTAAATGCTCCATACACCACCATCAAAATCGAGCCTTGATCGAATGCTTTAACAATACTTGGAACTTTTGCCATATAAGGGAAAATATACGGACGTAATAATTGACCTAAAATAAATGGTACTAACAGTAATAATGTAATTTGTATAATTGAAGCCGTTGGATCGAACCCATGTTGGCTTTGGCCTAAAATAAAAAAGCTCACCAATACTGGTGTAATAAACATACCAATCAAGTTCGAAAAAGATGCACTACACACTGCTCCAGCCACATTCCCTTTTGCCACTGATGTAAATGCAATAGAAGATTGAACTGTAGAGGGTAAAAAGCACATAAACAAAAAACCCCAGTACAGCTGCTGACCTAATAGAGGTAACAGAATTGGCTTAGCCAATAAACCAATTACTGGAAAAATAAAGAAAGTAAATGCAAAGACAAGTACATGCATTTTCCAATGCAAAATGCCCTCAATCACCGCCTCTCTTGATAGTTTCGCACCATGTAAAAAGAATAAAATTGCAATTGCGACTGTGGTCAGTGTATTGAAATATTGCGCTGCTTGACCACTGACTGGGAAGAATGTTGCAAGTAATACCATTCCAACCAATAAAATTGTAAATCGATCAAGCGCCAATAACTTCAGCATAGCCATATCCTATGATTATTTTAGATAAATAAAAAACCCAGTTGATAAATTGACCATTTGGTCAAGCCTTCATCATACTGGGCTAAAAAAATAAAGCTAGACTTTTAAGAACTAAATCTTAAAGCATCACAGTCAATTTTTAGTTATTTGTCGCATTAGCATCTTGTTGAATCAATTCGACTTTATAGCCGTCTGGATCTTCAACAAATGCGATAACGGTAACACCACCTTTCATTGGTCCCGCTTCACGCACAACTTTGCCACCACGTGCTTTAATTTCTTCACACGCTTTGTAGGCATCGTCAACACCAATAGCAATGTGACCATAGGCATTGCCTAAATCATAACTTGATGTATCCCAGTTGTGGGTAAGCTCAAGCACGGTATTGGTTTCTTCATCGCCATAGCCAACAAATGCCAGTGTAAAGCGCCCTTCTTCATAATCACGCTTACGAAGTAACTTCATCCCTAATACTTCGGTATAGAACTTTAAAGATTGTTCTAGATTGCCTACTCGCAACATTGTATGAAGCATTCGCATGTCTATTCACCTGCCTTTTCTGATTCATGTGCTTGATGATCTTTTAGCAGTTTTCCAACCCAAACCACTAAGATCAAGATTGGAATACCAATAAGAGTTGTCATCAAAAAGAATTTTGGGTAACCAATATTACTCACTATGGTACCTGAATATCCACCCAAAAGTTTTGGAGTAAGGGTCATGAGTGAACTAAAGATTGCATATTGAACAGCTGTGAACGAAACGCTTGTTAAACTTGAAAGGAATGCAATAAATGCCGCGCCAGCCAGACCAGAAGCCAAATTATCGATAATAATGGCAAAATAAAGCCATAAAGAACTATATGGTTTAATGACCTTACCGCTGATTTCAACTGTTTGACCAGAAAGCGGATCAATATACGATACTGGATCAATATTCACATCAAGTTCACTTGGTGCTTTTAGATTTGAGTTAACAGCATATGGATGAGATGCAGAAAGTATTTTTTGGTCACCCTCTATTACAGCTACATTAAGCTCTTTACTGGTCGATGTGACTAATTTTTTCGCATCAATGGCTGCACTAAAAACACCTTTTTGATCAGTCATTTTTGCATCAAAATTTTGCCCATCAAGGCTAATAATAATTTTTTGGGTAGGAGTTAATGTTTGTCCAAAGTATTGCCCTCGAACCACAACACTTCCCTCACCATCTTTAAGTGAAACCTGATCATTACCCATTACAGGTAAAATTTGTAGAGGTAATTTAGCTGACTCAGCCGTAAGTAATGGCTGAGTACGTGTAACAGGCGCTACATCATTTTGTGCAGCATAAGCAGCTTTTACTTCAATTTGTTTTGTTCCACTAAAAGCAGAACTTGGCACTTCTAATTTCCATAACCCGACTTCGTCTGGCTTGACTTGATAGCTGTGTTCACCAACTTTTACATCTACCATATCTAATGGCTGACCAGATTTTACTAGTCCAATAAAAATTAAATTGGTAGAGCTAGCCAAAACTGCACCGACAAACATCAGTTTCATAATGTTGATGCGCTGTGCTAAAAGACCACCTAAGAAACCGCCGACTAAACTAAATAGTACCCCATAGATTTTAACTGCTTCTGCAATTTGCTCTTTACTGAAGTTAAGATCTTGGTAGAACACATTAGAAATAACACCAGCAATAATGTCTGAAATACGAAAGAAACCAATAAGTAGCAACAACACTAATGCAAGTTTGACACCATAGCGTTTAAAGAAATCTAGAATTGGTGCAATCCATGTCTCTTTAGCCATTTGCTGGTTAACCACACCAATTTTAACAAGTAGGTAACCTACAAAAATCGCAGCAGCAGTTGCAGTTAAAAATCTTAAAGCCTCTAAACCAAATAACGCAGCACTGTCTTTAATATTGCCAGCTTGTGAAATGGCCTCGGTAACCTGCCCAGAATAAATATAAGTGACTACGAATGAAATAACGGCAATAAAAAATACGAGAACCAAACGGTAGTAATCACTACTCTTATAATTTTTATAAACACGATTTACAACAGGCTCACGTACAAGTAGGGTCGTGACAATACCCACTAACATAACGCCTGCCATGGTTAAATAAGTCGTTTTCCAAGCTTCGTAAATATAATTACCCTTAGCAGTTCCCAAGTGGGCAGCTAGAAATAATGCACCCGCTCCAGCCACAATCATGCCAATTCGGTAACCAGCATTATAGGTAGAGGCCAATACCGTTTGCATTTCTGTTTCTGCTAATTCAATACGGTAAGCATCAATCACAATATCTTGGGTTGCTGCCGAGAAGCCAAGTAATACAGCACCTACCGCCATTTGAATAAGATAACTTTGACCTAAGGCAGGATCAGAAAAAGCCATAATACAGATAGCAAGAACGATCAAACACTGTGCAATTAACAACCAAGCTCGTCTTCGGCCTAGGGTTTTAGTTAAGACAGGCACAGGTAACTCATCGATAAGAGGAGCCCAAACGAACTTAAAAGAGTAACCTAGGGCAGCCCAACTAAAAAAAGTGACTGCACTTTTATCAATACCCGCCTCTCCAAGCCATAAAGAAAGACTAGAGAAAATTAATAAAATCGGAATTCCGGCAGAAAAACCTAGAAACAGCATAATTAATGCACGGCGATCTAAAAATGCTTTAAAAGCCGAGACCCAACCCGAAGCTTGTGTGGTCATTCGTTTTTTATTTTCCATAAATTATAAATGTGCCTATTCAAACCCTTCTTACAATTGCTTTCAAGATTCTTTATGCAATCAATTTTGTTTTGGCGATAAAAACGGCAAGTTTGCTTGATATTTTATGCTAAACCTGTATACCTTTAAGCTTCAACCTTCGTTTTCTTTTGCTGGATATCAACAGTGACACAAAAACTTGATCAAGTGACCATCTCAACTTTATCACTCGCTAAAACAAACACCACAAACGTCACAATAAATGCATTTCCTTCAGCTTTTGAGCAACCTGATATAAAAATGACTTTGGATAAAACAGCCTTAAAACCCGAACAACTTACACATATTCCAGATTTTGAAAAAATTCCAGCTTCTACAAAACGTATAAAACCGCTTAATAATTTTTTAGGGCAAGACCGTGCCAAAGCATCGGTAGAAGCAGGTATTTCTTTACCCTACTCTGGCTATAACATTTTTGCAGTAGGAACAGCAGGCTTGGGCAAACGCACCATGATTAAGCGTTTACTCCAACAACATGCGAAAACAATGCCTACTCCAGATGACTGGGTATATGTCTATAATTTTAAGCAAGCACGCCAACCACTTGCTCTACGCTTCCCTGCTGGGCAAGGAACCAAGTTTCAACATACCCTTCATCAAACTTGGCAAATTATTTTAAAACAGCTTGAACGCCGTTTTAGTGCGGAGACCTATCATAACCGTATTGAGCGTATCCGTGAGGAAACTGGAGATGAACAGCAACAAGCGCTTGTCGAGTTAACCAAAGAAGGCGAAGAGCTCGACTTAAAACTCATCTCTCGAAATGAAAAGCATGGTTTTGTACCTGTACAAGTAAAAGATGATCAGGTGCAAGAACTGACTCAAACAGAAATTGATGCTTTAAATACTAAGCAACGTGCTGAAATTGCGGCGAATGTTCGCTACATGGATAAAAAGCTTGAGCGTCTTGGTTTGCATTTAGGTGATTTAGAGGATGACGCACGTGACAAAGTCTCTGTGTTAAATCGAGACATCGCGACTCAAGTGGTTAGGCCACGCATGGATTTGATTTTAAATAAATATGGTCAAGTCAAAGGCCTTGAAGATTATTTAAAACAATATGCTCAAGATGTAATTGATAATGTTGAACTCATTTTAGAGCAAGAAGAAGATGACTTTGCTCCGGCAATGTTCAATCGTGTGCCTGCACGTTATCAAGCTAATGTAATTGTCTCAAACAAACCAAACAGTGGTGCACCGGTTATTTTTGAAGATTTCCCAACGCACTACAACTTGCTTGGTCATGTTGAACAACTTACTCACAACGGCACAATTACCACAGATTTCACTCTCATTCGTCCAGGTGCTCTACATCAAGCGAATGGTGGCTTTTTAATGCTTGAGGCCGAGCAATTACTCGAACAGCCTTATGCATGGCAAGGTTTAAAGCGTGCCTTGAAATCAGGTCAACTAAAGCTTTCTTCTCTTGAACATATGCTGACGTTAACAGGCTCTATCTCGATTGAACCTGCTGCTGTTCCGCTTGATATTAAAGTGGTTCTTATGGCAGAGCCTGAGATTTATTATGAAATTTTAGAAGTAGAACCAGAGCTTGGCAGTGTTTTTAAAATTCGTGCAGATTTTACCGATACTCTGCAACGTAATGACGAAAATGAGCAAGCCTACATGCAGCTAATTGCTGATTATGTACAAGCAGATAAATTACTTCCGTTTGATCGCAGTGCTTTAGCAGCTTTACTTACCGACTCAAGCCGTCAGGCAGAAGACCAAAGCTCACTGTCGTTACATGCTTCAACTTTGGGCGACCTCATTCGCGAAGCACATCACCATGCATTTAAAGCCAATGAAAAGCTTGTAACTGACCAGCACATTAACTTGGCACTACAACACAGACAGTATCGCTTAGGCTATTTAAGAGAGCTTTACTGGCAAGATCTGTCACGTGGAACTCAGTTAATCGAAACTTCTGGTCATCGTTTAGGTCAAATCAATGCCCTCTCTGTCATTCACTATGCAGATGTAGAGTTTGGTTTACCTTCACGTTTGACTGCATCAGTCTATCAAGGTGGCGGTGATATTCTTGATATTGAGCGTAGTGTAGAGCTTGGCGGTTCACTACATGCCAAAGGCGTGTTGCTCATGTCTAGCTTCTTGAAAGCTCACTTTGGTCGTGAACAGATTTTACATTTCTCTGCTGCGCTTGCATTTGAACAAAGTTATGGGCAAGTAGATGGCGACAGTGCAACAGTTGCCGAGCTTTCTGCATTAATTTCAGCAATTAGCCAAATACCAATTGATCAATCATGGGCAATTACGGGTTCTATGAACCAGTTAGGCCAAGTTCAACCAATTGGTGGTGTAAATGCAAAAATTGAGGGCTTCTATGATGCATGTAAATTACAAGGTTTAACTGGCAAACAAGGTGTCATTATTCCACGTCAAAACATGCAGCATTTGATGTTACGCCAAGATGTGATTGATGCGGTACAAAGTGGTCAATTCCATATTCATGCGATTGATACGATTGATCAAGCGCTTGAGATTTTAATGGCCCGCCCTGTCGGTACACTCGACAAAAAAGGTAAGTACAGTAAACACTCTATTTATGCTGCTGTAATGGAGCAACTCGAATATTGGCAAGCCATTGAAGATGGCGCAGAAATTGAAGAGGAGCCAAAGAAGAAAAAGAAAAATAAGAAAAAAATTAAGAAGCATGAAGAACTTACTGCGGAAGATCTACCACAAGAAAATGTAGAAGAAGTTGCAACCTTAAAACAGAAATAATAAAAAGGGCCTGTCAAATACAGGCCCTTTTTACTTTTAGAGTGGAAAAATTAGCGAACGATTTGGATCGCTCGTCCTCCTGCTAACTGACTAAAGTATTGTTTAAGTGCTTCAACACAGCGCTGAATTTTCATTGGTTGTTGATCATGCTTGGCAACTTCTGCATACAAAGTAAAAGTTGGCAATTTCCAATCAGGCATGAGTTCAATTAAAGAACCATTTTTTAACTCTTTTTGAGCATCTAAATATAAAATTCTGGCAATTCCATGGCCTTGCTGACATAACGCTTTTGCAACTTGTAAATTATTGCTCTGCAAACGGCTCTGCATTTCAACATTAAGTGTTTCACCCGTTTTTACATGTTGAAAATGGAAATTGTGTGATTCATTCATTACATTAATCGACAATAACTCATGATCTCTTAAATCATGAGGATGCACAATTGGACTAGATTGATTTAGATAACTTGGAGAAGCTACTAAAATTTGATCGACAAAAGCCATTGGAATAACAGAGCTACTTTCTTCTACTGGAGTAGAACTCATGCGCACTGCAATATCAATTCGCTCTTCAATTAAGTCGATATAACGATGTCCAACCTCAAAATGCACAGATAAACCGCGATGAGCTGACATCCAGTGAGATAATGCAGGAATGAGGTGTTGAACTGCTAAATCAGGAGTTGTTGCGATACGCAAATCCCCGATTAAGTCATCCCTCAATTCATTAATTCTGATTTTTCCCCTTTCAGCAGCTGCCAACATTTCTTGACAGCTTGAAAAAAAAGCCTGTCCGGCTTCTGTCAAACTAAGTTTACGAGTGGAGCGGTGTAATAGAATTACATCCATTTCATGCTCAAGGGAGCGAATCTGCTGGCTCACCGCACTTGTTGTAATTCCTAATTCACGTGCCGCACCACTGAATGAACTTTTTTCAACCACACAAGCAAAAACACCCATCGCACGAAGCTGATCTAACATAGGTTTCCTCAAATCTAATTCTAAATTTATAAAAAAATGCTTATTGTTGTAATGAAAGCAACCAATTATATTATACGAGGAAACCTAAGTTTTATGCATTAGCTATTTTGGTAAAAGATTTATAGGATTAATTGGTTTTCCGTCCAAACGAATCTGGAACTCAAGCATGACCTGAGATGCCCCAGTAGAACCCATTTCGGCAATTTTTTGTCCAGCAGTTACATTGTCACCGCTTTTCACCAACATCTTGCTATTGTGGGCATAGGCACTGATATAACCATCAATATGCTTAATTAAAACCAAATTGCCATATTCTTTTAAGCCATCAGCTGCGTAGACAACTTGACCATCTGCTGCGGCATAAATAGGATCGCCCTGATTTCCACCATAACGGATTCCTTTGACATTATTTGCCAAATTAAAGCCTTGAATCACTGGCCCATTGGTCGGTTTTATCCAGCGTAAGCTAGAATTTGGTGCAACCGAAGTCACTGTCGTATTCGTTGACGGTGCGGTCGTTGTAGGCGGAGTTACTGGGGTAACAGGTTGTGTGGTTGGTAGAGCAATCGTTTGACGCTTAATTTGCTCAGGCTGTGCCATAACTTGCGTAGATACCGTTCTTGGTGAAGAACCTTTCTTCAAACGCAAAGACTGATTAACATAAATACGATATGGTGGAGCAATATCATTCATTTCGGCGATACTGATATAGTCCAGACCATAACGCATTGCGATACCACTTAAAGTATCACCTGAACGAACTGTGTAATAGTTAGGGGCCATTGCATAGCGAGAACTATTATTAATTTGTGGTTTAGAAGCACATCCAGCCATAACCGCAGTAAAGCCTACTGCTACAGACAACATCATAATTTTCATTATTTTGTCTTTTTGGATATGCACTCTGCTTTGTTGCCCAATTAAATGCATTGATCTCCCTCACTAAATGCTACAAATCATTTCGGCTAAGAGTACCAAAAAAGTAAGAGGAAACACGTTCCTCTTTTTCTTTATTCACAAAGTTATAACATTCGAGGCAAATTATTGACTCAAACTGAGCTGCAAATCTTCCAAAACGGCATAATTTGTTGCATCCATTTGAATCGGTGTAACGCTTACATAGCCATTTGCAACCGCAAAGAAATCAGATTGAATCTGGCTTGAAACACGCTGCGGATCTGTAACCGCCTCACCTGCTAATCCAATCCAGTAAACCTGACGGCCTCGTGGATCGACATGACTGGTAATAGGCTTAGATTGAGCACGGCGACCTTGATATGTAATCTGCGCCCCTTTTAACTGCGGCACGTCAGGAATATTGATATTAAAGATATGTCGCGGAGGTAAAGCTGGTAATCCGCTTGCAATAAAATCATGTACCCATTGAGCAGCCTGAGCATAATCTTCTTTATTGTTATAAGCACGTACATCAGGACCCGCTAAAGACACAGCGATTGCAGGTTGTTTCATTAAACGACCTTCAAATGCAGCACCGACTGTTCCTGAATATAAAACATCATCACCTAAGTTTGCACCACTATTGATTCCGCTCACGACCAAGTCGAACTCAAAATCAAACAAACCATTCATGGATAAATAAACACAATCTGCTGGTGTACCATTCACCGCCCAGATATCTTCGGCAATTTGAATGGGGCGTAATGGTCGATCCAATGTTAATGCACTTGAGAAACCACTTCTTTCACTTTCTGGTGCAACCACAACCACGCGTCCAAGTGGTCTTAATGCTTCAGCTAAAGCCTGTATACCTGGCGCAAAAACACCGTCATCATTTGCAATTAAAATATTCACTAAAATCTTTCTCTACAAATAAACCTAAAGGTTTTCACAATTGAATTATTTGTTGAATTATATATATTTATGCCTCCATAGCATTATAAAATTGTGAAAAAATGAAAACTTTCGCTCCTTTTTTTCAGGTATTGGGGATCAGTATCACATTGTGTACGCAAGCGGTTTTTGCAGATGAGGATATCTCAACACAAGAGGCTGATAGCTTAATTAAAGATGACATTGCCGCAACGCAAGTTTTGCAGGAAATCTGCCCAGCTTTTGTTGGAACAAATAAAAAACTTGAGTCAAACGCTCAAAAAATTATTGCAATGTATCTAAGCGGTTATTCAAATAAATCAATGACCTTAGCGACTCTACAAAACGATGCTGAATTTAAAACTTTATTAAATGAAGCACGTCTTGCGGCAAAACAAATGGACCATCATGAGCAACATGAGCTCTGTGAAGAGATCGTTAATTATAAAGAATAGATCTTACTCTTTTGTGATATAAAAACTTATTCATTTTGGGTTTTCTGTTTGCCATTAAGCAGAAAACCAACATAACAATACATTTTTTCCATTTTTTTAAATTCTAAATTGGTTAAGCTAACGGCATATTTAGAAATTTTATTTTGGGTTATCGATGTTTATGAAGAAAAGCTTAGTTCAATCGCTCTCTTTGGTTTTACTTATGAGCATGGCAACAGTTGGTTTCGCTGCTGATAAGAAGAAAACGACTGAGAAGAAAACCGAAAATGAAAATGTTGTTGAAGTAACTCCACAACAAGGCACGACTCCTGAAGAATTAGCTGCAATTCAAGTGCTTTCTGAAATTTGTCCAAGTTTGATTGGTAAAAAAGACACCGATTTTGCTCAAGGCTATGAACGCTTAGTGAAAGACTACCTACCAAATGAAACTGATGCTGTTTCTGCATTAGAAAAACGTAGTAAAGACAAAGCTTTCAAAAAATACTTAAAAGAAGCGCGTAAAGATGCAAAAGCTGCTGGTGATGAGCAAAACACATTAGTTTGCCAAGACGTGAAAGCATATCAATCGCAAAACTAAATTAGTAAAAAACTCTTGAGTTACAATACTGTTTGAAAAAGCCGACTTCTCCCGTAGAAGTCGGCTTTGCTTTATCCTAAAATGCTAGGCTCTTCTGCTTCATACAAGATATTGGAATTACCTAGAATGACTCGAAAAAGCGCTATTGCTGCACTACTCCTCTTACCAAGTTTTTCTTATGCAGCAACTGTCTTATCAGCTCCGCCAGAATTAAATAATAAGTCTTATGTATTAATGGATTATGAGACAGGACAAATTCTCGCTTCTAAAAATGAAAACGAAAAGCTTGCACCTGCTTCAATGACAAAAATGATGACCAGTTACATCATTGAACAAAAATTATTAAAAGGTGAACTGACTGAAAATGAGCAGGTTCGTATGAACGAGTCTGCATGGTGTAAAGGAAGTAGCTCTGAATCATGTATGTATGTTCCTTTAAACGGTACAGCGACTGTTCTAGAAATGCTCCGCGGTATTATTATCCAGTCAGGTAATGATGCATCAAAAGCAATGGCTGAACATATTGCCGGAAATGAAGGCACGTTTGCTCATATGATGAATCAGGAAGCAAAACGTATCGGCATGGTAAACACTCAGTTTATTAACTCAACCGGTATGCCTGCTGAAGGTCACTATTCAACTGCAAAAGATATGGCTGTGTTAGCACAACATATTATTAAAGACAGTTCAAAATACTATCCAATTTACTCTGAAAAAGAATTTACTTTTAATGGTATTAAACAAGGTAACCGTAATGCCTTGCTTTACACAGACCCAAGTGTAGATGGTTTAAAAACAGGCCATACAGATGAAGCCGGTTACTGCTTAACTACTTCAAGTAAACGCGGTCCAATGCGTTTAATTTCAGTGATTTTTGGTACGCCAAGCATGTCTGAACGTGCCGATCAAACGCGTACCTTACTAGCTTGGGGCTTTGCTAATTTTGAAACTGCAAATGTTCAACCAGCGAATCAAGTTCTTGCAAAAGCAAAAGTTTGGTTTGGTAAAGAAGATGAAGTTCAAGTTGGTTTGGCTGAAAACTTTAGTGTAACGATGCCTAAAGGTAAAGCTGATGGCATTAAAACTCAGTTAGTGGTTCAACCTAACTTAAACGCACCACTTCAAAAAGGTCAGGTTGTGGGCAAACTTGTTGCTAGCCTAGATGGCAAAGTAATTGCTGAGAAACCTTTAGTTGCATTAAAGCCAGTTGAAGAAGCAAGCTTCTTTGCTCGTTTAATCGACCATATCAAACAATTCTTCAGCAATTTATTCTAATTTTTGAATAGGTGAATTAAGCACTCATGCTATTTAGCCTGAGTGCTTTTTTATTTTATAATTCGACTAAATTTTATTTTGATACTCATCATGGCAAAGAACATTCGTCCTTATATTGAACACCACCCTCAAGTAGATACAACCTGTTATATCGATGACATGGCTGTTGTGGTTGGTGACGTTAGCTTAGCTGAAAATGTTTCTGTCTGGCCTTTTGCAGTCATCCGTGGTGACGTAAATAGTATTCAAATTGGCAAAAACAGTAACGTACAAGACCATTGTATGTTGCATGTAAGCCATAAAAATGATGCCAAACCTAATGGTTCGCCTCTGGTTATTGGTGAAGATGTAACGGTTGGACACCATGTGACTTTGCATGGCTGTACCATCGGTAACCGTGTTTTAGTCGGAATCAACACCGTTATTCTAGATGACGTAATTATTGAAGATGATGTGATGATTGGTGCAGGAAGTTTAGTTCCACCTCGCAAAGTCTTAAAAAGCGGTTATCTCTATGTAGGAAGCCCTGTACAACAAGTGCGACCATTGACTGAAAAAGAACTGGCGTTTCTTCCTTATTCAGCAAGACATTATGTAAAAGTGCAAAATAATCATAAAGCTGCACAAGCAAATCAAGATTAATTATCTATCTTGATCGTAAGTAATAAAAATTCTGATTTTTAAACGATATAGTTTTGTCGTATTGCTCATATCGTTTAGCAGATCACCGTAGCCAAAAACCCCTAAATTTCGTATTATACGTCTTTTAAATCATGGTGCTTTTTTATGGCCGCATGGACTCCTCATGTCACTGTTGCTACAGTCGTAGAAAAAGACGGACGCTATCTGTTTGTAGAAGAGCATAGCGAAGGTTTTGTGCACACAGTATTTAACCAACCTGCCGGTCATGTGGAATGTGGTGAGTCATTAACAGAAGCTGCCATTCGAGAAACACTTGAAGAAACAGGCCATCATGTTGAAATTGATGCCTTGCTTGGTATTTATACTTATACCCCGCCAATGTTTCCCGATCGCACTTATTACCGCTTCTGTTTTTTAGCACATGTAACTCAGGTTGAAAGTGATCCTCAACTTGATACAGATATTGTCGCTGCTGTGTGGATGACACCAGATGAACTCAAAGAATCTGCCCGTGCCCGCAGTCCTCTTGTGCTAAAAGCAGTTGAAGATGCTATGAAAGGCCACCATTATCCTTTATCGCTTATTTATGAGCACCCCTTCTCTCCCTCATTAACTTCTCATTTGGATGCCTAGTCCTATGCAACAACGTGTCATCGTCGGTATGTCTGGTGGTGTAGACTCTTCTGTTTCTGCAGCACTTTTACTTCAACAGGGTTATCAAGTTGAAGGTCTTTTCATGAAGAACTGGGAGGAAGACGACGGCACGGAATACTGTACGGCAATGGAAGACTTAGCCGATGCCCAAGCAGTAGCTGATAAAATCGGTATTAAGCTGCATACAGCAAACTTTGCTATGGAATATTGGGATCGAGTGTTTGAACTTTTCCTAGCTGAATATGCGGCTGGTCGCACACCAAACCCAGATATTTTATGTAATAAAGAAATTAAGTTCCGTGCATTTTTAGATCATGCTATGACTTTAGGTGCAGACTTTATCGCGACTGGTCATTATGCACGTCGTGGTGAAACCGCATATAACTCTAAAGGCGAAGCATATGCACCATTATTACGTGGTGTAGATAACAATAAAGACCAAACCTATTTCTTGCACGCTGTTCATGGTAGAGAAATTAATAAAACATTATTTCCAGTAGGCGAAATCGAAAAACCTGAAGTTCGACGAATTGCTGAAGAACTTGATCTTGCTACAGCTAAGAAAAAGGACTCAACAGGAATCTGTTTTATTGGGGAACGTCGTTTTAATGACTTCCTTAAACAATATTTACCCGCTCAGCCTGGGAAAATTGTACTTGATACAGGTAAAGAAGTTGGTGAACATCACGGTCTGATGTACTATACGCTCGGTCAGCGTGGTGGAATTGGTCTAGGTGGTTTGAAAGGTGCAGCTGAGGGTGCATGGTTCGTACTACATAAAGATCTTGATAATAATCGCCTCGTTGTTGGTCAGGGACATGAACATCCACTCATGCAAAGCACTCAGCTTTGGAGTGAGTCAATTGACTGGGTAGCAGGTGAACAGAATATTCCTGTTGAAGGATTACGCTGCACAGCGAAAACACGCTATCGTCAACCTGATCAGACATGTACAATTTTTATTGATGAAAACACTGAACACGGTGTTCGCGTTGAGTTTGTTGAACCTCAGCGTGCTGTTACACCGGGTCAAAGCGTTGTATTTTATTCAGATGAAGTTTGCTTAGGCGGGGGTGTCATTCACCATACAAATGCCCCTACACCAAATTTTATTTAAGGGAATGAATGGCATGGTGGAGTTACCATTTCAACAATCACAAGCCTTGAATGTTCGACAAAACCGTGCCCTTGCCTTGGCTGGGGTATTTCAGGCCACCCAGCTTACCCATATGACAGCGATGACGGGTCAGCAAAGTATTGGTGAAAGTGGTAACTTCTATTTTGAGCTGTTAATTAAAGCAAGTTTAAATATTCGTCCTACAGCCAACAATGGTGTTCAAACCTTAGATTTTTTTAATCAGTTGGCTGATATTTCTTTAGGGCTTAAAACGCTCGAAAATTGTATTACTCAACCTTTTTCAAACATGCCTAAATCTCGACTTCCCAAAATGGGCACAGCCAAACTTCCAATGTCCTACGCGATGTCGCTTTTACAGCTAGAGAAAAAGGTTTATAGCAACCCTGAATATGTCGCAATCATTGAGAAAGCTCAGCAAAAAATTTTAAAACAGCTTTCTTTTTTTGATAATAACTACTTACACCCAAGCATTTTAGCCAATTTGGCACAAACTTATGTTGATACTGCTGGGCAGATTAACCCACGCATTTTAGTTCGTGGTAATGCAGAAGCATTTAAAGATACCAACCATACTAACCGCATCCGTGCTTGTTTATTTACTGGCTTGCAAATGGCCCATTTGTGGCGACAACTCGGCGGTAGTTCATGGAACATGATTTTTAGCAAACGTAAATTGCTACAGGATATTCAAGCACTTGCTCGTTTACAGTATCAAGTCATTTAAGACTGTAAACGAGATTTTTTAGTTTTATGTTTATTCCAACATTAAGGAATCGTTATGAACGCTTTAACCGCTCTATCACCATTAGATGGACGTTATGCCAGCAAATGTGATGCGCTACGCCCTTTTCTTTCTGAGTTTGGTTTAATCCATGCTCGTGTCACTGTAGAAGTGCGTTGGTTACAAGCACTCTCTAACCGTCCGGAAATTGTTGAAGTTGCTCCTTTCTCAAACGAAACAAATGCAGCTTTAGATGCAATTGTTAGCAACTTCTCTGAAGAAGATGCAAACCGCATTAAAGAGATTGAACGTACAACTAACCATGACGTTAAAGCAGTTGAGTATTTCTTAAAAGAGAAGATTGCGGGTATCACTGAATTACAAAATGCGGGCGAGTTCATTCACTTCGCATGTACATCAGAAGACATCAACAACTTGTCTCACGCGCTTATGCTTAAAAAAGGCCGTGAAGTTTTAGTATCAAGCATGAAGCAAATCCTTAATGCGATCTCTGCTTTGGCAACAACTCATGCAGAACAACCAATGTTGTCTCGTACACACGGTCAAACTGCTAGCCCAACCACTTTGGGTAAAGAAATGGCGAACGTGGCATACCGTTTAGCTCGTCAAATCAAACAATTTGAAAACGTTGAGTTACTTGGCAAAATCAATGGTGCTGTAGGTAACTACAATGCTCACCTTTCTGCTTATCCAGATGTTGATTGGGCTGCTCACGCACAAGCTTTTGTTGAATCTTTAGGTTTAACATTCAACCCTTATACAACTCAAATCGAACCACATGACTACATGGCAGAGTTGTTTGATGCGTTACGTCGTTTCAATACGATTTTAATCGACTTTAACCGTGACGTATGGGGCTACATCTCTCTAGGTTACTTCAAACAAAAATTGAAAGAAGGCGAAGTTGGTTCATCAACCATGCCACACAAAGTTAACCCAATTGACTTTGAAAACTCTGAAGGTAACTTAGGTATTGCAAATGCAGTATTGGCTCACTTAGGCGAAAAATTACCAATTTCTCGCTGGCAGCGTGACTTAACTGACTCTACTGTATTACGTAATATGGGTGTTGGTTTTGCGCAAAGCTTAATTGCTTTCGATGCATGCTTAAAAGGTGTTGGTAAACTTGAGTTAAATGCAAACCGTTTAAATGAAGATTTAGACCAAGCTCAAGAAGTTTTAGCTGAACCGATTCAAACTGTAATGCGTCGCTACAACATTGAAAAACCATACGAAAAATTAAAAGCATTAACTCGTGGTCAAGCAATGACACGTGACATGATGGTTAATTTCGTAAATGGTGATGAACTTTCTCAAGTACCAAGCGAAGAACGTGCGCGTTTAGCTGAACTTACGCCTGCAACTTACACAGGTAATGCAGCTGAACAAGCAAAACAAATTAACGATTTAATTAGCAAAATCTAATTAAAAAGTTTACAAAAAGCGGAGCTTAGGCTTCGCTTTTTTATTACACTGATATAAATCACAATAAAGACTTCATAAAATGATCGAAAAACAATTCAAACTTAAACACTATATTGCTCTTGGTTTGCTTTTGATTGCAATTGTCATCTCAGGTATTCAGCCTCTTGAATTTGAAGCTTATTTACTTCATCAAGCTGGCACTGTTTTCATGTTGATTTTGCTCTTTGTTATTTTTAAAAAAATTGGGCTCGACTTTTTAAGTTTTACTTTTTATTTGCTGTTTTTGCTCATCCATATTATCGGTGCGCACTATTTGTATTCATACGTTCCGTACAATGATTGGATACTACAGTTATTCCATTTCAACCTAGATCAATATATGGGTTGGTCCCGTAATATGTATGATCGTTTGGTTCATCTTGCCTATGGTATTTTTCTCTACCCTCTTACCTATCGCGTGTTTCAAGTGTGGTTACCATCAGTAAAGCCATTCAGTCTTTTTTTATTAGTAGTTCAATTTGTAATGGCATCAAGTGTTTTATATGAACTGATCGAATGGGCAATTGCAATCGGATTATCACCCGAAGAAGCTGAAAATTATAATGGGCAACAAGGTGACATGTGGGATGCACATAAAGATATGCTATTAGCAACGATTGGTGCAATTATCAATGGGCTTGTGGCACTGATGCTTCCATCTAAAACAAATAACTCATAAAAAAAAGCGCTAAATGAGCGCTTTTTTTAAGATCACTTTAGATAACAGGATAGGTTTGTTCTAAAAGGCTTTGTAAAACTGAAGAAGTTGTATCAGGTAAAACATGCTCAAGATTGGCAGTGGTATTAATAGCGTTCGTAGTTACATCACTTTGATCATTTACTTGCGTAGGCTTTACTGCCGCTAAAGACAAAAGAGTTTCAATTGGGTCTGGTTCACTAGATGTAGAGCTTTTTAACAAATCATCTAATGGCACAGTTTTCTGCTGTTGGCTATCCGTTTCATTTGTTGTGCTTTGTACTAACTTTAATGTATTTAACCCAACACTATCAGCAACAGATACAGTTTCTGTCTGAGCAGTATCAACAGCTACCTCACTTAAACTGGCAGCCTTTGGAGCGACTACATCAAACGTAAAAGGTAAACTCACTTCACTTGTAAACCCTGCCGCATCGGTTTGCATTAAGGTAATAGTATGTTTACCAATGGCTAAAGTTTTATCAAGTGTAAATGACCACTCACCACTAGCATTTACCTGACCTATTTTAATAATCGAAATTGCTACTCCGTTATCATAAATGGTCAAGGTCGCATTGGATTCAGCTTTGACAGTAAATTTTGGGGTCGCATCATCTGTTTCAGAGTTAGCAAGGATTTGTTTTATAGCGGTCCCATTATCATCATATACCTTAAAACTCGGTTTATCAGGAGGTGTATCCTTTGTACCATTGATTTCCAGAGCTACAGAACTATTGCCAGAGGCATCTATAGCAGATACAGAGGCCTTATCTTTAACAGTTAAAGCGGGTGAAATCGTAATTGTAAATTTCCCATCCGCATCAGCTACTCCACTACCAATAACCTTAGTACCTATTGTTATTTGTATTTTTGCATTAGCTTCGGCAGTTCCTGTTACGCTTGTGCCATCAGCATTAATTTGGGCTGTAGGTTTATCCGGTGCAATAGTGTCATAGCCAGCTTTAATTTCTAAAGGCTTAGAGGTATTACCTGCTGCATCTTCAACAACAACTGTTGCCTTTTGGGACTCTTTTAATGCAGGCGAAAGCGTGATTTGAAACTCACCTTGTGCGTTTGCAGTACCAGTTCCAATCACTTTACCATCAGCATCTTTTATCTGAACTTTTGCATTAGGCTCAGTTTGTCCTTCAACCGTGGTACCTTCTTTATTGACTTCAACTAAAGGTACGTCCGGAGCGAAAGTATCCTTTCCGGCAATAATTTTAGTTGGTTCAGATTTATTGCCTACAGCATCTTCAGCTATAACTTTTCCACCCGCGTCACTCGTCAATGGAGGAGTAAGCTTTAAAGAAAAAATACCATCTTTATTTGCAGTTACAGTGCCTAGTACATTACCACTAGCATCATAAACAGTGATTTTTGCATCTGGTTCAGTTCTACCATCTAAGATTGAACCATCTTCACTTAACTGGGCGCGTGGGGCATCTGGAGCAATTGTGTCTTTGGGACCTGTAATAGAATAAGCACTAGACTCTTTACCACCTTCACTTTGAGCTGAAACATTTAATTTATTTCCATCTGTCAAAGGTTTATCGAGCTTAATCGTAAAATTACCACTTGCATCTGCGTTACCTGAAGCAATCACATTTCCACTTAAATCTTTAATATAAATTTTTGCATTAGCTTCTGCCTTACCAGTCACCGTAACAGCATCATCTGCAAGTTTTACTTCTGTTGGTTTCGCAGTGGTTGGAACATTAACAGGCGAGTCATCTTTGTCATCGTTATCAAAAGCCCAAAGATATAAACCTTCAGCAGCTAAAACAGCCAAACCTGCTTTTAGCACGTTACCCATCGAAAAAGTTGGGGAATCATCAACTGCCATTGTTGAGGCTGGTTGGCTCGTGCTGGTATAAGCTAAATCTGTGACATGGTTTAAACCTGTATAGTCGATTACCTTACCCTGAGCATCAAATTGTGCTTCAACAAATTTTCCATGTTCAGTCGGAAGAACAAGTGAATGTTCTGTTATATTCGTTGCTTCATTAAAGAAATTTTCTAAAACAATAGTCTCTCCATTTTTTAAATGGACGACTAGGCTTCCACCTTGTTTTTCCACCGATGCTATATCTTTTTGACTTACACCAATTTGAATAATAGAAGGTTTACTTAACACTACCTTATTGAGCTGACCATCTTGCAGAACGTCCAAACCCTCTTTGGATGCTACAATTATTCTTGTCATTATTTCCTGTCCTAAATTTCAGTTATATTTTTAAATGTCTAACTTTTTAAATATTTCATTTAAAAGCTATTTTATTGCTGTTTAAAATATCAAAACCATTTGGTTATCACAATTCAAAAATTATATTTATCAATATTTATTTTTTACTTTCTATTAAAAATCTAAGCACATTTAATAAGACAATTTTGAATATTAACTTTATAAAAAAACCAGCATTTAAGCTGGTCTTTTATAACATTTGAATTAGATAAACTTATAGTTTTGGATCACGTACCTGCACAAGCGTCGTGTTCGCCTTTGCTAGGCTTTCCATGACTTTACTCATTACAGTAGGAATCAAACTATCTGCCATTTGCGCTGCTTGTAAACCTAACTTTTCACCTAAGGTCGCTTTCTTACGTGTATTAATAACATACACATCATGTTGCGGTAATAAAGCTAATAAATACTCATCAGATGTTTGTAATTTATCAACAAGGTTCAGATCTAGGGCATCTTCACCATACCAATGCTCACCTGTCGCCACCTTATCAACATTAAGTTGTGGACGGTACTTTTCTACAAAGTGTTTAAATAACACATGAGTTTGTTGAAGCTCTTCTTCGAACTTCGCTTTACCTTCAGGCGTATTTTCACCAAACATCGTGACAGTACGCTTATATTGCCCTGCTGTGTAAAGCTCAAAATCCACATTGTGCTCTTTTAAAAGACGATTAAAGTTTGGAACTTGAGCAACCACACCAATTGATCCAACAATAGCAAACGGTGCTGCGATAATTTCATTTGCAATACATGCCATCATATAGCCACCACTTGCAGCGACTTTATCAACACAAATTGTTAAATGAAAACCTGCATCGCGTAAACGCACCAACTGAGCTGCTGCCAGACCATAACCATGCACCATACCACCTGGGCTTTCAAGACGAACTACAATCCGGTCACGCCCTGCTTTAGCAGTTGCTAAAATCAGGGTAATTTCTTCACGTAAGTTTTCAACTGCCGAAGCTTGAATATCACCTTTGAAATCTAAAACAAAAATCTTCTGATTATTTTTACGGCGAATTTTAGCTTCTTTAGCAAGTTGTTGAGCTAATTGTAAAAGTTCTAAACGGCTTGCCGTAGTTTGTGCAATTTTTTTTCTCTGTTCATTTACACGTGCATTTAAATGACTAACACGTATTTCCGCAGGGAGTTTAGGCAAATGGAATAACATAAAATTCTAAGCTCATAAGTTTATCTTTATAGCCTTAAGATGTGGTCGTTTTGATTAAAATTCAATAGCGATTTTGCAAAATAGAGTCATTTTCATTTATAAAATAAAAAAAAGAGCACTTGGCTCTTTTTCTTTTATTGTTTATTAATCAACCGAAGCGACCAGTAATATACGCTTCCGTTAACTGATGGTCAGGTTGAGTAAAGACTTTTTCAGTCGAATTGACTTCAATTAAATCACCTAAATGGAAATAAGCAGTACGATCAGAAACACGTGCCGCTTGTTGCATTGAGTGAGTCACAATTACAATCGTGTATTGATTCGACAATTCAGAAATCAGTTCTTCTACTTTTGCTGTCGCAATTGGATCGAGTGCAGAACACGGTTCATCCATTAAAATCACTTCAGGACTAACGGCAATGGTACGTGCAATACATAAACGCTGTTGCTGACCACCTGATAAACCTGTACCTGGTTGGTTCAAACGGTCTTTAACCTCTTCCCACAAACCAGCTTTACGTAAACTATTTTCAACGATTTCTTCTAGATCGTACTTATCACGTGCTAAACCATGAAGTTTAGGACCATAAGCCACGTTGTCAAAAATAGATTTAGGGAATGGGTTTGGCTTTTGGAACACCATACCAACCTGAGCACGCAATAATACAACGTCTAGATTTGGATCATAAATATTGTGATTATCGAGAGTAATTTTACCTGTTACGCGGCAACCATCAATCGTATCGTTCATACGGTTTAAAGTACGAAGAAACGTTGACTTACCACAACCTGACGGACCAATAAATGCGATCACTTCATTTTGGTAAATATCTAGATCAATACCTTTAATGGCTTCAAAATCACCATAATAAACATGGGCATCTTGTGCACTAATCTTGATTTCGGTTGAGTTCTGCTTTTTTGAAGCATGTGGTTCAAAATGCGAAACATACGAAGTGCCATGATTCAGCGGTTTATCTGTAAATTGCGATTGTTCAGTATTCACTAACTTATCCTTTTCTAAGGAATTCGTAATATCAATAGTATTCATGATTTATCCTCTATTACCAACGCACTTCGAATTTTTTACGTAACCAAATTGCAAGACTGTTTAAACCAATCATTAATGCAAGTAGTACGATAATCGCAGCGGCAGTACGGCCTTCGAAGAAGTTACGCAACTCATTACCTTGCCATAAGTAAACTTGGACAGGTAAAGCAGTTGCTTGATCAAATGGTGTTGTTGGAATACTTGCAACGAATGCACTCATCCCGATTAAAAGTAAAGGTGCGGTTTCACCAAGTGCATGGGCAACCCCAATAATTGCACCTGTCATAATGCCCGGTAATGCCAACGGTAAAACATGATGGAAAATCGTTTGGAACTTAGAAGCTCCCAAACCAAGTGCTGCTTGTCGAATAGAAGGTGGCACTGCTTTTAATGAAGCACGCGTGGTAATAATCACTGTTGGTAGTGTCATTAAGCTTAAAACCAAACCACCCACCAGCGGAGCTGATAAAGGCAAATGCATCCAGCCAATGAAGATTGCAGCACCAAGTAAACCAAATACGATAGAAGGAACAGCAGCAAGGTTATTAATATTTACTTCAATAATGTCGGTAAGAACATTTTTTGGAGCAAACTCTTCGAGATAAATTGCGCTGGCAACACCGATTGGAATCGCAATGATGATCACGATTAGCATCATGAACAATGAACCCATGAATGCACCTGCAAGACCACTAATTGCTGGTGAACTACGAGAGTCTGGATTCTTAAATAAGTTCAAGTTAAATGTACTTTCAAGAACACCTTTCGCCTTTAATTCATCTGCAAGCTTACGCACTTCTGGATCGAGTTGTTGCTGATCATCTGGTAATGAACGGTCAATATTACCTTTTAACCAAACATCGACGTTCGCATCACCTAAGAAGGTAATATTTTCTTTTTTACCAATGAGTGATGGATCTGCAAAAACCATATCACGTAGGCGATAAGCTTCCGAGCTTGCATATAAACTACTCAAGTAGTCACGTTGTGATGCAAGTGCAGGATCTTTAGCAATCATTCCATTTACAATGATGCCATCCCAATCGACCATACCCATTTTAGTTTGCCAATCGACATAACGTTCTTGGTAATGCGCAGGTGTTTCACCTTGAGTACGTACAGGTACTGGGCCTGCATCAATCACTTTAGGGTCAAAGTAAATTGGAACATTCATACTGGTTTGCCAAAAAGCAGGTAAACCTTTTGCCAAAATACTACCGAACAAGAGAGCAACGAATGCAAGACCAATAATGACTGCCGAGAAACCCGCAAAACGGAAAGCTTTTTCTTTGCGATGGCGTTTAGCCAAAGATTTTTCAATAACCTGTTTACGTCGTTCACGTGTTTCGGCAGCAGTTTTCGGATCAAATACGTTCTGATCCATAGGAGACGATGTATTTGATGTACTCATTCGTATTGCTCACGGTATTTACGCACAATGTACAGTGCTACAATATTTAATCCCAAGGTAATAACAAATAGTGTTAAACCTAGCGCGAATGCAACCAATGCTTGTGGACTTGAGAAGTCTGTATCTCCAGTCAACTGTTTTACAATAGTTACTGTCACTGTCGAAACAGCTTCAAATGGATTTGCGTGTAAAAGTGGACTGTTCCCTGCTGCTAAAACCACAATCATGGTTTCCCCAACAGCGCGAGAGACTGCCAATAAGAAAGCACCTGTAATACCAGGTAAAGCTGCCGGTAATACAACTTGACGGATTGTTTCAGACTTAGTCGCACCAAGTCCTAAAGAGCCATCACGCAGTGCACGCGGGACTTGAGTAATAATGTCATCAGACAAAGATGAAACAAACGGGATAATCATAATCCCCATGACAAAGCCGGCAGTTAAAGCACTCGTCGCATTAATCTCTAAACCAACATATGCACCCGCTGCTTTAAAGAATGGTCCAATAATCATCATGGCAAATACACCATAAACAATTGTTGGAATACCAGCTAAGACTTCAATTGTTGGTTTCGCCCATGAACGGAACCATGGTGAAGCATATTCAGCTAAATAAATTGCGATCATTAATCCAACTGGTACAGCAACAAGTAGAGCGATACCACTGACCATGAGCGTACCCCATAGCAATGGTAATAAACCATAACTGCCTTCAGCATTACCAGAAGTACTAAAGCCCGGGTTCCACTCTGTACCAAAGAAAAAGTCTACTGGACTAACAAAACGGAAGAAGTGCATTGCTTCGCCAAACATCGACATTACGATACCGATGGTTGTCAAAATCGCAACACCAGAACATAAAATCAAACCAATATTAATGGCACGTTCAACTTGGTTACGAGCACGATATTGTTGGCTGATTTTTTTCTTTGCCCAAACCAACCCCAATAAAGCAGCACAAATTACAACAGCAAATTTGGCAAAAGAGCCAATGGTTTGAAATTTTGCAAACTGTTGAGCAGCAGCTAATTCATAAGCAGCTGGTTTATCACTTACACCAAAACCTGAAGCAATTGATTGAACACGATCAATCAGTACACTTCTGCCCGCTTCATCAAGAGATGCACTTACAGAGGTCGGAATATTATTAAAAATAATATGATTTAAAATACTTGGTTCAACCAAGTTCCAAATGATCAAAATTAAAAAAGCAGGGATACCGCACCAAAGACCAACCAGTGCGCCATAATAACCAGGACGAGAATGTAATGTCGCCGAGTTGCTTCCCTTACCTGCTATGTTACGGCTCTTTCTCAGCCCAAGTTGATATGCGATGGCCACAAGGGCTAACAACACACCGATAAGTAGCAGATTCATGTACTCTCCACTGTTTTCTCAATTGTCATAATTTGGAAAAACAAGTTAGACAAAAAGGCTGATGAACCCTTAAGATCACCAGCCTTCATTCAAACTAACTTATTTAACAGTTTTACCTGCTTTAAAGTCAGCCAAAACTTTTGCACGTTCAGCATCAGACATCGCGATTAAACCATCACGCTCAGCTTTAGAACCTTTACCAGTCGCTTTTTTGCTTACGAAATATTCTACATATTGCGGTAAGCCTTTAACTGATTTTAAGTGTTCACCTTTCACGTAGAAGTACAATGGACGAGATACAGGGTATGTACCATTCAATACTGTCTTCTCAGATGGAACAACGTTGTTTACTGTTGCCACACGTAACTTGTCACGGTTCATGTCATAGAAACTTAAACCAAACACGCCTACTGCGCTTGGAGAAGTCTTTAAGCGAGCCAATGTTTCTGTATAGTCGCCAGCGATTTCGATTACACGGCCATCTTTACGGAAAGTAGAACATGCTTTCTTCTGAGCATCTTTGTCTAAGCTCTTGAAGTATTCATATGCTTCACAACCAGCTTCAACCATTTTCTCTTGGAAAACTTCACGAGTACCGTGGTTAGATGCAGGAATTACAAGAGTAATCGGCTCATTTGGAAGTGTTTTATCAATTTGGTTCCAGTTTGTATATGGGTTTGGAACCAATTTACCTTTTGAAGGTAACTGTGCAGCTAAAGCAGCAAACACGTGGTAAGGTTTTAATTTATAAGCTGCTTTGTGTGAGTTAGACGCAAATACAATACCGTCGTAACCGATTTTGATTTCTTGAATTTGTTTTACACCAGCTTTGTTACAAGCTTCAATTTCAGTGCTCTTAATTTTACGAGAAGCGTTTGCAACGTCGATTGTGTTATCGCCAACACCTTGACAGAATTGTTTCAAACCAGCAGAAGAACCGCCAGAACCCACTACAGGAGTTTTAAATTGAGGGAAAGTATTACCGAACTCTTCAGCTACAACGCTGGCAAACGGTAATACAGTTGAAGAACCAGCAATTTGAATCGTATCACGAGCTGCATTTGCAGTCGTTGTTACAGCTGCCCCAGTTACTGCTAACGCAATTGCGATTTGACGTGGATTTAAGCGCATTCTGTTCTCTCTCATTAATGCAATAGGTTGTACGTCACTTTTTGTTGAGTGCTTGTACGCTCTTCGATAGCTGCATTGTGAATAGAAAATATGACAATTAAGTTACAGTATGATGACGCTTTAATGATTTTTATAATGTTAACTGTCACATTATTATTTTTATTTATTATCAGTTATTTAATTCAAACTTCTCGCCTATTTTACAGAAGGTCATCGTATTTATTATGACAATTATTAAAAATATAAAATATAGTTATTTATAAATTATAAAAATCAAAGTTATTATAAATATATTAAAATCCGCTAATTTACGATGTTCTTAATTTTATGATTTAAATATTTTCTATTTTTAAAAATATGATTAAAAATTTCTAAAAATAATTATTTTCTTTGTAACATTAAAATAATATGACAAAAGATAAAGGGTTACCCATCTTAAGGTTGGTAACCGCAATATCATTGTCAATTTAGACGATCAATTCGATTGTACTTCTGGCATCACTACCATTTTTTTGCGATATTTTAAGAAATACATCACCGCTAAAACAGCAAGCCAGATTGGCCCTAAAATAACAGCCAACCTCATATCTGGTGTAAACGCCATAATAATAAGAATAAAGCATACAAAGCTAATGGTTAAATAGTTACTCCATGGGCTAAGAATACTTTGAAATTTAGTCTGACGTTTTTGCAATTTCATCGCTTTAGTAAATTTCAAATGTGTGACCGAAATCATAAGCCAGTTAATGACAAGCGCTGCGACAACCAACATCATAAAGAGCTGAAAAGCTTGACCAGGAATCAGATAATTTACGACCACACATATTGCTGTAATAGATGCAGAAACAACTGCTGCTGGAACTGGAATACCGCGGCTGTTTACTTTTTTCAAAATTGCCGGAGCATTACCCTGCTCTGCCAAACCATGCAACATACGACTATTACAATAGATACAACTGTTATAAACCGAAATAGCAGCAATCAAGACCACAAAGTTTAGAACGTTCGCAACACCATTACTATTGAGTGATTGGAAAATCATGACAAATGGACTACCGCCTTCTGCCACCATATTCCATGGATAAAGACATAAAAGAATACCGATCGCACCGATATAAAAAATCAAGATGCGGTAAACAATCTGATTTACTGCTTTTGGAATAGTGGTTTCAGGTTTTTTTGTTTCAGCCGCAGCAATACCAATTAATTCCAAACCACCAAATGCAAACATAATGACAGCCAAAGCCATGACAAAACCGTGAATCCCATGCGGGAAGAAACCACCGTGTTGCCATAAATTTGCAATACCTGCTTGCGGACCTGCTGAACCTGAAAATAATAGATAAGCACCAAAGCCAATCATGCTTAATATCGCAACAATTTTAATGCAGGAAAATAAGAACTCGGATTCCCCAAAAAAGCGAACATTTACCAAGTTAATGCCGTTAATTAAAATAAAGAAAAATAAAGCAGTCAGCCATGTCGGAATTTCAGGCCACCAAAACTGAATAAAAGTACCAATCGCACTCAGTTCGGCCATACTCACCAGTACATATAATACCCAGTAGTTCCAGCCAGACATAAAACCCGCCATTTTGCCCCAGTATTTGTTCGCAAAATAACTAAAAGAACCACTGACCGGTTCTTCAACAACCATTTCACCTAAATGACGCATAATCAAAAAGGCAATCACGCCTGCAATTGCATATCCCAATAAAATTGAAGGACCTGCCAGTTTAATTGTTTGTGATAGACCTAAGAATAACCCTGTTCCGATCGCCCCTCCGAGTGCGATGAGTTGAATATGCCGATTGGATAAGCCTTGTTTTAACTCGTGCTTATTGTTTGCATCCATAACATTATCTCCAATGTTGGTGTCACTTCCTGTACACCTTTATTCAGCACCATAGCCGAAGATCAGAAACCGACCTTCGGACATAAATAGCTTTAATATGAGTCCATTTAATTTTTGAGAAGACGTGTCCTATCTTCTATTTAAAAAGAGATTGCATCCTTACATTTAATCGGTTGGGAACGCTCCTTTAAAATTTCGTAGCCACGATCGCCGTAATCAAAACGCGCAATCACAGAAGCAAATTTTTTCAAACTTACTGGTGCATCCATTGCTGGTAGTTTTAATTCAATAAAAGTTAACTGATCATTTTGCTGAACGTTGTCTAAAACGCTCTTCAGCTGTCCAGCAGTCTCAACCACATAAGTGGTATGGCCTTTTTTACCGTTAAATACCGCTGGGATTTCAGTGTATTTCCAGTTTTGCACGTCGTTATAGGCAGCGTTTTCACCCATAATTAAACGTTCAATGGTGTAGCCGCCATTGTTCAGCAAGAAAATGATTGGTTTTAAACCGTGACGGATAATCGTAGAGAGTTCTTGTACCGTAAGCTGGAACGAACCATCACCAATAAATAAAATTTGACGACGTTCAGGTGCTGCTAACAAACTACCAAGTAAAGCCGGTAAGGTGTAACCAATAGAACCCCAAAGCGGCTGAGCAATATATTTAGCTGTAGCAGGAAGTTTGATACCTGACAAAGCAGAGTTTGATGTTCCCACTTCACCAATAATTACATCATCTTCTTTTAAGAACCCTGAAATGTAGTTCCAAAGCACATCTTGGCTTAACTTTTGTTGAGCTGGGGCTTCCATTACTTTCGGCGGTTGTTTTTCGAGAAGAGGTGTTGTCGATTTACGTGGCGCAACTTTTTTATTTAGCTCAACGAGTAACTGACCAATTTCAATACCCGGAAAATCCTGACCAAAAATGTTCAGACCATAAGATTTAATTTCGATGTAGTTTTTGGTCTCAATTTGATGAGTAAATACAGCTGAGCCTACATCGGTAAAGCGTGCGCCAATACCAATTAAGCAGTCGGATTGTTCAATGATATTTTTCACATGCGGTTGGCTTGCCCCACCCACATAAGTGCCAATGTAGCGAGGTGAACCTTCATCCATAATATTTTTTGCAGTATTCATACCTGCAAATGGAATTGAGCATTTTTGAGACAAATCATTTAAAAGTGAAGTTACCCCAAAAACCGAAGCTTCATTATCAATAAGAAGTGCTGGGCTTTGAGCATTCTCAATAATGTCACAGAGTTTGCTCACCACAGTTTGTAATAATTCAGGTTCAACAGCTGGGTAGCTTAAGTCGAGCGGACGCTCAGACACTTCAATCTTAACGTGAGTAATATCACCAGGTAGTTGGATATGTACAGGACGGCGTTCAAGGAAACACTGACGTAATACACGGTCAATTTCAGAAGCTGCATTTGCAGGAGTTAAACGAGTTTGGGCAACTGTGAACTCTTTCATACAGTTCATAATATTGTCGTAGTTACCATCAACTAACGTATGGTGTATGAGAGTGCCCTTTTGAACTGCATGTAAAGGTGGAATACCTGAGATATGAATAAGAGGTACATTTTCTGCATAGGCACCTGCAATACCATTAATCGCACTTAAGTCACCTACACCATAAGTGGTTGCCAAGGCAGAAAAACCGTTAATTCGTGCATAACCGTCTGCTGCATAGGCAGCATTTAATTCATTACAATTTCCAATAAATTCGAGTTGTGGGTCTGCTTCAACTTGTTCTAGATATGAGAGGTTAAAATCACCAGGTACACCAAAAAGATGTTGGATACCCATTTGTTTTAAACGAAGATTTAAAAAGTCACCGATTTCTATGAACATTGCTCTATATCCTTTGAGACCAATTTTTATTCCATAGAAAAATAATATTTCATCTATCTTTTAGATTTCGTGCATAATGAAAACGCATTTTAATAAAAATACATGATTTGTGTATCATAAAAGGATTTTATGCAATGGATAAGTTCGACTGGCAAATCATTCAGGCACTACAAAAGAATGGACGGCTCACTAATCAGGAAATTGGAGATTTAATTGGTTTATCAGCTTCCCAATGCTCAAGACGAAGACAGTTACTTGAGCAAAAAGGCATAATTTTAGGTTACTCCGCACGTATCCAACAACAAGCACTAGGGCTGGAAGTTACAGCGATGATTCATATTAATTTAAGGACACACGAAGCAAAATCACAGCAGGCTTTTCAGGAACTGATTGAAGCTGAAGATAACATTCAAGATGCATTTTCAATTAGTGGTGATGCAGATTTTATTTTAAAAGTCGTTGCTGAAAACTTAGAACAGCTCTCTCAATTTGTGACTGAAAGATTACTTTCTTATAATTTTATTGGTCATATAAAGTCTTACATTGTTCTTAAAAAAATTAAAGAACAGAATCATTTTTTAATCAAACCAAAAAGCATGAGCTATCATCACTCCCAATAAGTAAACTAAGCATTTCACGCTTAAAAGTTAAAATAAAAAGGCGGATATTAAATCCGCCTTAAAATTAATATTTAGACTTTACTAATATGAACTGTTTGCCCAATTGTATTTTCAAGCAAGCCTTCCAGACCAAACTCAGCACCTAGACCAGACATTTTCCAGCCACCAAAAGGTGCATGTGGCAGTACTTCTGCATGGGTATTAATCCAAACAGTACCACATTGAAGCTGACTAGCGTAAGTCTGTGCTGCTTTAATATCTGACGACCAGATTGAACCACCCAAACCAAACTCACTGTCATTGGCACGGGCAATTGCATCGTTAATATCTGTATATTTTAAAATAGGCAACACAGGGCCAAACTGTTCTTCTTGCACCACACGGCAAGACTCAGAAACTTCAGTCAAAATAGTTGGTGCAATAAAGTAGCCCTGCTCTGGTAATTGTTGCTGCCCTGAAAGTGCTTTTGCACCTTGTTCAATCGCTTCAGCAATAAGAGCTTTCACTTTGTTATATTGCATCTGGTTTTGTACTGGACCAAATGTTGTAGAAGACGCCATTCCGTCACCCACCACTTGGGCGTTGGCAATGTCAGCTAACTTTTGAGATAAAGCTTTATATTGGCTTTCATGCACATATAGACGTTTTAACGCCGCGCATGTTTGGCCTGCATTTAAGAAAGCCATATTAAAAATCTTAGCTGCAATTTCATCGATATTTGCATCTGGCAATACGATACCCGCATCATTACCACCCAACTCTAAAGTTAAGTGTTTTAGCTGCTGAGCTGCACCAGCCATAATGTGTTGACCAGTTCGAGTTGATCCCGTAAACACGACTTTTTGCACATCTGGATGAGAAGATAATGCTTCACCAATTTCACCAGCACCAACCACAATTGAAATTACGCCAGCAGGAACTTCTTGCTGAATGATTTCACATAAACGCAAAGTTGAGAGTGGTGTGTATTCAGAAGGTTTGCTAATGACCACGTTGCCCGCACGTAATGCAGGCATGATATGCCAAACCGCAATCATCAGTGGCCAGTTCCAAGGAGTAATTGAAGCTACTACTCCTAATGGTTGGCGATGGCGTTCAATGCGCTTGGTTTCACTGTCTTCAATTACTTCTACAGGCAAATCCATAGCAGCCGCGTAACGCGTCCAGCCAATTGCGCCCTGCACTTCCATTTGTGCAAGCGCGAGTGGCTTACCTTGTTCAAGCACGACCAACTCTGCGAGCATTTCAGCGTGCTTTTCAATGCCGTCTGCAATCTTGTTTAAGATCGACTTACGTTCATCATGAGAAACTTGCTGCCAAGCTTTAGATGCTTGTTTAGCTGCACTCACTGCCTGATTTACCTGCGCAACCGAAGCTTTTGCACAACGTGCAGCAGTTAAACCTGTAGCGGGGTTAAGAATTTCTAGCTCGCCTTGCTCACCTGAACAAAGTTGACCGCCAATAATGAGTTTAAATTCATTGAGCATATTCGCTTGTTGCATTTGTTCTTCCTTGTCTTAATTGTAATTACAGCCACTTACTTTTTTTCAGCTAAAACGGGATTATTAAAGTAAGTACGATATTGATATATCAATGTGACCAAAAATATTGTGGACATACCAATACAATAAGAAATTTGCTCCCCATAAATCATGCATAATTATTTTTGTTTTGTGAAAATATGCATGATTTGTGCATGTATTCTTTTCTTCATACACAATCCAAATAAAAACAATCTGCAATAAAAAAGCCCGGTAATAAACCGAGCTTTTTTGTTATCAACTCAATTAGTCGATTGGTGGTACATAGTTACCAGAAGCAATTGCATCTTTAATGCGGTCAGCTTCAGCCAATACTTGACCTAAAAGGTTTTTAACGTTTTCAAATGTCACAACAGGGCTTAATGTTGTCATTTTCAATGACTGTACATTACCAACTTTTGTTACACCGATATTTGCTTCACCACGTGCAAACAATTCGTCCGCTACGTTTTGGTTCAAGCTATCGATAAACTCAACTGGATAGCCTTGTGGAACAACGCGGAATAATACCGAAGCAAACTGTGGTTCAACTAAAAGTTCTAAACCATCAGTTGCCTTGATGTAATCTGCAACTTCACGAGTAAGTTTTACACCATGGTCAATCATTGAACCATAAAGGTCTTCACCTAGTGATTCGATTGTCATCCACAATTTCAATGCATCAAAACGACGAGTCGTTTGTAATGATTTAGACACAAGGTTTGGTACACCGTGCTCTTCGTCATAAGCAGAGTTCAAGTATTCAGCTTCGTAGTGCATGAAACGATAGTTCGCTTCATCTTTTAACAAGAACGCGCCACAGCTAATGCTTTGGAAATAATGCTTATGGAAGTCGAGAGTAATTGAGTCAGACAACTCAATACCATCAAGCATTGCACGATAGTCATTTGACAGAATTAATGCACCGCCCCATGCCGCATCGATATGCATCCATGAACCATATTTATTGGTAATTTCACGGATTTTCTTCAATGGGTCAATTGCACCAGCATCAGTAGTACCTGCTGTCGCAACGACACAAGCAACAACTTTACCTTCAGACTGAAGATGCGCCATCGTTTTTTCGAGAGCATCTACATCCATCTGTGCATTTTCATTCACAGGAACAGTCACAACTGACTGGAAGCCCATGCCCATCATTGCCATGTTCTTTTGCACAGAGAAATGTGCATTTTCAGAACAGATGACTTTGACGTTTTTCATTGCATCGGCAGGAATACCATCACGCTGTACAGACCATGGATTACCATTTTCGTCTTTCCAGTTTTTCGAGATACACCAGTCACGAGCAAGCAACACACCCATCAAGTTAGATTGAGTACCGCCAGAAGTGAAAACACCAGCCTGACCAGAACCATAACCTACTTTTTGACGCAACCAATCAATGAGCTGAACTTCCATTAATGAACCTGCAGGGCTTTGATCCCATGAGTCCATAGACTGGTTAGTTGCATTGATTAACACTTCCGCGATCTGGCTCATCACCATGGTTGGGCAGTGTAAATGTGCTAATGAATGTGGATGGTGTACTTTCAAGCTTTTATTTAAGAAAAGCTCAATCATACGTTGAAGAGATTCTTGTACACCCATACCTTCTTTTGAAGGTTGGAAAGAAATTGCTGAACGCAATTCTTTAATACTACCACCAGTGTACATCTTTTCATTTTGCAACCATGCTGAAACGGCTTTTACCGCTTCGCCCATTGCTGACTCATAGTCAGCAATGGATTGTGCATCATTGCAGAGTAACGCTTTACGATGTTCTGCAAAATCCACCATACTTATGCGCCTCGTACTGCAACCAATGCTTCTGCAATTGCTTTCTTAAAGCGAGCAACTACTTCAACACACTCGTCTTGAGTGATGATAAGCGGGCAAAGTAAACGAATTACTGTACCGTTACGACCACCTTTTTCAAGCAATAATTTATTGTTGAAACAAGCAGTTTGAATTGCAGCAGCTAATTGTGAATCAGCAGGATGTGAACCAATACGATCAGCTGGTTTACGCTCGTCAACAATCTCAACACCGATCATTAAACCGCGACCACGTACGTTACCGATACATGGGAATTCTTGAGCTAATTTTTTAAATTCAGCTTGTAAGAAGTCACCACGCTCTTGCGCATTTTGAGCAAGATTTTGTTCGCTAATCGTTTTTAATACGACAAGACCAGTACCCATAGCAAGTTGGTTACCACGGAAAGTACCCGTGTGACCAGCAGGTTGCCAAGCATCAAATTTACGTTTAATACCTAATACTGCAAGTGGTAAGCCACCACCTACTGCTTTAGACATCACAACAACATCAGGTTCAATACCTGCATGTTCAAATGCAAACATTTTGCCTGAACGTGCAAAGCCAGCTTGAACTTCGTCTAAAATTAAAACGATGTTGTGCTTTTCAGTCACTTCACGGATTTTTTGCAACCATTTTACTGGAGCTGTAACGACACCGCCTTCACCTTGAATCGCTTCAAGAATAACAGCAGCCGGTTTTGTTACACCGCTTTCTACATCTTCAATAAAGTTTTCAAAGTAGTAAGTTAAAGCGTCAACACCAGCTTCACCACCTAAACCAAGTGGGCAGCGGTATTCATGCGGATATGGCATGAATTGTACGCCTGGCATTAAACCGTTAACTGCATTTTTTGCACTTAAGTTACCAGTCATAGCAAGCGCACCATGGGTCATACCATGATAACCGCCAGAGAAACTGATCACTGAACTACGGCCAGTGTAAGTCTTAGCAAGTTTAATTGCTGCTTCAGTTGCGTCTGCACCAGCAGGACCACAGAACTGCAAGCAATATTCTTCTTTACCACCAGGTAAATATGCTAACAATGCTTCAGTGAATGCATCTTTTAAAGGTGTGGTTAAGTCTAAAGTATGCAATGGCAAACCACTTGCCAATGTATCTTGAATACTTTGAATCACCGCAGGATGATTATGACCTAAAGCCAATGTACCTGCCCCAGCTAAACAATCAAGGTACTGTGTACCTTCAACATCAGTAACCCAGCATCCTTGTGCTTTCGCTATCGCTAACGGTAATTTACGTGGATAGCTACGAACATTTGATTCCATTTGACTTTGGCGAGTCAAATAATATTCGTTAGTAGCATTAGTGGCAGGGTTAACGGAAGTAACGCTCATATCGGATTACCATCTCTGATAGGGGTAGAAAGAAATAAGTCTGGTGACGATTGGTCCTTTGACTCGGTGCTTTATAGAACTAGCAAAGACACTTATTTTATATCTTGTAACTAGGAGCGCGATGATACCTAATTTTACAAGAAAAAAAACGTCTTTTATGTACTTTACTCATCTAATCTTATTGAAAAAATGTATCATCCCAATAGTTATGATGAATTATCATCATACTATGTGACAACCTAAAGAAAATATTCTTTTTTTATATTACTTTGATTTTTTAAGTTACATTGAAACACTTTAATTTTAAGTTTTTAATTTTTAAGGACTTTATATTTACCAACATTTAAAAAAACCTGATTTTAATATTACAAATACGCCACAAAATCTGCAAAAGTTATGCATAAGTTATGTTTAACATTTCTTAATGAAAAAAATTAAATTTATATTAATTTTTAAAGGAAAAATTTATGCGTACTTTAGCCGTCTCTACCCTTCTTTTAGGTTCCCTCCTTAGCCCTTTAGTTTTTGCTCAGGATGATAATGCTTTGAACTACAATATTGTGAATGTACAAGCTGAAGCTTCTCGCCAAGTTTCAAACGATGAAATGCATGCAACTTTATATATTGAAAAAAGTAACAAACAACCAGCCGAACTTTCAAATCAAATTAATCAATTGATGAATCAAGCGCTTAATATTTCTCGTAAATATCCTCAAGTAAAAGTGGAAACTGGGGCTCAGAGCACTTATCCAATTTACGATAACGATAGCAATAAGTTAAAAGAATGGCGTGGCCGCGCTGAAATCCGTCTTGAAAGTAAAGACTTTAAAGCTGCTAGCCAGTTAGTAAACGAATTACAGCAAAACTTCCAAACTCAATCGATTAATTTTACAGTTTCTGACGAACAACGTAAAAAAGTTGAAAATGAGTTGATGGTAGAAGCATCTAAAAACTTTCAACAACGCGCTCAAATGTTGACTCAAGCATGGAATAAAAACCAATATACATTGGTTAATCTGAACTTAAATACCAACAACTATTTCCCACAACCTGTAATGCGTACCAGCATGGCTAAATTCGCTGCTGCTGAAGCGGCTCCAGCTCAAGACATGGCAGCTGGTGAGTCTAAAATTACTGTAAATGCAAACGGTTCAATTCAATTTAAATAATTTTTTCATCAAAAAAGCCGCATGAAAGATGCGGCTTTTTTATGGGTAGAACAAAATATTTAACTCAAATTTTGCAAAGAATCCCACGCGGCTTTCGCCAAAATATATTTATAAACTTTAGGATTTGAGGTAACTCGTTGTGATAACCATGCACGGCAATAATTTTCTGTTGATCCAATGACTAATGAGAGTAATAACTCATGAGGTATAGCTTTTAAAAATCCGGCCTCAGCATACTTTGAAATTTCACTAAAGATTTTCTGATTTCTTAATTTATTTTTTTGAACAAGACGCTCTTGATCCTCACCCTGCATCACACTAAAACGAGCAGATATTAAAAATTTAGCAAACTCAGGTTGTTCACTTACCCAATCAATATAACTATGAATAAAAGCATATAAAACGTCTTGAAGGGATTTTGCGCCTTCCAGATAGTCATCTCTTAACGCCGCTTGGTCATCTAAAGCAGCAAAGAATAAAGTCGCAACGATTCCTTCTTTATTTTTAAAGTGGTGATAAATAGCCCCTACACTACTGTCAGATTTTAAACGAATCATCTCAATACTTGTGGTTTCAATTCCATTTTCCAAGAAACAAGACAAGGCATCTAACAAAATCTGTCTCTTTAAAGCAGCTCTTCTGCCTGGATATAACCGTTCTAATAACTCTTGTGCAGATTGCATTCTTTGTTCCCCAACCAGTTATCGGAGATATTCTGAATGACTTGACTCGCTTTTGTAAACAGAATTATATTCTTTAACAGAACATAATTCTGTTTTTTACTATATGGAGTCTTAAATCATGGCAACCACTTTAGAACTTTGGAACAAAGTGTCTACTTTTCCGAAAGGAAAATGGACTTTCTCACGCATGCTATGTTTAAAAGCACCGTATTTCGGCAGTATTTCCCCGCTCTTTTTCGAGTTAAAACCCAACTATTGTGAAATCACCATTAAGAAAAAACGTTCAGTTCTCAATCATATTGGAACAGTTCATGCGATTGCGATGTGTAATATGGCTGAGCTCGCAGGTGGCACAATGACAGAAGTTACTGTGCCTTCTACACATCGCTGGATTCCTAAAGGTATGACGGTCGAATATTTAAAAAAGGCAGAAACAGACCTCATTGCAGTTGCAACGCCTGTAGAAAAAAATTATGACTGGGAAAAAGCCGGAGAATATTTAGTGAATGTAGAAGTCTATGATGCTCAAAAAGATAAAGTTTTTCAGGCTACGATTACCATGTGGGTTTCTAAAAAGAAATAATAAAAAAGCCCTGAACTCATCAGGGCTTTTTTTTGACTTATTTTTTAAAAGGTAAAGCATATTTAAAGATACGGCCTACCACCTGTCCAAACTGTTTAGCCAGACTTGCGTTGTTATAATTTAGACCATATTTTTTACATACAGCTTCCACTTTTGGAGCCATTTGGCGATAACGACGCGCTGGAATATCTGGGAATAAATGGTGCTCAATCTGATGGCTCAAATGTCCACTTAAAATATGTAATGCTTCTGAACCTTTCAAGTTTGAAGAACCACGAATCTGGCGCATATACCAGTGACCACGGCTCTCTTCTTGTAAAACCGACTTTGGAAATACTTCTGCATCTTTTGTAAAATGACCACAGAAAATAATTGTAAATGTCCAGATATTACGAAGACCATTAGCAACTAAGTTACCAGTAAATACAGGTAACGCTGCTGGACCTGCAATTAAAGGAAAGAAAACGTAATCTTTGAAAAGCTGGGTACCAATCTTTTTATTAACTGGTTTTAACTCTTCCAAGAATTTTGCCATGCTTTTACGTTTATAAAGGACACGTCCAATTTCAAGATTCTGAATAGCTACGCCCCATTGGAACAATAAACAAAATGGGATGCTATAAACAGGTTGAAGTAAGAAACCTGGCTTCCAGCGTTGCTCTGGGAATAAACGAAGTAAACCGTAACCAATATCATCATCAATACCTTTAATGTTGGTATAGGTGTGATGTTTATAGTTATGAGTTTGGCGCCAGTTATCAGAAGTACCGACAGTATCCCACTCGTAAGTTTGACCATTAAATTTAGGATCGTTCATCCAGTCATATTGACCGTGCATCACGTTATGACCGAGTTCCATGTTCTCCATAATTTTAGAGAAGCCTAATAGACCAGTTCCTAAAATCCACGCTGGTGGGAACCAACCTGCAAACAAACATGCACGACCTAAAAAGCTACTATAACGAATCGCAGCATAAACACGGCGGATATATTTAGCGTCTTTCTCACCCAAATCATCCAATACTTCTTGTTTGATCTGATCAAGCTCTTTTGCAAATGCATCAAGTTCTGCTGGAGTCAAATCACGATTTTTAGGATTTTTAAAATATTCGACTTTCACTGGCATATTCATAAGAGGTCTCTCTTAAAGATCAATAACTAGATCGGATTGTGCTGAGTTCACACAAATTTTGAGTAATTGGCTTGGTTCAGTATTTTCACTACCGTTGAGTAAATTACGTGTTGAACCTTGTGTTTTACTACAAACACATTTATTACAAATTCCCATACGGCAACCATGATTTGGTTTAAGACCTTCATGTTCAAGGCTGACCAAAATTGATTGGCCTTTAGGAATTGCAATCACCTTATTAGACTGGGTTAATGTGACATTCACATAACCAATATCATCAGCAGAGCTTTCATTTGTTAAGCTAAATGCTTCTGTTAAAACGGCTGGAGCGTTTTCAAATAACTGCTCAACAGTCGCCACAAAACCAGAAGGACCACACGCATAAATTGTGCTGTTTTCTACATCATCAACTAATGCTAAATGCTCTGCATTTAAACGTTCATCATTTGGGGTTTCTTGTGTATAGAAAACCTGATAATTAAAGTTCGGATATTGCTGCGCAACTTTTTCAAAGTATTCAACAAAAGCTGCATCTGAACGTTGTTTCACCCAATATAAAAGTTGTACCTGAACTTTATCTAACTGCTGGCTTTGTTTAATCGCAGTAATTAGGCTCAACATTGGGGTAATACCACTACCCGCAGCCAACATAATTAAATTCGGTGTTTTGATGTTTTGTTGCATGTCACCATAAGGTTGACCAAGCTCAAAAACATCACCGATTTTGCTTTCAGAAATAAACCAGTTACTAACAATACCGTCTGCAACTTTTTTTACGGTTAAACGTAAGTGCTGCGCATCAATTTGCGTCAAACTATAAGTACGTTCATAGCGACGACCGGCAATTTCTACAATTACAGGATGATGCTGGCCTGCAACGCCCATTTTCACTAAGCGGTTACATTTTAGCGTCAAGCTCACCATGTCGTGAGCGACAAATTCTTTTTTTACAATTTGAACAAGGCCATGTTTTACAGACCATAAAGGATTAACTTTTTGTAGCCAGAAATTAGCCATTTCTTTATCAAAGATGGCTTGTGTCAATGAATTGAATAGAGAATTTCTCTTTTCGATTGCTTGCATAACTGAGGCTCTGTCGCTCTTTTTTAATTATTATACACATGTATATATATTTGTATATACACACGTACTTTTAATTACAATTTCACAAGTTCAGCTTCTAAGGCTATAATCCTAAGAGTTTACAAATATATTGAACAGCATGACCCAATCTTCACTTTCTCAGAACCTGAATGACACACCTCAACAACAAGATGTCATTGAAATTAAAACAGCTACGCGTTCTGTGGGAAGAAAAGCGACAATTACTAAAGAAGAACTTTTTCAGGCCGCTTTAAACCTGATTGGCCCACAAAAAAGTATTGCTTCATTGAGTTTACGTGAAGTAGCTCGAGAAGCAGGAATTGCGCCAAATAGCTTCTATCGTCATTTTAAAGATATTGATGAATTAGCTATTTCTTTAATTGACCGTGCAGGTATCGTTTTACGTAAAATTATCCGTCAGGCTCGCCTACGCGCTTCCTTGCAAGAAAGTATTATTCGTAGTTCGGTCGATATTTTTCTTCAACAGCTTGATGCCGACGAAGGCAATTTAAGTTTACTGCTCCGTGAAAGTTTTACAGGTTCAGCTTCTTATAAAGCTGCCGTAGACCGTCAACTCAATTTTTTTCAGCAAGAGTTGCAAGAAGATTTAATCCGTCTTGAGCGCTTAAATAACAATCACCTCTACCATCCAGACCTTGTTGCAAAAGCAATTACTCAACTTGTGTTTCACATGGGTGCAAAAGTCATTGATTTACCAATGAATCAACGTGCAGAAGTGGCTGAACAAACCATGATTATGATTCGGATGATTTTAGAAGGCGCACGTCATTTAGATGAAGCAAAAATTCGCTAAAATTATCTTATAGATGGCTTGTTAATTAACAGGCCATTTTTAAATCTAACTCCTCTATTTTCCAATAAAAATATAATTCACCAATTGAAGCGAATAGCTTGCCAGAGTATAAATAATCTTTCCGTTTGCGCTTTCTCCTATATTCCCAACGATCTCAGGGATCCACATGCAAAATTTGAATAATCGTCAAAGTCTGATTGCAAGCTACATTCTTATGGGCATCTTTTTGCTTTCGGTTATCCCCTTACATCTATTAGCAAGTTTTTTTGCAGGCTTTCTCATTTATGAAATTATTATTAGCTTAAGTTCAGTTGTAGAACGTTATATTGATGGCCAAAGAGCCCGTATTTTTATTAGTATTTTACTTAGTATTGTTACCATTTCGCTTATTGGTTTTTTCATTACGAGCCTGATTAGTTTTGTTGTACACGATCTAAAAGGTGTAGGTTTACATAGTATTAATGGCAAAGTTGACCAAACCCTACTTCATTTGCAGGCAGAGATCGGAAAATATCTTCCAGGCTATATTCCCGATAGCGTGACAGATCTAAAAGACGAAATCTTTGCTTTTATGAAAGATAACGTGACCACATTAAAAAATACCAGTTCCGATATTTTGCATAACTTCGTGACTATGGTCATGGGATTAATTATTGGTATTTTAGTGGCGATACATGGTTTTCATCGCCGTACGCCTCAGCCTGTTTTTAAGTCACTGCTTATCCAACGTATTCAAAAACTATCAATTTCATTTAAAAATGTTGTTTTCGCACAAATAAAAATTTCAGCAATTAACACACTGCTCTTTATCTTATTCGCCTTTATTTTATTGCCGCTTTGGGGAGTTCACCTTCCTTTTGCCAAAACTTTAACTATTTTGACTTTTATGTTTGGACTCATTCCAATTTTAGGGAATCTACTTTCAAACACTTTAACATTTATTGCAGCTCTTACAATTTCTCTAGGACTAGCAGGAGCAGCATTACTTTATCTCGTTTTGGTTCATAAACTTGAATATTTTATTAATGCTAAAATTATTGGGCATAAAATCAATGCAAATGCATGGGAGATTTTATTAGCAATGCTAGTATTTGAGTCAATTTTTGGCTTAGGTGGTTTAATCGCAGCTCCAATTTTTTATGCTTATTTAAAGCTAGAATTAAAAGACGCTGGTCTTATCTAACTCAAAATCGATGTATAAAAAAAGCGCCCTCTCGGCGCTTTTTTTATTTTGGGTAAGTTACGGCTTAACCACAACTAACACTTGAATTGCTTCTGGTGTAACAGTTAAACCATCAAGTAAGCTCAAGCCTTCTTTTTGCAGTTTCTGTAAACGTTCAATTTCGTCTTGACGAATACTTGGGTTGAACTGTTTGAGATAAGTTAAACGGTCAATTTCATATTGCCATTTATTGCCATAATGTTCTTTTGCTTGTTGCTGAAGCTGCGGTAAATCAACTTTCGCAATCTCTAACGCTTGTTTATAGCGCTGCTCAATGATATCACGGCGAGCTTTAACTACTTGACGGCAGCTATTGCCATCTAAATGGTGCAAATAAGGTTTTAAAATTGTTGGATCAATCTTTTCAGATAAGTCCTGACCATTTTCACTTAATAATACACGGATAAGCTGCTTCGGTAAGCTTGATGGCAAGTTCAGTGACTTCGGTGCAACAACATCTACTTTAAACCAGACTTCAATTAATACCGAACCCTGCTTTAAAGCATTAGATTTAAGTACAGCAACATTGGTACTACCAAATGATTGTGTACGGATCATTTCCATAACACTTTCAATGAACGGATGCTCTAAAGTTAAATATTGAGCATCTTCACGAAGCTGAGCTTGATCGCGATAGAACGTTGCGGTCATACCTTCTTCGTCTAAAGCCAAACCTTGCACTTGCATTTGGTCGGTTGGTTTAATAATCACCGTACCATTACTTTGCTCATCAAAGTCGATATTGGTTGATGACATGAAACGCTTCACAAACATTGGTAGCGTAGTATTGTCATCATAGTCTTCAAGGGCCTGAACAATTTCTTGTGCCACGATAGGGCGACATGAATTATATTCAAGTAAACGGTCTCGGCCAGCTTGAAGTTCAGCTTCTAAGGCTTGACGTTGAACATTCACCTCTTCAAGCAAATCTTCAAATGTTTGACCTTGGTCTGCAAGTAAGCAGTCTTTTAATTCAACAATAAAATTCTCTTGCAGCGTTTGCGCTGTTGGAGAAATATTGCTGAAAATATTCAGTGCTTCGTTATACCAACGGAACATACGCTCTTGAGCTGTTCCCACAAGGTATGGCACATGAATTTGGATACGGTTTTCTTGACCAATACGGTCTAGACGGCCAATACGTTGTTCTAAAACATCTGGGTTAGCTGGTAGATCAAATAAAATTAGATCACTGGCAAATTGGAAATTACGGCCTTCCGAACCAATTTCTGAACACAGTAAAATCTGCGCGCCATAGCTTTCTTCAGCAAAATAAGCAGCAGCTTGGTCACGTTCAAGTAAACTCATGCCTTCATGGAACATTGCAGTACGAATACCTGCATGCAAACGCAATACATTTTCTAAAGACTCAACCACTGGTCCGCTACGCGCGATTAAAAGCACTTTTTTATGCTTAAGATCTTTGCGTAAAATTTCCATTAACCATGGCACACGCGGATCATTTTGCATCCATGAACCATCAATCTGTGCTTCTTCAGGCCACATTTGTTCACGCAGTTTGCCATCTTTTGACCAATCTTCTGGTGCTGGTAATGGTGCTGGCTGACAATCACGCCCCGGGAAGCCCTGAATCGCTTCACGTGTATTACGGAATAAAATACGTCCAGTACCATGACGGTCTAATAATTCATGAATTGCTCTAAAGCGTTGGTCAGGCTGGTCTTCAATAGTGTGACCTAACAAACCTTCTAAAGCAGATAAATGCTCTGGGGTTAAAGCTTGATCCGACATCAGTACTTCAGCAATTTTTGCAGTCTGCTGGTACTGAGTTTCTTCATCTAAGAAACGCTCTAAACTACTAAAACGCTGTGGATCAAGTAAGCGTAAGCGAGCGAAATGACTTTCTACACCTAATTGTTCAGGTGTTGCAGTGAGTAATAGTACCCCTGCTGTATTTTCAGCGAGCTCTTCAATTAAATCGTAGCGATCATTACCGCCTTCTTCTTCGCTCCACATCAAATGATGTGCTTCATCGACTACGAGCAAATCAAAACCAGCTTCTATGGCTTGCTCACGCAAATCATCATGGTCAACCATTAAGTCAACGCTGGCAATAATGCATTGCTCAGTCAAGAACGGGTTAAGCTCTGGATCATGTTCTTTAATAGATGCAGTACGCGTTAAATCAAACAGAGAGAATTGCAAGTTAAAACGGCGACGCATTTCGATCATCCACTGATACTGAAGAGAATCAGGGACTAAAATCAGAATTCGTTCTGAACGACCAGTTTTAAGCTGTTGGTGGATAATTAAACCAGCTTCAATTGTTTTACCTAAACCAACTTCATCGGCAAGTAAAACACGAGGAGCAAAACGTTTACCAACTTCATGTGCGATATAAAGCTGATGAGGGATCAGGCCAACACGTGCACCGATCATCCCACGTAGAGGACTGGTCTGCATTTGTGCTTGCATCAACATCGCTTCAATACGCAGGTCATACCACTCTTTATAGTCAACTTGACTTGCAAGCAAACGATCTAAAGGTTTAGATAATTGAATTTGCGCACCAATACGAGTTTCATTGAGTGCTTTACGCTCTTGCTCGCCATTTTCTAAAGTACGAACAACGTTGTAACGCAAAACGCCATGACGATCTTCAACAGACTCAACGATCCACTTCTGGCCTTCTTGATCTTGAACTTCATCATTCGTATTGAAGATGATACGAGATAGTGGAGCATTATTACGTGCATATACACGTGTCTCATCACTTTTGGGGAATAAAATGCTGACAGATCTTTCATCTACATCAATAAGAACACCTAAACCGAGCTCAGTTTCTGTGTCTGATAGCCAACGTTGACCAATAGCATACTGCTGCAATTTTTCCACCTTTCTCTCAAGTTCGCACTACATATTGTACGATGCAAATTAGCTTATTTTTGCATCTTTTTATGTAGTCTTTAAAGCAAAATTTTGAAGCAAAAACCAATTAAATCGCTTTGCTACAAAAAATCACGCATTAAAATTTTTACATTAAAACGGTACAGGACAGTCAAAAGTTAATGTTTCTGCTGTGACAGGATGATTAAAACTTAACTGTTTGGCATGCAAACATAAACGCGGAACAAGTTGTTGCTCCGGTGTTGCATACAGCGTGTCACCTACAATTGGATGCCCAAGATATTGCATGTGTACACGGAGTTGATGAGATCGACCCGTAATTGGTGTTAATTTGACACGAGTTACAGGCTGTCCCTGAATCTGAAAATGTTCTATGGCCTGCCAATGTGTTAAAGCAGGCTTGTTGTGAGAAGCGTCGACAATATGTAAAGGTGGTCGGCTTGGGTCATAGATGACAGGAATATCTACAGTCCCTTCACCCTCTAAATGACCTGCGACAAGCGCTTCATATATTTTTGAAGTCTGACGATCTTGAAATTGACGTGCAATCGCACTTTGACCACGTTTGGATAAACCAAATACTAAAATACCTGAAGTATCTCGGTCTAGACGATGAATGAGCAAAGTTTTAGGTTCAATCGCAACCAACCTTGTCAAAACGCTATCATGTAAATCACCCTTACCAGGAACACTCAAGATGTCCGAAGGTTTATGAATCACCATAAAATCATCATCACGATAGATCAGATGTTCACTTAGAAAATCACTCAAAGTTGTATTCCCAAGGTAAGATGAAAAACAAGCGGGCAATAATAAAAAGCTTACGTCCGAATTACAATGCCGTTCGGGTAAATTAACAGCAGAATTTGCAAATATTATGGATCACTTGAGATCTATAGTCAGTCAAGGCTTCAATAACTGCATAATATGTTGCAATGTCGGTGTTTGCATTATCTCTTCAGCGCTTAAGCTCGCACCATTTGCACGCCATAGATCGACTAAATAATTCACAGCAGACTGATCTAGTCCGTAGTTTCTTAAATCAATTTCAGGATGGATCTCCATAGGATGTCGCCCTAACTGTTCAGCAATGGCCAATAAAATTCCTTTATCCGACAAGATATAGGAGGACGGCGCACTTAAAGACCATAAGCGTATTAGGCTCTGCGTATTTAAATGTTTTATATGGTCAAAACTGATCTTTTCAACCCATTGAATATGCTGCTCTAGATTAGCCGCCAAGATCGCATCATTTACAACACTGACCTGATCTGTAATCGATAAAACAAGCTGCATGACTTGTTTAAACAGAGGCGACAAATCACCTGCCATCATAACTTGGGCTTTAGTATTTGATGACAAACGCTGACCAAGCTCCAACATGGTTTGTTGAAGCAGAGATGTCTCAATAAAAATAATTGGAATTTCGAGTGATTGAGCGCGCTTACTTAACAATTCCAAATGGTTCGCCAATGGTTGCTCAGACCAATATGGTCGTAGTTTAAGCTCATTAAGCCCAACCAATAACAATATACTTTGCGCTGACTCAATTGACCAATTTGAAGTACTTGCGGCTAACTGGATTTTTCGAGGTAAGGGATAAAACATTGTTCTCTACAAACATAAAAATAGCTCAAATTAAAAAGCCCGTTTAACACGGGCTTTTTTGCTTACTTCATTTCAGCGAATGTTTCTTTTGCAGCCTGAATTGTATATTCGATATCTTCATCAGAATGTGCAGATGAAATAAAGCCTGCTTCAAATGCTGAAGGTGCCAAGTTTACCCCACGCTTTAACATGCCATGGAAGAACTTTTTGAAAGCTTCAATATCACATGCCAACATTGAGTCAAAGCTTGTAATATCTTCTTGGTCAGTAAAGTAAAGACCGAACATTGCGCCAGCTTGCTGAGTCTTAAATGGAATACCCGCTTCATCAGCTGCTGCTTGTAAGCCTGCCAGTAACTTTTCAAGTTGAGCAGATAATTTGCTGTAAAAGTCAGGTTGGCGTAAATGTTTAAACATCTCAATACCAGCACGCATAGCAAGTGGGTTACCAGATAATGTACCTGCTTGGTATACACCACCTAAAGGTGCGATGCATTCCATGATTTCACGCTTACCACCAAACGCACCAACTGGTAGGCCTGCACCAATAATTTTACCTAAAGTCGTTAAATCAGGTTTAACGTTATAAACCGATTGTGCGCCACCTAAAGCAACACGAAAGCCTGTCATCACTTCATCAATAATGAATACAGATTTATATTCATCACAAATATCGCGAATGGCTTGTAAGAAACCGTCAATTGGTTTCACCATATTCATGTTACCCGCGACAGGCTCAATAATAACACCCGCAATTTCATGACCAAATTTTACAAAGCATTCTTTTAATGCTGCAATATCGTTGTAAGGTAACGTTAAAGTATGTTTAGCAAAATCAACAGGCACACCTTTCGAAGTCGGTTCACCTTCACCTAAAGTCAGTAAACCTGAACCTGCTTTTACTAAAAGTGAGTCAGAGTGGCCGTGGTAACAACCTTCAAACTTCACAATTTTGTCACGGCCAGTATAACCACGCGCTAAACGAATAGCGGTCATGGTCGCTTCTGTACCCGAGTTAGTCATACGCACCAATTCAATTGATGGCATGATTTCACAGATAATATCTGCCAGCGTTGTTTCGTGTACGGTTGGTGCACCAAAACTTAAGCCGTCTTCTGCTGCTGTTTGTACAGCCTTAATAATCTCTGGATGAGCATGACCTAAAATCATTGGTCCCCAAGAACCAACATAGTCAACATAACGCTTACCATCCACATCCCATAAATAAGCACCTTTTGCTTTCTCGATGAAAACTGGTGTTCCTCCAACGCCATTAAAGGCACGTACCGGAGAGTTCACACCACCTGGAATGTGTTTGCTGGCTTGTTTAAATAACTGTTCTTGCTTTGGAGATAAACTCATGGAAATGCTCGTCTTAAATATCTAAAAAATAATTTTGAAAGCTTAAGAAAATAATTGTGCCCACGCCTGTACACGGGCAGGAATTTCAGCAGTTGATCGACCTAATATATCACTAATGACTGCACACAGGTCAGCCCCTGCCTCAATCACAGGTTTTGAGTTTTCAACAGTTAAACCACCAATCGCACAAATTGGTACATCATATTGAGCTGCTGCCTGCTTAATTACTTCGATCCCCACATTACCTGCTTCAGGTTTTGTAGAAGTCGCGTAAACCGCACCAAAGGCAACATAAGTTGCACCATCGGCAATAGCTTTTTGGGCAAGTTCTAATGAATTTAAGCAAGTACGGCCAATGATGACACCTTCTGGTAACTGCGATTTTGCATCGGTGATTTCACCATCGCTTTGACCTAAATGCACACCTAAACCAAACTGAGCAGCCAGTTTTAGGTCATCATTAATCACAAAAGGAACTTGATATTTTTCACACAATAATTTGATTTGTTCGACTTCTGCGGGTTGGTCTGCTTTGTCTATTTTCTTACGGCGGTACTGTAAAATTGCGACCTGACGAGTTGCGAGCGCGGCATCTAATTTTTCTAATAATAGTTGGATTGGGTCATCGTTGGTAATGAGGTATAAACCGCGCATACTCTACTCTCGCTTTAAAAAACTTCGCTAGTATAACGGATTTATAGGACATCATAAGTACCGATTGATATAGGCTTACCAGTACCAATCGGTATATTTAGAATAGATATAAAAATTAGCTCGGAATTTTATCAAACTTACGGTCAACCAAACTCAAACGGCCACGTGCAACATCAGACAACATTCGCCAATCAGAAATAAAGCTATAGAAAGGTTGTTTAAAACTGGCAGGCTTATTTTTTTCAAACACAAAATGTCCAACCCATGCATTTGCGTAACCCGCTACCAAACCATAGAGCACATATTTGGCTTGCTTCTTACGGACTGCTTTTGAAAAAAAGTATAGACCAATGCTACTGCCCACCACATGCAAACGTCTGCTCATGATGTTACGGTGTTCAGTTAAATAAAAACGATAAAATTCCTGATAGTTTTTAATCGGCAATTCAAACTCTGGCTGAGCTTCATGGCTAAAGTTTACTGGTGCATTCACGATCATCTTCCTGATTTTTATTTGATCAAAACGTCATCTGATTGTACACCTAAATAAAAGTGTAGCGTCATATGTTTGATTGTAACTTTCTCTATCAAAATCATTATTTTTAACGCTAAGCTATTATACTTATTCAAGATAGTCTAAATACCTGATTCAGGGAGATATATTATGGTCGAAGTCGAACTAAAGTTTCAGTTACCTGAATCGAAGAAAAAAACTGTCCAGCAATATTTAAAAAAACATAAAGCAAAGAACATTCACTTACAGGCAAAGTATTACGATACTCCTGATCGATTATTAGCAAAAAATGGTATGGCCTTACGTCTGCGTAAAGAAGATGATCAATGGGTACAAACATTTAAAGCCGCAGGTCAAAGCCATCTCCACCGTGTTGAAGAAGAAATTCATTTAGGTAAGTATGAGCAAGAACCTGACTTAAACCTTGAGTTGTATCAAGATAATAAAGTCATAATTGATTTAATTAATACAGCTCTAGGTAAAGAAGCTGAAAAGTTAAGTTTGCAATTTGAGACGGATGTACAGCGTACTTATCATGTATTTGAAGCAGACAATACAGCTATTGAAGTCTGTCTCGATGACGGTGTCGTAAAAACAGCAGATGCACAAAGTGTAATTTGTGAAGTTGAGTTCGAACTTAAACAAGGTGCAGTTAAAACACTTATTCAATTTGCACAGCAATGGATTAATCGTTACTCACTTTGGCTCGATGTAAGAAGTAAAGCTGAGCGTGGTAATTTATTGGCATTAGGGCAAGCTGCCTCACCTGCTGCTCATGCTAAAGCTCTGTCATTAAATAAAGATATTACTGCTGAGCAGGCTTTAAAAAAGATTGTTGAAAACTGTTTAGGACAATTTTTACCAAATATGGCTGTCATTGCCGATGGAGTTGCCGAAGCTGAGCATATCCATCAGGCACGTGTGAGTTTGCGCCGTTTACGTAGTGCACTGAAGCATTTTTCTGGCTGGTCAAGCGAGCTAAATCCTCTTTGGGAAGAAAAAATTGCCGAACTTTTCCGTAAGCTTGGCGACACTCGTGATGAAGATGCTATTCGCACCGAGGTGTTACCTGTCATTCAAAAACATGGTTCACCTGAGCTTTTACTACCCGTTTCAGTTCAGCCCTTAAAAGAACTCTCAACACTCTTTACCTCTGCGGACACGATTAAGCTATTACTCGATTTATTAGCATTTGCTTATTCAGAAGAAGATTCAGACAGCAAAACAGGTGGATTAAAAAAACACATTAAAAAGAGTTTAGATAAGTTACATCATAAAGTGATTAATAATGCTGAATACTTCTCTGAGCTTGAAGTGACTGAACAACACAAAATAAGAAAGCAAGCTAAACAGTTACGTTATTGTGTTGAGTTTATTTCGAGTCTTTATCCGAATAAAAAAGTACAGCAATATTTAAAACAGCTACAACCTGTGCAAAATACCCTAGGTCACTATAACGACTTATTTATTGCGGAAGGTATTTTTAACAATGTGGTTGAACAAGATCCGTCTTTTTGGTTTGCTCTAGGCTGGGTCAAAGCCAAACAGCCTCACCTACAAAAGCGCTCAGCAAAAGCTTTACAGACTTTTAGTCAGGCTGAAACTTTCTGGTAATTTATAAAAAGTCGCTGTAAACAAGCAGCGACTTTTATCGATATTTACCAAATACTTTCCATACACCGTTATCTGCTAACGGATCACTATAGCTATCACTGCGCTGCTTTCTTGGTTTATCACGAGCATCGACCAATTTAAAATGCGGCTCAACCCCTAGCACAATACCATTGGTATAAAACCGTGAACGGGTATATTCACTTTGCCCATGTTGAAACACATAAGTTCTTAAATCAATGAATTCACGGTGAGCAACCAAAGCCGCGGTATCATCGCTTTGCAACCATTCTTGCATCGTAAATATCTGGTCTGTTTCAAACTGTCCGCATTTTTCAATAAGACTCGCTACACCGCGGAAAGTTTTAGATTCTTTTGCGCGTGTTTTATTAATCCTTATTCGGTCTACATAAAAAAAGAACAGCGGTAAATTTAAGTGACTTGGTAAATGAATAGCATCTGGTAATTCATCTTCCATAAATGGCTGAAAAAGTTCTTGTGCTCTTTCAATTAGCCCCTGCCATTGTTGGTAATAATTTTCGACTTCTTTTTGCAAGCCATAATAAATCGGCAGTCCTTCGACATGCTCTAAATATTGAGGTGGGAAAACATGCTGGCGTAATAAAGCAATATCTGTCTTTAAACTTTGAATAGCAATTGCATCTTGCATATTAGTCTCTCCTACCAATACTTAGGCTATTTACAGACTAAGTCAAAGGTTTTGTTTCCGCAAGCGTTTGCCTATAATAAGCAGCTCTATTTTTGCGGGAATAAGTCATGTCTCAAAAGATTAATGCAACAGATATTACTGAAGAAGAAGCGTTAAATGCTGTTTTCTTTGAGCGTGCGGATGAATTTATTAAACAGGCTAATGATTTTTGTCGCCCGCCAAAAGATAAAAAAGTTGATCCGGCTGAGCTACGTGGTCAAGTGAGTGCTGCAATGTTATTTGCTACTGCCCGTTTCAATACATGGGTAGCAGCAAATAACTTTAAAGATGGTAATGAAATGCGTGATGCGAAAGATCAGGTCATGTCTTACCTTCTTCAGCAATTTCAGATGATGCTTGAAGATAACTTCGATGAGTATTGTGAACAATTCGAAAATTATTTACGTTTCCGTAAAAATGAAGATTTTCACGCGCATAAACATGATCATTAATATGATTTAAAGATCTAAATAAAAAGCCACAGTTGAGTGGCTTTTTATTTGCGAGAAGACTTTATTTTTTTGCGGCCTGACCATATTGATCAGCCATCACTTCGACCAGATGTTCAGGTTTAATATACTTCTTAATTACTCTATTAACGTCAGCAACAGTCAATTTAGTTAACTCTTGATCATGACGAATTCGGTCTTGCAATGTTTTGTTTGTTTCAAGCTGTAGATTTAACATTCCATGAATATTACGCTCATCTTCTAATGCCGTAACTCGTTTCTTCATGATATCTGCTTTAGCAGCTTCAAGTTCTTGCTCAGTCACCCCATTTTTAATCAAGTCATTTAACACTTTATGTATTGAAGCAGACACTTGTGCTGAGCGACCCGAAGTATAATTTGCACTAATGCTTAAGGCCCCTACATTCGTGTCACGATCAAGTTGTAGCCCACTTCCAAAACCATACACTAGGGCATTTTTCTCACGAAGCTCTTGAGCCAAACGTGATGAAATTTGAGATTCCCCTAAAATATAATTCATTAAAATGAGAGCAGATGCATCTGGATGGTTTTTCCCAACTGGAATTGAAAGCACACTCTGGTAGCTACCAAATTCACGTTGCTCAGATAAAACATGAACTTGCTGTGCTGGAAAATCAACGTGATCAATCAAGATTTTTTGATATGGCTGTTTACCGTTCCAACGACCAAATTCCTGATTCAGTAATTTCTGCATTTTTTTCGCATCAAATTCGCCTGTAATGGCAATTTGAGCATGATTCATTGCAAAGAAACGCTCATATAACTCTTTCACTTGCTCTTGAGTTGCGTTTTTCAACTGCTGTTTTGCCAGTTCAGGTTCGAAGTGATAACGCAAATCACCTGGTTGGTATTCTTCAAGTAAACGTGAAAGTGTTAAGCCCGCTACCACATCTGGCTCGGTATAAGGACGATCTAGGCTCGATAAGCTTTGCGATTTAATTAAATCAAATTGAGATTGTTCAAATTTCGGATTTTTCATCACATCAAGAACAAACTTGAAAAACTCATCAAATTTTTCTGATTTAGACTGAATATTAATGGTCATGCCATTGCCGTCAGCACTTGCATAAGCCGCGCCGCCTGCATCAATTGATTTATCGGCAATATCTTGCAAACTGTATTTATCAGAACCACGGAGCAATAAATATGAGGTTAGATCAACTACTGTACCTTTATTAAATAAAGATTTTTCTGTTCCGAAGTCCATCGTAATCGTTGCATAAGTACGATCATCGCGTGTTTCAACTGGGAATAAAGCATACTTCATTCCATTTTTTAGTTTTCCACGAATAATCTTTTTCTCATTACTTTCAACATATTGCTTAGAGGTTTTTAAAAACTCAGCGACTTCTTGTTGATATACCTTCGGATCTTTTAAAGGCTCGACCTTTGCTTCGACCTGATCTAGAGTTTTAGGTGACTCTTTTGAATTTTGCTGTTGCGCTTTTTTCTGGTCTTCAGGTGTTGGCAAAATATCACCGTCAATGCGATGATCAGCCACAAGGAACTGTTTTAAAGTTTGATTCACATCATCTAGCTTAACTTTTTCTACAGAATCTAAATCTTTAAAATATTGATCCCATTGCCCGCCAGCGACGGTGTAATCACTTAAACGTGACCCAAGTGCTACCGCATCTTTAGTGATTAAGTCACCTTGAGTTTTCATTAAACTTTTAACACGATTTAATTCAACTTCAGTAAACGGTTTCCCTTTTTCAATGCCTGCTAACAAAGAACTTTCAACTTTTTTAGAGTCATTACTTGGTGAGTAAATCGCACCTAAAAACACCACATTAAAATCTTGGTCTAACCAAGTACTAGCTTCAACATTTGTGGTAATACCTGTTTCCACCATGTTTTGGTATAGGTGACCACTTGGTTGCATGGTATATAACAAAGGAGCTAAAGCGAGTGTCGGCTGAATTTTAGTATTTTTACCATTCATATAGATATGGAATTTAGCCAGATCACTGCCCTTTTTCACCATAAACTGACGATTTTTTATTTTTGTAGAGTCAAGCACAGGAATCTGTACAGTCTTCGGGACTTCTCTTGCCGCAATTGGACTAAAATATTGATCAATTGTTTTTAAGACATCTGTCTTATCAAATTTACCTGAAATAACCATGACTGCATTATTAGGCGCATACCAGCTACGATAGAACTGGTTTAATTCAGGCATCTTAATAGATTTAAGTTCAGGCAAATCACCAATCGGTAAACGACCTAAATATTGATTACCATAAGCTGACTTCCACATTTGATCCATCAGCACAGCAAATGGCTGATCCATGCGAACTTCGCGTTCACGCTTTACGATTTCAATTTCGGAAGGAACAAACTTTTCTTGAAGAACTAATTTATCCATACGCTCAGATTCAAGATACAGTACCTGATCAAGCGCAGTTTTCTCGGGACGAACGATATTGGTATATTTTGTTGAATAATAATCAGTGCTGGCGTTTGTCATCAATGTATATTGATCTAAACGACGCTGGAATTCTTCCCCTTTAACGTTTTTAGTCCCTTTAAAAGCCAAGTGCTCAAGCAAATGAGCTAAGCCACTTTTGCCTTGTGGGTCATTTAATGAACCAGTTAAATAAATGGTGTTAATAAAGATTTTATTTTCTTTGGCATTCGGTGCTAGAACAATCCGAAAACCATTATCTAATTTATATTCCTCAATATTTTGCTTACTTTTTACTAGTGTAGTTTGTGCCCAAGACGCAGCACTTAAACCAAGAATACATAGGGAGAGTGTCAGTTGTTTAAACTGCATAAACATATAAATACCAATTAATTTGAATAATAAAAAATCAATAGTTGTGGGACTATAGTAGGAAATTTGAACTAACTTTCATAGTAAAGTTTTGAAAAAAAAGCCGTTTATTTAAACGGCCTTATATTTTAAGGAAAAATTTCAGCTTGCATATAAAGCTTCCCATACCCTGAAACTTCAATACGTTCCTGATTCAGGACATTGCAATATAAAACGCCTCCACGGCTAGAAGCCTGATAAGCAATAATATTATTTTTAGCAAGTTTCTCTGCCCATAATGGCGCTATTGCCGTATGAATTGAACCCGTAACAGGGTCTTCTTCAATGCCCGCGACAGGGGCAAAATAACGCGATACACAATCATATTGTTGATCGGCTTTTGAGGTGATGGCAACATCCATCCCTGCAGTGGTAATCGCAGTTCTTTTACCAAGAGCTTTGAGCAAACTCATGTCAGGTTGCTCATCTAACACGTCCTGCACTGATTCATACTCAACAATGTAAGCTTGAACATTTTGATAAACCGCTTTAAAGGGTTTTGTTAAAGCTTGACGTAAAATAGCTGGATAATCTTCAACTTGATGAGCTTTGCGAATCGGGAAATCCATTCTGATTTTACCGTCTTCATCTTGGTGAACCACAAAAAGACCTAAGTTTCGAACATGGAAATTAATGGTCTTTTTTTCAGTAAAATCTTTAAATAATGCGAAAGCACTGGCAAGAGTCGCATGCCCACAAAAATCAACTTCAACCGTTGGAGTAAACCAACGGATTTCATAATTTTCAGCATCTATAATTTTTACAAAGGCAGTTTCCGACAAGTTGTTTTCAAGTGCTATCTTCTGCATTAAATCTGTATCTAGCCATTCTTTTTCAACAATCACAGCAGCCGGATTTCCACGAAATAGCTCTTTTGTAAAAGCGTCGACTTGATACATTTTCATGATAGTACTCTCTTTTGTAATAGACCAATTTTCGAAAATTATTTAAAAGAAAAACAGATACAGTTTTTTAAAAATTAACATCACAGTGGCAATTTACGTATATAAAAAAACGGCTCATCCAAAGTAGATGAGCCGTTTAGTATCAGTTGTTAATGATGTTGAGTTAACTCAATTTCATCTTCACTGTTTAATATTTCTTTATCAGTCTGACCCATCAATTGACTGGTCACAACACCAGCAGTCATTGAACCATTTACGTTTAATGCAGTACGTCCCATATCAATGAGGGGTTCAATTGAAATAAGCAGTGCAACCAAAGTTACAGGTAAACCCATGGCAGGAAGCACAATCAGTGCAGCGAAAGTCGCACCACCACCTACTCCTGCAACCCCAATTGAACTTAAGGTCACAATACCGACTAACGATGCAATCCACATTGGGTCTAAGGTGTTAATACCCATTGTAGGTGCAACCATTACCGCGAGCATTGCAGGATACAAACCCGCACAGCCATTTTGACCAATGGTGGCACCAAAAGAAGCAGAGAAACTCGCAATAGATTCAGGAATACCTAAACGACGAGTTTGGGTTTCAATGCTCAGTGGAATACTTGCAGCGCTTGAACGACTGGTAAATGCAAACGTCAAAACAGGAGCAACTTTTTTGAAGAATTTAAGTGGAGAAACACCTGTCAGGGTCAAGATAATCGCATGCACGACAAACATGATAGCTAGACCTAAATAAGATGCCACTAAGAAACCACCCAGGTTTAAAATATCTGCGACGTTTGAACTTGCCACGACTTTCGTCATAAGCGCAAACACGCCATATGGTGTAAGTGTCATTACTAAACGAACAAGCTTCATTACCCAAGACTGCAACGTCTGAATTGCAGTCAAAATACGTTGACCTTTTTCTGCGTCATCTTTCATTAGGTTGAGTGCTGCTATCCCTAAAAAGACAGCAAAAATAACCACACTAATAATTGAAGTTGGGTTTGCGCCAGTTAATTCAGCAAATGGATTACTTGGAATAAAGGAAAGAATAAATTGCGGTACACTTAAATCGGTAACTTTACCTACATAATCTGTATTAATGGCAGTTAAGCGTGCAGTTTCAGCAGCACCTTGCACTAAACCTTTAGCAGTTAAGCCAAACAGGTTAGTAACAAATACCCCTACCAGTGCAGCAATCAGTGTTGTAAATAGTAATGTACCGATCGTATAAAAACTGATTTTGCCTAAAGATGAGGCTTGGTGTAATTTTGCAACCGCTCCCAAAATAGACACAAACACCAAAGGCATAACGACCATTTGTAAAAGTTTTACATAGCCGTTCCCAACGATATTAAACCAGCTAATAGATTCAGCAAGAATCGGATGGCCACCGCCATAAATCAAATGTAGTCCTAAACCAAACACCACACCTAGAACTAAGCCAGCCAGAACTTTTTTTGATAAGCTCCAGTCTGTTTTACGTGTTTGGGCGAGTAAAAATATTAACCCGACAAAAACCACAATATTGATGATTAAGGGTATATTCATTCCCAAACTCCAAATTATTGCTTGTGTCATCTTTCAAGGGGGCATATTTGACCATAGCCGGCCTATATAAACTACCCTTTTCCACAATTTTATAGCATCAAGATGATTACAAACCTGCGTGAGAATATAAAATGACTTTTAAATACATATATATCACTTTTAATTTATAAATTACGTAAGATATTTATGTATAAAAATCAGCCTCTACTTAAGCAACCTTTAACTCAAATTGTTGCTCAATAAAATGAATAAACTGCTTTAAATTAGTTCCCCATGTTTCTGGTAACTGGGCAACCAAGTAGGTAGTAAAATGAGCAGATTCCGTATTTAGACCAAAACAATTCACCGAAACTTTATCTACAACTTTTGCGAGATATGACTTCGGTAATAAGGCGAAACCAACACCCAACTCCACACAACTCACGATTCCGTCAAGACTTCCCATTTCCATGATTTGTGAAGGCGGAACACTAAAATCATTCAAGAAAAGCTCTATGGCATGTCGATATGAGCAACCCTGCCGAAATGCAATAAATCTGGTCTTTGCAAGGGTTGCCTTGTCTGGAAAGCTCACTTGTTGCTTTGGGCAAACCAAAACCAGCTCTTCATGCCACACAGGAAAACTATATAACTCTGGAATCACATATTTAGAAGCAACGAAAGCACAATCGACCTCTCCTTGCTGCACAGCGCTTAGTAAATAGCGTGTCGGGTGGGTTTGCAGCTCGATTGGCAAATTTGGATATTGCTGCATACATTGATTGAGTAATTGAGGAAGACGTATTGCTGCTGTCGTTTCCATACTCCCTAAACGAATGGTTTCCTTCGGATCAATATCACCTTCTTGAAAGATTTTTTTCGCTTTATTATGTAGAGCAATCATTTGAACAGCATAACTATGCAGCTGTTGTCCGGCATTCGTTAAGGTCACTGGGTTATTACGATTGAATAAAATAACCCCCAACTCTTCTTCAAGTTTTTTTATATGGCTCGTGATATTCGATTGAACCGTATACATTTTTTGTGCAGCTAACGAAAAACTTCCACTCTCTGCAACCGCTAAAAAAAACTCTAAAGACTTAAGTAACATACCACTATCTCAAAACAAGATAATCATCATCATATTAAATCATTTTTAATGATTGATAAACTCGTTTTTAATAATAAAAAAATTGAGCGTCTTCTCATGTCTACGTTTTATCGAATGAGCTCAGTTGTCTTTTTGGCAACTTGTTTGGGAATTGGTGTTTTTAGATTTTCCTATACTGCGCTTATGCCCCTCATGATCGAGCAGTATCACTGGACTCACGATTTTGCCAGTTACTTAGGCAGCGCAAATTTATTGGGATATCTCATGGGTGCCTTATTGGCGCTGCTGAGTATTAAAGAAAAGTATCTCCCATTCATGATCGTAATTTCAGCTATAGCGGGTAGCCTTAGCCTACTATGCTGTTCATTCATGGATATGCCTCTGGTGTGGTTCATTGTCTGGCGTACGATTTCAGGTATTGCTGGCGGCTTACTTATGATTTTAGCGCCTAGCTTTGCAATGAAATACATTCCCACCACGCAAAGATTAAAAGTTAACTTTTTAGGATTTAGCGGAATTGGTGTAGGGGTTTTATCCGCCACTATTATTATTCCTCTACTTAAAAATATGCCTGTTCATTATGTTTGGGATATTTTTGCAGGTCTTTCGCTATTAGGAAGCTTAACTCTTTATCAATTATTAAATCGTAATACTGCCCAAATTATTAAGCCACAATCTAACGCTCTTCAAGCCTCACAAAAATCGCGTTTGGGTCTGGTTATTATTATTGCCTATATGTGTAGTGCCTTTGCCTATATTCCACATTCTTTGTTTTGGATGGATTATTTATCTGGAACTCTGCATTTTCCCCTACAGCAAAGAAATCTATTTTGGGTTCTCTATGGATTGGGAAGCTGCATTGGTGCACTTGTTGCTTATAGCTTAAGCCGACTAATCGGTTATTTACAGGCCATTAAATGGTTATATGGCATTTACTGCCTAGCCGTTGTTTTACCTTTCCTTTCACATACCACATCTTTACTGGCTTTATCTTCGCTTTTGACAGGCTTACTCACTCCCGCAACCGTATTTATTAGTTCTTATAGTTTGCTACAGATTTATGAGCAACGTTATCAAAAGCTTTGGAGCCTTGCCACCCTTGGGTTTGCTAGCACTCAGCTTTTAGGAGGTGTTGTCATTAGTACTTTGCATCATTTGCATTGGTCTTATGCACATCTTTTTCTTTTGGGTGGAACCGTTCTTCTCTTTGCGGTTTGCCTTTTAATTCCCCTACGCCCTTCTTTCACCTCAACTCTCGGAGAAACCAAATCATGAAAACTCTGCTCTTTCCTTTATTTCTAGTTGCTTTCGTTCTTATTATTCAAGCCCTAGACCAGAGTTATCAAAAGAAAACTGGTTTTATTAAATCTCCGAAACATCCCGAATTTATACAATAAAAAAAGCCCTCAACCGAGGGCTTTTTAATAGAAGATTACTCTCCCATATGTTTGATAATGGCATCACCAAATTCAGAACAACGTAACAAGGTTGCACCCGGCATTAGCCGCTCAAAATCATAAGTTACAGTTTTGGCAGCAATCGCCCCAGAAATTCCTTTAATGATCAGATCAGCAGCCTCTGTCCAACCCATATCACGCAGCATCATTTCTGCAGAAAGAATAATAGAACCAGGATTTACTTTATCCTGACCTGCATATTTAGGGGCAGTACCATGAGTTGCTTCATAAACTGCAATTGCACCACCAATATTTGCACCCGGTGCAATACCAATACCTCCGACTTCTGCTGCCAAAGCATCAGAAATATAATCACCGTTTAAATTTAGCGTCGCAATCACAGAGTAATCGGCTGGACGCATCAGGATCTGTTGTAAAAACGCATCTGCAATCACATCTTTGATAATGATATCTTTACCAGTCCTAGGGTTTTTAATTTTAACCCATGGGCCACCATCAATTAGCTCTCCACCGAAACGATCTAGAGCCAATTCATAGCCCCACTCTTTAAATGCCCCTTCGGTGTATTTCATGATATTGCCCTTGTGAACAAGAGTCACTGAAGGCTTGTCATTTTCGATTGCGAACTGAATGGCTTTACGGACTAAACGCTGTGTTCCTTCTTTTGAAACAGGTTTAATTCCAATGCCACATCCTTCAGGGAAACGGATTTTTGTGACACCCATTTCTTCTTGTAGGAACTTAATGACTTTTTTGGCTTCTTCAGAATCAGCTTTCCATTCAATCCCTGCATAGATATCTTCCGAGTTCTCACGGAAAATCACCATATCAGTTAATTCGGGGTGTTGAACCGGTGAAGGAACGCCTTCAAACCAACGTACTGGTCGTACGCAAACATATAGATCTAATTCTTGGCGCAAAGCAACGTTGAGTGAACGAATGCCTCCACCTACTGGTGTGGTTAAAGGACCTTTGATTGATACAACGAACTCGCGAAGTGCTTCAAAAGTTTCTTCAGGCATATAGTTGCCATAAATTTTATTGGCTTTTTCGCCGCAATACACTTCCATCCATTCGATCGAGCGTTTGCCACCGTATGCTTTTAAAATAGCAGCGTCTACGACTGCTTTCATCGTTGGTGTAATATCCACACCAATACCATCACCCTCAATGAAAGGAATAATTGGATGATTTGGTACGTTCAGTGATAGGTCTGCATTTACTTTGATTTTGTCGCCGTCGGCAGGAACCACGATCTTCTGATAACCCATTGTGTAGATTCTCCCTTTTATAATACTTAATTAACTAAAAATAATTATCGATAAACAATACTTTCAACTTTTATTAACGCATAATAGCTTAATCGAATTTAATTCTTTTTGAGATTTATGTGGGAAATAAGCAAATTTCGCACTTAAATATAGCTCAATGTTTTCTCTAGTTATTTGAAAGAAGAAGCCATTTTTTATGAAAATTGTGATTCTCAACAAGCCATATGACGTTCTCTCCCAGTTTCGTAAAGACGAAGCACATATGACCGTCTCTGACTTTGTTGATGACCCGACTTTGCGCTTAGCAGGCCGTCTTGATATGGACTCTGAGGGTTTAGTTTTTTTAACCGATCATGGTGGTCTGAATCAGTTCATTACCAACCCTGCAAATAAAAAATACAAAACGTATTTAGTTCAAGTTGATGGCGATGTAACCGAAGAAGCGCTTGAGCAACTTCGTAAAGGTGTAGAACTGAATGATGGTATGACGCTTCCTGCCAAAGCCATTAAAGTCAGTGAACCTGAATGGTTATGGGAACGCAATCCACCCGTACGTTTTCGTGCAAATATTCCAACATCTTGGATCGAGATTTCAATTTGCGAAGGCCGTAACCGTCAAGTTCGTCGTATGACTTCTGCGGTAGGTTTTCCAACTTTACGTTTAATTCGCACTAAAATTGGCTCAATCGACTTAGTTCAACTTGGCTTAAGACCGGGTGATGTAAAAGAAATTGAACCATTACTCTACCCTGACTTTAAAGATGTGCCAGCTGAACAGCCTTATCGCTCACGTTCATATGTGAAAAAACCAGGCGGTACTGGTGGCAAACCAATGGTTCGCAAAAACAAAGATGGTTCTGCGAAAAAGTCTGGTACGAAACGTATTTGGCAAATGGATGAAAGCGAGAAACCACGTCGTAAGACCAATGGTACAACTCGTCCAAATACCAAAGCACCACGTGGTCGCGGACGTAACAATGGTCGATAAACACATTTAAGCTTTAAAGCTCACATCAGTGGGCTTTTTTAATATCTTTTATTTTTAGGCAATAAAAAACCGGTGCATATGCACCGGCTCTTAAGCTATTTACTAACGAGTTAGTAATTAAGCCTCAACTGTTGCAAGAGCTGCATTAAATGTAGCACTTGGACGCATTACAGCATTTACTTTAGTTGGATCAATTGCGTAGTAACCGCCAATGTCCGCTGGTTTACCTTGTACTTGAGCAAGTTCAGCAACAATCTTCTCTTCATTTTCAGCTAAAGCTTTAGCAAGAGGAGCAAATTTAGCTTTCAACTCAGCATCTTCGTTCTGAGCAGCAAGCGCTTCAGCCCAGTAAAGTGACAAGTAGAAGTGGCTGCCACGGTTGTCGATTTCACCAGTACGACGTGATGGAGACTTGTCATTGTCAAGCAATTTACCAGTCGCTTCATCAAGTGTCTTCGCAAGTAACTTAGCACGAGCATTATTTTCTTTAATACCCATTTCTTCTAAAGATACTGCAAGCGCAAGGAACTCACCAAGAGAATCCCAACGTAAGTGGTTTTCTTCAACAAGTTGTTGTACGTGTTTAGGAGCTGAACCACCAGCACCAGTTTCGTACATACCACCGCCCGCCATAAGCGGAACGATAGACAACATTTTTGCAGAAGTACCAAGTTCCATAATTGGGAACAAGTCAGTTAAGTAGTCACGTAAGATGTTACCAGTCACAGAAATCGTGTCTAGGCCACGTACGACGCGCTCAAGTGTGTAACGCATTGCACGTACTTGAGACATAATTTGGATATCAAGACCAGTCGTGTCATGATCTTTTAAGTACTTTTGTACTTTCTTGATCAATTCATTTTCGTGTGGACGGTACGGGTCAAGCCAGAAGATTGCAGGCATGCCTGAGTTACGCGCACGAGTTACTGCAAGTTTAACCCAGTCACGAATCGGAGCATCTTTAACCTGACACATACGCCAGATATCGCCTTCTTCAACATTTTGAGTCAATAACACTTCACCAGTGTCAAGATCGGTAATGTTCGCAATACCAGCTTCTGAAATCTCAAAAGTCTTGTCATGAGAACCGTATTCTTCAGCTTTTTGAGCCATCAAACCAACGTTTGGTACTGTACCCATAGTCTTCGGATCGAAGTTACCATGCCACTTACAGAAGTTGATCATTTCTTGGTAAATACGGGCAAATGTTGATTCTGGCATTACTGCTTTAGCATCGTATTGCTTACCATCAGCACCCCACATTTTACCACCGGCACGGATCATTGCTGGCATAGAAGCATCTACGATGATGTCGTTTGGAGAGTGGAAGTTTGTGATGCCTTTTGCTGAGTCAACCATTGCAAGTGCAGGACGGTGTTCTTGACAAGCATGCAAGTCTTCAATGATTTCTTCACGTAATGAAGTAGGAAGAGTTTCGATTTTCTCGTATAACCCAGCCATACCGTTATTTACGTTAATACCTAACTCGTCAAATAACTTACCGTGTTTTTCGAAAGCTTCTTTGTAATAGATTTTCACACAGTGACCGAAAACGATCGGGTGTGAAACTTTCATCATTGTCGCTTTTACGTGTAAAGAGAATAAAATTCCCGCTTCTTTACAATCGTCAAGTTCTTTTTCATAGAAATCACAAAGTGCTTTCTTGCTCATGAACATTGAATCAATGATTTCACCTTCTTGAAGCGCAACTTTTGGCTTAAGAACAATGCTCTTACCACTATTCGTGATAAGTTCCATTTTCACATTACGTGCGCGATCAAGTGTCATTGATTTTTCACCATGGTAGAAGTCACCTTCTTCCATATGTGAAACGTGAGTTTGTGACCACTGTTTCCACTCGCTCATTGAATGAGGGTGTTTTTTCGCATAGTTTTTAACTGCTGCAGGAGCACGACGGTCAGAGTTACCTTCACGAAGGACAGGGTTTACTGCTGAACCAAGGCACTTACCATAACGAGCTTTGATTGATTTTTCTTCTTCAGTCGTTGGATTTTCCGGATAATCAGGAATTGCGTAACCTTTTGATTGAAGCTCTTTGATACATGCAGTTAATTGCGCAACAGACGCACTAATGTTCGGGAGTTTGATAATGTTTGTATCTGGATCTTGTGTAAGACGACCTAGCTCTGCAAGGTTGTCAGATACCTTTTGCTCTTCACTTAGGTAATCAGCGAATTCTGCGAGCACACGTGCAGCTACAGAGATGTCACTTTTAATAATCTCGATGCCAGCTGGCTTGGTAAAGGTCTCAATGATCGGCAGTAGCGAATAGGTCGCCAATAATGGCGCCTCATCAGTCAGTGTGTAAATAATAGTTGACTTTTCACCAGCCATATATAGCCCCTTCCGTTTGATTGAGTGTTGAGGACCGAGCTTGTGGCCCAGTGCCTACGAACCGATATGCTTAAATAAAACCCTGAGAGTATCGGCTCTCATTGCCTTCCAGTCAACGAAATATCCAGTGATAACGACATTTCGTAGTGAAATAATACATAATTCAAATCTATCAATAATATTCTTATACCTAACTTAAGGTAATACATATAGCTTTATCCACCTTCTAGGTATAGAACAGTCTTAAATTACATGAGATATCTTTCAGAGTTCTGACAATTATTATACTTTTCATTCAAAACAAACTCAAAGATAAAACGGATTTCATCTTTTAGTAGCATTTAAAAATAAAAAACCGATGTACAAAACATCGGTTTTTTATAAACGATTTAACTATTATTTAAGCTTTTAACCATTTTTCAGTTTTAGCCTGATCTTCAATAACAAGTTCAACCTCAGTTAAATCAGATGTAGAACATTCAACTTCAAAAGATAGTAACTCATCACGGCGGAAAGCAAAGACAGTATAAGTACCACCCTGCTTTGCATACTTCTCAACAAGTTTAGTGGTCGCTTTTAAACCATCAATTGCAATAATTACATCATTGGCAGAAATACCCGCTTTAGCTGCTGCGCTATCACGGCGAGCACTTTGCACGAGTACACCTTCTGGCTTATCAACAAGTTTCAAGCCTAATGGCAAAGATTTGTCAGTTTTAACTCTATAACTTAAGCCAAACTCAGGGAACAGTTGATCAAGTGGCAACTCATCAGTGGTATTAATCAAATGATTAATTTGTTCAATCCAGCTATCACCCGTCAGTTCTTTACATAAATCAAAAATGGTTCTTTCATTTACTTGCATACCATTTTGAGTGTTTTCATATAACCGACGCATTAAAGCATCAAGACTAGAACCACGTAGACGTAAACCCAAATCTAGACATAACGCAACTAACGAACCTTTATTGTAGTAACTGGTGCCCGCGTTATTCGAGTTTTCATCTTGGCGATAAAATTTAATCCACGCGTCAAAACTTGACTCTGCAACTGTTTGAACAAAACGACCTGGGTTTTGCAAGTAACGGTCAATTTGTGCTTTAAGTAGATCCAAATAAGATTTCTGAGAAATTACACCGCTACGTAATAAAATCAAGTCATCGTAATATGAAGTAAAACCCTCAAATATCCACAATAAAGACGTGTAGCCTTCTTGATGCAAATTATAGTTTGCAAAGTTTTCTGGGCGGATAAACTTGACTAACCATGAATGAAAATATTCATGACTACATAAGCCTAAAAAACGTTGATAGTCTTTAGAAGGTTCAGTTGGTTCATTCGACTTTGGCAAATCGTCACGCGGTGTAATCAAACTTGTACTATTACAATGTTCTAACCCACCATAACTATTCCCTGTTGCCATCGTCATAAAGGTATAGTCTTTAAATGGTGCTGAACCGAACATATTTATTTCAGCTGCACAAATCTTTTCAATATCTGCCTTTAGACGATCAATATTCGTATTATGCGAACCAGAAATTACGAACTCATGTTCAATGCCATGGGTTTCAAAGCTAAAGCGTGTTTGGTCAGCTAATTCAAATGGGCTATCAATCAGTTGATCATAATTATCTGCTTTTAAAGTAAATCGACCTTTAACTAAACTTTTTGAAGCTAAGCCTGTTGCTAACTGAAAATGCTTTAATTCATCCGGCAAGAAAACTTCAACTTCACATGCAGATTGCTCTTGCCCTTCTAAAGCCAAACATACACATGCTGGATTAATATATAGACGAGTCTGGTCGACATACGCACCACGTACCGACAAATCATATGTATATACATCATATTCAATCGTCATTAATTCGTGGTCTGTATTAAATAAACGCCAGCGATTCTTGCTCGTTTTTTTAATGTCCAACAGACGACCAGCTTCATCATAAGCTTTAACGGATTCAATATGTTTTGAGAACTCTCGAATTAGATAACTACCCGGAATCCACGTTGGTAACCAAATTTCCTGATTCGGGTTGGCTAAAAAACGAATTGTCACGTGAACAAGGTGCTGTTTGTAATCATCGAACTCAATTTGATAATGCAACATAAATTCTTCAATTTAAAATAAGAACGGCTTCACATTAGATTATCACTTTTTTGTATCGTCTTGCGTAGATGTATTTTTTGGCAACAATTCCTACTAGCCTTCCATGAAAAAAAGGCATAGCATGCTGTGCATCTGTGTCCCGTATTTGCCAGTGAAAGTTAAGGTCATCCGTGAAATTTTTTCTATCTCTTTTTACCCTCTTTAGTATTTTTTGTACTACCCTAACCAATGCTGCATTACTCAATATTGCACCTGAAAGTGTTGAAGCTGCTGCATGGACTATTGTAGATACTCAATCGGGTCAAATCATTGCTGAGCATAATAGCCATGTGCAACGTGCACCAGCATCTTTAACTAAAATGATGGTTGCCTATATTGCCTTAAAAGAGATTAAAGCTGGCAAGTTGAAAAAAGAAGAAATTATTACTGCTACTCCTGTTGTAAGTGTTGTTCAGTGGGATGAATCACAAATGTATCTTAAAGCTGGTGAACAAATTTCAGTTGATCAGTTATTGGCAGGTCTAATCGTGATGTCTGCTAATGATGCAGCCGTGACTTTAGCTGAAAAAATCTCTGGTGATGTTCCGCGCTTTGTACAACGTATGAATCAGGAAGCTCAGGCGTTAGGTATGAAAGATACTCATTTTAGTAATCCTGCCGGAATTACGATGCCTGATCATTTCACAACAGCACACGACCTTAGCTTATTAAGTCAGGCTGTAATTAAGCAGACCCCTGAATATTTACATTATTCAAAAATGCCAAGCTTTAGCTATAACCAACGCTTCCATCATGCGACAAACCTTGCGCTCAAATATGATCCATCTGTAGATGGCTTAAAAACCGGATATACCAAGGCAGCAGGTTATAACTTGGCTTTAACAGCTTCACGTCCTTCATTCTCATCTAACCTAAATCAAAGACGTTTATTGGTAATTGTTTTAGGTACGCCGAGTGCAGTAAAACGCGCTGAGATTGCAGATAAATTAATGAATCTTGCGTATGCCTATACACGTGATGAAGTCATTATTCCTGAGCAGAAATTAATTGCAGAGCTACCTGTTGTAAAATCGACTTTAAAAATGTTTAAGGTAGAAACAAAACAACCGACCATTGTAACGACGTCTTTATATGCAGACCCAGCACCTATTGACTTAAATACTTTTGACAATGTGACTCAACGTGTCCAAGTCCTCGACAGCAACATGCAACCAAAAATCATTGCTCCGCTCGAAACGACTCAAACCCGTGTAAACATCGAGCTCAATGAAAAACAATTAACTGCGCCATTAATGAAAGTCGTAAGTTTGGCAACAGTATCGATTTATCAAAATAATCAACTAATCCGTAGTCTTCAAATCGAAGATAACGTACATATTGAAGAAGCCAATATTTTCCAAAAAATCGCAATGTGGTTTTCTAGCCTCTTCTCTATTTTTTCATCGAGTGAACATAGTGCGGCAAAACTCTACCCTGTAGATTCGCACTAAAAACATCAAATTGTGCACAGACGCACAATAAATTTTATAAATAAAAGATGGCATAATTTAGCCATCTTTTTTTATAGAAAAATAATTAGGTGAAAAAATGACCCAAAATTTACATCATATTGTAATTGTTGGTGGTGGTGCTGGCGGCTTAGAACTGGCAACACAACTCGGTGAAACTTTTGGGAAAAACCGTAAAGCAAAGATTACATTGGTTGACCAAAACCTTACGCATATTTGGAAACCATTGCTTCACGAAATTGCTGCTGGCTCTTTAAATCCCCACGAAGAACAAACCAACTATTTTGCACACTCAGAAAAACATCATTACGAGTTTGTGCTCGGAACATTAGTTGGTGTAAACAAAGACAAAAAATTAATTGAACTAATGCCCCCTCAGGTGTCTAAAGACCAACAAAATCATCCGCAAGAGCTAAGTTATGACACACTTATTTTAGCGCTTGGCTCAGTATCAAATGACTTTAATACAACCGGTGTGCGTGAAAATTGCCATTTCCTTGATAGTAGAAAACAAGCCGATATTTTTCAGCAAGATTTATTACATCTTTATATTGAAGCTCAAAATCAACCCAATCAACGGACTCTAAATATTGGAATTGTTGGTGCGGGAGCAACAGGTGTAGAGCTGGCAGCTGAATTAATTGAAACAACTAAAAATTTTTATAAATATGGTCTAAAGAAAATTCATCCCAACCAAGTCAAAATCACACTGATTGAAGCTTCTGAACGTATTTTACCTGCTCTAAGTGATAAAACTGCTGAACATAGTGCTGGGCAACTCAAAAAAATGGGGGTTGAAATTTTAACTCAACACCGCGTTGAAAAAATTGATAAGCATTGTATCTACTTTAGCAATGGCAACCAACTCAAAAGTGATATTACCGTTTGGGCCGCTGGCGTAAAAGCACCAAAGGTATTAGAAAGTTTTACCGATTTTAAACGCGATAATATTAACCGTCTGATGGTCTATGCAACGTTGCAAACCTATTCTGATCCAAATGTATTTGCGTTTGGTGACTGTGCTCATTGCCAACTTGATGCAAGACAACCTCCACTTGGCCCCCGGGCACAAGTTGCAAGCCAACAGGCCAGCTTCTTAGTCGACGCTATGGCTGCTCGACTAAATGGCCGATCACAGCCAATGTTTACATTTAACGACAAAGGTTCTCTCGTGTCTTTAAGTCGTCATAAAGCCGTTGGAGAATTACTTGGTGATGTCAGTGTGCAAGGCTATATTGCAAAAACAATGTATGTCTCTTTATATCGTTTACATCAAGCAACGATTCACGGATATACTCAGGCTGGACTACTCACAATGAAAGATTTACTTACAAGACGTGTACGTCCAAAAATTAAGCTGTATTAAGTTGAATTTTTTAAGTTCGTCCCTATTTATATAAAAACGCATCAGAAAAAGTGCCAAAGATTAAGATTTTGTAGTCTACAAAATTTATTTTTCACTTTATGATGTACGCTTCAATTGATTGAATGGATCAAAAACATGACTGCTATTGCAAATAACCACGTGGTTTCATTCCACTACAAATTAACAAACGCTGAGGGTGAAACACTTGATCAATCTCAAGGTGAACCACTTGCCTATTTGCACGGTGCAGGCAATATCATTCCTGGTTTAGAAAATGCATTAACAGGTAAAACTGTTGGTGAAAAATTCACTGTTAACGTTCCAGCTGCTGAAGGTTATGGCGAATACAACCCAGACCTAGTACAAGAAGTTCCAGCTCAAATGTTCCAAGGTGTTGAGAACATCCAACCTGGTATGCAATTCCAAGCTCAAACAGATGACGGCGTTCAGATCGTTACTGTTAAAGCGGTTGAAGGCGACAACGTTGTTGTTGATGCTAACTTCCCACTTGCTGGTCAAGATTTAACTTTTGAAGTTGAAATCGTAGAAATCCGTGATGCTTCTCAAGAAGAATTAGATCACGGTCACGTACACGGTGCTGGTGGTCATCACCACTAATCCATCTTTAAAGATGATAAGAGCAAAGCTTCGGCTTTGCTTTTTTTATGTATTTATTTTTATATAATATTTTGATAATAATCCTTTAACTCACTTCACTCTATAAGGGCCAATTTTGATGTCAAACGTAAATCAGCTAATTTGGTTTCGTCAAGATTTGAGAGTTCGAGACCATGCTGCTTTATGGCATGCTTCTCAACAAGGGCCTTGTATTGGGTTAATTATTTTATCGCCTGCACAATGGAAAATGCATCACGATGCACCTATAAAAATTAATTTCTATCTACGTCAACTTCAACAACTCAAAAAAGAACTAGAACAACTTAATATTCCCCTTATTATCCAAGTCATTCCTTATTGGAAAGATATCGCTGATTATATTGGTGAACTTAGCACTCAACTTAATATTGAAAACGTCTATTCAAATATAGAGACTGGCGTTAATGAATTAAAAAGAGATAAAACTGTACAAGATTTTTTAAATCAACAAGGCAAAGAACTTTTTTTATTTCATGACCGTACGATTTTTCCTTTACGCTCTATTCGCAACCAGTCACAGCAGCCCTATCAGGTTTTCGGTGCATTCAAAAAAGCATGTTATTCAAAATTGGATATCAGTGGGTTACCTCAATGTTATCCGATTCCTGAAAAGCAAAGTGGCTATCCAACGTCTTTTTCACAAATAAACAGCTTAACTCTTAAAGATATTGAAGCTTTTTTTGACCCTTCTGTTTCTAAAGAGCAACAAGATTTATGGCCAGCTGGAGAAAATTTTGCTCTAGAGCAGCTCGACATATTTATTAAAGATCATTTATCTGATTATAAATTAGAACGTGACTTTCCCAATGTAAGAGGAACTAGCCAACTTTCTCCCTATTTAAACATTGGAATTTTGTCTATCCGCCAGTGCCTGCAAGCTCTTTTTAGAGCTGAACATGGCAACTTTCATTTGACAAATGAAGGCCAGCAGACTTGGTTAGATGAACTGCTTTGGCGAGAATTTTATCAGCATATTTTATTTGATTTCCCCCATGTTTCTAAACATATTCCATTTAAAAAAAACACTCAGAAAATTAAGTGGAGTCACAATCCAGAGCACCTAACCGCATGGCAAACGGGCCAGACAGGTATACCAATTATTGATGCTGGAATGCGTCAACTTTTAAAAACTGGCTGGATGCATAATCGTGTACGCATGATTACAGCCATGTTTTTATGTAAAAACTTGCTCATCGATTGGCGAGTAGGTGAACAATGGTTTATGGAGCATTTAATCGATGGTGATTTAGCAGCAAATAATGGGGGTTGGCAATGGTGTGCTTCTACTGGAACTGATGCTGTACCTTACTTTAGAATTTTTAATCCTATTGCTCAATCAAAGAAATTTGATCCAAATGGAGATTATATTCGTCAATGGGTTCAAGAATTAGCTCATCTAGACAATAAAGCCATTCATGAGCCCTACTCGACTAAAACGAATATTCAGTTAAATTATCCAAAACCAATAGTTGATTTAAAGGAAACCCGCCTTAAAGCAATTGAAACTTTCAAGAGTATTTAGATAAGAGTTACGTCTTATCTGTTTATTTTTAATTAAAAAATAAGAACAGTATTTGACTATATTGAGACTTTGTTCTACAAATAAACATAATAGATACTCAAAAAGGCCATAAACAACAATAACTTCGCAATGTCTCACGTTTAGTAATAAAAGTATAAAAAAATTAACATTACAAAAAGGTAGCCATAGCTCGCATGCAACAGCAACAAAAGAACCCTGGAAGAACACTCGTCTTATGGATTATCGCAGCTCATCTATTTATGGGCATAGTGGCGTATGAGTGGTTGCCTGTAAGTTTTAGAGGAAGCTGGATCTTCATTCTTATTCTTTTAATTTCTGGAGCTTTTTTACAAGTTGGTGCATCTTTAATTGTGGGTCTAATCGCTTTCGTAGGAGTTGCTGTATATTTCTTGCTTGATTTAAGTGCACAAACACATATTGAAAGGCAGCTTCTTTTACTTTTTATTATCCCTCTCATTCCTCTTTTTCTTAGCGCTATACGCCATAATATTGAAATTAATGTCCAAAAGTACCGTGACATTCAAAGTTATGACCGTAATTACCGTCGTGATATTTTCCCGCTGAGTGCACTCAAGTACTTTCAACGTAGTTTCTTTAAACTTCTTGATCATCATCAAATACAAGATTATGAAGTCTTTGAAATCAAAATTCTCAACCGAAGCTTAATTAAAGAAATGTTAGGCGATGATGTATGGAAAACCACACAAAATGAGATGATTAAAATTTTGAGCCAGCATCAGCCGCAAGAAATTATTTTCCAATTTGCGGATGACGATCTTGAAAAAATATACAGTATTGTAATTCGCAACCAAAAAACGGATGAAGAACCTGATTTCATTAAAAAATTAAGAGAAATTATGACACTACGCCTTGAGGTGGAATATAAAGTTATTCCTATTCCACCTGAGGAGATGAACTAATGTCCAATCTTCTTAATATTTGTGGAATTATTATTGCTTCTAGCCAATATCCAGACGCGACTTTACAACAGTTCTACCGTCAATATTATCATTGTGAAATTAAAGCAGAACAAAATAAAAAAGAAGTTCAGCGTACAGATGATCTTTCTATGTTTTTTCCATATCAGGATACATGGTGGCCTGTTTTTACAATTGACCAAATCAGTTCAGATAGTTTTCAACAGCTGATTCATAAAGGGATCAAACCTGGCATTATATTACCGGATGAAGTATTCGGATTCCCTCATTATTTCTTGCTTAAAGAAGCAGTAAGCCAAGGTGCGATTCCGATTGCACTTTATAAATCAGAACAACCTCAATATTTTGCGGCCAAAGCCACATTTTCCACTGCCATTGGTTTACGGCCCATGGCTGCTTTTGTTTCAACAGGTTGGGATGAAAATTTAATTTCACAACCTACTGGTAGCTATATTATTCAATTTAATCCTTCACAGCTTCCTTTACCTTCACGAGAAATCTTACAAGGTCAACATTTATTCTATTCAGCTAAAAGTTTTAATGGTCATATTTCGGGTTATGAAATTATTGTTAATCCTCCTGCTGATTTACCAACAACAAATATTCGATACCCTCAACTCGGCATTTCTTGGAAGTTTAATCATATCAACTACGTAAGTACGCCTAAAAAAGTGGAGACGAGTCTTATTGGCTATATTTTCATTGGGTTAAGCACGGTTGTAGTTCCACTTGATCTAATTCTCACAAGTAATTATCCAAATCTTCTCGGTACATTTGGTAGCTATGTTTCTTGGTTTTCATTGGTAGTCGGACTAATTTTATTGTTGTTACTCATCTCGTCTATTATCAGGAGGGTAAGAACAAATGGCTCCAATTGATATTCTTTTCTTATTCGGCTTTTTAGGGATTTGGATTCCACAAGCATTTTGGGCGTGGTTAAGTTATCAAGCTTGGAAATATTCAAAAACAGCTGAAAAAGAGCTACAAAACCTTCCTATACCAGAGAGATGGCCCGTTCTGAGTGTCTTGATCCCTGCTTACAATGAAGGCGTTGTGATTGAAGATACTTTGCATGCAATTGCTCAACAGGACTATCCAGCCGAAGCATATGAAGTTCTACTGATTAATGATGGGTCAAAGGATAACACCTTAGAAATTGCCGAAAATTTGGCACAAATTTATCCTTGCATAAAGATTGTCAATGTTCCTAAAGGAATGGGTGGTAAAGGTAAATCTAGAACGCTTAATAATGGCCTCCCCCATGCCAGAGGCGAATTGATTGTTGTCTATGATGCGGACAGTACGCCAGAACCCGATTGTGTCCGCTTGCTAGCTCAAACCCTGCTTGCCGATAAAAAATTAGTGGCCGTTAATGGAAAAGTAAGAACACGCAACTGGCAAGACAGTATTTTGACCCGATTTATCGCCATCGAATTCATCTTTTTCCAATGGATTTTCCAAGGCGGACGTTGGCAACGTTTTGAATTATCAACATTAATGGGCACAAACTATGTCATTTGGCGTGATGCTTTAGAAACCTTAGGTGGTTTTGATGAAAAATCATTAGTCGATGACACTGAAATGAGTTTTAGGATTTTTATCGGCCAAAAACGAATTAAATGGGTGCCTTATGCAATTGGTTGGCAGCAAGACCCACCCTCTTTAAATGTATTTGTTAAACAGCGTTCACGTTGGACTCAAGGTAATTTTTATGTAACTCGTAAATATTTACCCGTAGCGTTAAGAACGCCTTTTCCTATCGGCATTGAAATTCTAAATAATATTATGTGCTACATACTTTTTGTGCCTGCTTTATTCTGGAGTCATATCACCTTAACCCTAGGGTTGCTTGATATTGCAGGTATTTCAGTTCCAGGGCCATTTACTACTTTGTGGGGGCTTTCATTTTGCCTATATGTCGCACAAATGTGGTTTACCCTTTCACTCGAAAAAGTTAAACCAGAACTCTACTTTTACTCTGTTATATCTTATGTAAGTTACTCACAAATCTTTCTTTTTATTGTATTTAAAGCCGCATATGACATGCTTAAAAATAAAATTCAGGGTAATTCCCTTCAATGGTATAAAACGGAACGTAGCAAGGAGAAAAAATAAATGAAAAAGACTTTTGATCTTTATAAAACAGCTCAAGTGCTCCTTGCCAGCACCAGTCTTATGCTCGCCATGTCTGCTCACGCATACACATGGAAACTCGACGATATTAGTACCTCAACTAAATATACGGTCGAGCCACATTTTTTCTATATTGGAAAAGGTGCCCAGTGGCAAAACATTCAATTTTCAAGTGATTACTCCACAGAAAGTGATACAACTTTACTCGTAAAATATGATGATAAACTGATTTATAACACTACGTTGAGCGGTGATGGTCAATTCAAATTTGATATCCCCGCAAGTCAGAGTGGCTTTCATCGTTTGGATTTTATTATTCAACAATATGCGAAACCGTCTACGCTTAATCAAACCAGAGAAACATTCTGTACAGAAGATATTGATCACCTAACTTATTTAAGCAATTCCCAACTCGACTTTACGCCTATTCGTAATGAATACCGTTTAAAAGACTTACCAGATGCTTTATTTAACCCACAAGCGAGACGTCCAACTCCCTTTGTTGGGATTTTAAAATATAATCGTAAAGAGATTACAGAAGCCTCCATGCTCGCTAGATTGGCAAGCTCATGGACCTCAATAACCCCTATTGAATGGGTCGATTCAGGACAGACAAATTTAAATCCAGAAACAAACTTTATTATTGAAGTTATTCGCTCACCAGCACCACTAAAAGGCGGAGCATTAGTACAAATCACGAAACCTGTAGATGGTGTGCCTACACTATCCATTACTTACCACACGCAACAAGACTTAACGAGTGCAATAAATGGATTAATTAATCCTTCTTATGTACAACAATTAAGTATAGGAAGTGCAATTTTCCCAAATACGATATCCCATCCAACTTGGGCTCAATTTAAAAAAATCGATACACTCGCTGATTTAGGCATTGAAGATTTCAGATTAAATCATGCGGAAAAAAACTTGTTTCTTGACTTCCCTGCGGTATGGCAACCAACCGATATTTTGCAAGGACAAATTGCTCTTCGGATTCAAAGTGGTTTATTACAAGGTTCCAATATTACGGCTTGGATTGATGGTGGACTTGCAGGAAGTATGAAAACGGCGGATCTGGCTTCCGACCCAGTAAACCGTCAATTCAATATTTTTGCAAAAGCCATTTCTAATACAACAAATTTTAGTCTAAAACTAGAAAACTCGGTCATTGCTAATTCTCAATGTTTACCTAATGCGCACGGTTCACTCTGGATTGATACTGCCAAATCCACTGTAAAACTTCCTCATAAGCTCAAAAATGGTGTAGCGGCAATTTCAATGACTTTAGCAACGACTCCGACTATTGCAATTGATGATCAATCGGGTGCGTTAAATATCGCGATTGTGTTAGGTCAAACCGCAAAAAAAATGCTTTTAACACAGGCACCAATGCCTCTCAATCTAGTCCGTTATTCACCGAATGCACCACAATCCATAAATGTCCGTGTGAATAAAGATATTTATCAACAACAGGTATTAATGCATCAGGATATTATTTATGCACCTGCTGCGCAGAATGGCTTCATTGTTAGTTATAACAATAATCGCTTTGATGTGATTACCGATTCCGAAGGTGGTGCACAAACATTTATGCACCTTTGGGAAAAGATCCAACATAAAATTCCAAATAACGTGACCAAAATGTTAGTTTCGGAAAATGGAAATATCTATGTTTTACAAAAACTCATCGTCGGTAATCAAAAGGCTCCTTTAGTCCAACAGTCTTCTTTCTTCTTATTAGTTGTGATTATCTCTGCAATTATGATAATAATTATCTTCTTGTGGTACTGGTTAAGACGAAATAATGAGAAAACAGATACCAATTAAAATAGCTGCATTTATTATTTTAATTATATGTAGTGTCATCGCATATGCGGGGCTTTTCAAACATCAAGGTCAAGCCCCTCATATTGAAGGCATTTTTTGGCAGCCCGACAATGATACAACTCCACCAGAGGGAAATTGGCACTATTTAGGGGTCGATACCTTTGTTCCCCAATGGTCTGTGGTTGAATCTAAATCATGGTGGAAAGAATCAAATTTTCCACAATGGGAAAAAGCTATTAATTTAGAAAAAATTAAACAAGAACCTTGGGCAAAAAACGTCATATTGGGCTTAGCAGGTGAATATAATGAACCTAAAGCTCGAGCTAATGTCATTGAATTAGGTGAAAAATCTACCCAAATTATAAAAGAACAAAAAATAGCACCTAAAGGTTATTATTTTCCAGTTGAAGCGGATCCAACGTGGTTAAGAGTAAGTGCTTTAGGCCATGTATTATCTAAACTTCCCTCACCAGTCTGGGTAAGTATTTATAGTGGCGAAAGCGAACCTGAACATTATGATTTGTGGGTTAAAAGCTGGCTACCTGACCATACTGGAGTTTTTTTTCAAGATGGTGTTGGTGTAGGCGTTCGATCGCCTAAACAGGCCAAACATATTTTAGATCAGCTTGAACATAAACTTGGAAAAGACAAAGTAATTATAGTATTAGAAGCTTTTAGGGTAAAAAAGAATGGGCAATTTAGAGCCGCGTATCCTTGGGAAATTATTTCTCAGCTAAAAGCGTATGAAGGCAAAACTGTTTATATTTTTGATGGTCCTCATTACATGAGCCGCTGGTGCGTTAATATTGTGAGCTTATGGTATCGCCTCACTTATGGTGGTGTTAATAAATCCATAAGTGAGAAGAACTCTTAACTCATCATTATGCCAATTCATAAGATTTAGCAATTTGATCGAGAATACGTTGAGCAGCTTGCCCATCGCCGAATGGGTTTTCTACATGCGCCATTTTTTCATAGTGCTGTTGGTCAGTAAGTAGCTTTTCAGCTTCTTCAATAATTTTTTGTTGGTTTGTACCCACTAAAACACCTGCCCCAACTTCAACAACTTCAGGTCGCTCTGTAGTATCCCGTAAGATTAAAACCGGCTTATTAAATGATGGACTCTCTTCTTGTAAGCCACCTGAGTCCGTTAAAATAAAAGTAGATCGGTCTATGACTGCCAATAGACTTGGGTAGTCTAATGGTTTAACAAGATGGATTTGGGAATGGTCTTTAAACTTATCATGGACTACATCATGTACTGCTGGATTTAAATGGACTGGCCAAATAAAATGTAAATCAGGATGTGCTTGGGCTAAATGCTCAACCGCATTGCAAATATTTTGAATTCCACCGCCAAAATTTTCACGACGATGAGCAGTAATAAGTACAACTTTGTCATCCTGCTTTAATTGAATTCCATAAGGTTCGAGCTGATTCTTCAAATCAGATTTTTCGGAAATTAACTTACGTCCTAAATACACCGCATCAACGACTGTATTGCCTGTAACAGTAATAAGTTCTGGCGGAATTTGTTCATTAAGTAGATTTCTTTTTGATTGTTCAGTCGGAGCAAAATGCCATTTGGTAATACGTGAAACTAACTGACGATTTCCCTCTTCAGGAAAGGGATGATCCAAATCATAAGAACGTAAACCAGCTTCAACATGCGCAACAGGAACTTTCATTGAAAACGCGACTAAGCCAGCGGCTAAAACAGTTGTTGTATCCCCCTGAATGACAATTGCATCTCTTTTTTGTCCATCGGTGTATACTTTCTCGATTTGACTCAAACCATGAATTAATAACTGATTTAAACTTTGTCCTGCATTCATAATTTTAAGACGGTGGTCAATTTCAACCCCAAAGAAATCTATCGCATCTCTGACCAATTCATCATGTTGTCCAGTAAAAATTACCTCAACTTGAAAGCGAGGATCTTGTTTTGCCAATAAAATAACAGGAGCAAGTTTGATTAATTCAGGACGGGTTCCAAATACAATCGATATAAAAACTTTCTTCATTTTAGAAATCCTTATAAAAAACGAGTTCTACTCGAGTATTGTTGTAATGATCTTTCGTATTTACTGGCACATCTTTAAAGTAATTGCCATATAGTCGTTCAACACGTAATTTTATAGGTTGATAGTTAAAAGGCTGCCATGAAATGCCAGGGCCATATTCAAATAAATTATTGTAATATTCATCTTTACTGTCAGCTAAGCCGTGCAATTTCATATAAGCCTGTACAGTTCCGTTATCGCCTTTATAGACATTCAGACCCGTGCGTAATCTCAAATCACCAATAACGTTATAATCTTCTCTAGAATAAGTCGCTGCGTTGCCATATAAATCAGTGAAGTAATCATTAAAGCAAAGTGACTGATTACAACTATTTTGAGAATACCACTCTTGATAACCTGCTACCCCACCCACAACACTTTCACGAAACTTATCTCTATTTCGATCAATTAGATCATAGCTTCCACCTACTTCTAAATACATGCGTACAGGTATAGAAGTCCAAGGTTGATAATTAGCGCCTACACCTAGAGTTACTGCATTTTCATCAATAATTTCAGGACGTACTCCGCCCTGAGATTGAGTATCGCGGTTTAGGTTTAAAAAGCCATACACCTGCGCTCGACCATTATCGAGGTTCTTACCATAGCGAGCTTTAAGTGGGAAAATTACATCGTCATAACGTGATTCATATGAAGGCGCAAAATACACATCACGGAAATAAGTTTTGACCTCTCCTCCGCTCAGATTTTTTACAGCCTGCGTCGCTTTAGTTGCAATATCAGCATCTTTAGACTGGGTAAGTTCCTTAAAAACCATCAAAGCCTCTTTATTATTTTTTTGAGAATTCAATAGGTAGGCTTCTTGGAGTTTTAAATTATCATCTGCTGGATCTAAGGCCTCTGCTTTTCTTAGACTTTGTAAAGCAGCATCTTGTTTCCCTAACCTAATCTGTAAATAAGTTAAACTTTTCCATACTTTAATATCTTGTGGCGTCATCTCTCCAAGTTCTAATAATAACTTCTCGGCATTTTCAGGTTGAGTCTTTTCAATTTTATAAAATTGATCCCATTTATCATAAATTGGATTACCTGGTTTATATTCTTGATTAACAATCTCTTGCGCAAAACTAGTCCCAACACTTAAGAGGCCTAAAGCTGGACAGATCGAACCAACAACGATAAAGGAACGGGTTATAGATTTTATTGTTTTGCTATTCATTGGGACCTCTAGAGTAAAATAGATAGAATGCTTGCGTAGAAATAAAATTAAAATTTAATCAATAGGTATTATAATTAAACTCATAAATGACACTGTTTATATAAGTAGATGAGTTCTTTAAATTGTTCATTTTATCTCCTTTAATATTATATTTTAAAAACTTCTTATCTGTTTGTTTTTCCTATAATGACACATTTTTTAATCGTATTATTGTAAATAATCTTATAGGATAAGATAAAAATTTATAACTAAAAAAGGTAAAGTCATGTCCTTTTCCCAACACTCAGAACATCACTTTATTCACCGCTCAGGTTGGTTAAGGGCTGCCGTTTTAGGGGCTAATGATGGAATTATTTCTGTTACGAGTCTAATTATAGGAATGGCTGCAAGTGGAGCCACTGCTCATACGCTTCTTATTACCTGTATTGCGGGTTTAATTTCTGGTGCAACCTCTATGGCTGCCGGAGAATATATTTCTGTAAAATCCCAAGAAGATATTGAAAAAGCGGATTTAAAGTTCGAAGCACAAGAACTTAAAAAGCATCCACAACGTGAACTGGATGAACTCACTCAAATTTATGTAGCCAGAGGTTTAGAGCCTGATTTAGCTCGACAAGTTGCTACACAACTTACAAATCATGATGCCTTAGGTGCTCACGCACGCGATGAAATTGGCATTCATGAAAATACCGCAGCAAATCCTATCCAAGCCGCATTAGCTTCAGCTGGCTCATTTTCATTTGGGGCATTGTTTCCCATGCTGGCTATTTTGCTCAGCCCAGAAGTTTGGATTGAAAAAACAGTTTTAATATTTGGCATTATTTCATTAGCTTTTTTAGGGGCGCTATCAAGTCATTTCGCAGGTACGTCTAAGCTTAAAGGAAGTTTACGGATTACCTTGTGGGGAATTTTAGCGATGGCTTTTTCAAGCTGGATCGGATCTTTATTTCATGTTACTCCACTTTAAAAAATCAGAACTTTTAAATAATTAAGAAATAAATATTTAAAAACTAAATACCCAATATTATTTGCGCTTGGTTCGGTTTTCACGCTATGGTGAAGATAAAGAAATGAGGTGAATAAAATGGACCTATTACAACAACTTGAAATTAAACATCCAATTTTTCTTGCCCCTATGGCAGGTGTATCTACACCTGAACTTGCAGCAGAAGTTTCTAATCAGGGTGGTCTGGGGTCCTTAGGTCTAGGTGCAAATACAGCGCAAAGTGCTCGAGAACAGATTTTAAAAACCCAGACACTTACTGAAAAATCATTTCAAGTTAATTTTTTCTGCCATCAGCCTGAACAACTTAATCCTCAAACTTCAGCACAGTGGATTGAATATTTACGTCCACAATTTGAAAAGTTCGGAAAACAGCCTCCTCAAAACTTAAACTGTATTTATCCAAGTTTTCTTGATAACGATGATTTTTTAAATGTCGTATTAGAAACTAAACCTAAAGCTGTGAGTTTTCATTTTGGTATTCCCCATCCCCATCAAATTCAGGCGTTAAAAAATGCTGGAATTATCACTATGATATCTGCTACCAATTTAGTTGAAGCACAAGCCATTGAAGCGGCTGGTATAGATATTATTATTGCTCAAGGGATTGAAGCAGGCGGACACCGTGGAATCTTTAATAAAACCTTTGATGCAGCAATTAAAACGAGTGATTTAGTACATCTGATTGTCCAACATTGCAAACGACCTGTGGTAGCTGCTGGCGGTATTATGAATGGAGCACAAGCACGACATATGTTGAGCCTAGGAGCTACTGCTGTTCAACTCGGAACTGCCTTCGTTCAATGCCCATCTTCAAATGCATCTGTAGAATACCGTAAAGCTTTATTTAATGAGTCTGTGACACAAATCAGTGCCAGTCTTTCTGGACGTCCGGCCCGCGGCCTGCTCAACCATTGGCACACACAAATTGATTTACCTAGTCGCCCTTCTCAACCCGAATATCCATATACCTATGATTTGGCTAAGCAACTCAATGCAATTGCAAGCAAAAATAAAGACTATGGTTTTGGCGCTTTTTGGGCGGGTAGTAATGTCTCGCAAATACGAGAGCTAGATGCTGCTGATCTGGTTAATCAGTTAGTTGTAGAAATGCTAGAAGATGAGTAAATCTTAAAAAGCCAGTAATCATATACTGGCTTTTTATTTAATGAGTTTCTAGTAAGTTAACCTGCTCAACTTGCACATCACTCATCAAATTACCTTCAGCCAATAACTGATTAAAATAGTTTTCGACCACTAATGCTTGTTCAGCAGTGCTTTCAACTTTATACATATTTTGGCGAAATTCGTTACTTGAGCGTAAACCTTTTGTGTACCAAGCAATGTGTTTGCGGGCAATACGGCATCCAGAGTATTCGCCATAAAATTGATATAACTCAGTCAAATGACCTAAAAGTACATCTTTGACTTCTTCAATATTAGGTGCAGCTAAGTGCTCTCCAGTTTTTAAATAATGAGCAATTTCACGGAAAATCCAGGGGCGACCTTGAGCAGCACGACCAATCATGATTGCATCGGCTCCTGTATAGTCGAGCACATATTTTGCCTTTTCAGGACTATCAATATCACCGTTCGCAATAAGTGGAATATTAATTAATTCTTTAACATGTTTGATCAAATCATAACGTGCTGTATTTAAATACATGTCTTCGCGAGTACGCCCATGTAAAGCTAGCGCGGCAATCCCCGCTTCTTCTGCCCTTTTTGCGACTCTTAAAATATTTTCCTGGCCATTTAAAAAGCCCAAACGGGTTTTCAAAGTCACGGGAACATCAACAGCAGCGACCACTGCATCAAGTATTCGCACCACTAAGTCCTCATCTTGCAATAACGCTGAACCTGCGAGTTTATTACATACTTTCTTGGCAGGACATCCCATATTGATATCAACAATTTGTGCGCCATTTGCAACTTGATAGCGTGCAGCCTCTGCTAATTGCTCAGGATCAGAACCTGCAATTTGAGCAGAGATTGGAGCGAGCTCGCCATCAAAGTTCGCACGGTAAAGGCTCTTTTTGCTCATCCGCAAAGTTTTATCAGCAGTCATCATTTCACTGACTGCATGGCCTGCGCCAAAATACTTGCAGAGTGTTCTAAATGGACGGTCAGTAACTCCCGCCATAGGAGCAACAATTAAATTATTTGACAGTTGATAGGGACCAATATACATATATATTCATACAATTGATGATCAACATAGTATACTTCATCCGCTTAATCGGCTCATCTTTTTATGCAGGTGCTTTCCTCGCCATGAACAAACCGTTGTCTTCCCGTTTTTTATTAAAATCATTCGGTATGGTCGCCGTATGCATGAGTTTAGCTGCTTGTGGTGATAAAGCTTGGTGGTCAAACAATGATGAGCCTGAACTAGAAAGCCAACAGATTAAACGTCTAATTCCATCGCGTGTGCATGACCGTGAGTCATGGGCTAAAGATATTGACGATATTATGAAAGACTTGGATATTCCTAAAACCAAGAAAAATGTCTGTAGTATTGTGGCTGTAGTTGATCAAGAATCTAACTTTGTTGCCAACCCTCAAGTGCCGGGATTAGGTCAAAAGGCGGTTGAAGAAGTTAGTACACGTTTAAATGAAAAATTTGAAGATAAGCTTGGCAAAACCGTTGGTGGAACAATTGCCGGTTATTTTGAAGAAGTACTAAGAACTCAACCTTCTCCTGATAACAACTATATGAGTCAAATGCGTAAGGTTAAAACCGAGAAAGAACTCGACTTACTTTACCGAGAAATTTTCGATTTCATGGCTAAACATTATCATGTAAGTGCCTTAACTGGTGCAGCCAAATTGGTTGGTCAAGATATTGGCGAGAAAATGAACCCTATTACGACTTTGGGTTCAATGCAAGTTCATATCAACTATGCGAAAGCTAATAAGCGTTCAAGTATGAGTACTGCTGCGCTTCGCGATGATCTATATACCGAATATGGTGGTCTATATTACGGCATACATCGTTTAATGGTTTATCAAGCAGACTATGATAAAGCCATTTATCGATTTGCAGACTATAACTCCGGTATGTACTCTAGCCGTAATGCAGCTTTTCAAAAAATGCTACGAGAACTTACCGATAAAGATATAAGTCTTGATGGTGACCTACTTCTTTACACAAAAGATGGCGATCCGCGTGCAGCTCAAAGCCAGTCTGAAAAAGAACTGATTACAGTATTTGCAAAAAATAATATCTTAGTTACACCAAGACAGATACGTGATGATCTTAAATTAGAAAAAGAGAAAAAGTTTGAGAGTACTCAAACTTATATTGCACTGACTAAACTTTATAAATCAAAAACTGGTAAAGAGCCACTCTATGCAATAATGCCTCAAGTGGTGATTTCTGGGCCTAAATTAAGTCGTGATTATAATACCAATTGGTATGCAACCCGCGTAAACGGACGATATGAAACATGTATGCAACGAGCGAAACGAATAAGACTATAAAAAGTCTCGCCCTGTTCGATTTTGATGGAACCTTGTGTAGTAAAGATAGTTTTACAGGGTTCATCTTTTATGCTTTATCTAAGCGTCACATTGTTAAGCAAGGCTTGAAAATTCTGCCATGGATTCAAGCCTACTATCTTAACTTTTATCCGGCCCATGCTATGCGTGCCAAGTTATTCCGTAGCATGTTTAAAGATACCCCTGCAATTGAATTGCAAAGATTAGGTGAAGAATACGCACAAGAGTTAGTCTCTGCGCTTTCGCCAGAAATTTTTACTCAGTTACAACACCATCAATTGCGTGGTGATCAAGTTGTATTAGTTTCAGCTTCAATTGATGTCTATCTTGCTCCACTTTGTAAGTTATTAGATATCGAGTTGATTTGTACCGAAACTCAAATTAAAAACGGTAGGATGACGGGTTACTATTCCACTCCGGATTGTAGTAGTGAACAAAAGAAGTTAAGAATACATCAGCAATATATGCTACAGCATTACCATCAGATCTATGCGTATGGTAATAGCTCAGAAGACTTAGACATGCTGAGCCTTGCCACACATCCCTATATGGTTGGTGAAGATCGTGTTTTACCTCGTTTAACCCCAGAAAAAAAGCTCGCATAAAGCGAGCTTTTTTATTTAAGCCTAACTTAATAAATTGCCATATGATCACGGTGAATCATTTCAAGTGAACGAGCTTCACCAAGCACTTGATAAACCTTATCTGAGGCTAAGCCTTTAATAATTTCGGCTGATCGTGAGCTAAAGTTCACCCGACCTACCGCAATACGTTTACCTTGCTTATCCACACATTCAACCACATCACCACGATCAAAATGTCCTTCAACATTTTTAACTCCAACAGGGAGTAAACTGCGATGCTTCAATTTAATCGCCTCAACAGCACCATCATCAATCACAAGACGACCTGCGGTTTGTAAATGAGCAGCAAGCCACTGTTGATGAGCAGTCATGCGGTCTTTATCTGTAGTAAATAAAGTACCTAGCATCTCACCAGCCATCGCACGTGACAGGACATTATCACTTTCACCACTCGCGATGAGGGTTGGGCAACCCGATTTAGCAGCTAAACGTGCAGCACGAACTTTAGTGACCATTCCACCTCGCCCGAGCACACCACCACCACCGGCCATGTCGAATAAATCATCATCCATAGCACGAACGGTAGAGAGTAATTTAGCCTCAGGATTATGACGCGGATCTGAGTCAAACATACCTTGCTGATCCGTTAAAATGATCAGCAATTCTGCGTGAACCTGACCTGCCACCATTGCAGCTAAGGTATCGTTATCGCCAAAACGGATCTCATCGGTAGACACCGTGTCATTTTCATTAATGACCGGAATCACACGCCAATCAATCAAATTTTGCAAAGCATCACATGAGTTCAGATAACGACGGCGATCTGCCAAATCATCATGAGTCAATAAAACCTGAGCAGTACGAATACCATGGTTTTCAAGCACACTAGACCAAGTATGAATTAAACCCATCTGCCCAATTGCAGCACAGGCTTGTAGACTGGGTAGGTCGGTGGGTCGACTCGCAAGCTTCATACGAACCATACCTTCTGCTACAGCTCCTGAAGACACTAAAATAATCTCGTGTCCGGCATTGTGCAGATCTGCAATCTGTTTCGCCCAATGCGAAATAGCGTCCAGATCTAAACCTTGCCCATTAGCTGTAAGTAAAGATGATCCGATTTTAACAACGATTCGTTTACACTCACTGAGCTGACGTTGCCCATCGACCACTTCTATCATGTTTCCCTCGGTTTTCTAGTCACGAACGTAGATGACTTCTACATCATTGTCGTCTTCATCATCGTCAAAATCATCATCATCGTCCATCATGCTTTCGAGACGTTGCGCTCGACGCATTGCACGATATGCTTCTTTTGCCGCAATGGTTTGTTCACGTGTTTCAACTTCTAGTTGTTCACGGAAAGCTCTTACTTCTGCTGCGTATTCAGGATCTTCAACTTCGCGTTCACGTTGTTGTTCAATTTGATCCATCAGGTAATACACAACTTCTTTTGTACCTTCGCTTAATAAGCCCGATGTCTTAAAGACAGGTCCAGTCCACTCTAGTTCATCTAGAATGTGCTGACACCACTCTTCGCGGCTTTCTTCAGCAATCTGATCAAGTTTATTGAGTACTAAAACAACTGGTAATTTAGCCAAAGTTGGTGAGAACTTAGCCAACTCATTCATAATCGCTTTTGCATTATGCGCTGGATCTGAACCATCAATTGGTTGTACATCAATAATGTGTAAAAGAATACGAGTACGTGCCAAATGTTTAAGGAAGCGAATTCCTAAACCAGCACCTTCTGCTGCACCCTCGATTAACCCAGGAATATCGGCCATTACAAATGAACGATGACGGTCAGCATCGACTACACCCAAGTTTGGAACCATGGTTGTAAATGGATAATCTGCCACTTTTGGTTTTGCAGCGCTTACAGCACGAATGAAAGTAGATTTACCGGCATTTGGCATACCTAGCAAACCAACATCTGCCAATACTTTTAATTCAAGACGAATTTCGCGGAACTCACCTTTTGTACCAGTGGTACATTTACGCGGTGCTCGGTTAGTTGATGATTTAAAGTGAGTGTTACCTAAACCACCTTCACCACCACCAGCAACCAGAATTCTTTGGCCGTCTTCAACCAAATCGCCAATAATATCGCCTGAATCTGTATCAACAATTGTTGTACCAACGGGTACTTTTAAAACCACATCTTCACCACCACGTCCAGTACAGTTAGCACCTGCACCGTTTTTTCCACGCTCAGCACGGAATTTACGTGTGTAACGGTAATCGACTAGCGTACTTGTATCGTCATCAGCTTGAATATAAATACTTCCACCACGTCCGCCATCACCACCATCTGGGCCACCAAATGGTACAAATTTTTCACGGCGAAAACTGGCTACGCCATTGCCACCGTCGCCAGCCTCTACGGTAATGACTGCTTCATCAACAAAGCGCATCTGCCAATCCTCTAAAAACTCTAAAACCGCCTATTCTGCCATATTTTCATAAAATTCTCGAATAGAAAATGGAACAATTCCATTTATAACGATCTGTTTTATCTTTAATCCAGCAGATGCTTTTAGTTTTGCAAATAGGATCCTTATAAAAATTAAAATTTAGCCAATTTATTTAATTATCAAGGATGAACATTGCGCAGAGGTAAGGTCATTTGCATATCAAGATTTGCTTTTGTTTTTGGCACAGAATTATACATGATGGCATTAAATGAAGAGACATTCCCCATTTCCATAGGATCATTTACGTTTAGGCTTGGTTTAAACTGATGTTTCACCGATAAATTTACAGGTTCATCGAATTCAAAATAAACTGGACCATCAAAAACAATTTTAACGGGAACGGTATAACTACGTTTTAAATTAAAAGGCACATCTAATTTAATAGGGATATCTAATTTAAGGGGAAATTTTGGTAAAAATTTACTTTGATAAACCAAATCTGTGGTGGTTTCTAAAGGCATAACCTGATCAATTTTTAGAGTCGTTGAATAATCGACACTTACCGTAATAGGTGTTTCTACGGCAAAATTTAAATCTGCCAAATATTTCCCTTTTAGGGGTAAAGTTAATTGGCGATCTATATCTAATGTTGTATCAAGTTTACCAATAGACTGAACCTGCAAAGTATTACCAACTTGAATCTTTGTTTCTAAAGAGTCAGGTAAACTAATATCGGCATTATGAGCCGAAACAACTAAATTTGCTTGAATATTGAGATATACCCAAAACATAATAGCGGCAAGTATCATCATTAAAAAGAAACTGATTACCATACTCTTGAGTGAACGAAACATTGGCATCCACCCTATTGATCAGCTGTTTTCTGTGATGTTTCTGAACCTATTACTCGATTTAATCGCATAGTGGACAGAGGAATTTTTAACTCACCATTTGCAATCTTAACAGGTAAAGTATTTTTCACATCAACTGAAGCATTTAATGCTGTTTTGACAGGTACATTTAAATTCCCTTCAATTGGGATATTCGTGTCTAATCTAGCTTTTAGAGGAATATGTAGATTTTCTTTTAATACCGTGCGTACCGGCGCATCAAATTTTAAATGAACCTTTTGCTCAAGCGGAACCTTAATATCAATTGGCACATCAAGTTTTAATGGAATCGTTCCTTTCAATGGTAATGTAATATCACGTCCTAAAACTCGCACCTGAACCTTAGTATCAATGGGTAGATTTTGCTCAACTTTTAATGTTTCTTTGACTGGAATGGTTGTGCTAATGGGCACCATATTATCGAAGTAAACACGCGGAGTTAATGTTTGTGTTAAAGGAATATTCAGTTTCTCATCAATCGGAATACTGGCATTTACGCGCCCCTTTACATCCACATTTAAAGCATCTTGTACTTTAACCTTAACCTGTAGAGGTTCTTGCAAATCAATAGCAACCGCCTGATTTTTCAGTGGAATATAAATATTAAAGTGCTTAAATACCCATATTGCAATGAGTACACCACATAAATTGGCAATAATGATAAATATAAAAACGACCAACAAACGTTTAAACTGCGACAATTCCTATCCCTTACTATTTTCTTTTTTTCCTTAATTTGTATTCTCATTTATTTACAAAAAATAGTCAGCATATATTTTGTACGGTTGTAAAAAAACCCAGTCTAAACTGGGTCTTTTTGTGAAAATATTTTATAGATCGTTAAATGATCTTAAGCATTCAATTCTGCTGGGATTTTTTTGTAGCTTACGCCGCACATTTGTTCAGCAATACGTAATACCTGACAGCTATAACCAACTTCGTTATCGTACCAAACGTAAGCAGTTAAACGGTTACCAGAAGTAATCGTTGCTTGAGCATCGTATACACCTGCTGTACGAGAACCGATAAAGTCACTCGATACAACTTCAGTCGAGTTGGTATAACCAATTTGACCTTGAAGGCTAGAGTTAATCGAGATTTGACGAATGTATTCATTCACTTCTTCGCGATCAACTTCTTTATCAAGTGTTAAATTCAAGATTGCAAGAGATACGTTTGGTGTAGGAACACGTACAGAGTTACCAGTTAACTTACCTTTCAATGCAGGTAATGCTTTAGCAACGGCTTTAGCTGCACCAGTTTCTGTAATTACCATGTTCAAAGTAGCGGCACGGCCACGACGATCTGCTTTATGGTAGTTATCGATTAAGTTCTGGTCATTTGTAAATGAGTGAACAGTTTCAACATGACCGTTAAGAACTTTATATTTGTCATCCAACACTTTAAGAATTGGAGTGATTGCATTGGTTGTACAGCTTGCAGCAGAGATGATTTTATCTTCATCTAAGATATCTGTGTTGTTTACACCAAATACAACGTTTTTCATTTCGCCTTTACTTGGTGCAGTCAATACAACACGTGCAACGCCTGGGCATTTCAAGTGTTGGCTTAGACCTTCAGCATCACGCCATTTACCAGTGTTGTCGATTAAAAGTGCGTTTTCAATACCGTATGCAGTATAGTCAACTTCACTTGGGCTAGACGCATAAATCACTTTAATGAAGTTACCGTTAGCAATGATTGCTTCGTTTTCTTCATCAACAGAAATTGTACCAGCGAAAGTACCGTGAATAGAGTCACGACGAAGTAAAGAAGCACGTTTTGCCAAGTCACTATCAGAAGACTTACGTACAACGATTGCTTTAAGGCTTAAACCACGACCTAAACCTGATTGGCTAATGATTAAACGAGCCAAGATACGGCCAATACGACCAAAACCGTAAAGAACTACATCTTTAGGTTGTTCAGAAGTTGCGCTTCCTTGAATTGACTCAACAGCTTGAGCAACAAAAGCATCAACATCACCGCCTTTTTCTTTATATTCAACAGCAAGTTTACCGATATCAACTTCTGCAGAACCAATGTTTTCAACTTTTGCTAAAGCTTCTAAAATTGGGAAAGTATTTACAACAGAAAGCTCAACGTCTACAACACGTGTACGGCGGTGAGTTTTCAAAATTTGAATAACAGAACGGTTAATTAAAGAGCGACCGTAAACAGATACGACAATATTTTTTTCACGGTATAATTGACCGATTAATGCAATCATACGTTCCGCGATTTCTTCACGGTTTTTCCAACGGCCTTGGTGTTCAGCGTGCAGGGCGATGATAGTGTCTTTGCTCACAGATACGTCCTCTAATTAATTATATCTAGGCGTGATTTTTAAAACCCCGTAATTGTAATGGAATTATTGACAAGAATGAATCAAAAGCTGACGTTAGTGACTAGATTTTCCTAAAATTCATCATAAATTCATAAAATACCTATAATTATTTTTTATTATCTTATTGTTTAAAACAGCTAAATTTTTGCTTTTTCTTACTTTTTAGATTCTAACGACCTAATTGAACTCATCATTTTTTAATCTTTTTTGATATTTCTCGATGTTGAGCTGCAAATTTTTGGACTTTTGTTGTTGTTGATAAAGATGAATTGCCCCTTCTAAAACGAGTACAAATACAGCACACCAAATCGGAATATAAGTGAACCATTCTTCTTGACCAATGCTCTCCCCTAAAACTAAAGAAGCTAAAGCAAGTAATACTGGTTCTAAATATCCTAACAGGCCAAACACAACTAAAGGTAAAAAACGGCTTGCTAAAATATAACTTCCTAAGCCAATAGCACTTAAAATTCCAAGTCCTATAATCACCAAACTTAGCGTAGGCTGATCAAAAAACTTACTATATGGCAGTAAACCTGTATGTGTTAAATAAACCGCAACCGGCATGATAATGACTAAATCCCACCAGAAGCCACCTAAGTTGTCTGTTTTAATTTTCTTGCGTAATAAAAAGTAGGCAGAATATCCAACTGCAACCAATGCTGTTTCCCAAGCAATACTTCCTAAACGCCATATTTCATGGCTAACCCCAATGACTGCAAGAACAATCGCCACCCATTGAAATTTTGATATTTTTTCGCCATACAGCACACTTCCAGCTAAGACCAGAACCAGCGGTAATAGGAAATAACCTAAAGATACTTGTAGCCCACGTCCATGCATTGGCCCCCATAAAAAAAGCCAAAGCTGTACTGAGGTTAAAATAGAGGTCGTGATTAGCAGCAGTAATAAAGAAGGTTTAGCCAGAATACGTTGATAGATATTTTTGATATAGGCTAAATCACCACTCCACCACATAAACAAAGTTAAGAATGGTAGTGTTGCAATAATTCGCCATCCAAAAGTTTGTTCGCTATCGAGCTGACTTAATAATTGAGTATAAAAATAAAGTACACCAAAAGTGAATGATGCCATGACAGACAAGATCACGCCCTTAAACATCATCACCCTCTTAGACTTTAATAAAAATAACTCACTACAATACTTGATTTATCCACTATAAAAAAGAAAAAACCATGCAAAAACATGGTTTTTTCTTAAGCAGACATACATCACTATTCTTTATGTTCTGTACGGATAATATCTCGAATATCAAAACCTAATGTTTTTGCATAATTTAGATATTCATCTACCACTTCTTGCTCAGGCTGAGGAGTTCTTGATAGAACCCAAAGGTATTTACGTGAAGGTTCTCCGACTAAAACCGTCTGATAGTCTTCATCAATTTTTAAAATCCAGTAATCCCCACGAATGACTGGAATCCATCTTACCGCTTCAGGTAAAAAACTTACCTTCAATTTAGTGTTATAGGGCGGGTTAACCACAAAGGCTTCCCCGACAGATTGCTGTAATTGTTTTCTATTATCGTAGCAGCGATTATCTACGACTATATTTCCATTTTCATTTAAGGTGTAAGTTGCAGACACATTGTAAGCACATTTTTTCTGGAAAAATGCAGGCTTACGGGCGACTTCATACCAAACACCTAAATATCGGTCTAGTTCAACTTTATAGACAGTTTGCAAGGGTTTTGGCTGAGCATAGACATAGGTTCCAACAGCTAAACCAGCCAAAACGACACCGCCCAACGCAATTTTAGCCAAACGCCAACTGGCTTGCGGAACATTATTTCGAAATGCCATTGTTGCCCTCAACGATTAGTTGTGAATACAAAGAACTCAATTATCTACACTAGCTTGTTTTTTAAACACATTATGTAGCGTTATGTATTCGTTTATTGCAACATTTGCGCTTTTAATCGAATGATTTGATCACGTATCCGCGCTGCCTGTTCAAACTGTAAATCTTTCGAGGCTTTTAACATCTCTTTTTCCAGTTTAGTAATATGCTTACTAAACAATTTTGGATCTGAGAGAATATGTCTTTCATCCGCACTTAAAGCTTGTGCCTGTTCAAGAACCTTCTCATCAATTTCGTCGTCTGAAAGTACTTCACCTGAATCAATTTCTTTGATGACCTGACGAACAGCACTACGTGGCGTAATACCATGTAACTCGTTAAACTCGATTTGTTTAGCTCTACGGCGTTCAGTCTCATCTATTGCTTTTTGCATGGAATCAGTGATTCGGTCAGCATATAAAATTGCTTTACCTTTCACGTTACGCGCAGCACGACCAATCGTTTGAATGAGTGAACGCTCTGAACGTAAAAAGCCTTCTTTATCTGCATCTAAAATAGCAACTAAAGAAACTTCTGGCATGTCGAGACCTTCACGCAGTAAGTTAATACCGACCAACACATCGAACACACCTGTACGTAACTCATGAATAATTTTGACACGTTCAACCGTATCAATATCTGAGTGTAAGTAAGCGACCTTAACCCCATATTCTTTTAAATAAGAAGTCAGATCTTCTGCCATACGTTTTGTTAAAGTAGTCACCAATACACGTTCATTTAGGTTCTTACGAATATTAATCTCAGAAAGAACATCATCAACTTGAGTTAATACAGGACGAACTTCAATTTCAGGGTCGATTAGTCCTGTTGGACGTACCACTTGCTCAACAACTTGGTCAGACTTTTCTAGCTCATATCTAGCTGGTGTCGCACTTACAAAAATGGTCGTCGGGACAATGCGCTCCCACTCTTCAAATTTCATTGGTCGATTATCAAGTGCACTTGGTAAACGGAAACCATAATTCACTAAATTTTCTTTACGAGATCGGTCACCTTTATACATTGCTCCAATTTGCGGAACAGTAACGTGTGACTCATCAATAATCAGCAATGCATCTTCAGGTACATAATCAAATAAAGTTGGAGGCGCTTCACCAGCTGGACGGCCCGATAAATGACGTGAATAGTTTTCGATACCATTGGTATAGCCCAACTGTTGCATCATCTCTAAATCATAACGGGTACGCTGCTCAATACGCTGGGCTTCCAGCAATTTGTCATGTTCACGGAAGAATTTAAGTTGATCTTGTAATTCATCTTTAATCGTATCAATGGCACGAGTCAGATGGTCTTTCGGCGTTACATAGTGGCTTTTTGGATAAATCGTAACACGTGGAACTTTACGGACCATTTTACCCGTTAACGGGTCAAACCAACGGATCGAATCGACCTCGTCATCAAATAGTTCAATACGAATCGCATGTTGATCAGATTCGGCAGGGAAAATATCAATAATTTCGCCGCGAATTCGATATGTACCACGTAAGAACTCAAGTTCATTACGCGTATATTGCATTTCAACCAAACGGCGGATAATTTCATCACGACTTACGCGGTCGCCCTCAACCACATGCAGTAACATTTGCATATAAGCATTCGGGTCACCCAAACCATAAATTGCAGAAACCGATGCCACAATAATTGCATCACGACGCTCTAATAAAGCGCGTGTTGCCGATAGCCGCATCTGGTCAATGTGATCGTTAATGGCAGCATCTTTTTCAATAAAAGTATCTGAGGATGGAACGTAAGCCTCGGGCTGGTAGTAATCGTAGTAACTTACGAAATACTCAACCGCATTATTAGGGAAGAACGCTTTAAACTCTCCATAAAGCTGGGCAGCCAAAGTTTTGTTATGAGCCATCACAATTGTAGGTCGCTGTGTTTGAGCGATCACATTCGCCATGGTATAGGTTTTACCCGAGCCAGTTACACCCAGCAATAACTGATTACGAAAACCATGCTCGATACCATTTACTAGCTTTTCAATGGCCTGTGGCTGATCACCTGCTGGCTGATAATGAGTGACCAAATCAAAAGGTTGATTTTCGTTCAAAGTTATCTCTCTTTATGAAAAATTGAATTTAACGTCTCCCCTTTTAATGGGGATTTTTATCATAATTTAAAGTCCAAATTGAGCTGGAAATTCAATGTAAAAGATTAAGCATCTTAATACTTGACCAATACCCTAATCGGTTGCAACATGAAGCTATCCATTAAACAAAAAGTATAACCATGACCTATCAATATCATGATGAAAGTATTGTAACCGAACTTCCTGAAGATACAGTTTTTGTATTTGGAAGTAATCTTGCTGGACAACACGGTAGCGGTGCAGCACGTGTAGCAAGTCAGCACTTCGGAGCAGTTGAAGGTGTAGGTCGTGGCTGGGCTGGACAAAGCTTTGCGATTCCAACTTTAAATGAACACATTCAACAAATGCCACTTTCCCAAATTGAGCACTATGTTGAAGACTTCAAAATTTATGCAAAAAATCATCCTAAAATGAAATATTTTGTTACTGCTTTAGGTTGTGGTATTGCGGGTTACAAAGTTTCGGAAATTGCTCCTCTTTTTAAAGGTATTTATCACAACGTTATTTTTCCGGAATCTTTTAAACCTTATGTTGAAGATAATGCGGTATCTCAGTTTCCGACTTTAACTCAAAAGATGGTACAAAGTTTCATTAATGATGAAGTTATTTTTTACTTTAACCATGGTAGTGAATCTTTTGAAGAAGCCTTAGACAAAACAGATTTATCTGATGCCGAAAAAGCCATAGCACTGATTGTTTTAAATGAAGAGTTGTATCCACGAGATCGTTATGGACGAGGCCGTGATCATGAGCTTAGTGATATTTTAGGTAAGCTCAATGGTAAAATTTTTAATCTTCACGGAAATTCTGAGGGTGCCATGATTTTTGTCAGTGCTGTTGTTGCACTGATGGAACTTTACGATTTTGACGAACAAGATTTTATCAAACTATGGCGTGGCGAAAAAAATATTGATCATCCGATCAATCGTTAAGTTTTCTTATAAATTATGAGTTAAGCAGGCCAAATCTGCTTTCTCATTATTTTATTTTTACTTACGTTTAATCTTTTTATTTTTAATTATTCTAATAGATTTAAACTCTTTACCCTCCCAAATATTAATTTTTCTCATTATACTTTAAGGCAAACTGAATACTTAAAGAAACATATGGAAACTTTAGATTCTTCGATTTTTGACCTTAGCCCAATTCCAATGTGGATTGAGGATTTCAGTGAAGTTAAAAAACAATTTGATTTATGGAGAAATCAAGGCATTGAAAACCTGCATGAATTTTTAAATCAAAATCAAAATTTAATTACTGAATGTGCCCATAAAATTAAAATAATTCGCGTTAATCAAAAAACATTAGAACTTTTTGAAGCAGAAACACAAGAAGAATTATGCTCCAGTTTAAATTTGATTTTCAAAAAGGAAATGTTTGAATCACATATTTATGAGCTAGAAGAACTTTGGAATGGTAAAACTCATTTTTCAAGTACTACGGTGAATTACACTTTATCAGGAAAACGCATTGATGTTCAGCTCAGAGGTTCCATTTTACCTGGTTCTGAATCTACTTTTGAGCGGGTATTAATTACTACCGAAGATATTACCCCTTATCAAAATGCACTCCGTCAGGAAGAAAAAAATCGTCGACTGGCTGAATCTATGTTTATCTACTCGCCTACTTCGCTGTGGGTCGAGGATTTCAGCCGTATAAAAAATAGAATTGATCAGCTTAGGCTATTGGGAATTGAAGATTTTAGAACTTTTCTAGATGTTCATCCTGAATTTGTCCGCCAGTGTGTAGAAGATATTCTGATTTTAGATGTTAATCAGGCCACTATAGATTTATTTAAGGCGCCAGATAAGTCTACCCTTCTTAGAAATACACATAAGATTTTTGCTGAAGAAATGGTTGAAACCTTTCGAGAACAACTCATCGAATTGTGGCAAGGTAATATCCACCATAAACGTGAAGCCGTTAACTACGCTTTAGATGGCCAAATCAGAAATGTCTTGCTGCAATTTACCGTTTTTCCGGGATATGAAGAGACTTGGGGACTGGTACAAGTTGCACTGACAGATATTACTGCACGGAAAAAAGCGGAAAACTATCTTGAATATTTAGGGCAACATGATGTCCTTACCAAACTATATAACCGTGCTTTTTTTACAGAGGAACTTAACCGTTTAAACCGAAGTATTATTCGCCCTGTTTCTTCAATTTTCTTAGATATGAATGGATTAAAAGAAACCAATGATCAGTTTGGGCATGATATTGGGGATGGCTTATTACGCCGTGTTGGAAATATTTTAAGTCAGGCTATTTCAAATACAGCATATACGGCTTCTAGAATAGGTGGCGATGAGTTCGTGATTTTAATGCCGGGGGCAGATGAGGCGAATGTTCTCATTATGCTTCAAACCATTCAGGAACTTTTTAATATCGACAATCAATATTATTCAAGCCATCCAATTAGCATCGCAATTGGACATGCAACGACTCAAGTCAATGAACAAATTGAGGACATGTTAAAACGAGCAGACCATCACATGTACCAAAAGAAAAAAAGTTATTATCAAGAAATTTTATTCAATCAATAAAAAAACAGGCATATTGCCTGTTTTTCAAAATTAGCGTTTTCCCATAGAACGACGCGTACCACGTGGAGGCATCCATGTTCTATCCGCGTATTGCTCTGGTTTTGGACGCACTTGGTTGTGTACCGCATCATCTGCTTGATTGCTTTCATTCGGCATTGGAAATGGCAATTTCACCAAAGCCTTTTTCTGTTTTGGCTGTTGCTCAGTCATGATTCATTCTCGAAATTTCGATTGCGACCTATTATAAATGATTTTTATCATTTCTTTTCAAAAAAGCTTTAATTGTATAAATCTTGCTTAAGTTTATTACCAAACTAAACTTTTTTACATCTGAGAGGAATCACTTCCGCAAATTGCTTAATTTTTGCGATAAGATAGGATGCTTTTTATTTTTAATCCCATAAGAGGAATATTGCCGTGGACGTACGTCTTTCTGATCGTGTCAATGCTATCAAACCGTCCCCTACACTTGCTGTAACGAATAAAGCTGCTGAGCTTAAAGCTGCTGGCAAGAACGTGATTGGTTTAGGTGCTGGCGAGCCAGATTTTGATACCCCTCAACACATCAAAGATGCTGCAATTGAAGCGATTAATAATGGTTTCACCAAATATACGGCTGTAGATGGTACTCCTGGGTTAAAAAAAGCAATTATTGCTAAGTTTAAGCGTGATAATAATCTTGATTATCAAGCGAACCAGATTTTGGTTTCTTGTGGTGGTAAGCAAAGCTTCTTTAACTTGGCACTTGCTCTATTAAACAAAGGCGATGAAGTGATCATTCCAGCACCTTTCTGGGTAAGCTATCCAGATATGGTCATTATTGCTGAAGGTACTCCAGTCATTGTGAAATGTGGCGAAGATCAACGCTTCAAAATCACTCCTGAACAATTAGAAGCTGCGATTACACCTAACACTCGTTTAGTTGTATTAAACAGTCCATCTAACCCAACAGGCATGATTTATAGCAAAGCTGAATTAGAAGCTTTAGCTGAAGTTTTACGTCGTCATCCACAAGTATTTGTTGCATCTGACGATATGTATGAACCAATTCGTTGGGAAGATGAGTTCTACAACATCGCAACTGTTGCTCCAGATTTATATGACCGCACGATTGTTTTAAACGGTGTTTCTAAAGCATACGCAATGACAGGTTGGCGTATTGGCTATGCAGCCGGTCCAGCAAAAATCATTGGTGCAATGAAAAAGATCCAATCACAGTCAACTTCTAACCCAACTTCTATTTCGCAAGTTGCTGCTGAAGCTGCATTGAATGGTCCACAAGACGTTTTACAACCTATGATTGAAGCGTTTAAACGCCGTCATGACTTAGTTGTAAATGGCTTAAATGATATTAAAGGTATCTCTTGCTTACCTGCTGATGGCGCTTTCTATGCCTATGCAAACATTCGCCCTCTTATTCGTGCAAAAGGCTTAAAATCTTGCACAGAGTTCTCTGAATGGTTACTAGAAGAAACTGGCGTAGCAGTTGTTCCTGGTGATGCATTTGGTTTAGGCGGTTTTATGCGTATTTCATATGCAACAGCTGACGAAGTACTCGTTGATGCGTTAGCACGTATCAAAAAAGCTGCTGACTCAATTGAAGGTGTAGACGCTGCTATTGCTTCAATTGAAGCTGAAAAAGCTGCAAAATAATCTGCATTTTGCATAAAAAGGGTTCTCTTGAGAGAACCCTTTTTTAATTCACTTATGCATTTTTGGCTTTTTGCGGTCTTACATAAATAACTAATAAGATTCCAAATAAAACCATAACACTCGATAAAATCACCCGCCCCGTCACAGCCTCATTTACGAATAGGCTTCCCCCTATAATCGCTAAACATGGCACACTTAACTGTACTGTGCTGGCAGTCACCCGATCAATATGCTTCAGAATCGCATACCAGAGTACATAAGCCCCACTTGAAGTAACACCACCCGACAAAACCGCTAAAATCCATCCTTGCAAGTCAATGTAGCGCTCTTGAGCAAGTAATATATTTGCCAACAAAACCATTGGCACAGCTAACATAAAATTTGCCAACGTACTACCAATAGGCTGCATCATATTACGACCCGCGATGCTGTATCCCGCCCATGCCAAACCAGATATCGCCATAATTAGAGTATATCCCCAATTAGGTGTATGAGCACCCGGTAATAGCAAAACAATGATTCCAGCCAAAGCAATACATAAGCCTATACCACGGTATATGCCAATCTGCTCACCCTGCCAATAGCCGTAAAGCACCATAGTCAGCTGTACAACCCCAAACAATAACAAAGCACCAATACCAGCGTCGATTTGAAGATAAGCATACGAAAATGCCAAAATATAAACCGCTAGAAAAAGTGCATTTTTTAGGTTCCACTGGACTTTGGCTTGAGACGATGTTGAATATAAAAAAAGTCCCAATAAAACAACTGCACCACTTGCTACTCGTAGGAGGCTAAAAGTCATTGGGTCAATATGTTGGCCTGCCAAAGCCAAACGGCATAATACAGAATTCGCTGCAAAACCCATCATTGCTAGTGCAATTTTAAAAAGCATTGTCCTTATGCTCCTGTTATTTTTTATAGTGTATAAGAAGACCCGCTTATCTATCTAATTCATTATACAACTCATTTAATTCAATTTTTATAATAAAGGAACTTTATATTAATTGGACAAGTTTTTAAGATTCAACTTATCAGTTCAATCTTTAACTATAGAATTGACTTATCGATAACTTAATAATAGGCTAATATCAAGTTCCATTTTAGAACTTTAAGAATTAAAGGACCCCAAAAATGAAAAATCCGATGGAAATGACTGGCCTTGAATTTTTACAAGCAATGGTAGAAGGCCATATTCCACCTGCCAGCATTAGTAAAACAATACCTATGCAACCTACTGAAATTTCAGAAGGATCTGTTACCTTTAGAGCCCAAGCAGATCATAACCATTTAAATCCACTCGGTGGCGTACATGGCGGTTTTGCTGCTACAGTTCTAGATTCAGTGACTGGCTGCGCAGTACATACAATGTTACCTGCGGGTGTAGGTTACGGCACAATCGACCTTAACGTAAAAATGTGCCGTCCTATTCCCAAAAATCAGGCTTTAATTGCAACAGGCAAGGTTATTAATTTAAGTAAAAATTTAGGTATTTCTGAAGGAAAGATTATTGATGAGGAAGGTAAACTGTATGCCTATGCAACAGCAACCTGCATGATTATCCGTCCATAATTATTAAAGGCAGCCTTAAACCGCTGCCTTTTTTATTGAGTCATCTGAATTATCTGGACGTTCACAAGTTTGTGCAATCACATATGGCGCCCAAATATTTTTAAGTTGGAGTTCTATAATTTCTTGATGCTCTACAGACCAAGCTAAAACTTTATTTTTACCCAGCAATAACTCCCCTTCTAATTGAAAAATATATAAAGATTCAGAGGATTTTAGTAGTTTCGAGCTTTTTAAAATCTTAAGTGAATTATGCACATTCCATTTAGCGCTAAACCAAAGCTGCAATAAATCGCCTAAATATAAATCCTGCTTTTTGAAAGGATAAGCATTAATCCATGCACCTTCTACAAGTGTGTAATAGGATTCTGATTGATTTAAGATATTGAGATAATTGTGTTGATAGAAATCAAAATTAGAAAAAATAGAAGCGATCGTAAGCGTTTTCATACTTATCTCCGATTTAGCCATTTTAGTGCTGGCAAGTTGGTTTAAATCCACACTGTTTGGATTTCTCCAAACGCTTGTTCTTTTTTGAATCTAGCAATTGATTTTTTAAAGTGCAAGTAATTTCTTAACCCACCACTCAACTGATCAAATAAAAAGCATACGACACAAAAATGAAGTAAACATGACAATTTAGACTTGACCCTTCTCAAAATCTCCTTATAATCGCATGCAGATTCTCCCATAGCTCAGTCGGTAGAGCGACGGACTGTTAATCCGCAGGTCCCTGGTTCGAGCCCAGGTGGGAGAGCCAAATACTAAAAAGCCCGCAGCATTAAAGCGGGCTTTTTTTTGCCATAAATTTATCAATAACTATAAAAAAATCCTCTATCAACAGATAGAGGATTTAATTTTTCTTAGAGTCTTTATTAGATTTAACGCTCTAACCTAACTCTAAAGAATCTATTTTCTTCTCAAATTATTATTCCACCTCAACCACTTTTAAAGGATTAAAAGATTGAGTGGTCGGCATCATTTCAATACGATTAATATTAATGTGTGGAGGTTGTGAAGCAATCCAAGCTACTGTATTTGCAATATCTTCAGGCAAAAGTGGATTCTTTTTATCATATAGACTGTTTACTTTATCCTCATCACCTTTAAAACGCACAAGAGAAAATTCAGTACCTCCACACAACCCTGGTTCAATGTTAGTTACGCGCACACCAGTACCAGCCAAATCAGCACGAAGATTTAGACTAAATTGCTCCACAAATGCTTTGGTTGCCCCATACACGTTACCACCCGGATATGGATATGTACCTGCAATTGAGCCCATATTAATAATCAAACCTGATTTTTTCTTTACCATACTTGGTAAAATTAATCGGGTAATCGTAACAAGCCCCTTAACATTGGTATCAATCATCGTATACCAATCATCTAATTCTGCTTTATCTGCGGGTTCCAATCCTAATGCCAATCCAGCATTATTCACCAATAAATCAATTTGACCGATTTGGAATTCGACTGGTAAATCAACCAATACTTTATTTATATTTTCTGCGGTATCCGTCATGTCAAATACTAATGGGTAGAATTTCTCACCAAGCTCTTGTTTTAGTTCTTCTAGTTTTTCTGCTCGTCTTCCGCAACCAATAACGTTATATCCCAACTCAATCAGCTTTTTTGAAATGCTATAACCAAAACCCGCTGAGGCACCTGTAACTAATGCTAACATTCTTATATCCTTAGAAATGATCAACTATTTCAGTTGAACTCATGATGAACATATCAGCCTTTATATTTACACAATATTTATTATTAGCCTAAAAAAATAAAAGTTTTTTAAACATTTTAAGAGAAATTAAAATCTAGAAAAAATATATTTATTAAATAATTATATGCATTAAAAAACTAAAAGCAGAACATGCTTACCGCCAAAGAGATAATACTCACCTAATAAAAAAGTTTACCGTGAAAGGTAAACTTTTTTATTTGAGACATCCAAGACTAAGCAGGAATACCACTATGAAAACGGAAAGTATCATCTGGTGTTAAAATCAGATTCTTCTCAACTTCACGGATATGATTTATTCGCTGTTGAATATCCTCTTTAGGATCTTTCATTTTTGCAGTTTTTGCCACATCAAGCGCAAGTGCAAGATAGTCTTCAAAATGACGAGATTCTGACTTAAGCAAGTATCGATAATAACGTCCTAACTCATCATCTACACGCGGTGCAAGTGCATAAAAACGCTCACATGAGCGAGCCTCTACGAATGCACCAATCACCAGCACATCAATTAAAGCTTCAGGCTCATACGTACGGATTTCTTTACGCAACCCACCTGCATAACGTCCAGCACTTAAACCAGTCCACTCTTGACCGCGCTTAGCCATAAGCTCAAGTACTTGTTCATAGTGAAGCATTTCTTCTCGTACAAGTTGAGCAAGTTTTACTTGTAAGTCAGGAAAGAAGCTATAGCGGAACATTAAGTTCATTGCTGTACTAGCAGCTTTCTTTTCACAATTAGCATGATCTTGCATCAAGATATCTAAATTATTGATTGCCTCATCCAACCATGCATTTGGTGTTTGACATCCTAAAAAGGCCACCACAGGTTGCATTAATTCATCGTAATTGATATTCGACATAACCAACTATCCTGCTGCCTGAATCGCTGTTTTCATATCTTTAACAGCTTGAACCAGACCTACAAAAACACTTTCAGCAATAATTGAATGACCAATGTTTAATTCATGAATTTGTGGAATAGCTGCAATTGGCGCAATATTTTTAAGGTTAAGGCCATGACCTGCATTTACAACCAAACCTTTTGAAGCTGCATACTCAACACCTTTGATAATACGCTCTAACTCGGCTTGTTGATCTTGCTCCGTTTCCGCATCTGCATATGCACCCGTGTGCAACTCAATCGTAGGTGCGCCACACGCAACTGCTGCATCAATTTGGGCTAAATCAGCATCAATAAATAATGATACGTCACAACCAATGGCCGCTAAAGTTTGAGTTGCTGCTTTAACTTTTTCAAAGTTACCCACTACATCCAAACCACCTTCAGTTGTTACTTCTTGGCGTCTTTCTGGCACAAAACACACGTGCTGCGGCTGAATTTCTTTCGCAAACTCGACCATTTCATCAGTAACAGCCAACTCTAGGTTCATACGCGTTTTTAATAATGGACGCATGCGGCGTACGTCATCATCTTGAATATGGCGACGGTCTTCACGCAAATGCAAAGTAATCCCCTCTGCACCTGCTTCTTCACAAATAAGAGCAGCTTCTACAGGGTCTGGATAAGTAGTACCGCGCGCCTGTCTCAAAGTAGCAACATGGTCTATGTTTACACCAAGCAATGCAGCCATAAATAAATCCTAATTACGATTGAGTTTGAGTATTTTGAATCCACAATTGTCGACTTTTTAGGGGACGATCTCCTAAAAGCGATGTAATCATTTGACGGTATAGTTTACCTAATAATTGCAATTGTTCGTGAGAAAAATCCTGGCCTTGCTCATAATCCAACATAGATAAAATTGCTTTACCTGACAATGAAGAACGGCTTGCCTGAACAACGGGCGCAAAACCTTCAGTTACCTGAAATTGATAAAACTGGTGAGCCTGTATTGGCTGTTGTTGAGTATCAATTGAGAAATCAATCGCGTAACCCAGCTCAGGAAGCAAAACATGTTCGAACTGGCGCAAAATCTGTCTCAGAAAAAGATCAGGATTTTCGTGGGAAGATAATTGCTGTAATTGAAGCAAAGTTAATTGATATTGCTCAAAAGTTTGTGGCATTGCCTCTTCTAATGGGCAAAGTCTAAGAACAATTTCATTTAAATAAAAACCAGCAAAAAAAGCATCACCAAAAAAGAAAACTGGCTGATTTAATATTTCCAGCTTAGTAAAATTTTTGAGTTCACTTTTACCTGTGGCTTGCAGTCGAATAGGCTGATATTGAGGAGGCGGAGTCTGCCTTAAGATGCCATCGACTCGTCCATATTCCTGAGTAAAAAGATGCACAATATGACTTTTTTCACGGTACTTACGGTGATGAATCATATATCCATGGAGGACTTCATTGCGCATCATAAAAAGAATCTATTCCTCAGATTCTTTTTCTTTTTTGTCATCCTCATCATCACCGTCAGGAATCACAGCACCCACGACAGCTGCTGTACCTTTAACTACACCTTTGGTAGTTTTATAGGCGATACCTACTGGTACGGTTACAAGCTTATATACACAACCTTGTAACATCAATGTACATCCAACTATAGCGATTAATGATGTAATTGTTTTCATACCAGTATCCTTAATCCTTATCCTTTAGATATCACTATATCCTAAGCTTTTTAGAGCACGCTCATCATCAGACCAGCCACCCTTCACTTTTACCCAAAGTGTGAGCATAATTTTTTGCTCAAACATTTTTTCCATATCTTTTCGAGCATCCATACCAATCGTTTTAAGCTTGGTTCCTTTCTCACCAATTACAATGGCTTTTTGACCCGCGCGGTCTACAAAAATCGTTGCATCGATATAGGTACAAGCTGGTTTTAAACGACCAGTTTTTTCATTAACAGTTGCCTCTTCCGTTTTGAAAGATTCAATTTGTACTGTTAAATCATAAGGAAGCTCTTCACCCAACTGACGCATGATTTTTTCACGAATGATTTCGCTCGCCAAGAAACGCTCAGAGCGGTCAGTAATCTGATCAAATGAATACAAAGGTGGTTGATAAGGAAGATACTTCTCAATCGTTTCACTTAAGTGTTCTAAGTTTGCTCCACGTAATGCAGAAACAGGAACAATCTCAGCAAAATTCATAAGTTTGGCACGTTCTTGAATGAGAGGAAGAATCTCTCTTTTATCTTCAAACGTATCAGCCTTATTAATAACTAAAATAACCGGCATTTCAGCGTTCTTGAGTTTTTCAAGCACTAAATCGTCGTTTTGAGTCCACTTATAAGCATCGATAACGAATAAAACTAAATTAACGTCACGTAATGCAGAGTGCGCAGCGCGGTTCATCATTTTATTAATAGCACGCACTTCTTTTTTATGCATACCCGGGGTATCTACATATACCGCCTGCATTTTTTCACGTGAATCAATACCAATAATTTTATGACGTGTTGTTTGAGGTTTACGCGAAGTAATAGAGAGCTTTTGACCCAATAAATGGTTCATGAGGGTAGATTTACCCACATTTGGACGTCCCACAATCGCCACAAATCCGCTCTTAAAATCCGAAGGGATTGTTACGCCTTTGGAACTAAAAAATTGATCAATCAGATTATTAGGATCTTGGTTTTCATTTGAATCTGGATTGATTTGATCAGAATGCATCGACATGCAGGTTATTGCTCCAATAACTTTAAAATTTCCGCCGCTGCTGCCTGCTCGGCAAAACGACGACTTGAACCCTCACCATAAATCTTCGGTAAACCATCTACCACGCATTCCACTTTAAAGTGCTGATGAGGTGCATCACCCTGAATATCTACAACCTCGTAAACAGGGAGAGGTTTTTTACGTGCTTGTAGATACTCTTGTAAACGTGATTTCGGATCTTTGAGTTGATCCGTAGGTTCTATATGGTCTAAATAGGGTATGTACCATTTTAGCACAATATCTTTAAGTAAGTTGAGATCACCACTATCAAGATAGATTGCACCAATAATCGCTTCTACCGTATCTGCTAATATTGACTCGCGATGATGACCGCCAGACTTCAACTCGCCTGTACTTAATATTAAACACCGACTAAGTTGCAAATCTGTTGCAATCTTACCTAAAGCTTCCTGACGAACTAAAGTCGCTCGCATACGCGTGAGACGACCTTCATTTTCATTTGGATAGGCATGATATAGATAATTAGCGATTATCATGCCTAATAATGAATCGCCGAGAAACTCTAAGCGCTCGTAATTGTATTTGTGACTCACCGAACGATGAGTCAATGCTAACTGTAACAATTCAAGCTGCTTAAATTGATATCCGATTCGACTCAGTAAGCGAGGATCACTTAGTTTGAACTGATGTTTTATCAAAACTCTTCTCAAATGTTAAAACTAAATCAATATTGAATAAGAAAGGTTTTCTTACTTCATATTTCTTTTTGACCGTTAGACCTGACTGATTAAACACTTGAGCGATCTCTTTAAATTGGAGATCACGAATATTGTTCATTTCGAGTCGCTGATCCATTTGTGTTACAAACTTTTGTGGTGTGATCTCAGAAGAGCTTTCTTGTAAAAGCTCCTCTATCTGATTATTAATCAGCCGATCATCCCAATATGCTGGCCAAACTGCAAGTACAGCTTTTACTGCAATCGCAAATATAACCACCCCAAATAAAATTGCTAAATACGAAGTACCCTGTTGTGCCTTACGCATTTCTTTTTTTCCTAATGGTTGTTTTTAATCTATTTTTCCATTTCGGCTAAAGTTAGGAAGGTGTAAACCCGGTTCTTTATGCATCCACACGTAGAATGCTCGTCCTGTTAAGTTTTCTTCAGGAACGAACCCCCAGAAACGACTGTCTGCACTTTGATCGCGGTTATCCCCCATTGCAAAGTAATGTCCTTTTGGAACAGTCACTTCCCAATATAAACCGTCTTGGTTCGCATATTTACCATTTTCAACATAGTTGATAAACGGTGCTTGACGCGCCACATTTACGCCTTCAAGCTCACGCATCGTAAAGGTATGCTCACCAATCGTCTCTTTATGATAAATAGACGTTGGTGTATCCATCACATCTTTTTCACGACTGAATTGTGTTAATACTTTCGGTACTTTCTGCCCATTAATAATCAATTGCCCATGGTCATAAACAATATGATCACTAGGTAAACCGATTACACGTTTAATATAGCTAATAGTCGGTTGAGGTGGATAACGGAATACAATTACATCACCACGCTTCGGTTCACCTACATCAATAATTTTTTTATTAACAATAGGTAAACGCACACCATAATCAAATTTATTCACCAGAATAAAATCACCAGTTTCTAGAGTTGGCACCATAGAATCCGACGGAATATTAAACGGTTCATAAAGAAATGAACGAAGTACAAGTACTACAGCTAAAACTGGCCAAAAGTCATAGGCCCATGTAATGACAAAATTTTCGTTCCCGCGTCCTTTATTTGCACGCTGTTTTAATACAAGTTTATCTAACAACCACACTGCAAATAGAATCAGCGTAACTGGAACAAGAATTAAATTAAAATCAAAATCCACATGACCTCACTCGCAGCCTCGCTGCTTGTATTACAGTGGGGAAAGGAAATTATTCACTTTCCCCACCCTCATTTCTTATCTTTCTACTTTCAATACAGCCAAGAACGCTTCTTGTGGAATTTCAACACTTCCCACTTGTTTCATACGTTTCTTACCTTCTTTTTGTTTAGAAAGTAGTTTTTTCTTACGCGAAACGTCACCACCATAACATTTTGCCAATACGTTTTTACGCATCGCTTTTACGGTAGAACGGGCAATAATTTGCGCACCGATTGCTGCCTGAATAGCAACATCGAACATTTGGCGAGGAATTAAGTCTTTCATTTTCTCAACCAATGCAATACCACGATGGCGTGCATCATTACGGTGACAAATCATAGCCAAGGCATCAACCTTTTCGCTATTAATTAACACATCAACCTTAACTAAAGCTGAACTTTCAAAACGTACAAAGTTATAGTCTAGCGATGCAAAGCCACGAGAGCATGACTTTAATCTGTCAAAGAAATCCATAACGACTTCAGCCATCGGGATTTCAAAAGTAATAGAAACTTGGTTACCCAAGAATTTCATATCTTTTTGTACACCACGGCGTTCGATACAGAGCGTCATTACGTTCCCTAAGTATTCTTGAGGAACAAGGATATGACATTCAGCAATTGGTTCACGCAAATCTTCTACAGTCGATCCATCCGGCATTTTTGATGGACTATCGATGTAAATCGTTTCGCCTTTCTTGGTTAATGCTTCATAAATTACAGTAGGTGCAGAACTGATGAGATCAAGATCATACTCACGTTCTAAACGCTCTTGTACAATTTCCATATGTAGCATACCTAAGAAGCCACAACGGAAACCGAAGCCTAAAGCATCTGAACTTTCTGGTTCAAAGAATAAAGCCGAGTCATTGATCTGTAATTTTTGTAGTGCTTCACGGAATGGTTCGAAGTCACTCGCATCAATCGGGAAAAGACCAGCATATACCTGCGGTTTAACCTTTTTGAAACCAGGTAAAGTTGTAACTTCCGGTGTAGACGCAAGTGTAATAGTGTCACCTACTGGCGCGCCAAAAATATCTTTAATACCCGCGATAACAAAACCTACTTCACCAGCTTCAAGAATATCTGTTTCGGTATGCTTAGGATTAAATACACCCACAGAAGTGACCGGATGAGTTTGCCCTGTCGATTTAACCAACATTTTGTCGCCCTTGCGGATACGACCTTGTTTAATACGAACAAGAGAAACTACGCCTAAGTAGTTATCAAACCATGAGTCGATAATTAATGCTTGTAATGGCGCTTCACGATCACCTTCTGGTGCTGGAATAACATCAACCAAACGCTCGAGTACACCTTCAACACCTAAACCAGTCTTTGCTGAACAAGTCGGTGCATCTGTCGCCTCAATCCCGATAATTTCTTCAATTTCATGAATTACACGCTCAGGTTCAGCCTGTGGTAAATCAATTTTATTTAGAATAGGAAGAACTTCGAGACCTTGTTCAATTGCTGTATAGCAGTTTGCAACTGATTGCGCTTCAACACCTTGTGCAGCATCTACAACCAATAGCGCACCTTCACATGCAGCTAATGAACGAGAAACTTCATAAGAAAAGTCAACGTGCCCAGGTGTATCAATAAAGTTTAGTTGATATTCCTGACCATTTGGATGAGTGTAATACAGCGTGACGGAAGCGGCTTTAATGGTAATCCCACGTTCACGCTCAAGCTCCATTGAGTCCAAGACCTGAGCTTGCATTTCACGATCTTGTAGACCACCACACATCTGAATAAAACGGTCAGCCAATGTAGACTTACCATGGTCAATGTGGGCAATAATCGAGAAATTTCGTATATTTTTGATATCGACGGATTTTTTAGCTTGCGCCATGGGTTACCTTGAGAAAATATAGAGTGCTATGTAGCTTGTTTTAATACACAGCCAAAGCGGTTAAATAAATTGCGTGAGATTATAACAGATGCATATTTTAAAGTATCCAAAATAATCATGAGCTTTGTACTTATGTTTTAAAAAAGGACAGTCAAAGTAAGCGTATTACGTCCAACTATTGAGCATAGGAAACGGTAAAATCATAAGGATTTATGCTTGAATCAAGCGGCGTATATGCATGAGTAAAAGTTGGCGACATTCGTTTAGGACGACCTGAAGCAATTTCAATACATGCCCATTTGGTATTTCCAACAAATAATACTGCCTGATCTGATGGGCGAAAAAACACATACTGGCGGAACGAATAAAGCGCGTTAATGTCATCTAACCATGTGCGTAATACAATTTTTTCGCCTTCAAATGCAGCTTTACGATATTGCACATGATGCTCAACCGCGACCATGGCATGTTTTAACTCAAGATATTTAGTTACCCCTACTCCCAAAGTTTCAACATGGGCAGCAGCTACATCTTGCATCCATTGAACATACATTACGTTATTTACGTGTCCTAACGCATCAATGTGATGTGGCTGCACCTCAATATGTAAATCAAAAATACTACTCACAAATGAACACTCTTATTTATTAACCTTAAAACTCAAATAAGTGTAGGTAGATATCGCTAAACGCTCAAGTTAAATAACAAAAACCACCCATTTTAGGGTGGCTTAGTAATCTGGTTGAAGATTATTGAATACGTAAACCAAGCATTGCGCGCTGTCCCTGACGAATAATAGCAACACGTGCTACTGTATTTTTCGGCAAGTTAGAAACAACTTTTGCAAAATCCTGACTATTTAAAATCTGGTTATTATTGACTTGAGTAATCACATCACCCGGAATGATATTTGACAGTGACGCTAAACCACCACGGCGAACATCTTGTACATAAATACCGCCTTTCACGCTCAACGCATTTTTTTCCGGTTCAGCTAAATCACGAATACTCATGCCTAGAACTGGCCCTTTAGATGCAGCACCTTTTGTACCAGTGGCAGGCGTTTCATCTGGTGCAGTTGTTAAGGTCGCTGAAATATTGCGTGTTTTATCATCACGTAATACTTCAAACTGAACGGTTTGATTTGGCTGTACTTTGTTTAATGCGTACAGTAAATCACTCGTACGAAGTACAGGTGCACCATTTAGTTTTAAAATTACATCACCAGCTCTTAGCCCTGCTTTTTGTGCAGGTGAGTTCGGAGAAATTTGAGTAATTAAAGCGCCTTCAGGTTTTGGTAATTTGTAGGCATCAGCAAGGTTTCGGTCAATATCTTGCATCATCACACCAAGGTAAGAGCGTGTTACTTTACCTTTTGTTTTAAGCTGGTCTGCAACATCCATAGCTACATCAATCGGAATAGAGAAAGACAAGCCCATATAGCCGCCAGTACCACTAAATATTCGAGAGTTTACCCCGACCACTTCACCATTTTGATTAAATAATGGACCACCTGAGTTACCTGGGTTTAAAGCCACATCTGTTTGAATAAATGGCACCGAAGTTTCACCGCTCATGTTTCGTGATTTTGCACTGACAATACCTGCCGAAGCGGAGTAGTCAAAACCAAACGGCGAACCAATTGCTAAAACTGGCTCTCCGACACGTAAACGGTCAACATTTCCTACTCGTAAAGCTGGATAGTTAGTTCCATTGACCTTTAACAATGCAACATCTGTGCGCTCATCACTACCCACCACGGTTGCATCAATTTCACGTCGGTCATTTAGAGTGATGCTGATACGAGAGGCATTTTCAATCACATGGTGGTTAGTAAGTAGGTAACCATCTTTACTAATAAAGAATGCACTTCCGTAAGCTGTCTTTTCTTGTGGACCTTGTTGCTGTGGAATGATGACCTGATTGCCAAAGAAACGTTTTAAAATTTCAGGAACTTGCTGCTGCAATAGTTCATCCTGAGTCATTTTTTTTACGACATTTACACTCACGACTGCTGGACTAACTTGTTCAACAAGATTTGAAAAATCAACAGCAGCATTTGCTTGAACAGCAGCAACTGTAAATACCGCTGCATACATTCCTTGTTGTAAATAGCGAGATTTCATTCGGTGCTCACCCACAATTGGTCTACGAGAATAAGAATAAAACTGTTGTATCACAACGCTTTGAGGTTGTGCGTAACAATATGTTTATTTGTAATACGTCATCACAAGGATTATTTTACGCATTGCAACTTTTTAAGCCAATTGCAATTTTTCTCTGAGTTAGAGCGCTTAAGCTCTTGCCTTTTTAGGTAAAAAGGGGTGTCATTAGCGGACGTTTTAAATTGATGCGAATGGACATGCCTAATTTACAGACAATTCACCACTTTGACGTGATTATTGTGGGCAGCGGCGGCGCTGGTTTAAGTCTGGCTTTATCGTTACCAAATCATTTTAATATTGCAGTTTTAGCAAAAGCTGCTCTAACCGAAGCAAGTACCTTTTATGCTCAAGGTGGTGTTGCTGCTGTTCTCGATGAGACTGACTCTATTCAACAGCATATTAATGACACTATGATTGCAGGCGCTCATTTATGTGAAATGGACGCGGTACAACATACCGTAGAAGGCGGCCGCCCTTCTGTTGATTTTCTTTTAAAGCAAGGCGTGCAATTTACTCTCGATGAAGATGAACAGCTTCATTTGACTCGTGAGGGTGGTCACTCACAGCGTCGCATTATCCATTCTGCTGATGCAACAGGTAAAGCCATTTCAACCACTTTGGTTGAGCGTGCCAAAGAACGTAAAAATATTACTATTTTTGAAAATTATATTGCGATTGATTTAATCACCTCGCATAAATTAGGCCATACCGACCAAGCGAATCGTGCTATTGGTTTATATGCATTAGATGAAAATACTGAAAAGGTTCATACCTTCCTTGCCCCATTCACCGCGCTGGCTTGCGGTGGTGCGATGAAGGCTTATCTGTATACATCTAATCCAGATATTGCCACAGGTGACGGTATTGCAATGGCTTATCGTGCAGGTTGCCGTGTAGCGAATATGGAATTTAATCAGTTCCATCCAACTTGCCTGTACCATCCACAAGCCCGCTCTTTCTTAATTACTGAAGCTATGCGTGGTGAAGGCGCTTACTTACGTTTGCCGGATGGCGAACGTTTTATGCTACGTTTTGATGATCGTGCAGAATTAGCTCCTCGCGATATTGTGGCACGTACCATTGACCATGAAATCAAGCGTCTCGGTATTCGTCACGTGTGGTTAGACATTACCCACAAATCACCTGAGTTTATTAAAGAGCACTTCCCTACACTTTATGCAAGATTGCTTGAGTTAGGTATCGACATTACGAAAGACATGATTCCAGTGGTACCAGCAGCTCACTATACATGTGGTGGTGTTGTGGTTGACTCAAATAGCCAGACGGATATTGAAGGTCTCTATGCGATTGGTGAAACGTCATATACGGGCTTACATGGTGCAAACCGTATGGCAAGTAACTCATTGCTTGAGTGCTTCGTTTATGGCATGAGTGCAGCAAAAGATATCGAAAATAAATTTGATGAAAACTTCAAATTACCTGAAGTACCAACTTGGGATGACTCACAAGTAACTAATCCAGATGAAGATGTGGTGATTTTACAAAACTGGGATGAGTTACGTTCGACCATGTGGAACTACGTTGGCATTGTAAGAACCACAAAACGTTTAGAACGTGCTTTACACCGTATTGAAATGTTAAAGCGTGAAATCACTGAGTATTATCAAGACTACCGTGTTAGCAAAAACCTAATTGAGCTGCGTAACCTTGTTTTAGTATCGGAAATGATTGTTCGCTGTGCTATGCAACGTAAAGAATCACGTGGTTTACATTACACACTCGATTATCCGGAAACTTCCAGTGAGATTCGTAAAACTGTTTTAACTCCTCCAAATTTTGCAGTAGAACAGCCATTGGTTAATACTGATATTTAAACTGTTCTTCTACAAAAAAGCACAGCTCTGACTGTGCTTTTTATTCGGTTTGATATTTATGGTCTAGGTGGGATTGAATAAGTCGCGGTCACATGTGCAACAGGTTCATCCAAACCGACCGAATAAATCCAAACCTCACCCACCACTAAACTCTTTCCGACTTTCATGAGTTTACATTCACTACGTAAGTCTTGATCACCCGCAGGTTTTCTTAAAAAATTAATATTAAAGTTGGTGGTTACGGCTAAACCAACAATACCGATCTCACCTAATATCGCAATATATAAGGCAAAATCAGCTAATGTCATCATGGTTGGACCAGATATGGTACCACCTGGCCGTTGATGCCTTTGATCGACATGATAATAAACGACAGCAGCTTTAGGCGTGACTGATTCAATCGTGCAATGTTCAAGACTTGGTGGGAATTCCTTTTCAAGAAATGCCACGATTTCTTCTTTTGAGCTTTTCATCCTTGTTATTCTTCAATCTATAAATCATATGTAAGATAGCATAAGAAAATAGCAGATATTTTCTATGACGTTTTAAATCAGAATTAACGTCATTTTTCACCACTCCCATATTTTATAAGAGTGGCTCACCTAATTGCTTATCCTAAATATTGCAATGCCTGTTCGAACACCTGATCAGGACTTTGTGTAGCATCTATTCGCTTAATACGTTCCGGTTCAGCCTTCCATAAGGTTTCATAGCCTTCGCGAACCTTAGTAAAGAAGCTTAACTTTTCTTGTTCAAAACGGTCTAAAGCTCCACGTTCACGTGCACGGTTCATACCGAGTTCAATCGGTGCGTCTAACCAGAACGTTACTTCTGGCATGCGTGAAACAAAGTTCTGATTTAAAAGCTGTAATTTATCTTGGCTTAAACCACGACCAGAACATTGATAAGCAAAGCTTGCATCGGTAAAACGATCACTTAAAACAATTTTATTAGACTCTAGAGCCGGCAAAATAACTTGTTGTAAGTGTTGAGCACGTGCCGCATAAATGAGTAATAACTCAGTATCATGACTCATATTTTCGTCATGATTCACCGCCAAAAGCATCGAACGAATTTGCTCAGCTAACGGTGTGCCCCCCGGCTCTCGAGTTAAAATAACTTGTTTGCCTTGCTCTTCAAAATGCTGATGAATTTTTCGAATGAGTGTAGTTTTACCTACCCCTTCCGTGCCTTCAAAGCTGATAAACATCTCTTTTCCTTATTTCTTCGATCTCAACACGGATAAATAATCCTGCACAGCTTGATTATGTGCTTGCAAGTCTGCCGTAAATTTATGTCCACCATTACCAGTCGCTACGAAATAGATGTTATTTGAATCATCTGGATGTAACGCCGCTTCAATTGCTTTTTGGCTTGGCAAAGCAATTGGAGTCGGCGGTAAACCATTAATGGTATAAGTATTATATGGTGTTGGAGTACGCAGGTCTTCTCGGGTAATGTTGCCTTTATAGTTATTACCCATTCCGTAAATAACAGTTGGATCTGTTTGTAAACGCATACCGAGTTTTAAACGGCGAACAAAAACGCCAGAAACTTGTGTAAGTTCACTGTCTAAACTCGTTTCTTTCTCAACAATAGAAGCCATAATTAATGCTTCATATTTATCTTTATAAGGTAAATTTGGCGCGCGATTTGCCCAAGCTGTATCTAAAGCTTTTATTTGGCGATGATATAAATCGGTAAGAATTTTCTTGTCAGTCTCGCCTTTGGCAAAGAAATAAGTATTCGGTGCGAACAAGCCTTCTGGATGATCGTAAGGAATCCCAAGCGCTTTCATAAGCTGATCATTAGGTAAATCTAATATTGTATTTTTTACGTTTTTATCATTTTTGAGTGCAGTAATAAGCTGCTTAAAAGTTGTACCTTCAATCACCAAAACACGGTTCATCTGAGCATTATCCGCATCAGATAACATCTCTAATACTTGTCTTACACTCATCCCTTGTTCAATTTCATACACACCAGCTTTCATGCTGTCATGAATCATAAACTTTTGATAAAGCTTCAATACGATAGGAAAGCTAATTTTGCCTTCTTTGGCCAAACGATCAATAAAACCAGAATAAGTTTCTCCAGATGTAATCGATAACATCTGTTTTTTTCCTTCAACAGGATAAGCCTTAAACAAGCTTGACCATAAAATGGCAAACGTAAAGATTAAAACAATAAAAAGGCCAATTAGAACCAATCGCTTAGAAAATTTTGGAGCTTGTTTTTTATTATTTTTCTTGGCGTTTTTTGCTTTCGCATTCACAGGTGGCTTCGGCATATTAATGAATCTGATTTAAGTTAAGGATATGAAATAAATCTATGCATGCCTGTGTATCTAGCGTTTTCTCGCCTAAATGAGTAACCACTCGCATAGGGTTTAAAGCATTACAGAAGAATAGACTTTGTATTTCAGATACTTCATCTAATTCAATCACACGTACTTCACAGGCAATACCATGGTGCTGCATACGCGCCAGAATTTCTGCTCGCATTACACCGTGGACGCCATTATAGCGAAGTTCAGGAGTAATCCATCTATCATTTAAACGAATAAAACAATTACTACTGACCCCTTCAACAATATAACCTTGTACATCAGTAACTAATGCTTCAGCCCACCCGAGTTGATCTGCTTCTTTTTTTAGCAATACTTGTTCAAGGCGGTTTAAAGATTTAAGCCCCACTAAGCTCGGCATGGTTAAACCTAGAGCCTGATTTAAAACACCGCACTGGATAGAGTCAGGCACAAACGGCTCTATAGCTTTTGGATAAAACCAGATATAAATATCGGCCTCATGTTTCGGCAAACTATAACCTCGGTCACCTTCACCACGACTAATTACAATTTTTAAAGTGCCGTTGAGCACAAGGTTCTGCTTTTGTAGTTGCTGTAAACTCAGTTCGATTAATTCAAAATTTACAGTTAAAGACAGTTTTTGACATGCAAGTTTTAGACGTTGCAAGTGCCTTTCTTTAAGCTCAATCTGATTTTGAAAAACACGAATTGTGGTAAAGCATCCATCTCCATAATGAAAGGCTCTATCTAATAAAGGAATAGTCTCAACGGGTTGCCCATTTTTAAAACACCACATGTTTGCTCCATCCTTTGCTAAAAGCCGCACACCAATACAACACCTTTCATTTAAATAATAAATGATTGATTTTAAAAAATTATACCGATTTCGTATCTGCTTTTGAAACTTGTTATATATCAAGATTTAAGAATAGTTTATCTCTTTTTATTATTTCTATTTTTTTCATATTAAATTCGTTTTTTATTATTTTTTTAGAATAAAGACTAGCGCTATTCTGCGTTCATGTTTTGAACATTTCATATTTTTTGAGGACTTATCTCATGCGTTTTTCTCAATTAAAAGTCGGGGTTATCGCTGCACTTCTTTCTGTTTCGTCATTTGCAGCCCAAGAATTTTTAAACGTTTCTTACGATCCTACTCGTGAGCTATATACAGATTTCAACAAACAGTTCGGTACTTACTGGAAACAACGTACTGGTCAAGATATTGAGTTTAAACAATCACACGGCGGCTCTGGTAAACAGGCTCGTGCGGTTATCGATGGTTTAAATGCAGATGTAGTGACATTAGCACTTGCCGCAGATATCGATGAAATTGCTGAAAAAGCAAAACTACTTCCAATAGACTGGCAGAAAAAACTGCCACAAAACTCAACGCCATATACATCAACGATTGTGTTTTTAGTGCGTAAAGGCAATCCAAAGCAAATCAAAGACTGGGCTGATTTAATCAAACCAGGCGTAGAAATCATTACACCAAACCCAAAAACCTCTGGTGGTGCTCGTTGGAACTATCTTGCAGCTTGGGCTTGGGCAAAACATCAACCAGGTGGCAATGACGCGAAAGCACAAGAATACGTTCGCCAAATTTATAAACACACTAAAGTTCTAGACTCTGGTGCTCGCGGTGCGACGACTACTTTCGCTGAGCGTGGCATTGGTGATGTATTACTGGCTTGGGAAAATGAAGCTCATTTAGCTATTCGTGAACAGCCGGGCAAATTTGAAATTATTACTCCGTCTCTTTCGATCTTAGCTGAGCCTCCAGTTGCAATTGTGGAGAAGAATGCAGCTAAAAAAGGCAACTTAACGATTGCTAAAGGTTATCTCAACTATTTGTACTCACCTGCTGGTCAAGAAATTGCAGCACGTAATTTCTACCGTCCGCGTAACGCAGCTGTTCTTAAAAAATACAGCAATGTATTTAAGCCATTGAAGCTTGTAACAATCGACAAAGAGTTTGGTGGTTGGACAAAAGTACAAAAACAACACTTTGATAATGGTGGTGTTTTCGATCAAATCGTGAAAATCAATAGTGCAGAGAAGTAATTCTTTGCACTAAAGGTAAGGAGAACAGACATGATTCACACTGTAATTGTTCCGGGTGTAGGTGGCAGTGAACATCAGCATTGGCAATCTTGGTTGCAGCGTCAACTCGTGTCTAGTTCTCGTGTTGAGCAAAAAAACTGGGATAGACCTGTATTAAGCGAATGGGTTGAGCAATTCGTTAAAACAGTTCAAGCAGCTCAAGCTCCTGTTCAAATTGTTGCACATAGTTTTGGATGCTTAACGAGTGTAGCTGCTTTGGCTGAGCATCCAGAATTAAGAAGCCAAGTTAAGAAACTAATTTTAGTCGCTCCAGCGAATCCGACACGCTTTGGAGAAGCCGGGTTTGCTCGCCATAGCTTGACCGACTATAAAGATTATTTTCATCAGTTAAAAATTGATGTGCCTGCAACGCTACTCATTAGTGAAAATGATCCATGGCTCGGCTTTTTTGATGCTTTACAACTTGCAAAATCATGGAAGTTAAATCCCGTCAATCTTGGTGAAGTGGGCCATATTAATGTTGCCTCAGGTTTTGGGCCATTTCCGGATTTGCTGAACTATTTGATTCCAGAAGATTCGATGTGTAGTCACTCATCTATCGACCCGGTAAAAACACATTTCTCTTTGAAATTTGCTTAATACCAATCTTTATACCGCACTGTTTATCTTTATTTATTCGCTTACTGGTTTCAGCAGGCTTTTCTCTTTGAGGAAATATCATGTCGCAGCGATCCCGAGTGCTGCCTGGGTTTGGTCTATCTTTGGGCTTCACCCTCGCCTATGTATCTTTTATTGTGCTTATTCCATTAGCCGCAGTCTTTATCAAATCATTTGGAATCGGATGGGACGGATTATGGGAAATTCTAACGTCTGAACGTATTTTGAAATCACTTCAACTTAGCTTTAGCTCAGCATTAATCGCAGCATTTATTAATGTTGTGTTTGGTTTGCTTTTAGCTTGGTGCCTTGTTCGCTATAACTTTCCTGGAAAACGTTTGGTTGATGCCTTGGTCGATTTACCTTTTGCACTTCCAACAGCGGTTGCAGGTATTGCTCTCACTTCACTCTATGCACCTACTGGCTGGATAGGCCAATATCTGGAACCACTTGGTATTCAGGTTGCTTATACACCTATCGGGATTACGCTGGCATTGGTGTTTATCGGTATCCCCTTTATTGTAAGAACAGTTCAACCCGTACTCAGTGATATCGAAACTGAACTTGAGGAAGCAGCTTCAGCACTTGGTGCAAATCGTTGGCAGACCATTACTAAAATTATTTTACCAATCTTACTACCTGCCCTATTTACAGGCTTTGCTTTGGCATTTGCACGCGGCGTGGGTGAATATGGTTCAGTTATTTTCATTGCTGGCAATCAACCTTTTAAAACAGAGATTGCACCACTCATGATTATTTCTCGTCTTGAGGAATATGACTATGCAGGTGCAACCACTATTGCTGCTGTGATGTTAGTTCTCTCTTTTATTATTTTATTTGCCATTAATTTACTTCAAGTCTGGGCAAACCGTCGTACTGGGAGAAATATCACATGAATTTACATACCGACAGCAATGCGCTTGCCTTGAAGTTGCAATCTCGTGACGCGACACGTGAGCCGACTTGGGTGCGTTATACCTTAATTACCATTGCACTGATTTTCTTTCTCAGCTGCCTGATATTGCCACTTATTTTAGTTTTTGTAGAAGCATTTAAACAAGGCCTTGAAGTCTATGTTCAGGCTTTGATTGATCCAGATACATTATCAGCAGTGAAATTAACATTATTAACTGCAGCGATTGCTGTGCCGATTAACGTGATATTTGGTGTGGCTGCAGCTTGGGCGGTTTCTAAGTTCCAGTTTAAAGGGAAGGCTATTTTAACCACTATCATTGATATGCCTTTTTCGGTTTCACCCGTTATTGCTGGTTTAATGATTGTTCTTATTTTTGGTGCCCAAGGCTGGTTCGGCGGCTGGTTAATGGACCATGACATTAAGATCTTGTATGCAGTACCTGGAATTATTTTAGCAACTATTTTTATTACGGTTCCATTTGTGGCGCGTGAGTTAATTCCACTCATGGAAGCTCAGGGAACAGAGGAAGAAGAAGCAGCAATTGTACTCGGTGCATCAGGTTGGCAAACCTTTTGGAAGGTCACACTCCCTAACATTAAATGGGGTCTGATTTACGGCGTGGTTTTGTGTAATGCCCGTGCAATGGGTGAGTTTGGTGCAGTATCGGTGGTTTCTGGTCATATCCGTGGTGAAACCAATACCCTGCCACTTCATGTCGAAATTTTATATAACGAGTACACCTTTAGCGCAGCCTTTGCCGTGTCCTCACTGCTTGCCTTCTTAGCTCTTTTAACACTGATTTTAAAAACCTGGTTAGAGCTACATCAAGATAAACCAGAACCGCATTCAACTGATTCGTAAGGAATGAAATCATGAGTATTCAAGTTAAAAATATTGAAAAACACTTTGGTGCATTCCATGCGCTTAAGAATATTTCCCTAGACTTTCCGGAAGGTGAACTGGTTGCGTTACTTGGCCCATCTGGATGCGGTAAAACAACGCTACTCCGTATTATTGCAGGTCTAGAATCAGCCGATGGCGGTCAAGTGTTACTTGAAGGTGAAGATGCGACTAATGTACATGTACGTGAGCGTCAGGTTGGCTTTGTATTTCAGCACTATGCTTTATTCCGTCACATGACCGTATTTGACAATATTGCCTTTGGTTTACGTGTTCGCCCTCGTGCAACACGCCCTTCGGAAGCTGAAATTAAAAAGCGTGTTACTCGTTTACTTGATCTAGTTCAACTGGGCTTTTTAGCAGACCGCTACCCTGCCCAGCTTTCTGGCGGACAACGTCAGCGTATTGCTTTGGCCCGTGCTTTGGCAGTAGAACCTCGCGTATTATTGCTTGATGAACCATTTGGTGCTCTGGATGCCAAAGTTCGTAAAGAGTTACGTCGCTGGTTACGCAACTTACATGATGAATTGCATATTACTTCAATTTTCGTAACTCACGATCAGGAAGAAGCGCTTGAGGTGGCAGACCAGATTATTGTCATGAATAAAGGCAATGTCGAACAGATCGGCTCACCTCGTGAAGTCTACGAAAAACCTGCAACGCCGTTTGTATTTGATTTCTTGGGTCAGGCAAATCGATTTGAAGGTGAACATACGGAAGGTATTATCCGTATCGGTAATGACCGTATTCAATTACCAACACCAATTGAGGCGCCTCAAGGAAAAGTGATTGCTTTTGCCCGTCCAGATGAGTTACATATTCACTCGCAACCGCAAGCGAATACCATTGAAGCGACTTTTGTACGTGAAATCTGGATTGCTGGAAAAGTAGTGGCCGAATTACAAGACCGTAATGGACGTTTAATTGAAATTGCTCTGAGCAGTGAAGCTGCAAAACTACATGCATTTAAACCTAATCAAACTGTTTGGGTGAGCGCATCTCAATTGCACTTATTTGCAGACCAAGTTGCTTAAGAAATATATTTGGTGAGGAAATATCTTGCGGATCTTTAGACGCTCCTCACCTCTTTTGAGGAAAAGTGTAAATGAACTTTCAACAATTAAGAATTATCCGAGAAACAGTACGCCAAAACTTTAACTTGACGGAAGCATCGGCTGCACTCTACACATCTCAATCGGGTGTAAGTAAACACATCAAAGATTTAGAAGATGAATTAGGTGTTCAACTTTTCGTTCGTAAAGGTAAACGCCTTTTAGGTTTAACTGAACCAGGACAGTCACTTCTTAGCATTGTTGAACGCATGTTAGTGGATGCTGAAAATATTAAAAGACTTGCTGAAGATTTTAATAAGGTTGATGAAGGAACATTAACGATCGCAACTACGCATACTCAAGCGCGTTATGTATTGCCTCCAATCGTTAATCAATTTAAGAAATTATTTCCAAAAGTTCATTTGATTTTACAACAAGCTAGCCCTGTCGAAATTTCAGAAATGCTTTTACAAGGCGAAGCGGATATTGGAATTGCAACTGAGTCTTTAACGACTGAAGAAAATCTGGCTAGCATTCCTTACTATCAATGGCAGCACAGTATTATTACCCCGCAAAATCATCCTCTAGTACAGGCGGATAAGATCACTCTAGAACTTTTAGCAGAATATCCACTCATTACTTATCATGGTGGTTTTACAGGTCGATCTAAAATTGATAAAGCGTTTGAAGAAGCTCAACTCGATGCCGATATCGTAATGTCAGCTCTTGATGCCGATGTTATCAAAACCTATGTAGAACTCGGCATGGGTGTCGGTATTGTCAATGACGTGGCTTATGACACAGAACGTGATTATCGTTTAAAGCAAACCAAGACTGATATTTTTGGAGTTAATACAACGTGGATTGCGGTTCGCAAAGGCCACTTATTACGTGGTTATGGTTACGAATTTATTTCTTTATGCTCACCCGATGCGGATATTAAAGCACTTAAGAAAATTGCTTACCCAGACGAATAAAACTTAAAAATAAATAAAAGAGCTTTTTAGCTCTTTTATTTATTTTACTAAGTACAAAAAAACGAGCCGTAGCTCGTTTTTTCTTTTGTGATCTTACCAGTAAAAGTTCACACCAACTTTACCAACTGGCATCCATTGGTATTTATCGTCATTACGAATTTCATTTGCTTCTTTATCAACAGCATCTTGGGCAGATGTTGGGTTACCTGTTACAGGAGCAAGGTTATATTGAGTTAACTGAACTTGTGGGTTACCAGTATAGTAAGCACCTACCTCACCAAATACACCCCAGTTTTTATTGATTTTAGGTGCAAAACCAAAACCTAAGTATGGAGCAATATCATTCTTGTAAGACATTTTACCTCTTACACCGCCCTCTTGGCCTGCAACTGCTTGTTGATAGTTCTTACCATCAATTGATAAAGTTTCACCATTACCAATACGTTTAGCTAAGTCATAATCATTATCTAAATAAGCAGCACCCGCAGCTATATATAAGCCTTGAGCCCAACGGTTAGCACTTGCACCCCATGGACGAATCTCAGCATTTAAATAGATATTATTGTTATCCATATCTAGGTCATATTTAGTACCATTTACAGAAACATCATCTGTCCATGAAATGTCACCACCATTATAACCAAGAGCCAAACCTACATATGGGTTTGCTTGCCATAACAAAGCACCACCGTAACCAGTTGTACCTACCTCAGCACGTGCCCCCACAGGAATTAATTGGTTTTTATCAAATGCGTAGCTGTCATGAACAACGGCTTCATCTGCCATAGCAGCGCCAGCAGCGAATAAAGCTGTTGTAGTGACTAATACACGTAATGCTTTCATAGTTTTCTCCTCAAAAAGGCTCTGTTTTTAATTTATTCATCTTGTGACTGAAATCATAATAATGACAGCTTAGATTCTTTTTTATACAAAAAATGCTAGATTTCTGTTATTTTTTGATACAAATTGAGTTAAATTTTTATTTTCAAATCATTTTTGTGTAAAAAACACTTGATTATCTAATAAGCTTATTTCGATTTACCTCATTTATATCATCAATTAAACGTAACACGTTTTTTGAAAGATTCTTGTCACAAATTAGTGTAAAATCTTTAAAATTTTTTATGGAAGGAAGATCATGTCTCAGCTTTCTACAATCATTGAGCAAGCATTTGAAGACCGCGCAAATTTTACTGCAGCAGATTGTTCAAGCGAAATTCGCCAAGCTGTTGAAGAAGCAATTGCTGGTTTAGATAACGGTACACTTCGAGTTGCTGAAAAAATCAATGGTGAATGGGTTGTTCATCAATGGTTAAAAAAAGCTGTTTTATTATCATTTAAACTTAATGATAATAAACCAATCGAGTCATGTGATCTTCGTTTCTATGACAAAGTTGAAACTAAATTCTCTGGTTGGACTGAAGAGCAATTTAAAGCTGCAGGTGTTCGTGTTGTTCCTCCTGCTGTAGCACGTCGTGGTAGCTTCCAAGCTAAGAACGTGGTGTTAATGCCATCTTATGTCAACATTGGCGCTTATGTAGATGAAGGCACAATGGTTGATACATGGGCAACTGTAGGTTCATGTGCTCAAATCGGTAAAAATGTTCACTTGTCTGGTGGTGTAGGTATTGGTGGTGTTTTAGAACCATTACAAGCTAACCCAACTATTATTGAAGACAACTGCTTTATCGGTGCGCGTTCAGAAATCGTTGAAGGCGTTATCGTTGAAGAAGGCTCAGTAATTTCAATGGGCGTTTTCATTGGTCAATCAACTAAAATTTATGACCGCGAAACTGGTGAAATCCATTATGGTCGTGTACCAGCAGGTTCAGTTGTAGTTTCAGGCAGCTTGCCATCTAAATGTGGTACTTACAGCCTATATGCTGCGATCATCGTGAAAAAAGTTGATGCGCAAACGCGTGCCAAAACAAGCTTAAACGATTTGTTACGTGCTGACTAATTTGTTATAACTCTCTTGCGGAGCTTTAATCGCTCCCCATCTCTACGATCCCACTGATCGTAGAGATTTTATTTTTTATATAGTGTGGTATTTCTAGAATGGCTTCCTTACGTTCCTCTGCAATTCCTGTCTCAGACCCTGCGTCCGGTTTACGCATTACCGAGATTTTTTACTCGTTGCAGGGTGAAGCAAACGCCTCTGGCCTACCGACTGTATTCATTCGTCTAACGGGCTGTCCATTACGTTGTAGCTATTGCGATACCACTTATTCTTTTGAAGGTGGCGAACGTTTTTCACTTGAACATATCATTGAAACAGCCAAGCAGTATCAAACACCTTATATTTGTGTGACAGGTGGTGAACCTCTTGCTCAGCCAAACTGTTTGATTTTATTACAACGTTTATGTGAAGCAGGCTTTGACGTCTCTTTAGAAACCAGTGGCGCACTTGATGTGTCAAAAGTAGACTCTCGTGTTTCTAAAGTTCTTGATTTAAAAACTCCAACTTCTGGTGAGGAACATCGTAATCTCATCAGTAATCTTGACCATTTAACGCCACGTGACCAAATCAAATTTGTGATTTGCAATCGTGAAGATTATGAATGGTCAAAGCAACAAGTTGAAAAATATCAACTGCAGACAAAAGTCAGTACCGTTTGGTTCTCCCCTGCCTTTGCAGTTGAAAAAAGTGCTGTAGGCCTGCCACGTATAGCACGTGATCTGGCACAGTGGATACTTGATGATAAATTACCTGTTCGTTTCCAACTTCAGTTACATAAGCTGCTTTGGAACGATGAATCAGGTCGTTAATCACTCAATAAAATAAATCATTCCGAATATGGAGAAAAATATGCGCTCTCGTGCCATTGTTTTACTTTCAGGCGGCTTAGACTCAACCACTTGCCTAGCTTGGGCACAAGCGCGCTATGAATGTATTGCTATTAGTTTTATGTATGGTCAACGCTCAACCACTGAACTTGATGCTGCAAAAGCATTAGCTCAGCGTTCAGGTGTTGAACATCGTGTAATTAATATTGATCTAGCAAATTTAGGTGGATCAGCACTTACAGATCACAACATTGCAGTACCAGAACAGTTACAAGAAGGTATTCCTGTAACTTATGTACCAGCGCGTAACACTATTTTCCTCTCATATGCTCTAGCAGCAGCCGAAGTATTTAATGCTGAAGCTATCGTAATTGGTATTAATGCCGTTGATTATTCAGGATATCCTGACTGTCGTCCTGAATTTATTGATGCTTTTGCGAATATGGCCCGTTTAGCAACTAAAGCTGGCGTCGAAGGAAAACCACTTAAATTTGAAACACCCCTGTTACATTTATCCAAAGCGAATATCATACGTTTAGGGCTTGAACATGGCGTAGACTATAGTCAAACGGTATCTTGCTACCAAGCAGATGCTCAAGGACGTGCGTGTGGTAAATGTGACAGTTGCCGTTTGCGTAAAGAAGGCTTTATCGATGCCGGTGTTACCGATCCAACACGCTATATACCGTAATAAGTAGGTAAAATTTATGAAGTTGTTAAAATCAAATCTTATTCTTTCATCTTTATTCTCAGCAGCTGCACTTATGGCTGGTTCAGCTCAAGCAGCTGAAAACCCAGTTCAAGCGGCATATAAAAGCACTAACGTTAAAGGTGCATTAGTTAATGTTTGTAAAGAACAAACTGCTAAAGGCGGCAAGTTAAGCTCATCTGAAGTTAGCAAATTCTGTAGCTGTCAAGTTGAAGCACAAGGTAAAGTGACTGAAGCACAAAAATGGGAAATCCAAAGTGCAATCAATGCGAAGAAGAGCCCAAGTTCTCTAGGATTTGTACAACAACAAAACCGTGATCTTAAAGCATGTTTCGGTCCTCAGTTAACAACTAAGCTTGAAAAATTAACTGAAGAAGCTATGAAAGCAGCTCAACAACAAGCTCCTAAAAAATAAGATTTTAATGTTCCAAATTAAGCCTGCATTTATGCAGGCTTTTTTGTAGCTCTGTTAAAATAACAGCACTTTTAACCAATTCATTTAATGTAAGCCATGCAAGAACAATGGAAAACTAATGCTAACCATAAAAGGTCTATTGTCTCATTTAGTGGAGGCAAAGATAGTTCTCTAGCACTCTACCATGCAATGCAGACAGGCGAAGTGATTGGATTGATCGTAATGCTAGAAGAACAGGGCCAACGTTCTCGCTCACATGCCATGCCTCTTGATATTATTCAAACACAAGCAAAAGCAATCGGCTTGCCCGTATTTATGGCTTCATCAAGTTGGCATGACTATGAAGTAAAGTTTATTGAATTACTCAAACAAACAAAACAACAAGGAGCCGAGGTACTGGTTACAGGTGACCTTGATATGCCTGAACACGGCTGTTGGCATGATCGAGTAACGCAACAAGTAGGTCTTCAATTAGGAATGCCTCTTTGGCTACGTCCGCATCGTGAAGTTGTTGAAGAATTTATTCAACTTGGATTCCAGAGCATAGTGGTGACCGTAAACCTTAAACTCGGAATGAAGGAGGAGGATTTAGGTAAAACCTTAACCTTAGAATATATTCAAGAGCTTGAAAACCGTGGTATTGATCCATGTGGTGAGGGCGGTGAATTTCATACGACTGTGATTGATGGGCCAATTTTTAACAAAGCAATTCCTGTAAGAAAACTCAATATTGTTTATCATGAGGAATACGCTTTTTTACCACTTGAATTAGATCGAATTTAACTTTTAAAGGATAAGAAATGTCTGAGAATATTCAACTGCCAAATCAGGTGTTCCCTACTACACACGGCGAAGTGAACTTGACTGAAGTCGAAAATGAATGGCTAATCATTTACTTCTATCCTAAAGACTCAACACCAGGATGTACAACACAAGCAGTTGGTTTTTCTTGTTTGAAAGATCAATTTGAAGCTTTAGGTGCCCGCATTATCGGTGTTTCACGTGATTCAGTGAAAGCCCATCAAAATTTTACAGAGAAGCAGGCACTTACTATTGATCTGATTAGTGATAAAGAAGAAGTTCTTTGTCATCATTTTGATGTGATTAAAGAAAAGAATATGTATGGAAAAAAAGTAATGGGTATTGAACGTTCTACTTTTATTTTCCATAACAAAGAATTAGTGAAAAGCTACCGTAAAGTTAAGGCTGCTGGACATGCAGAACAAGTTCTAGAAGACCTAAAATCTCTGCAAACAGCTTAATAAATTCAACCAACAAAAAGCGAGTTTATACTCGCTTTTTTAGTGCAAAGCATTACCCAATAATTTGAGTTTAACGTATCATAAAAATATTAGAATAATTAGTTTAAGGCATTGATATGAGTTCACTCAAAACTTGCTCTTTACTGCCAGCCATTCTCTTTATTGGTGCATGTAGTGCAAATACATTAGCCATACCAACCGACACCGGCACATCACTTGCTCAAATTCAGATAACTTCAAAAGAAATAAGCTGCCAAGATTTGCAGAACCCAGCCTATCAACAAGCTGTACTTAAAAAAATTAACCAAATCCGTCAGCAATCACGCCAATGTGGTCGACAATATTTTTCTGCAACTAGACCAGTGATTTGGAGCAATAATTTATATAAAGGTGCATTTTCCCATAGTGAAGATATGGCAGCACATAATTTTCTCGGACATGTTGGCTCCACTGGCCTAGACTTAAAATCACGCTTAAAACTTTACAACACACTCGGTAAAGCCAATGGTGAAAATGTCGCTAGTGGACAGAAAACATTAGATGAAGTGATGTCTAGATGGCTATCGAGCCCCTTACATTGTAGTAACCTCATGAATCCCAAATTTACAACTTATGCAATTGCTTGTGCTTCTAATCAGTCAGCAAAACAAAAGAGCTATTGGACTCAACAATTTGGTACAAGTTAAAAGGAAAAAAGATGCAATCAGGTTCGATCACACCTATTTTAAGAATTTTTGATGTCGAGTTAGCTCAATCATTCTATCTTGAGTTCTTAGGCTTTCAGCTTGATTGGCAACACCAATTTGAAGAAAATTTCCCACTATATTTACAGATTTCTAAAGACGATTGCATTATCCATCTATCTGAGCATTTTGGAGATGCGAGTCCCCATAGTGCAATCCGTATTTATTGGGAACATATCTATGAGTTATACAGTGAACTAAGCCAAAAAGACTATAAATTCTCTAAGCCTCAAGTTGAAAAAACAGATTGGGAGACCCTTGAACTCTGTATCACAGATCCTTTTTCAAACCGAATTATTTTTTGGGCAGATGCTTAATCTATATTCACTTACTCAGAATCATCTAAATTAGAACGATCATCTTCTTTAAATCGTTGTTGTAGTTGTTGATAAATACGTGTTTTTTTAAACTCATCCAAAAATTGAATAGTTCCTATAGGGAAAAATTCTGTTTGGATTTCACCACGATAATAAGCTTCACGCATTGGAGTCGCTGAAATCGAGTCTTTTAGGCTATCGAGTTCGACCATGGTCCATTCTGGAAATAATCTTAAATAATAAGATGACTCATCCTTAAAGTGCCCTATTAGACCAATTTTTGAGTTTGGTTCAATCACACTATTTACTAAAGATTTGACCTGTTTTACCCACTTTTCATCATTATAAACATCTACTACATGTACAAAACGAATGCGTTTTTGTTCTTCTAATGAGAAATTTGACAAGATCATTTGCTCGCGCTCTACTGCTAAGAACGGATTTTTAATATTACGTTCCATTTGAGCAGAACCTAATGCCAAAATCACATAACGACTTTGTTGTAAGGCAATTTCAATTGTCTGCATATGAGCCAAATGAAATGGTTGAAAACGCCCTATAAAAACGAGATAGTCAAATTTATACATAATTAGATTTTCACTTTTTATGAACTCATCAGTTACCCGCATTACAGAAAATATGCGCCATAATGAGAACCTAAAAATTAACAACTTGGTTTAAAGCAAGGATAGTACGATGACACTTAGCTGTATTCAACAACCTCATCAACATTTACACGCAAATTTAGAAGGTGGCGTACTCACCTTAGCCATAAATCGTCCAGAAGCAAAAAATGCATTATACGGCGAACTTTATTTATGGATTGCTCAAGCTCTAGATGAAGCAGATCTCAATAAAGACGTCCGAGTGGTTGTTCTACGTGGTGTAGAGCAAGATTTTACCGCTGGTAATGATATGAAAGATTTTATGGGTTTTGTACAAAAGCCTAATGCAGGCCCAGCGGGTCAAGTTCCTCCATTCGTACTCCTTAAATCTGCTGCCAGATTATCAAAGCCGCTTATTGTTGCAGTAAAAGGTGTGGCAATTGGTATCGGTGTTACGATTTTATTACATGCAGATTTAGTATTTGCTGACAACACTGCCCTTTTCCAAATTCCATTTGTTAGCCTTGGCCTTTCTCCAGAAGGTGGTGCTAGCCAATTACTTATTCAACAAGCTGGCTATCATAAAGCAGCTGAGCTTCTATTTACTGCGAAAAAATTTAATGCAGAAACTGCAGTACAAGCAGGTTTAGTGAATGAAGTCGTTGAAGATGTTTATGCGACCGCTCAGGCAACTGCTCAACATTTAGCGACTTTACCGCTTGCATCGTTAAAGCAAACAAAAGCATTGATGAAGCATAATCTCGACCAAATTATCGAATGTATTGATCATGAAGCTGAAATCTTTATGCAGCGAGTTCAGTCCCCAGAAATGCTAGAGGCTGTACAAGCATTTATGCAGAAACGTAAACCAGATTTTTCACAGTTTAATTAAAATCAATTTCTATGATTTGAATAAACTCAAAGGCAGGCTCTTCGTAAGGATGGCTTGCCTTTAATGCTTTCGCTACAGCCTTTGCATTTTCTTCAATTACAATTGTTTCAACCCGCCACTCCTCCACTTGTTCAAGCTCACCCACCTCTCCAATATAAGGATCTGCACCTTTGACTGGTTTAAATTGCCCGATTCCTTTTACTTGCCATGCGCAGTGTTCGTAATTACCGATACCCCCCGCACCAGCAGAAAAAATAGCTTGTTTAGTCGACTCAAGATGTGAATCAGGCACGTAATAAATCAGCTTTAACATAAGTAGAATGACTCAAAACTAGTAAACTTGCTTTAAATCATACCGTTAAAAAAGCTTCTAAATCAAAGTCAGCTCATCATTACCAAATAATTTGCTCCAATAAAGAGGATTTGAATGGCAAGCGCCAAGCCAAACAAGCGCCAGCCCTTATCTTTGGTATACATTGTTCTTATGTGATACTTATTTTTCATCATTTTGATCTCCGATTTTTATCGTTGTTACAGAGAAAGCAAAAATTGATCCAATCTTGAACAAACTATAAAGTGTTAAATAGCTGAATGTCTATAGGCTTATAATTTTTCTAAAAAGTTAAAAAGAGCGGCCCTCATTTATAGGTAGCTCTTATTTTTAGCAAAATTATAAAATTCAGTGTACTAGCGGTATCTTTATAATTTTAAGCATTGATTTTCTTTAAATATCTGTTCTCATATATTGTCATACCAAAAGCCAAACCACATAAAATGACGAAGCCAGCAGTCATTGGAATTAATGTACCGTTATATAATTGTCCAATAATAGATGCAAGAATAAGTGACAAAACAGAAGATGCTGCACCAATAATGGCCGATGCCATACCAGCAACATGCCCCATTGGTTCCATCGCAATCGCGTTTAAATTACCAAATAACGTTCCAAATAATAAGAACAGAATGCAGGCATAAAGCATAAACATCCAGAATGAAACAGCCACGCCTAAAAGCTGAATTCCCAAGAAAATTAAAGAAATTAAGCACAAACCTAAAAAGCCATAAATACAGATTGGGCGCATACCAAACTTCATAACAATTTTAGAGTTTGTAAATGAGGCGATTCCCATCACACCAGCAAGCACGGCAAAATAAGCACTAAATTCTTGTCCTGTTTTACCAAACTGTTGCATAAAAATTTGTTGAGAAGTTCCCAAATAACCAATGAATCCACCAAAGCAAAAGCCTGCACATAGCAAATAACTCATAGTGGTTTTATTACTTACCACTTCTTTAAATCCCTCTTGAAAAGCTTGCAAGCGCATAGGTAAACGATTTTCAGGAAGTAGCGTCTCTTCCAAACGTAAAGCAACCCATGCCCCGACAACTGTGGCATAGACCATATATAAAACAAAGATCTCACGCCAGCCAAAGAAATGAATAATGAGCTGCCCCAAACTTGGTGCAATTGCTGGAGCAACCATAAACACCATCATAATTAAGGACATAATACGTGCCATTTGTGCACCACTGTATTTATCGCGCACAATTGAAATAGAAGCTACGTAAGGACCAGATACTCCAATCCCTTGAATGAAGCGGCCAACTAAAAACCACTCAAAACTTTGAGTGGTAAAGCACAATAAACTTCCCAAAAAATAAATAATAATTCCTGCAAATAAAATACGTTTACGACCAATCGCATCGGATAGAGGCCCTGCAATGAGTTGTCCTATCGTCATGCCAGAAAAAATACCAATGATGACCCATTGCGTCTGATTATTATTCTTTAAGTCAAAAACTCGTCCAATCTCACCTAAAGCTGGTAAAACCGCATCTATTGAAAAAGAAACAATAGACATGAGTAATGCCATCAGCAGTGCAAACTCACGGAAATGGATTTTTGATTTCATTTTTCTTCTCTACTATTTATTCTATTTAAATTGTACTACATACAAATAAGCCACCTAACGGTGGCTTATTTCAGTGTTTATATTAACCGATAAACTTACGTGCGTTACGGAACATACGTAACCATGCACCATCTTCAGTCCACTCTTCTGGTTTCCACGAGTGCTGAATTGCACGGAAAGTACGCTCTGGGTGCGGCATCATAATCGTTGCACGACCATCTTTAGACGTTACACCAGTAATCGCTTCCGGCGAACCGTTCGGGTTCAATGGATAATGTTGAGTCGGGTTACCGTGACTATCAACATAACGCAATGCAACTTGATTCGCTGCATTTAAGCTGGCAATATCAGCTTCACTTGCAACCGCACGACCTTCACCGTGTGCTACAGCAATCGGTAAAATCGAACCTTCCATTCCATTAAGCAATACAGAAACAGATTTTTCAACACGAACGTTTACACTACGAGCTTCAAAAACTTCTGACATATTGCGATGGAAACGTGGCCAGTGTTCAGCACCTGGAATAAGTGGCGCTAATTGTGACAACATTTGGCAACCATTACAGATACCTAAGCTGAATGTATCTTCACGGTGGAAGAACTGTTCAAACTGATCACGTAATTTCGCATTGAACAATACTGATTTTGCCCAGCCACCGCCAGCACCCATGACGTCACCGTAAGAGAAACCACCACAAGTCACTAGACCTTCAAAATCACTTAGGCTAACGCGACCAGCAAGTAAATCACTCATGTGCACGTCAACAGTATTGAAACCAACCTTATCAAAGGCTGCTGCCATTTCAATATGACCATTTACACCTTGCTCACGCAAGATCGCCATATTAGGACGGCGTGTGTTAATGAACGGCGCTTCGATAGGTTCATTCAAATCAAATGTTGGTTTAGCAATTAAACCTTGATGTGATTTATCCGCGATTAAAGCAAACTCTTGGTCAGCAGTTTCTACGTTATCACGTAGACGTTGGATCTGATGAGATACCTCAGACCAAGCTTGTTGTAATTCAGCACGGTCTAAAGTCAAACCGTTTACAGATAATTGATCGGTGTTGTTTACACGACCCACTACAGCAATTGCATCTTTTAAGCTAGAAGCAGCTACTTCTGCTTGTAAAGCTTCCCAATCAGCTGCTTTGATTTGAACTACTGCACCAATTTCTTCTGCAAATAAACCAGCAGTAGTCTGATCTTCTAATGCTACACCTAAACGCGAAGCGAACATCATTTCAGCTACAGTTGCGAGTAAACCACCATCACCGATGTCATGGTAAGCCTGAATCAAGCCACGGTTATTCCAGTCTTGAATTAAAGCAAAGAACGCTTTGAAATCATCAAAACTATCAACATCTGGAGTGACTGAACCAATTGCTTTATATACTTGCGCAAGAATCGAACCACCTAAACGGAATTTTCCTTTAGATAAATCAATACGGACAAGTACTGAGTCTTCTAAATTCTTAAGCTCAGGTGTTAAAGTCTTACGAACATCAGCTACTGGAGCAAATGCAGTAATTACACCAGTCATTGGAGATGTTACAGCTTTATCTTCACCGTTATCATTCCAAGTCGTACGCATTGAAAGTGAGTCTTTACCTACAGGAATCGCAATTCCTAAAGCTGGACACATTTCCATACCAATCGCTTTTACACCTTCGAACAACGCTTGGTCTTCACCTTTTTGACCAGCAGCAGCCATCCAGTTTGCAGAAAGTTTGATATCGCTAATTTGTTCAATGTTTGCACATGCAATATTGGTAATTGCTTCAGCAACTGCCAAACGAGCAGACGCTGCTGGATTTAACAATGCAACTGGTGGACGTTCACCCATCGCCATTGCTTCACCAGTGAAGCCTTGTAAGCTTGTCGTCGTTACTGCTGCATCCGCAACAGGAATCTGCCAACGACCAACCATTTGATCACGTGCAACCATACCTGTAATTGAGCGGTCACCAATGGTGATCAAGAATGATTTAGAAGCAACTGTAGGATTTTTCAATACACGGAAAATCGCATCTTTCAAATCAACTTTTGAAGCGTCAAACTCGTTACCTTTACGCTCAATTGTTTCATAAGAACGTTGCATACGCGGTGTACCACCAAGCATTACTTGCATTGGGATATCAACTGCATTGTTCTGGAACAATGGATCTTCAACAGTTAAATGACGAGCTTCAGTTGCTTCACCTAACACGGCAAATGGACAACGTTCACGAGCACAGATTGATTCGAACTGTTCTAAAGACTCTGGACGAATTGCAAGAACATAACGCTCTTGTGCTTCGTTTGACCAGATTTCCATTGGGCTCATGCCCGGTTCTAATGAAGGAATCTTACGAAGGTTAAGAACTGCACCTAACTCATGGTCATTCACAAGTTCAGGCATAGCATTTGATAGACCACCCGCACCAACGTCGTGTACAGAAACGATTGGGTTGAAGTCTTCTAAGCGCCAGCATGTATCGATCACTTCTTGACAACGACGCTCCATTTCTGGGTTTTCACGTTGTACAGAAGCGAAATCAAGGCTTTCACCCATTGTACCGCTATCTACAGAAGATGCTGCACCACCGCCAAGACCGATTAACATTGCAGGGCCACCCAATACAATGAGTAAATCACCTGGTTGAATCGCATCTTTTTCTACATGGTCAGGACGAATGTTACCGTAACCACCAGCGATCATGATTGGCTTATGGAAGCCCTTCACTTCACCATTTACATTTTGTTCGAAAGTACGGAAATAACCATTTAATGCAGGACGACCGAATTCGTTGTTAAATGCCGCGCCACCTAATGGACCTTCAATCATGATTTGTAATGGCGATGCCATACGTGAAGGTTTACCGTAGTTTTCTTCCCAAGGTTGTTCAAAACCAGGAATATTTAAGTTAGAAACTGTAAAGCCTGTTAAACCAGCTTTTGGTTTACCACCACGACCAGTTGCACCTTCATCACGGATTTCACCGCCTGAACCAGTTGCAGCACCAGCAAATGGAGAAATTGCTGTTGGATGGTTGTGAGTTTCCACCTTCATTAAAATATGAGCAGCTTGGCTCTTATATTTATAAACAAAGTGACCGTTTTCATCAGCTTTTGGATAAAAACGCATCGTGTCATAACCAACGATTACAGACGCGTTATCTTTATATGCCGATAAAACGTCAGTTGGAGATTCTTTATAAGTATTTTTAATCATTTGGAACAATGATAATGGTTGTTTTTCACCATCAATTGTCCATTCAGAACCAAAGATTTTATGACGACAATGCTCAGAGTTTGCTTGTGCAAACATCATCAATTCGATGTCATTTGGATTACGACCAAGCTTACCGAATGCTTCAGTTAAGTAATCAATTTCTTGTTCAGACAACGCAAAACCGAACTCATTGTTTGCTTTAACCAAAGCTTCTTTGCCTTGACCTAAGATATCAATTGAATTTAATGGTTTTGGTGCTGTTTCTGAAAATAATGCTTTTGCATCATCAATTTGAGCAAAAACTGTTTCTGTCATACGGTCATGAAGTATTTGTTTAACTTCATTAGTAATCTCAGAAACACCTTTTAACGTAAACAAAAGACCGCGTTCTAAGCGGTGAACTGGTGTATTACAGTTTTTGAAAATATCAGTTGCTTTAGAAGACCAAGGTGAAATAGTACCCACACGTGGTGTTACTAAAATCTGAATCTCATCACTTGCAGGTTGACGAAGTTCAAAAGACTCACCGTCATTTAATAATTGCAAAGCAGATTGATGTTGCTGCTCGTTGAGCGCTTGATCAAACAAATAGACCCATTGGCTGTCAAAAGATTGAACAGAACTAATTGACGATAAACGTGTTAATAGTTGAGCTTTCTTAAAAGAAGAATGTGCTGCTGCACCGGCCACGATAAACATGTTGATTTTGGCTCCACGGGCAGGTCTTGTGAACCTTACCGCAATGTGACTTTAGAGAGAGCGCATATTCTACTGCGTCTTGCTAAAATCAGCTAGATGTAGAATCAGTATTCTGTAACCTAATTCTGCAAGAAATGATTTCTTTTTTGTTCAAAATCATTTTTTTAGTCATTCTCGTTAAAAATAAATTGTTTCATGTTTATTCAATAACATAATAAAACCTGAACTAAGACAAACTATGTCGCACCAAGCTAGTGCTTTTAGCTTTTTTTTGGCATGATCAAGCTTTATAGTTTTGAATAATGATAAATGGAACAAATGCGTTGGTTAGAGCTGCTTTCTGCAGTTCGTTTAGGTAGCAAAAAAAGTAGTACAGAACTGGCTCGTAGCCCATTCCATAAAGATTATGACCGCATTATATTTTCACAAAGTTTTCGTCAGTTAAACCGTAAGACCCAAGTTCATCCTTTGGCACAGCATGATGGCATTCATACCCGCTTAACACACTCCCTTGAAGTTTCCTGCATTGGCCGCTCAATGGGTATGCTTGCCGCAGAAAAAATTAAAAACGAATTACCTGTCTGGATTTCCCCTGCCGATGTCGGTGCAATTATTCAAGCAGCCTGCCTAGCCCACGACATAGGTAACCCGCCTTTCGGCCATGCAGGCGAATATGCGATTCGTGAATGGTTCGATGATGCCTCACATGATGATTTTTTAAAAAAACTAAGCCCAGAAGAAGAAGCCGATGTTCGCCAATTTGAAGGCAACGCTCAAGGCTTACGTTTATTAAGCCGCATTGATTATCACCCAGATGATGGAGGTATGCGTTTAACATATGCGACCTTAGGCGCTTATTTAAAGTATCCATGGCTTTCAAAAACAATTGCTTCACAAGGTGACCGCCCTTCACATCAAAGAGCAAAGTTTGGTTGTTATCAATCTGAAAAAGAAATTTTAAAACAGATCGCTGAACAGCTTGGGCTGATTCAACTCGGTGAATATCACTACTGCCGTCATCCACTCACCTATTTGTTAGAAGCCGCTGATGACATTTGTTATGCCCTCATTGATTTAGAAGATGGCATTGTCTTAAATATGCTGAGTTACCAAGAAGTTGAACCCATTTTCTTAAATCTTATTGCTGACTATGGCCAACCTGAAGAGTTATCTCATCCAAACAGTACATGGCAACAAAAGATCTCAGCATTACGTGGACGAGTCATGAAACGTCTTGTTGATGAAGTAACCACAGCATTTGCCAGAAATCATTATGAAATCATTACAGGTCAGCTTAAAGGCAACCTTTTGCAATATTGTTCACCCGATATTGCAAAAGGTATCGAAACTGCCAAGAATCTGGCACGTGACAAAATTTTTGAGCACCCACAAAAATCTGGTTTAGAAATTATTGCACATCAGAGTTTACAAACGATTTTGGATGCATTTGTACCACTCACAACGCCGCATAAATCTTTAAGCTTTAAAGAACAACGTTTAATGTCTATCCTTAACCTGTATGGTGCTAACTTTAGCAATAATCACTACAGCAATATCATGCAAGTACTCGATATTATTAGTAAGTTCTCAGATCATCAGGCTTATAGCTTGGCGCAAGAGTTGCAAGGTAATAAAATTGGCTTGTTTTAAGCTGGCTTGATATAGAAAGAAATAAAACCAGTGTCGTTTTCAATTCATTTTAGAACGACCAGATTTACAGTTATGAATAAGTGAAATTACGCTATGATCGGATGTTTAATTGGCGAAGTGTTTGCCCTAGAAGCCCCTACTGTCTTACTGAATGTAAATGGTGTGGGTTATGAAATTGATACGCCACTTTCAACATTTTGCCAATTACAAAAAGGCCAGAAAGTTACGCTATGGACGCATTTAGTTGTCCGTGAAGATGCACAACAGCTCTATGGTTTTAGTGATGCCCAAGAGAAAACAATTTTCCGCACCTTATTAAAAGTAAATGGTGTCGGTCCAAAAATGGCATTAGGCATTTTATCTACGCTAAGCGTTGAACTATTGGTTCACACTATTGAACATGATGATGTGAATACTTTGGTCAAAGTTCCAGGTGTAGGCAAAAAAACGGCTGAACGTTTAATGATCGAACTTCGTGACCGTTTCAAAACATTAGCTCAAGGCACTTCAACTGCGGCGACCATGCCTCAAATTCAATTTGCTGCAAACTCTCCTGTCGCAGAAGCAGAAGCTGCATTGCAATCTTTAGGTTATAAGCCACTTGAAGCACAAAAAGCTGTTGCAGCGGTTAAAGCCGATTACACAGAATCAGCCGATATTATTCGTGCTGCTCTTAAATCCATGATGAAGTAAAACACTTATGCAAGACCGTCTAATCAGTGGAACAGAAAAACCTGAAGATCATTTTGATCGGGCTATTCGACCAACTTCTCTTGCCGACTATATTGGGCAACCAGTCGTACGCGAGCAAATGGAAATTTTCATTGGCGCTGCTCGTGGTCGTGGTGAAGCTCTCGACCACACACTGATTTTTGGTCCGCCCGGCTTAGGTAAAACCACACTAGCTAATATTATTGCACGTGAAATGGGTGGCAACCTCAAATCGACTTCAGGGCCTGTCTTGGAACGTGCAGGCGATTTAGCGGCAATGCTGACTAATCTTGAAGAAGGCGATGTTTTATTTATTGATGAGATTCATCGTCTTTCACCCGTGATTGAAGAAATTCTGTATCCAGCGATGGAAGATTACCAACTCGATATCATGATTGGTGAAGGCCCTGCTGCTCGTTCAATTAAACTCGATTTACCCCCTTTTACACTCGTCGCTGCCACCACACGTGCGGGCTTACTGACCTCACCACTACGTGACCGCTTCGGTATTGTGCAACGTCTTGAGTTTTACTCTGTAGAAGACTTAACTCACATTGTGTCACGCTCTGCAAACCTAATGGATGTACCCATTACAGTTGAAGGTGCAGAAGAAGTAGCACGCCGATCACGCGGAACACCTCGTATCGCCAACCGTTTATTAAGACGCGTTCGTGACTATGCACAAGTGAAAGGCACAGGTGAAGTGACCCATGAAATGGCACAACGCGCGCTTGATATGCTCAATGTTGATAAAGCTGGCCTAGATACCCTAGACCGACGTTACTTGAGCATGCTACTCGAGCGTTTTGATGGCGGTCCTGCTGGAGTTGAAGCGCTTGCAGCAGCGATGGCTGAAGACAGCGGTACACTTGAAGACGTGATTGAACCTTATTTAATTCAACAAGGTTATGTCATGCGTACTGCACGAGGTCGGATTGCAACCAACCAATCTTATTTACAGTTTGGAATGACACCGCCTGAGCCTAAAAACTAATCAAAGGAAGAGAATTTTCTCTTCCTTTTTTAATTTAATCTCTCTATCCAATTAAAATAATAATTGTCTTATCAATAAATTAGCCACTCTATACCTTTTAAGTCTTTCTTTATACCTTATTGATTTTTTAATATTTCTAAAAACTACATTATAAGAAATCTAGATAGCAAATCTTATGAACAATAATATTTTTAGGATAAGGACATGTACAAAAAAGCCGCTTTAATTTTTCCACTTACCTTAATAAGTCAATTGAGCCTAGCTGATTGGGTAAAAGATGCTACACAACAAAATGAAAATCAGGTTATTCAATTAAGACAACATATTCATGAACACCCTGAACTAGGCAATATGGAATTTAAAACATCTGCATTGGTTCAAAAAGAATTAAAGTCTTATGGCATTCAAGTCAGAACAGGTTATGCAAAAACAGGGGTAATCGGCATTTTAAAAGGGAGTAACCCTGGCCCTATTATTGCGCTTAGAGCCGATATGGATGCACTACCTATGGAAGAAAAAAGTGGTGTGCCATTTGCTAGTAAACAAAAAGCAATTTATCAAGGTAAAGAAACTTATGTGATGCATGCTTGTGGACATGATGCACACACCGCAATGCTATTAGGGGCAGCAAAAATTCTAGCAGCCAATAAGGATAAAATATCGGGCACAGTTGTCTTTGTTTTTCAACCTGCTGAAGAAGGTGGAGCAGATATAGATAACTTCACACAGGGAGATCAAATCGGCTCACGGAAAATGATCGCAGATGGTGCCTTTAAAGATTATAAACCCGAGGCTATTTTTGGAATGCATGTCATAGCTGGCATGAAAAGTGGACATCTTTATTACAAGGATGGCGCTATTTTAAATAGTGCAGACCACTTACGGATTCAGGTCAACGGCAAGCAGGTGCATGGTTCAACACCGTGGCTAGGCAGAGATCCGATTTATGCATCGGCACAAATGATTAATAATTTACAGAGCCTTATTAGCCGAAGAACCGATCTAACCAAAGGTATGGGTGTAGTCAGTATTGGCAATATTCAAGGCGGCACGGCAGGTAATGTGATTCCTGAACAGGTCAATATGATCGGGACTATTCGTTCTAATAACGAACAAATACGGGCGAATATCTTAAAAAGTTTACCCGCCATGATAGAGCATAATGCTCAAGCCAATGACGTGACCGCTAAAGTTGAAATTGCGCCTTATGCACCAGTAACTATGAATGACAAGGCGCTTACTCAATTTATTCAGCCAACATTAGCCAAAGTTGTTGAAGCTTCAAAACTACATGTTTTGGACCACAATGAGAGCGCAAGTGAAGATTTTGCTTATTATGGAAAATTAATGCCCTCATTCTTTGTTTTCTTAGGTGCAACACCAGAAAATCAAGACTTAAGCCAAGCTGCACCTAATCATAGTCCTTACTTTATTGTAGATAATAAAGCCTTAAAAATAGGAACTGAACTACATGTAAGGTTCGTATTAGATTACCCGAATATATCAAAACAAGTTCAAACTGCATGGAAACCTTCTTAACTTAAAAGTAAGCTGGTCATAGAGTTCACCGTTTTTAGACTAGAAGTACAGCAATCGCAATTGAAAGGTTGTGCCATAGGACTTAGTATGCAATCTGCTAAACTGCCCCGTATTTAAAGCATATGCGTGGCTTCAAATAAAATGAATATTTTATTGAGTAGCCATAATTGAAATGCAAAGCTCTATAGTGAACTAAAAACGGAATACTCTCATGGCGAATCATTTTGAATTCAACATTCGTGTTTATATTGAAGATACGGACGCAGGTGGTATTGTTTACCATGCCAACCATATTCGCTATATGGAACGTACCCGTACTGAATGGCTCCGCGCTGCTGGCGTTGATCATTACTGGCACCAAAAAGACTACAACTTTGTCGTATATAAAATTGACGTAAAATATATGCGTCCTATTTTAATGGATGATTTAATTACTGTTACAGCACGTGTAGTTTCATGTAAAGCTGCGTCATTTGTGTTGCAACAAAATATTTATCGTGGTGAAATCTTGCTTGCTTCTGGTGAGGTTGAGTTGGCATGTTTAAGTAAAGACTTAATGCCTCGTCGTCTTCCAGAAGAAATACGTGATCTTATTCGTAAAGAATTGGAACAAGACTAAAAAAACAACCGGCATATGTAACCTATGGCAACAAACATTGAATCAACCCTGCATATTTCTGACCTTATTTTACAAGCAAGTCCAGTCGTTCAGTTGGTCATGCTAATTTTATTGTTAGCATCGATCTTTAGTTGGTATCTGATTGCCAAGTTACATATGAGTTATAAAAAAGCACATCAAGACGATGAACATTTTCAAAAAATGTTCTGGTCTGGTGCTGAACTCAATACGCTTTATAACAATGCTCAGCTCAACTCAAAACGCTCAGGTCTTGAAGATATTTTTTATCAAGGGTTGAGCGAATTTTTTAAACTCAAAAAACGTCAGGCTCCTGTTTCTCAAACGATTGAAGGCACTGAACGTATTTTGCGTGTAGGTTTAAGTCGTGATCAGAGCCATTTAGAATATGGTTTAGGGACTTTAGCAAGTATCGGTTCTGTAGCGCCTTACATCGGTCTATTCGGTACCGTATGGGGTATTATGAATGCCTTTATCGGTTTGGCTGCCGTTGATCAAGTAACTCTGGCAACTGTTGCACCAGGTATTGCCGAAGCACTTATTGCAACTGCAATTGGTTTATTTGCAGCTATCCCTGCTGTATTAGCTTTTAACCACTTCACTGCTAAAAGTGAAAGCGTTTACTCTGATCGTGCTTTATTTGCTGAAGAGATGATTGCTTTATTGCAACGTCAATCTGTGGGTTCATCACAGGAAGATGCATAATGGCAATACAGCGTTCAGGGCGCTTTGAGCGCATAAAAAAACCATTAAAAAGTGATATGAACGTCGTACCTTATATTGACGTTATGCTCGTGCTTTTGGTTATTTTTATGGTAACTGCTCCTATGATTACCAGTGGTATCAAGGTAGATTTACCTCAAGCAAACAACCACCCAATCGAATCAAAAGATATGCCTGCCATGGTAACAATTGGCAAAGATGGCAATATTTATCTTCAATATGAAGATTACAAAGATAATGAACCATTATCTCGTGAAAAGCTCGAAGCAGTTTTAAGCGATGCTCAAAAACAAGCTGAACAAGAAAACAAACAACTTACAGTTTTAGTCAATGGTGATAAGTCTCGTCCTTATGGAGAAGTCGTATCATTGATGGCGAGTTTACAAGAAGCAGGTTTAACTCAAGTTGGCCTTCTGACAGAGCCTTTAAAATAAGCTATGAACAAAGATCAAAAGCCGCCCTTTAAACAAAATGCGATTGCATTGAGCTTTACACTCGGAGTTCATGCAATTGCCATTGTTGGCCTGCTTTTTTTAGGCTTGAGTAAACCACCTGAACAGCCAAAAAAGCTAACGACTATTTTAGTTAAGCCAGAAGATTTACCCCCTCCTTTAGCCAAAGAAATTGAACAAGAGACTACAGCTACGAATGAAGCAAAAGAGGTATTAGCCCCTATTGTGGATGAAACACTACCTCAAAATCTTCCAGTTGTACCTCCGCCTCCAACAGCTCAACAACTTGCTGCTCAAAAGCAAAAGGCCGAACAGGCTCAGCAAGCCAAGTTAGCTGAGCAAAAGCGTAAAGCTGAAGAAGCTGCGAAAGCGAAACAAGCAGCAGAACAGCAACGCATAGAGGAAACTCAAAAACAGCAGGCTGAAGCTAAACGCCAAGCTGAGGCTAAAGCAAAATCAGAAGCTGAACAAAAACGTAAGGCTGAACAAAGTGCAAAAGCTGATGCTGAAGCTAAAGCCAGCCAAAAAGCTGCTGAAGACGCTAAACGTAAAAAAGCTGAAGCAGATGCAAAATTAAAACGTGAAGCTCAAAAGGCTGAAAACGCTAAACTTCAAGCACAACAAGAAGCTAAGCGAAAAGCCGAAGCTGATGCTAAGGCTAAGCAACAAAAAGCTGCTGAAGACGCTAAACGTAAAGCTGAGGCTGATGCTAGAGCTAAGCAGCAAAAGTCTGCTGATGATGCTAAACGTAAAGCGGAAGCCGATGCGAAAGCTAAACAGCAAAAAGCTGATGATGCTAAACGTAAAGCTGAGGCCGATGCGAAAGCTAAGCAACAAAAAGCTGATGATGCTAAACGCAAAGCTGAAGCAGATGCAAAAGCTAAACAACAAAAAGCTACTGACGATGCTAAACGTAAAGCTGAGGCCGATGCGAAAGCCAAACAGCAAAAGGCTGCTGACGATGCTAAACGTAAAGCTGAAGCTGATGCTAAAGCCAAGCAAAAAGCTGCTGACGATGCTAAGCGTAAAGCTGAAGCAGAGGCCGAAGCCAAAGCTGCATCTGCTCAAAAAGCACAAGAAGAAGCAGCTCAAAAGAAAGCTGAAGCTAAAAAAGTTGCTTCTTCAGCTAGACGCGATTTTGAACAAAAAATTCGACGCTCTTGGGATGTTCCAACTGGCAGTAGCGGTAAAACTGTTGGTGTTCGTTTTACCCTCTCCGATTCGGGAAGCGTTAACTCTATTGTGATCACGCGTTCAAGTGGTGATGATGCCTTAGACGCAAGTATTAAAGCTGCAATTCAAGCCGCAGCGCCATATCCTATGCCATCAGATCCAGATGCAAGGCGTGAAGCAAGAAGTGTTAGCTCTACATTTAGAGCGCAATAATTTTGAAAGAGTTACATGCTTTAAATAGTTTAAGGCATGTAACTATGCTACAAAATCAACAGTCACAAAAATACCTGCTATGACTTTAAACTTATGAATACGAGCCGCAAACACCTGCTATCTTTAGCACTGATCACAGCCTTAAGCCCTATTGCTTCTACAACTGCTTTTGCCCAGTTATATCTGGAAATTGCTAAAGCTCCAGATCAGGCACCCAAAATTGCTATTGTCCCGTTTACCAATGACAATGGGCTCTATCCTATTGTTGAAACAGACTTAAACCGTTCTGGGCGCTTTACAAGCTCATCTAAAAACTTGCCTGCCAATGCTGCTATCAATCAGATTCAAGCTTCTGACTGGCAAACTGCTGGTATTCCATATGTAGTTACTGGACAAATTAAACAAACAGCGACAGGTTTTGAAGTTCACTACCAACTTTATGATGTACAAAAGCAACAATACATTTTAAATGAACTTTTAAATGTACCAGCTGCTCGCATACGTCAGGCTGGTCATATGGTAAGTGATGCTATTTATCAAGCACTTACTGGTATTCCAGGTGACTTTAGCGGCCGTATTGCATATGTGTTAAGAAATCCTGCAACACCAGCCGAGCGTTATACACTACAAATTGCAGATACGGATGGTGAACAACCAAAGACTGTTTTATCGTCTCGTGATCCAATTCTTTCTCCAGCATGGACACCAGATGCTAAAAAAATTGCTTATGTTTCTTTTGAAACTAAACGTCCAGCAATTTATTTACAGGATTTATCAACTGGAACACGTGAAGTTCTTACTAGTTTCAGAGGCTTAAACGGCGCACCAAGTTTCTCACCCGATGGCCAATCAATGCTGTTTACAGCATCTATGAATGGCAACCCTGAAATCTATCAAATGGATTTATCAACTCGCCAAGTCAAACGCATGACAAATGATTCGGCAATTGATACCGAAGCACGCTATACACCAGATGGCAAATCCTTTATTTTCACTTCTGACCGTGGTGGCTCTGCCCAAATTTATCGTTATACCTTTGCTGATGGTTCAGTAAAACGTCTAACGTTTAAAGGTTCATTTAATGCACGCGGAACTTTAAGTGCAGATGGCAAAAAGATTGCACTTGTTCATCGCCCAAGTGGCAGCAGTTATAAAGTTGCAATTCAAGACATTAATACTGGCATCACCAATATTCTTACCCCAACTAGTTTAGATGAATCACCAAGTTTCTCACCAAATGGGCAAATGGTGGTCTACGCAACTCGTGAAGGCAACCGTGGCTTGTTGTCTATTATGTCTACTGATGGACGTTTCCGTATGAATTTACCAAGCGAACAAGGTGAAGTACGTGAACCAGCCTGGGCACCAAAATAACTTTTAATTCCATTGACGGAGATGATCATGAAATCAATCAAATATTTAGCTCTACCCTTTCTTAGCGTAGCACTTGTGATGACAGGCTGTGCTAGCCGTAAACCGGCAGCGACGACCACGACAGGTACAAATCCAAGTACGGTAAACACTTCTGGTTTGAGTGAAGATGCCGCATTAAATGCTCAAAATTTGGCAGGTGCTTCATCTAAAGGTGTAACTGAAGCAAATAAAGCGGCTTTGGCTAAACGCGTTGTTCACTTTGATTATGACAGCAGCGATTTATCTACTGAAGACTACCAAACACTTCAAGCTCATGCTCAGTTCCTTATCGCAAATGCAAATTCAAAAGTTGCATTAACTGGTCATACAGATGAACGTGGTACACGTGAATACAACATGGCTTTAGGTGAGCGTCGTGCTAAAGCTGTACAAAGCTATTTAATTACCAATGGTGTAAACCCGCAGCAACTTGAAGCTGTAAGTTATGGTAAAGAAGCTCCTGTTAATGCAGGACATGATGAATCAGCGTGGAAAGAAAACCGCCGTGTTGAAATTAATTATGAAGCAGTCCCTCCTTTATTAAAATAAGAGATCTGCATAAAAAACGCTCATAAAAATATGAGCGTTTTTTGTTATTACTTAAGAAGACTTCTTTTCTTCTTCAGGGTGTTGCATGGACTCAATCAAATCATGCTTATTAAAATCTTTATATTCAGGTTTTGCCTCGTAGTCTTTCCAAGCTTCCTGAACATTTTCTTTCGAAATTTCATCTAGATTGATTGGTTCACCTGCCGTGGGGGTCGCATCAAACTTCTTTGTTGTCATTTCGATTCTCCTAAAAATATACAGTCCTTTGTGATGCAATCAACATACCATTTTAATTGGGGCTTGTAAGCATAAATCCAACACAAATAAAGTAAGATAATTTTTATTTTGTGACATTCTCATCTAGAATATGCCACGTATTTATCTGACTCATTTTGATGCTTGAAGCACAGGAGCGTTTTTTTATGTCCAACCTCACTTTGTCCCAATTTTTACAACAACAAAAAGGGAATCTAACACCTGAGTTGGCTCAAGTCATCGATACTATTGCCACGACCTGTAAAACAATCGACCAAGCATTACAAAAAGGTGCTCTGGCTGGTATTTTAGGTAGTGCTGGCAATGAAAATGTTCAGGGTGAAACACAGAAAAAACTTGATGTGATTTCAAATGACTACTTAATTGATGCTTTAAAAGTACACCCGCACGTAGGCGGTCTCGCTTCTGAAGAGCTTGATGAGTTCACACCTGCACAAGAAAATGGTAAATACCTCGTTTTATTTGATCCATTAGATGGCTCAAGCAATATCGATATCAATATGTGTGTAGGTACGATTTTCTCTATTTTGCCTGCAAAAAATGCAGTAACACAAGCAAACGATTTCATGCAAGCTGGCACACAGCAAGTTGCTGCTGGTTATGTACTTTATGGCCCATCAACTATGATGGCTTTAACTGTAGGAAATGGCGTAGCATTCTTTACTTTAGATCCAGAAACTCAAACCTTCTTGCTTACTAATGAGAATGTACAAGTTCCAGCAGACACTCAAGAATTCGCTATTAATGCATCTAACCAGCGTCATTGGGAACAACCAGTAAAACAATATATTGATGAATTACTCGCAGGCAAGACATCTGTTCGTGAAAAAGATTTCAATATGCGCTGGGTAGCATGTATGGTGGGTGATATTCACCGTATTTTATGTCGTAGTGGTATTTTCCTTTACCCATACGACTTAAAAGATCCTAAAAAAGCAGGTCGTTTACGTTTAATGTATGAAGCGAACCCAATGAGTATGCTCATTGAACAAGCAGGTGGTGCATCAACTACTGGCCGTGTACGCATTCTAGAGATTGAACCTACAGAACTTCACCAACGTGTACCTGTAATCATTGGTTCTAAAAATGAAGTTGAACGCGTAACAAGCTACCACTAATAATTTTAATTACTTAGGGCATCATAGTATGATGGTGCCCTTTTGTTGGATATTTTCTTATGGCGGTTATTTTTTTAGAATCAAAAGACAATGCAAAAATTAAACATTTGCGTGGATTAATCGAACTCAGTAATGCCCGAAAAAAGCACCAACAAACCGTTCTTGAAGGCACACATCTTTGTTTGGCGTGGTTACAACAGCAAAAAAAGATTTTTACTTTATTTACGACAGAACAAGCATTAGAACACGAAGATTTAAAGAAAATAACAGAGCTACATCAAGGCCATATCTTTGTTATTAGTGAAGTTTTATATAGAGATTTGAGCACATTAGGTACAAGCTTACCTTGTTTAGCGATTATTGATTTACCTAAAACTGCATCAACCGTCGACTACAATGTAGACACCTTAATTCTAGAAAATATTCAAGATCCGGGTAACGTAGGTACACTTCTACGTTCAGCAGCAGCAGCAAATATTAAACAAATCATTTGCACACAAGGCTCTGCATCACTTTGGTCACCACGAGTTTTAAGAGCAGGTATGGGCGCTCATTTTAGCTTACATTGTTTTGAAAACTTCCAGCTGACAGATATCCTTCCGAAATTTCAAATTCCTGTTTTTGTTACTAGCTCTCATCGCTCAACCAGTCTTTACTCAAAAGACCTTTCTAAACCATGTGTATGGATTTTAGGAAATGAAGGTCAAGGTGCAAGCGATTACGCGTTAGATCACGCACAATCAGTGACTATTCCTCAACCGGGTGGACAAGAGTCATTAAACGTGGCAATTGCAGGATCAATTTGTTTTTTTGAGATGGTCCGCCAACGCCAATAAAACGTTAATTTATTTTACATCGCACATATTTGTGAAAAAAATCAATTACACTAGTAAAAAATAACCGATTGTTGTCAACCTCCCACCTCTTTTCAACGTTATATAAGAGATATATTGAAAATAAGGTGGGTATGTCCAATGACAGGATTTTCCATCTCCATGGATTTAGCACCGAAAAAGTCTCGATCGGAAACATCTAGTGTTCATGTCAGCACGGCTGAGCAACGCCTGAAAGTTTTCATGCAAGATGTCACTGGTCGTGCTTTGGTGATGATGGAGAGTGCTACCCAAGGTCAACAAGGTATTGCGATGGATTTGGTACAAGAAGCATTTATTGCTTTACACAAATCTTACGCCGATAAAAGTACTGAAGAATGGTATCCCCTGTTTTACACTATTTTGAATAACAAACTTCAGGATTGGCGCCGCAAAGAAGCTCGTAGGTCAAACCCATTTTCATTCTTCAAAAAAGTTAGTCTGGATAATGACGACGACGAAATTATCGATGTAGTTGATGAAAAAGCCATTAATCCTGCAGATTTTCTAGATCAAGCGGTAACGATAGAGGAAATTCGGGAAGCGATTGAAAAACTACCTGTTCGTCAACAGCAGGCATTTATGTTACGTGCGTGGGAAGGGTTTGACACCCATACAACGGCTCAGATCATGAACTGTACCGAAGGTAGTGTGAAAACCCATTATCACCGAGCAATTCAGGGACTTAGAGAATACTTGGCACATTTAAATCCCTTGGGAGGTTCTGATGAATCATGATGATTTCACTAAAAAGGTGACATCCAAACTTGATAGTTTGGCAGATCACCATAAAAACAAAACAGTGGTCATGAATCATGTGCTTGACCATATTCAACAAAAACCAGCCTCTTATTATAGTGTCTGGAAAATGACTGGTTTTGCCCTTGCTGCAGCAATTACAGGTTTTGTAATCCTGCCAAACTCAGTCGAAATTGTAGATAAGCCACAAAATCAAGTCATCGTAAATCCTAAATTATCTCCACAAATGGTAGAAGATTTAGAGATGTTAATGGTGTTGGGTGAGGATAAAGTACAACATGGCAGCTAAAAAATTAGCACTTATCCTGTGTTCATTAAGTTTCTTGCAGACAAGTTTTGCAGGTTTTGAACGCTTTTGGATTTTTTCTAAAGATGCCAATGCACAAGTCGATGACACATGGGATGCTCTTTCTGAAGAAGAGCAACGTGCAGTCATTAAACGTTACCAGAGTTTAAAAGAGTTACCAGCAAATCAGAGCAATAACTTACAGCAACGCATGGACTGGTTTACTCAACTTCCTGAAGCTGAAAAACAAAAAATGCGAGAAGCGTGGCAAAAGATGAGTACGCAAGAACGTAAAGACTTACGTGAGCGTATGCTTAAAGCGAATGGTGAAGAAAGAACAGCTATTCGTGAAGAGTATATGAACAAGTATTTAGAACATTAAATATACTCTATAAAATTCCTACACAGTGAATTTAATGTCTTAAATAATTTTCTATAAAAAAGCCTCCAATTGGAGGCTTTTTTATTTTATATCGTTTATTTACGGTAGCGTCTATAGACCACTAAACCAAGTAAAGATGCTAAAGACAAAATTCCTAAACTACCACCACCGCCCCTACTACTATTTCCACCAGCAGCAGTATTACTGCTAACTAAACTCAGAGTACCAGCATTTGAAATTTTATTATCAGCGTCATATACGTAATAAGTTAACGTATCATTGAAGTTATTAAAACTGTTCTTAGCCTGAATATAAATATTACCACCATAACAAGTATTATCCTTATCTTCACCTGGACAAGGGCCTTCTCTATCTGCCTTCACGACCGTAAAAATTCCATCTTTTGAGCTTTTACTTGGTAAATAGATAGGTAAATCTGCAAACTGAGGTTTATTTGGCTTTGTAATAAGTGTATTAGCTGGACCATCCCCATCATCATTTGCATATTTAAGTAAGTTTAATGGAATGATTTCATTTGCTAAATATTGAAATACCACCTTACTATCACTTGCTACTGGTGCAACATTATCAAATCGGGCTTCTAGCAGTCCTGATGATTGAATAGACCCATCTTTAGTACTAACCGTATATTTACAATAATTGTAATCGCCAGCTTGGGTAGTAATATCATCCGATCGATAAAATATAATTTGCTGCAAAGCACTATTCCACTCACAAAAAAGTTTATCATCTTTTTTCGTGCTTGAAACTTTGTCGTCTATCAATCCTGTTCCAACAGATTCAAGATTAATATTATAGTCCGTACTATTAAAAAATTTGAGAAGATGGCTACTATCTTCATTTGGCAAAGGCAAACCATTTGCCTTCAAATCAATATAGATTGCTCGATATTTTGCATTGGCCTTAGTTTGATCAAGAAGATTTTTATAATTTGCCAAATCTTTTTTTAGAGCATCCCACAAATATGAATAAAGTGGATTAGTCAGATTTTTTTCTACTGTATCATATTGTTTTTGATATCTCTCAAGTAAAGTAGTAAGTGATTCATTACCCAAACCTCTTAAATCACCAGCAGTTAATTTCATTAATTCTATAGAGCCTATATCACAGCTATTACGAGCAATGTTATCGGGCTGATAATATGGCTTATTAGTTGGGAGTCGAGCTAAACCACGTTGATCTATATTAGCGCATATAGCTTTACCCTCAGGGTCTACATCTATTAAATCTTCTTTTCCAGCAGCTAACAATGGAAAATAAAGTGGTAAAAAACCAGTTACTGCTGCAGCTTTTTCATGGCGCTCAAGTAAAGAGTTAAATGGAACACCTGAAATATCAATTGTCTTATTAGCTGACGAAAGTACCTCTGTTGGTAAATCACATTTATCAGTATTATTACTTAAATTTAGTGCATTGAAAGATAATCTAAGACCTGAGTTCTTCAAATCAGCTGCTGAGCCTGCCAGATATCGACAAGCATAACCAACTGGATTGTATCCAATTATATTAAAATTTAATTCTTTCCCACCTAAACTATCATATAGGAAAGTTGTATTTGCGTTATTTTCAACAATAGTATTATTTTGTAGTTTTAAACTACTTCCACCACTTAAAATAGTTGATGGATTTGTTGTATTACCAGGAATCGCATCTCCTGTAAATTTTAAAATAACCCCATTTACAGTGCTGGCAATATTTTGAGCAATTGTATTAATTGTAAAAGTAGCTTTCGGCTCGCCACAAAATTCAAATGTACTAGCAGAATTGCTTGAACCATTCTTGACAATACTTGAGGATGTAAGAGTAACCTCTCGTTTGGCATACTCAGTACCATTTTTACAACTCATAGCTAACACACTACCAGTTGTTGCCTGATTGCCTTGTACCAAGGAATGACTTATCGATAGGTCTACCTCATTGCCACCAAGAAAAATCGCTCCACCTTTCGGTGCTTGTGAATTCAAAATTTGAGTATTTAATAAGGTAACATCACCACCCGCATAAATAGCCCCACCTTGATTTGAAGCCATACCATTTTCTAAAATAATATTTTGCAGGAATAGAGCTTTTTGATTTTCCGCTGTATTAAATATACGCGACTTGCCCGCAGCATTAATACGTGTTTTAAGTTCTGGTAGAGCAGGATAGTCATTTGTTAAAACATTCTTTTCTGACCAAATTTTATCTTCTTCACGTTCACCATAGCCATAAATAGAAATATTAGCATTGGGCACCAATTCTTTATTTAAAGTATAAGTTCCAGCTTTTAACTGAATTACCTGATCAGTATCGAGGCTAAATACAGTACATCCATAAGCGGATTTACGAGTTTCTGCAACTTTAATAGCTTCTCTTAATGAACATGCGTTCGTATTTTCACCATCTTCATCAGCAAAAGTTGTGACCTCAATTCTTTTATTTGTGGTATCAGCAAAAAGTGGCATATTTGCAAGCACAGCTAATGCTAATAATGCCTTCTTATAATTTTTCATAGTCTCATCCCTGATTATGACTTGAAACGGCGTAAAGCAATTAAACCTAATAAACTTAAAATAAAGACCCCACCAACACTACCTCCACCTCCGGTACTGGCAGATTTGTCTTCAATTCCAGATAAAGGATCCTGAACAATTCTTGTCGGAATAGTGATATATTGAAACTCTACGCCTTCATTAAATCGAGACACACTCGTAACAACCTGTATACTAAAAATATCCGCGCCATGCCAGTTCCCATTTGGTGTATAAATTACATTTCCATTTTGATCTAAAGTTATAGTGCCTTTAGAAACTGGGGTGTCTGTACTTTGTTTAATTCTAAGGCATCCTGGTTGCCATTCTTTTCCATCAGCTCGCTCGCCAAACAATCGCTTACACGTAGCTGGAGTCACTAAATCTGCTTCACTTAGAGAACCTAGTATATTAAATTTTGCAACCTGCCCATATCTAATATCTTGGCCTACTGAGGATATCTCAGTATCTAAAATATATTCGATCGCTCCAAGATCACATAACTCATCATAACCACTACGTTTTTTCCCACGCTGATCAACACTTTCACAGCTTGCTAATCCGACTGAAGTGCCGTCACTATATAAACGACCTTTATTAATAATTAAGGAGTCAGCTAAAGTATTATAACTTTCTAAAAGTCGAGGTTTAAAAAAACCTAAAAAGCTATCTTTAGGAGTGTTAAAAGGGCAAAATAAACCTTCTTTTGCTGTTACATCACATACTCCCTCATCTGTACTACCTGCTATTAATTTTTCATTAGCGGGATAAAGAATATTAGGGAGCTTAGATGTCGCATTCCTATTACATTCGGTTGTCACTAAATTACTTTGTATAATTGCTTTATCGGTACCAGTAGCCTGACAGTTGATCGTATTTCCAACTAAAACACTATTTGAGATAGAAGCCTTGCCTTGTGGGGCATCAAGAAATAACCCTTTATCATTTTTGATCATCGTGATGTTATTAACAAACATTCCATCTTGAACATTTGCAATAAAACCTACTTTATTGTGGAAAAAAGTACTGTTACTCAGTCCGGTAGCACGCTGAGTTAAGTATCCACCTGTACTTGCATCATCAAATTTACTTGCACTGAAGAAAAGTGATCCAGCTGCAGAACTAACTTCATTGTCTCGAATTACAGACTGCGTGACCAAATACAAAGGCTGTTCGCTATAAATTACTCCACCTTGTGTTGCTTTATTATTTTGTATAAGAGTATTGGTAATAGTGACGAAACCATAAGTCTGGCCACTTTTCGTGACCAATCCTCTATTATAAATTGCTCCCCCTTGAGCTGCGTATCCATCAATTAAACGGGAGTTTTGGATCTTTAATATTTCATGATTATCGATCAACCCACCAGTGACAGCTTTAGATTTTAAACCAGCGCCTTGTAAGTTAAGATCAGTTAGTGAAACAGAAATTGATGCTTTTTCAATACTTTCATCATCAATTATAAATAACTGATCGGTACCCACCATTTTTATTGTAGCGTTATGCGAACCTGGTTGATCAGTATCAACTAGCGTAGAATCATTTTTAGCAGTACTAATTGTTAGAGGGGCTGTAATCTTTATTTTTTCATTAAGTGTGTACTCTTTATCTCTTTGCAAAATAATATTGCTTGAGTCACCACTAGCACAGCCACGATAACCATCTTTTACAGATGCAACAACCTTAGAATCACTTGAATTAAGTCTATTTAAAAGTTCAACAGCTTCTCGTAATGAACAGACCGTGTTATCGACGTCTTCATCAGTTGTAGTTGTGACTTGAATATCGGCAGAATAAGCGTGTCCAGCAGCAGCCAATAAAGCAAAAGCAATGCTCCGTTTGAGCATACCCATCTCCTTACATCTTTTTTTCATTTTTCTTTGTCAAAATTGCAAAATTTCCACTTTTGCAACCGCATCCTTTGTGCGTACTTTGTCACAGGAAGTAGAAATTCTCAAGACATTTTGGTCGGTCTTTAGAGTCATTTTTGAGCTAGATTACAAAAAGCTTCGTAGTTCTAAAAATTTTTTTTAAATACAAAAAAGTGGCGTATTAAAAAATTAAAAGAAAATTTAGAAATTATAAATATAACTATTCTGAAATGAAAAAACTTATGTAGGGAAAGCTATTTTTTTAAATTATATGAGTTTAATTTAAGCAAAACAGCAAATTTAAGATCAAGAAACTTATTGTTGATATTCATCAATCAAAGCGTAAATTTGTCTTAAAGTCGCATTAGATAGTTTTGTTTTTTCACCTTTGAGCAGCTTTTCTAACTGCGCAACCGTCTGTAGTAAAAGAGAGGCCTGATGAGGACCATGTAATAATAAGTAGTCAACAATTTGCTGATCGAAGTGGATACCACGTCTAGCCATTACAGATGTAACCAAGGCATAGCGGTCTGCATATAAACTTCCACTCGGCACTTTTACACTAACGGCCTGTGTAAGTCGTGACTGTAAGTCTGGCAATTCAAGCTTTAATTCGATCGGTGCTACACGCGAAGAAAATACAAGTTGTCCTTCGTGATTATTCATTAAATGAAAAACAGCTTTTTGCCAGTGAGGTACGCCACTAATTGATTCAATATCATCCAAAGCAACAAGATCATAATGTTCTAGAGACGTAATTGCCTCAATAGGTGCATCAAGCAGTTCCAGTAAAGAGACTTTAATCGCAGATTTGCCTAGTTCTAAATAAGAATCACAAATTGCAGAAAGTAAATGACTCTTCCCCGTCCCAGCTCCACCATAGATGTAAAACCTACTCACCAGACCAGCATGTAATTGACGCACAGCATCGACTACATGCCCCCAACCCGGTCCCGAAAAATCACTGATTCGGGCATCAAGTTGAGGTTCTATATCCAGTTGGAGTTGACGCATATATTGAATTAACCTTGAAATTATTTCTGGTTAGGGGATTTCAGTTCATCTGTATCTTGCTGTGTTTTAACTTCAAGATCAAGCTTAGTGCTCTCAGTTTGTACATGAATTTGCTCAATATCGCCATGTTGGATCACTAATGTAGAAGGTGGAGCATAAAGTGAGCTTCTTTCATAATTCTCTCTTAAATGCTTCAACAACACTACAATAACCGCAGCAACAGGCAATGCAATTAACATTCCCAAGAAGCCTGCAAGCTGTGCACCTGCCAATACTGCAAAGACAACTGCTACAGGAGATAGGCCAATTTTATCGCCCAGTAGGAATGGCTGTAGAATATAGCCTTCTACCGCTTGGCCAATCATAAAAACTACACCAACCAGTAATAGATGCATCCAATCCAATCCGAACTGGAACAAGCTGGCAATAACAGCTGCAATAATACCTACGGCAAATCCTAAATAAGGAATAATACTAGCAAGCCCAGCCACCATACCAATAATAAGACCAACTTCCAAACCAATGAGTTGCAAACCAACTGCATAAACTACGCCAAGCAATAGCATGACCAGAAACTGACCTTTAACAAATGCACCTAAAACGCTATGGCATTCGCCAACGATCTGTAAAGTAGTTGCTTCATATGGACGCGGAATGAGACGACGTAAGTTTTGTAACATACGTTCCCAATCAAGCAAGAAATAGAAGGCAATAATAGGAATTAAAACAACTGTCCCACCAATTTGAATAAAATTCAAACCCGATTGAGCCAATTTTAATAATACTGCCTGAATGCTGTCTGCACTATAATTAGTTTGGACATATTCCATCACAGCTTTAGACAACTGCTCGGTGTCAATTTCCATTTGCTGGACATTAAATGTCGAAGATACCCAAGGTAAAAAAGTAGCATTAATCCAGTGAATGCCTGCTGGAATACTATCTCGGGCATAAACTAATTGTTTCCAAATCAGTGGAACTAAATACCAGAGTGCAATAGTTAAGGTTACGCCTATTCCAACAAATACCATGCTAATTGCCAACCAGCGAGGCAATTTCATTTTTACCAGCACATCAACAAGTGGACTGAATAAATAAGCGAGGAAAAAAGCACCGATAAAAGGAATGACTACAGGCTTGAGTAAGTACAACACCCATACCAGCAATACAATACCTGCGAGTAAAAAAATACGGCGCAGTATACGATCTTGCATAAAATCTAGCCTTTTTTGATTTAATCGTTATAAATGAAAAAATATTTTTATTAAAGATAGCATTTTCGAGCATAAATAACATAAGAGTTTCGTATATTCAGGTTATAATCTGCCGCCAATGCGGAGACTTCATTTATGAGCAACTCAACTTCTACCCCAAATACCGGTTTAAGCTACAAAGATGCGGGTGTCGACATTGAAGCGGGCGACGCACTGGTCGATCGTATCAAGTCAGTCGCTAAACGTACAAGTCGTCCTGAAGTAATGGGCGGTCTTGGTGGCTTTGGTGCACTATGCAAAATTCCTAAAGGTTATGAAGAGCCTGTTTTAGTTTCTGGAACCGACGGTGTAGGAACTAAATTACGTTTGGCACTTAATCTTAATCGTCATGACACAATCGGCCAAGACCTTGTGGCTATGTGTGTAAATGACCTTTTAGTTTGTGGTGCAGAACCATTATTCTTCCTTGATTATTACGCGACTGGTCACTTAAATGTTGACGTTGCTGCAAATGTTGTTACTGGTATTGGTAAAGGTTGTGAGCTTGCAGGTTGCGCACTTGTAGGTGGTGAAACCGCAGAAATGCCAGGCATGTATGAAGGCGAAGATTACGACCTTGCTGGTTTTGCTGTTGGTGTTGTTGAGCAAAGCAAAATTATTGATGGCTCTAAAGTAAAGTCTGGTGACGTACTTATCGGCGTTGCATCAAGTGGTGCTCACTCGAATGGTTACTCATTACTACGTAAAATTTTAGACGTTAAAAACGTTGATTTAACTCAAACGATTGATGGTCGTCCTCTTGCTGATGTAGCAATGGAACCAACTCGTATTTATGTAAAACCAGTTCTTGAACTCTGCAAACAAGTTGATGTTCATGCTATGGCACACATTACTGGTGGTGGTTTACCAGGTAACTTACCTCGCGTATTACCAAATGGTGCACAAGCAGTAATTGATGAGTCTTCTTGGGAATGGTCTGAATTATTCCAACTTCTACAACGCGAAGGCAATGTAGAACGCTTTGAAATGTACCGTACTTTTAACTGTGGCGTAGGTATGGTTATTGCTGTTGATGCAAATGATGCTGAAAAAGCAATTGAAGTGCTTAATGCTCAAGGCGAAAAAGCTTGGAAGATTGGACATATCCAAGAAAATGCTGAATCAGTAGAAGGTGCAGACGAAAAAATTCGTGTGATCTTTGCATGATAAAAATTGCTGTTCTAGTCTCTGGGAACGGCAGTAATTTACAGGCCTTGATAGATGCAAATCTATCAGGGCAAATTGTAGGTGTACTGTCTAATAAAGCAGATGCTTATGCCCTAGAGCGTGCTCAAAAAGCCAATATTGCTACCGCTGTTATCTCCCATAAAGACTTTCCAACGCGCGAAGTTTTTGATGAGGCAATGCATCAGCAACTCTTAGCTTGGGAAGTAGATGTAGTTATTTTAGCTGGCTTCATGCGTATCTTAACACCAACCTTTGTCAACAAATGGCAAGGGAAAATGCTGAATATACATCCCTCGCTTCTTCCAGCTTACAAAGGTGTGAATACTCATCAACGTGTTTTAAACACAGGTGATCGTTTGCATGGTTGTACCGTACACTTTGTAACTGCTGAACTGGATTCTGGTCAATCTATTGCCCAATCAGCTATATCAGTTAAAGAACATGATACTGCCGCTTCATTAGCAGATCGAGTGCACACACTTGAGCACTTTATCTACCCACAAGTTGCAGAGTGGCTGTGTAACGGTCAACTTACATGGAAAGATGGGCAAGCCTATTTCCGTAATCAAGTTCTAAAAGACCCTATTCGTTTTGCAAGTTGGTAAAGTATTTTACTAACAAACAAAAATAAAAAAGGACATGCTGGCATGTCCTTTTTTTATAAGCTTTAAATTAATTTAATTAATGATGAATCAATTTCTTTATAGAATTTACTGTATCAATAGGATGCTCTAGAGGGAACATATGGCCCCCTTCAACCACAGTAAATGGGATTCCCATTTTTCGCTTTGCCATTTGAGGAAAGCCTCTTTTTAAGAAATCACTTCCTTTACCCACAACTAAATGCACAGGCATCTTAGGTTTTGGCATAGGCAGCCACCACCAAGAAGGATTTTTACGGAAAATTGCAACTTCATCTTCACGAGAAATCGTTAAAGTTACTCCACCGCGAATCGAATCTTCTTTCAAAGCATAATCAATATAAGCCTGAAAACAATCTTCATCAAAATCTTTATAAAATCCTTTAGGACGAAGTAACTCAGCAGCCTGCTCTCTCGACTCCCAATGTTCACGACGACGTGCAGATAAGCCCGCTGGTGTCATCGCATCAACCAATTTAGGACGAAATAATTTTGCCATATGAAAAGCAAATGAATATCGCCCTAAAATAAGAGGCGGATCTAACATAATGACTTGAGAAAACAGTTCAGGACGTCGAAAAGATGCCATTAATGTTAAAACCGAACCAAGAGAATGGCCTAATCCGATGACTTTACGTCCTTTCGCCTGACGCACAATACTATCAATAACTTGATCAACCAAAGCAGGCCAATGGTTAGTCACAGGATAACGTTTGTCAGGACCAATGAGTGGAACATAAATTACATCATACTCATCTTTTAATTGATCAAACAATTTTTGATACACCATAGATGGCACACCATTAGCATGCGCAAAGTGTATAACCGGTTTTACTGACATACCGTTATCCTAAAAATACAGATTTATTGTAATTTTGCGCTTTGACTAGTCTGCACCTCTTGAGCAATAGATTCACTTACTCCTTGCCCGATTTGTGCTCCCATACGACCCAAAATGGATTGTAGTGGGTTACGCTCAATTGTGTAGTCAACTTTATTATCAAGGTTTAGTTCACGCATCAAGCTCGTAATATTACCTGAACGGTCAGCAACACCTAATTGAATTGCTTGTTCACCCGTCCAGAATAAACCAGAAAAAATAGCTGGATCATTTGATTTCAAGCGCTTGCCACGGCCTTCTTTCACTGCGGTAATAAAGTGAGTATGAACATTATCAAGAACAGATTGAATATGTTGCTTTTGAGCAGGATCAATCGGTTTTGTCATACTTAAAATGTCTTTATTCGTTCCGGCAGTTAAAGTGCGATCTTCAATACCCAGCTTCTGAGCTAAACCAGTAATTCCATAGTTCGGCATGATCACGCCAATTGAGCCCACTAAACTTGATGGATTGACAATAATTTCATCGGCAGCAGACGCAATATAGTACGCACCCGATGCACCCATATCACCAATAACAGCATAAACTTTTTTATCAGGATGTTGTTTTTTCAAATAACGAATTTCCTGCCAAATTTCATCAGACTGAACTGGAGAACCGCCAGGTGAGTTAATATTAAGTGCAACAGCTTTACTATTTGAGGCTTCAAAAGCACGTTTAAGCGCTTTATTGGTATCTTCACTATTTACCGCTTGATTGCTTGAAGCATCAATCGTTCCAATAATATCTACCACCGCTAAATGAGCACTACTGCTACTTACAGCAGAGCCTTCTTTGCTGGTTGAACAGCCTTTACCCATAAGTACAATAATAAATAGTAGATAAATAAAAGTTAATGTTTTGAAGAAGATACCCCAACGACGACTACGGCGTTGCTCTTCTACTGAAGCAAGTACAGCCTTCTCAAGAATTTGCCATTCTGGTCCATTTTGTTTAGGGATTATAGGTTCATTTTGTGGTTTTGGTGGCCAATCGGACATAAAATTCCAATCCAAATCAATCTAAAATGATGTCATTATATACGTTGATTTGATAAAAACTGTCTAAATTATATGATTTCATTTATAATATTTTTATCTTTTTTTACTTGTTGCCTCCTTTTTACCGCGATAGATGACCAAACTAGATGTAAAAAGCATGAACTATTACTTACTCAAAACTTTTAGCCGTCAACCCATTCAATTTGGACGTTTTATTGCCCGTATGTTGGCAGGGTTAGTCAATACTTTAAAAATTACTAGAACATCAAAAAGTATAGAACTTAACTTACAAATTGCACTTCCCCACTTAACACCACAGCAACGAATAGATATTACACAACAAGCTATTCGTAACGAGTTAACCTCATACTTCGAGTTTTTAAGTATTTGGGGCTCATCAAATAGTAAGAATATTTCAAGAATTCACCATATTGAGGGTGAACATTACTTTCATGAAGCACTGGCAGAAAAAAAAGGTGTGGTTTTGATTGTTCCACATTTTGGTACCTGGGAAATCATGAATGCTTGGTGTGCCCAGTTCACTTCCATGACTATTTTATACAAGCCTGTAAAAAATGAAGATGCAGACCGTTTTGTTCGCGAAGCACGTAGTCGTGAACAAGCCAACTTGGTACCTACCGATGAGACGGGTGTTCGACAAATTTTTAAAGCACTAAAACAAGGCGAAACCACGGTAATTTTACCCGACCATACACCTAATGTTGGTGGGGATATGATCAATTATTTTGGTGTACCACTTGCTTCAAGTAATTTAAGTGCCAAGCTCATCCAAAAAACAAAAGCCAAAGCATTATTTCTTTATGCGATTCGTAATGAACACGACGGTTTTACGATGCATATTGAGCCTATGGATGAGAAGATTTACGAAGGTAGTGCCGATGATGGAACCTTTGTTATTCATCAAGCCATTGAACAACTGATCCAGCATTATCCTGAACACTATCACTGGAGTTATAAACGTTTTAAAGCAAACCCTGCTTTAGATAATATTTATAATCTTGATCCAGATGAAGCGCTACAAATCATTGCCAAGCTTAAAGCCGAGGCTTCACAAATTCCGGTGAAGCCAAGTACGCTCGAAACGTCGAGTGTATAAAACCATCTGATGATTGCGAGATACAAAGCTTAATGTTCCTTGTTCAACTGTGCTTTTAAATGGAATATGAAGTGCTTGTACTCTCGCTAAAACCTCTTTGCTTGGATGACCATAACGATTATTAAAGCCAGCAGAAGCAACAACAAGCTTTGGTTTTAGAGTCGCTAAAAAGTCATAAGCCGAACTATGTTTACTTCCATGATGACCTAATACCAAAACATCTACCTTTAAATCAGGATATTCTTTCATGAGTTGATATTCTGCTTCCCACCCTGCATCACCCATAACTAAATAATTTTGATAACCATTTATCTGTTTTAAGCGAATATAAACCACACAAGAATATTGGTTTTGATTTGAAGAAACTAAGTTTAAATCTTTTTCTTTAGGCCAAAGAATTTCAATATCTAATTGTGGATATTGCCATTTTTGCCCTTGATGACAATAAGTAAATGGTTCTTTAATTTGCTCTTTCCATAATTCATTTGATATGACTTGTTTAATAGAAAAAGTCTGAGCAATCGAAGGAAATGCTCCGCTATGATCTTGATCGAGATGAGATAGTACGACGTGATCCAGTTGCTTAATTCCCTTTTGACGTAAATATGGAATCACCACATTTTGACCAATACTAAAAGCTTTCTCATTATAAGACCCACCTGTATCGATGAGCCATGTCTGCTGCGGGTGCTGTAAGAATATAGATTGCCCCTGTCCTACATCTATAATATTTAATTGAATTTGCTGGGACGACTTATCTGGAATGATCAAGGGTAAACAGCATATTAGCCCCCAAGATTTAGGTAAAACCCCACGCGGTAAAAATAAGATAATAATAACGAAGCTAAGGCAAACCAAAGCAAGTGGTGTGAGGCTAAAACCTTGTAATGGTAGAGATAGCTTCTCTAAAAAGCCAAAACATGTCAGTACTATATTAATCAGAACATCATTAATTTGAAAAAGTAAATTTCCGAAGGAGTTAAAAATAAGCCATACACAAGCTGCAAAAATATTTAAAGGAACAATTACTCCTCCAAGTAAAGGAACAGCAATAATATTTGTAAAAGGAGCAACCCATGAAATCTGTTGAAAGAAAATTAGCATTAAAGGACATAGGGCTATAAATATTTTGCCTTGAGATTCAATTAAGATTTTGCCGAAAAGAATGATTTTAGATAACAGACTAGTTGAAACAAGATTTGGAGCCTGCTCTATAGTTTGATAAATCCGTAATAAAATAAAGCAAGAACCATAAGAGAGCCAAAATCCTGCGGATAAAACACTAAAAGGATCGCAAAGTAGAAGTAAACTTGCACTATAAACCAAGAGCGAAAATGGCTTAACAGGCAGTTTGGTCAATAATAAAGAAGCAAATAAAAATACTGAAAGTAAAGTTCTTAAGGCGGGAATTTCAAAACCAACAAATGCCGTATAAATCAAAACACCAAAACATAACGGAATCATGGTCCAAATTTGTTTAGGTTGACGCAAATAAAGCTGCGGATAATAACGTCGTATTAATTGATGTAATCCCCAAGTCAACATCATGGCAAAAATGAGTACATGAGGCCCTGAAATCGCCAATAGATGAGAGATTCCTAATTCCTTAAATTGATTTCTAATCTCATCATTTAAGAGACTTTCGTCCCCTGTTAATAAAGCTAATAATAGTCCTTTATTTTGCAAAGGAGATTTTTGTAGCATCAATCTAAATTTTAGACGCAATTTTTCTATATTTAATTTTTGGCTGTTAAAAAACTTTTGTTGCTCTTTTAAATGATGTTGATAACCCAACTGATAAATTTCATTAGAGTTTAAAGGCTCAATATGCTGAACACTAAAACTAGACATTATGTCTCGCTGAATAAACCATTGTTCTTGGTCAAAAACACCAGCTACTGCATAACTATGAGCAGGTTTGGTTTTACCAGAAATTCGATAGTAATGGCCTAATTTTAATTTTGGCTCATCTACGGCTGAGATTACTTTTTGATTTTTTAAATATAATAGCCAATTAACGGGATGTAAGGACTGCCCTAGTACCTGAACGGGTTGCTGTGTCTTATCTTCTTTTTCTTCACTTATACGGTCGACATACACAACAATATCTAGAGTTTTAGGCTGCATTTGTCGCAGTTCTAATCTTTGATTTAAGGCATGCTGAGCATATTGATATCCTATAGTAAAGAGACTAATAGCATAGACTAGACAGTAAATGGTTTTAAATATGGGGCGATTTAAGAAAATATTTCTCTTAAAAATATAAAAAATAAAGCCTATAACAAGCGAGACTTTACCTAACCACCCATATTGCATTATTAAAGGGAGGTCTATCCCCATAAATGCAATACCCCCAATCCACCCCATTAAAATAAGTTTTAACATTTAAAGTCATATCATTATCTTTTTAGGGGCAAAATTAAAGCCCAACTCAGTGGGCTTTAACAATGTGATTTAATGACAATTTTTAAGAACCACTCACCCAGAGTCCATCTTGCATATGCAAAATAGAATCAGCAGCCTGAGCTAAATGCTCATCATGGGTCACAATTAACATTGCCATGTTGAGTTCTTTCTTAAGATCGGTCAGTAATTCAAAAATACCTAGAGCTGTTTTACGGTCTAAATTACCTGTAGGTTCATCAGCCAGAACAACTGCAGGTTTAGTGACTAAAGCACGCGCTAAAGCCACACGTTGGCGCTCACCACCCGAAAGCTCCCCTGGCTTATGATCCATACGATGAGACAATCCAACTCGATCAAGTAAATATTCAGCTTGCGCTTTTACCGATTTAAATTGGCTATCTGCACGAAGCATTAAAGGCATTGCTACATTTTCAAGCGCAGAAAACTCGGGTAATAAATGGTGAAATTGATAAACAAAACCGAGGTATTGGTTGCGCTGAAAACCACGTTCAGCTTCACCTAAATTATCAAAGCGCTGACCATTTAAAAATACTTGCCCTTGAGTTGGCTGCTCCAAACCACCTAGCACATGAAGCAGAGTACTTTTACCTGAACCACTCGCACCGACAATCGAAACAAACTGCCCTGCTTCAACTTGTAAAGAAAGACCTTTAATGACTTCAACTTTAGATTTACCGTCATCAAAATGTTTATATATTTCTTTCGCTTCTAAAACAATTTTACTCATAGCGCAGAGCCTCGGCAGGTTGAACTTTGGCAGCACGAAGCGCCGGATAAATAGTCGCCAAGAAGCTTAAAAGTAAAGAAACAATCACGATAATCGTCACATCTTGCCATCTTAAGTAAGAAGGTAAGTAATGTACAAAGTAAGCATCAAATAGATTTAAGCCCAACACATTGTTAAACCATGAAATGATATCGCTAATGGTTAAAGCTAAAATAACACCTAAAACCGTACCTGCAACGGTACCAATCACACCAATTACGGTGCCTTGAACCATAAATATTTTAGTAATCATGGATGGCGAAGCGCCTAATGTACGCAAAATTGCGATATCAGATTTTTTATCAGTCACCACCATGACCAATGACGAAACAATATTAAATGCTGCAACCACAATAATAAGGACAAGCAATAAACCGACTAGAGTTTTTTCCATTTGAATGGCATTAAATAAATTACCATGCGTATAGGTCCAGTTCGTCGCGTAGAAATTGCTTGGTAAACTTTTTACTAAGTCATCAGCAACTTGCGGTGCTGCAAAAATATCATCTAGTTTTAAACGGACACCTTGAGCACCATCTGGTAAGCGTAATAAGGTTGAAGCATCATATAGGGCAATATAACCCACCATAGAGTCCACTTCAGCGCCTACACTAAAAATACCAACCACTTTAAAACGCTTGAAACGAGGTACAACACCTGCTGGAGACGGTGTTGCTTCTGGTAAAACCAATGTCACACTATCATTTAGACGTAAGCCCAATGAATCAGCCATATCTTTACCAAGTACAATACCAAATTCACCTTTTTTAAGTGAATCTAAACTCCCGGCAACAATATGATTTTGAATAATAGAGACATTCTTTTCATATTTTGGGTCAATACCCGTCACCATAATACCAGCGACTTGCCCTTGCGCAGTTAACATACCTTGCAATTGCGTAAAAGGTGCAACCCCTGTTACATGTGGATGATGTTCAACTCGCTTCACGAGTTCAGGCCAATCCGTGAGGATTTGTGTAGATGAAACTGTTGCTTGCGGCACCATTCCTAACACACGGTTTTTCAATTCGCGATCGAAACCGTTCATGACAGAAAGTACTGTAATCAGCACAGCGACACCTAGTGTCAAACCGACCATCGAAACCAATGCAATAAAAGAAATAAAATGATTACTGCGTCTTGCGCGAGTATATCTCAACCCTATATACAGTGAGATTGGTTTAAACATACCTTCTAAATCCAAGGTCATTGATGGAAAATATAAGATGTTGATGGCAAATTGCACCCCCATCTACTATTTGACCATACCGTTAGATGCTGTATTAAGGTTTAAAAATCAGTAAGTTCTGACTTATCCTTAACAATCCTAATATTATATTGCTGCGCTATTTTCTACTAGTTAAGTTGGGAGATCAATTTGATCGTGCATTTCGCTACGAATTAGAACAATTTAATGAATAAGCTCAACAAATTACCCAAATCTTCTACTATTTAGACTTCATATGTTGAGCAAAGTTCCGGTTTGCCTGAATGTCTTTATAGAAATATAAAAAGAGTCCAGACAAGATAATGAAAGCGCCTACAAAAACCATAATTGAAAGTTGTTCATGGTTTAAAGCAGCCCCAATTATCATAGCGATCATTGGCGTGATCACTGTAGTTAAAGACAAGGTGGTTGCCTGAATATTTTGTATAAGTTTGAAATAACAGAACATAGCAACCAGTGAAGCCATGAGTACCGTATAAATTAGGGCAAATAATGATTTGGCTTCCGGCAAATGTGTCGGTGCATATTGCCAAATAAATGGGATGAAACAACTAGCAAAAATAGAAGACACTAAAATAGAGCCTGTTGCCTGAGCCATCGGCTGGATCTGTGCATTAACTTTCTTGACCCAGAAAATTGAAAATGAATAAACAAACACACTGATCAGCATAAGAACAATACCAAACGGGTGTACATGCTGATTCGCACCGCTCAGACAAATAATAGCTAGCCCACAGACCGCAATTGCCATACCCAACCATTGCAGCTTATAAAGTTGTTGGCCAAAAGCAAACCGCCCAATAAGCCCCGCCATAATCGGTGCTAAGCCAAACATAAGTGCAATCATGCCTGAACTTAAATATTGGGTCGCGGCATAAGTAAAAATTTGAGAACCAATTAAGCTAAAAGATCCAGCAATGTAGCTATGAACTGCTTGTCGATGAGTCGGAAAAGGTGTTCTCAAAATTAGCAATATGATGACAGCCAAAGGCAGTGCAATAAAAAAGCGTAATAACAATGCCCACATCAGATGTAGATCTGACACACTCCAGACAATTGCCAACGGAGTTGTTGCCCAGATAAACACTAACAAGGCATAGGTTAGAGCCAAATTGGTTTGCGATGGCATGCGATGCTCACTTAGCTATTTTACGTTTTTGCTTTAAAATCGTTTGATCTAATGAACTTGAAAATTCACGTTTATCTCGCTCGGAAATAGGAGGCGGTCCACCAGTTTGCACACCTGCACCACGAAGCGTATCCATGAAATCACGTAGATGTAAACGCGCTTTAACATTCGCCGTTGTATAGACTTCACCACGGGGATGAATAGCAACTCCACCTTTCTCAATCACCTGAGCTGCCAGTGGAATATCCTGCGTAATGACAATGTCATTTTCAGTCATACGATCAACTATTTCTTTATCTGCTTGGTCGGCACCACTTAACACTTGTATTGATTTAATTCGTATTGAAGGCGTAATCCCAACATTCTGATTAGCAACAAAAATGACTTCTAATTGATAACGATCTGAGGCACGTAAAATCACTTCACGTAAAATTTTCGGTAAGGCGTCTGCGTCTACCCATAGCTTAAATGGCAGCACGTTATTCTCTATTTCCACTAAAAATATTAGTCTAACAGATGCTTTTCTAAGGTGAGTAAAAATAACGATTAAAGTGATTTTTAATTTCAACGTTTATATTTTTATAAGTTAAGCGTACTTTTATCTTATAAATAGAAACGGCGCTTCTTTTTAAATAACTAAATACGCGCTTTTACAAGAGAATTTACATATGGTGACTTGAAAAATAGTAAACACCCTCGATTTAATATAACAAGTAATGTGAACCCAACAGCATCGTGCTTATGAAAAATCAAAACAGTCCAGAAGTTATTAAAGTAAATGACCAAAATTTTGGTAGTCATGGAGAACATTGGAATCTATTGACGTCCCATCCCGAAACAGATGTACCAAAATGGTTAGGACTGGCACTTGATGCACCTGTAATGCCAATGGGTTTGTGTGAATATGAAGAAGACATGGACCAATCTTTTTGGCTCATTCAAGGTCCACAAGACCAAAAAGTTACCATCAATCAAATTATTGCTGTTGAAAATCAAAAACCTCGTGCGCTTAAAACAGCTTTCCCAAGTTTTGAAAGTCCGTATCAATATAATGCGAAAATTGAACGCATCATTACTTGCGACTCTGCTACACAAGCCGTGTTAAGTTTAAGACTAAATAAAAATACAACTGTTTATGCATTTGATAATTTATTTAGTGTTAACTACTGTCAATATGACAAAAATCAAAACTATCAAGTCCAATTTAATGCATGGGCTTATGAATTAGAACCTGTTCCAGCAGGTGAAAAAATCATTGTTGATGACCCCGCTTCTATCAAACATCACCGTGCATTAAATGCAATTTTAACTGAACATAATGGTGTTGCTCCTGAAAACTTACAGGAACTCATTAATGAATGGCAACCAAAAACTCCAGAAGATCAAGAACCTGTAACCGTTGATTTTTCTAAAATGGTCGCTTATTTATATGGCGAAAATCTTGGTCAAGAAGATGAAGCATGGTTCCAAGGTAATATTGTTGGTAAAACTTCTATGACATTTATGGGGGCAGAATATACCCTTTATGATGTCACTTTGGTTTTAGAAGATGATCTTCCTGCCATATTAGTGCGCATTGCGACCAAAAACGATTTGTATAAAAACTTTAATATTGGCGAATATATTCGCGGTAATATCTGGATTCAGGCGACTATTTGTGCTAAAAAGGGTGAAACTAATTGAATTTCACTAATATTTTAATAATTAGGTTATTGAATGAAGATTATACCCGAACAAACTACCAGCCTCATTCAATCTAGTAGCCTGCGCGTAAAGGTCGATACTGGTGCGTTTTGCTTTTTTGTATTGGGTATGTTTTTAGCTGCCATATTCGTGCACCAACTTGGTTTAGTGCCTTTTTAGTTTATAAAATTTATTCAAAAATAAAGCCCTCATTTGAGGGCTTTATTTATTTATTTGATTTGCTTAACCATTACGTTTTGCAAAATCATCCATAAAGCTAATTAAAGCCTGTACGCCTTCTAACGGTACAGCATTATAAATACTTGCACGCATACCACCCACAGAACGGTGTCCAGCTAAATTCAACAAATGATTTACTTCCGCTTCTTTTAAGAATTGCTTGTCTAAAGCCTCATCTGCCAAGGTAAACGGTACATTCATAATTGAACGGTTCGGAATTGCAATCGGGTTATTGTAGAAATCGCTTGAATCGATATAACCATATAACAACTGAGCTTTTTCAAGGTTAACTTTATGGATAGCATCTACCCCACCCTGCTCTAGTAACCATTCAAATACTAAACCAGACAAGTACCAAGCGTAAGTCGATGGTGTATTTACCATAGAACCATTTTTCGCTTGATCACCATATTTTAAAATGCTTGGAATTTCTGGTTTAGCTTGATCAAGTAAGTCATCACGAATAATGACAATTGTTAAACCAGCAGGACCAATATTTTTTTGTGCGCCAGCATAGATTAAACCAAACTTGGTCACATCTAATGGAGCAGATAAAATACTTGATGAATAGTCACAAACAAGTGGAGCTTTTACATCAGGAATTCCTGCGAACTGTAAGCCACCAATCGTTTCATTATCCGCATAATGTACATAGGCTGCATCGTCAGATAAATTCCATTCGCTTTGTTCAGAAATTGCGAACTTGCCATCTACTTTAATACCAGCATTTACAACATTAATGTCGCCATAACGTTTTGCTTCTTTTAACGCTTTTTCAGACCAGATGCCGGTGTGAATATAATCGGCTTTACTGTTCTTACCTAAAAGGTTTAAAGGAATAGCAGAAAATTGTAATGACGCACCGCCTTGTAAAAACAGTACTTTATAGTTTTCTGGAATATTCATTAACTTGCGTAAATCTGCTTCAGCTTTTTCAGCCACAGCAACATAGTCAGCACTACGGTGACTCATTTCCATGATGGATAGACCTTTACCTTGCCAATCCAACAATTCTTGTTGAGCTTTTTCTAAAACGGCAGTAGGTAATGCAGCAGGACCAGCACAGAAATTGTACGCGCGCATGATTTTTCCCTTGTATAAAGTCAAACACAGTAAAAATGGCATTTAACCACAGATTGCTTAAGCTTGCAGCAGCTTCTCAAGTAAATATTTCAATGCTGGACTGTATTTAGGTTTATTTTTTCAATTATTGTTGTCGTCATTTCTTTAGTTTTAATAATCAGCTTCCTCAGTTAAAAAAATTTTAAGCAAAAAGATCAACTTGACTTGTGATTATCATTTCACATACCTTGATAGCTATTACAAAAATATTGGCTTAGTAAATTCAATAAATAAAGGAGCTAAAAAACACCATGTTTTTATACAATTGTATAATAAACAAGATGATAATTGAATTTAATAACAAGAAATTTAAACTATAAGGGATGCCAAAAATTGTTATTTAAAATGCCAACACACCGATATAGACATTCTATTTTTCCCTTTTCATTTAAACCAAAACATCTTGCTTTGGCTTTAGGCTTTTTTTTCACTAATCATTTATATGCCGGAAGCTTAAGTTATGCTGAAGCAGAACAACAAGCTTTGAAAAGCTCATATAGTACTCAAGCCAACCAAGCATTACAGCAAGCATCTCAATTAGAAGCTGAAGCAGTAAAGGGCCTCGGTTTACCTAGAGTTGATTTAAATGTCAGAGCATATGCTTTTCACAGTGAAACAGATGTACCTCTTAGCTCTTTTAAACAAAAACTTGAGAATGATTTGAGCCAAGGACTAAATGACAAACTTTCACAGTGGAACAATGTCATTCCATCAGATGTGCTGGGACAAGTTCAAGAAGGCGCAAACCAAACCATACATGATGGTATAAATCGCTTTCCAGATTATGCGAATCTGACCATTGAAGATCAGGTTGTGCGCCCTTCTATTTCGGTCGTTATGCCACTCTATACAGGAGGCTTAACTAGTAGTGCAAAAAAACTAGCAAATATTCAAGCACAACGTTCAGAACTTTCAAGCCAACAACAACAAGACATACAGCGATTCGAGGTTGTACAAAGTTACTTCAATGTTCAATTACAACAGCAATTGGTAGCAAGTAGCCTATTTAACTTTAATGCTATGCAAAAACATTACAGCAATGCCCTAAAGCTCGAGCAACAAGGGTTTATTAGCAAAGGGCAACGCATGCAGTTTGAAGTAGCTCGTAATAATGCAGAACGTACTTTACAAAATGCTCAAGCTAACTTAAATGCCAGCCGCTTTAGCCTTAATAATCTTTTACATCAACAAAATAATGTCGATTTAAGTACACCGTTATTTGTAAACAACACTCCAAGCCAGTCTCTAGAATCGCTTTTAACCAGTTATTCACAAAAATCTAGCCTTGTACAAAAAATGCAGATGGATACTCAACTGGCTAATGTAAATATTCAAGCTCAACAAGCCGCAAAAAAACCAAGTCTATTTGCATTTGGTGAATATGCACTTGATGAAAATGAAAACTGGATTGTCGGTGTAATGGCAAAATACAATCTATTTTCTGGTGTAGACAAAAATAAGAATATTCATGCCGCCGAATTAAAGCGTTACGCTTCTGAACTCATGACTGAACGAACCAAACAAGAGATTGAAGCTCTTTTGAATAAATCATATAACGAGCTTAACTCTGCTCAGCAAAGTCATCAGCTTTTACAAAGAAACGTAAATGCTGCTCAAGAAAACCTACGTATTCAAGAACTTTCTTTCCGCGAAGGAATGGGTACAGCAACCCAAGTGATTGATGCGCAAAATGCATTAAGTGCGTTAAAAACTGAAATGGCTTTAAATGCTTATAAATATGTCATATCACTTGCAACTTTACTGCAAAGTCATGGCTCAATTGACCAATTTAAAGCTTACGTTAATCAACCACATACCGACTATATTCGTTAAGGGGAGTATAAAATGAATCAAGACTCAGCTCATTCAGAACAAGATTCTCCTGTTGCGGATACGACAGAAACCAATCAAGCTTCAAAAGATGATCAAGCTAGCAATCGTCAAGAATCAAACACAAATAAAAATGACGCCAATCCACCTAAAAATTCCAAAATTAAACTGATTATTGGCCTGATCATCATTGCCTTATTAGGTTTAATTATTTTTGGTTTGTGGAAAAGCTATCAGCCTAAACCTATTGAACTACAAGGCCGTGTTGAAGCTGAAACTATTCACGTAAGTACAAAAGTCCCGAGTCGTATTGAAGAAATTTATGTACAAGAAGGCCAGAAAATTTCCAAAGGTCAGCCACTTGTTCGTTTGGTTAGCCCTGAAATAGAAGCTAAAAAGCAACAAGCTTTGGCTACTTTACAGTCTGCTTTAGCATTTCAATCTACGGTCGATCGCGGTTCTCAACAAGAAAATATTGATACTCTTTATGCCAACTGGCAAAGCACGAAAGCACAAGCAAACCTTGCAAAAACTACTTACCAACGTGGGGAAAATTTATATAGACAAGGGGTAATTTCGCGTCAAAGACGAGATGAAATGCTCGCGGCGCAAACTTCTGCTCAAGAATTAAGTGAAGCCTCTTATCAACAATATGCTCGTGCAAAACGTGGAAGCACTAGCCAGCAAAAATCTACAGCAGATGCACAGGTTGAAATTGCAAAAGCTGCGGTAGCTGAAGCAAAAGCTTTAGAGGAAGAGACACGCTTACTCTCTCCAATTTCAGGCACCGTTTCAAAAACTTATGGTAAACCTTCTGAGTTAGTCGCTATGGGGGTACCTGTTGTCAGCATTTTAGAAGATGATGATTTATGGGTGAGTTTAAACGTCGGTGAAAATCAATATGCCTCTGTTTATAAAAATAAAACCCTTGAAGGATTTATTCCTGCTCTTAATCAGAAGGTGAATTTTAAAATTAAGAATATTGATGCTGAAGGTGAGTTTGCCACCATTAAAACGACTCGCCAAACTGGAGGCTATGATATTCGTAGCTTCAAATTACATCTGGTGCCTGAAAGTCCTGTAAAAGATTTAAAGGTTGGTATGAGTGTTCTATTTAAAATTAAAGAAGAAAAATAAAGCATGTTTGCCAGTATATTACGTGAACTAAACTATCTAAGAAGCAATAAATGGGATTTGTTTATGGTGACACTTATCCCTGCTTTTATCATTTTTATGTTTAGCAGCATGTTTTACGCAGGTAAAGCTGAACACTTACCGATTGCGATTATTGATCAGGACCAAAGTGAACTCAGCCGTAATATTGAAAAATATCTTTCGTTGAATCATACAGTAGACATTAAAACAATTACGGTAAGCTCTGCGGAGGCTGAACAACTACTCAATGAAACCAAAATATGGGGTTACGTTTTTATTCCAGACGGTGCTGAAAAACGCTTTGTGAAAGCACAAGATGCTCAAATCAGCATTGCATTTAACCAGTCTTTTTTTAGTGTCGGAAATACGATTTCTTCAGCAATGCTGGTCAGTACCCTCAATGCTTTAGCAGACTATGCTGGTCAAAGTTATCTTGCAAATAGTATTCCCTATTTAGATGTTCCTACAGCTCATGTAAAAATCTCAACGCTTTATAATCCAAGTATGAGCTATGAGTTTTATTTAGAACCTTTCATGGTTCCAGCCGTATTGCATCTATTGCTATGCTGCTGTGTTGCCTTTGCCATTGGACAAGAACTGAAACGTGGCACATTAACCCAGTGGGTTAACCGAGAAAGTGTTATTCAAGGCTTATTGGCTAAAAATTTGCTCTATAGCCTTATTTTTTGTTTCTGGACATGGGTATGGATGTTTTGGCTGGTTGAAATTCGTGGCTGGTTTGTAGCGGGTTCTCTTAGTTTATTGCTATGCGCACAGTTCCTACTTTATTTTGCCTATGCTTTGATTAGCAGCACAGTTATTTTAGCAACCAAAAATTTAAGCAAAACTTTTGGCTTTATCGCTGTCTATGGTGGGTCATCTTTAAGTTTCGCAGGCGTTACCCTGCCTTTAAATAATGCACCGATTTTCACTAAGTTTTGGTCACTCATTATTCCTTATACCCCTTATGCCAAGCTGCAAACCGAACAATGGGTGATTGGAAGTCCAGTTTTCATTTCAATGATTCCTTTTTTAATACTCATTGGCTACTGCCTTATTTATTTCTTTTTAAGTTCTCTACTGCTTAAAAAATTAATTCGGGGAGCAGTGCAATGAAAGAATTTTTAAAGGCATATTTGCAAACTTTTAAAGATATTGTAGGAAACAGTTCAGTTTTCACAACTCTGATTTTATCGGTCATTCTTTATAGTTTTTTTTACCCTACCGCCTATAAAGCTGAGCGTGCAGAATCTATTCCAATTGTGATTGTCGATGAAGAACAAAGCCTCTTAACTTCTCAATTAATCGGCCAAAGTGCAAATAGCCCCCATGTTCATATCGTTACAGTTACCAGCAATTTTTTACAAGCTGAACAAATGGTCCGTGAGCAAAAAGCCGATGGTATTTTACTTTTACCAAATAACTTAACCCAAAGCTTACGCAGAGGAGAAACAGGTGGAATCGGCTTATACTTAAGCACAACCAACTTTTTAAAAACTAAAGAAATTGGTTTAGGTCTAGCAACCTCGATAGAAGCTACATTAAAAGAATATATTGAAAAATTTGGACAGCACACACATTTCCAGCCAGCGCTTTCTATTCATCAAGTGCCGTTATTTAATCCCCTTTCAGGATATGGAAGTTATATTTTCCCAGCTGTTGCATCTTTAATTATTCACCAAACGATTGTGCTAGGTTTGGCAATGCTAATTGCAAGTTACCGTGAACAAAATGAAAAAATTACAGCTGTTCGGTTCGCTGGAATTTTCGCAAGTATATTTACCATTGGTTGTTTAAGTAGTTTTTATCTTTTTGGTTTTACTCTGTGGTTCAATGACTATCCACACGGTGGAAACTTCACTGGTTTACTAGTAGCTGTTCCAATTTTTATTAGTTGTGTGATTGGACTAGGCATGTTGATCGGTTCACTTTTAGATATGCCAGAGCGTGCCGGACATATTATTGTGTTTAGCTCAGTACCTTTATTCTTACTCACTGGAGCTGCTTGGCCTCATCAAGCAATGCCTGAATGGTTACAATGGTTGGCGTGGTGTTTACCTTCCACACATGCGGTACAAATGTTTGTGCAACTTAACCAGATGGGTGTTCCACTAGCCACGGTTGTACCAAAGCTGATTTTTCTTGGGACCCTTGGATTAATATTGGTGAGTTTATCTTATTATCGGCTTGTTAAAAAATCTTCTTCATAAAATAAAAAAGGAAGCTTATGCTTCCTTTTTTATTAAAGTTTTACTTACTCTTCAGAAGCATCTTCATTATTTGATACAGCTTCTTCGCTATCAGTTTCAGTAGTATCTACTTCGCCTTCGAGAAATTCTTCTTCATCTTCGACAGCTTCAATAGACACAACGCCCACTAGAGTTTCTTCTTCGCTTAAGCGAATTAGACGTACACCTTGTGCATTACGACCAGTCATTGCAACTTCTGCTGCACGGGTACGAACTAATGTACCGCCATCAGAAATAAGTAACAATTCTTTGGTTCCATCAATAGACACTGCACCAACAAGCTCACCATTACGTTCACTTGTCTTAATCGCAATTACACCCTTACCGCCACGTTTCTTAGTCGGGAAGTCATTTACTGGAGTACGCTTACCATAACCGTTGGCACTTGCACACAGTACTTCACCTGTCTCAGGTACAACCACAAGCGATACGATACGGCTTACTAGATTTAGATCTGCTGAATCTTCACTATCATCAGAATCATCATTTTCAACTTCCGCATCTTCTTCGCTTAAGATACTGCTTGCAAAGCTTACACGCATACCACGAACACCTTTCGCGGTACGACCCATTGCACGTACATCAGTTTCAGCAAAACGGATTGCCTTACCTTCGTTCGAGAACAACATGATTTGCTGATTACCATCAGTAATCGCAACACCAATCAAGGTATCTTCTTCATTGAGCTCAATTGCGCGTAAACCATTTGAACGAATGTTAGCAAATTGCTCTAAATCAACACGTTTAACCGTACCTGATGCTGTTGCCATAAATACGTAATGGTTTTCTGGGAACTCAGTTAACGGCAAGATAGCTGTTACTGTTTCATTCGCATCTAAAGGTAACAAGTTCACGATCGGACGGCCTTTGGCACCACGTGATGCTTGAGGCACTTCGAACACACGAAGACGATATACTTTACCTACGTTGGTAAAGCACAGCACAGTCGCATGGTTTGAAGCTACAATGAGATGTTGAATAAAGTCATCATCTTTCATTGAAGTTGCAGACTTACCACGTCCACCACGGCGCTGAGCCTGATAGTCTGAAAGTGGTTGAGTTTTTGCGTAACCTGTTTGTGAAACCGTTAATACAACTTGCTCTTCAGGAATTAAATCTTCACGGCTAAAATCAATACGTGATTCAATAATTTCAGTGCGACGTCCATCACCATACTGTTGTAGTACCAGTGCTAACTCTTCGCGAATTACAGCCATCAATAAATTGAAATCATTCAAAATTGCAGTAAGTTCAGCGATTTGACCTAAAATTTCAGTATATTCTGCATGTAATTTGTCTTGTTCAAGACCTGTTAAACGGTGTAAACGTAATTCTAAAATTGCGCCTACTTGTGTTGGTGATAAACGGTAAATCGATTCAGTTAAACCAAACGGACGATTTGGGTCTTCACCTTCGATTTCATCTGGACGAACAGAGATTGCGCCAGCTTTTTCAAGCAATGAAACGACACCACCACCTGCCCACTCACCTGCAAGTAAACGCTCACGCGCTTCAGCAGGGTTAGCAGAAGTTTTAATAGTCTCAATAATTTCATCAATATTGGCTAAAGCAACTGTTAAGCCTTCTAAGATATGACCACGTTCACGTGCTTTACGCAGCTCGAACATGGTACGGCGTGTCACAACTTCTTGGCGGTGACGGATAAATGCCGCAATAATATCTTTCAGATTCATCAATTTTGGTTGTCCGTTATCAAGACAAACCATGTTGATGCTGAATGAGTTCTCAAGTTGGGTATTTAAGAATAAGTTATTTACAACGACTTCAGCGTTTTCACCGCGTTTTAAGTCAATTGCAATACGCATACCTTCTTTGTCAGACTCATCACGAAGTTCTGAAATACCTTCAAGTTTTTTCTCTTTAACCAACTCGGCAATACGTTCAATAACTCTTGCTTTGTTTACTTGATATGGAATTTCAGTAAAGACGATGGTTGTACGACCTGTCTTTTCATCTTCTTCGAAATGATACTTACCACGAATGTGTAAGCGGCCTTTACCTGTACGGTAGGCATCAACAATACCTGATTTACCGTAAATAATACCGCCTGTAGGGAAGTCAGGACCCGTAATGTATTCCATCAATCCTTCAATCGAGATATTCGGATTGTCAGCATAGGCTAAGCACGCATTCACAACTTCTGTCATGTTATGCGGTGCCATGTTGGTTGCCATACCTACGGCAATACCAGCAGCACCATTAATTAACAAGTTAGGAACACGTGTCGGAAGTACTTCAGGAATACGCTCAGATCCGTCGTAGTTATCTTCCCAATCAACTGTGTCTTTTTCTAGATCTGCAAGAAGCTCGTGTGCAAGCTTGGTCATACGGACTTCGGTATAACGCATTGCAGCTGCGCTATCACCATCAATCGAACCGAAGTTACCCTGACCATCTACCAATAAATAACGTAAGCTAAAGTCCTGAGCCATACGTACAATGGTTTCATAAACAGCTGAGTCACCATGAGGGTGATATTTACCGATTACGTCCCCAACAACACGCGCAGATTTCTTGTAGGCTTTGTTATAGTCATTGCCCAATTCGTGCATGGCATAAAGCACACGACGGTGAACAGGTTTAAGACCGTCTCTCACATCCGGCAATGCACGAGATACGATTACACTCATCGCGTAATCTAAATATGAATGCTTGAGTTCGTCCTCAATGGCAATCGGTCGGATTTCCGATACGCTCATGCATACTCCTTCTTACAGATAGAAATTTCCATCTGCTTATATGTCTTGATCTTGCAAAAAATTTAGTTCCGGAAACTGAACTAAAATCGAAAAAAATATAGCTGTATACTATAGCATAAAAGCACTGTGTAATGTGCGGAATCTACACCGCCAATCTGGTGATATTTGTATAATTTAATTGCATATTATTCTTATCATATCGCCATAACAGGCATCGTCTCATCTTCGTAAAACTATGTGATTTTTATTCTATAAAAATCAAACCTCAAATGAGATAAGAGTCTCAGTTATACATTTCAGGACACTATCCATAATAAAAAAACCCCTAGTAAAAACTAAGGGTTTTTTAGCTTTAATCGGTAAAGATTAAAGTTTAGATACCAATTCAGGTACTACAGTGTTCAAATCACCAACTAACCAGTAGTCAGCAACGCTGTTGATTGGTGCTTCTTCGTCTTTGTTGATTGCAACAATAACTTTAGAATCTTTCATACCAGCTAAATGCTGGATCGCACCAGAAATACCAACAGCAACATAAAGCTCAGGCGCAACGATTTTACCAGTTTGGCCAACTTGGAAATCGTTAGGTACAAAGCCCGCATCAACTGCTGCACGTGAAGCACCTTGTGCTGCACCAAGCTTGTCAGCTAATGGATCAAGTACTTTATGGTAGTTCTCACCAGAACCTACACCACGACCACCAGAAACTACAATACGAGCCGCAGTTAATTCTGGACGATCAAGCTTAACGATTTCTTCAGAGACGAAGTGAGAAATACCCGCATCTTTTACTTCGCCAACTGTTTCAACAGCAGCTGAACCACCTTCCGCAGCAACTGGATCAAATGCTGTACCACGAACGGTACCCACAATGATTGCTTCGTCAGATTGAACAGTTGCAATCGCGTTACCAGCGTAGATAGGACGCTTGAATGTGTTCGCAGATTCAACAGAAATGATATCTGTGATCATGCTTACATCAAGAAGAGCAGCAACACGTGGAAGAATGTTCTTACCAGTTGTTGTAGAAGCAGCTAAAACGTATTTGTAACCTTTAGCTAAGTCAGCAACTAAGCCAGCTACGTTTTCAGCTAATTGGTTTGCATAAGCAGCGTTGTCAGCAAGTAAAACTTTGCTTACACCAGCAACTTTAGCAGCAGCATCAGCAACTGCTTGAGCACCAGAACCAGCAACTAATACAGTAATATCACCACCGATTTTTTGTGCTGCAGCAACAACGTTCAAAGTAGCACCGTTAAGTACTTGGTTGTTGTGGTCAGCGATAACTAAAATACTCATGATTTTATCCTTCCGTATTAGATCACTTTCGCTTCATTTTTCAATTTTTCAACAAGCTCATCTACAGATTTCACTTGTACGCCAGCTTTACGTTCTGCTGGAGCTTCAACTTTAACAGTTTTAAGCTTAGTACCAGCTGTAACGCCATAATCAGCAGGAGATTTTGTATCAAGTGGCTTCTTACGAGCTTTCATGATGTTAGGCAATGCTGCATAACGTGGCTCGTTCAAACGCAAGTCAGTCGTGATGATTGCAGGAAGTGTAAGTTCAACAGTTTGTAAACCACCGTCAACTTCACGAGTCACTTGTACTTTACCGCCATCAACTTTCACTTCAGAAGCGAATGTACCTTGACCAGCACCTAATAATGCACCAAGCATTTGACCTACTTGGTTAGAGTCATCATCAATTGCTTGTTTACCAAGAAGGATAAGTTCTGGTTTTTCAGCTTCAACAACACCTTTTAAAATTTTAGCAACTTCTAAAGCGCCAATTTCATCAGTAGTTTCAACTAAAATACCGCGGTCTGCGCCTAGAGCCATTGCAGAACGGATTTGTTCTTGAGCTTCTTTAGGACCAACAGAAACAACAACGATTTCTGATACTGTTCCTTTTTCTTTTAAGCGAACCGCTTCTTCCACTGCGATTTCACAAAATGGGTTAATTGACATTTTTACGTTGGTAAGGTCAACCCCACTATTGTCCGGCTTAACACGAACTTTAACGTTGGCATCAACCACGCGTTTTACAGCAACAAGAGCCTTCATGTAATCCTCGGCTGTTCTAGCAAAAGTAAATGTTGAGAAAAGTATATTAACTCTTCAATTAAAATTTTTTAGGTACCCTATCTTGCAATGTGTTTGGCATTTCGGTCAAGTCACAATTTTCTGGAACAGCACAAAAAAAATGAAATCATCAGTTCATAAAAAAATTTTAGACTGCTATAAGACCCTATTTTATTCTTTTTAAACTCTATTTTATACATTGATTTTTATTATCTTTTTATCTTATTTAGCATATTAGTTAGAAACATAAGATTATGTTTAAAAACCTTAAATTCGAGGTTTTTTAGACCCAGTAGTCGATAAAATATGCAAAGATCAAAATGGTCAATTAGGCTGTTTTAGCTATTTCTCTTAAACAAATTTGTAAAAAAAGACAAATGAACTCTACATTCTCCTAAAACTTCTCAATTTAATTATCTTTTTATTCGGTCTTTTTTTAACTTTTAATTTTTATGTGCCCTTGGATGAGCTTGATCATATACTTGTGCCAAATGATCGAAATCAATATGGGTATAAATTTGTGTCGTAGATAAATTACTATGACCTAGCATTTCTTGTACCGAACGTAAATCACCGCTGCTTGATAGCATATGGCTAGCAAAACAATGTCTGAGTAAATGCGGATGCAAATCAACATTTACACCTGCTCTTTGTGCCTGAAGTTTCACTCGTTTTTCAATTTGCCTTGGAGTGAGCGCTCCGCCTCGCAAGGAAATAAAGACAAAATCGTTTTGATCGAAATGTCCCTTCCAAATTTTGTAAACTTTCAACCAGTTCAATAGACTTTCTTTTGCTTTTTTCCCAAATGGTACTATACGGGTTTTATTTCCTTTACCTGTAATACGAACAAGTTGGCGATTAAAATCTACATCTTTAACTGTTAAACCTTGTAATTCAGCTAAACGTAAACCACTTGAGTAAAGTAACTCGAGCATGGCTTTATCTCTTAACCACAATTGCTGATCAATCGGTTTTTCCGGCATAGGTTGATCTAAAATTTGATTAACCGTTTCTATATCGATCATGCCTGGTAAAGGTCTAGGTTGGCGTTTTAGCTTAAAATCATCAGTAGGATTAATTTCTAGATATTTTCCTTGTTCAGCCCATTTCATAAATTGGCGAATTGAAGTGAGATGGCGCTGCATACTACTTGAACTTAACTGGTCCTGCTCGACACGCTGCGCTAAGTACTCTCTTAAATCTGAAGCTTCAATATTTCTCAAATCTAGTTGTTTGTGCTCGCAGAATTCAAGAAAGCTTTTCACATCTCTTTCATAAGCCGTAATCGTGTGCTCAGACTGGTTCTGAATTTTTCTTTCTTTTAACCACATTGAGAGCAGCTGTAATGCAAAATCCAAATTGCTCTCCATTTTATTTGCTCATATTATTTTTTCAGTGTATCAAAAAGTAGTTGTTCAGGAAAATTGAGATCGTACTGCATAACAACTCCTTACCTTATATATTACACTTCACCTTAAGTATTTGTCGGAACCCTGCTGTCATGACCACCATACTCATTCCTTACTTAATTGCGATTACATTACTTACGCTCACACCTGGTCTAGATACGACTTTAATTATTCGCACCGCTACACTTGAAGGTAAATCGAAAGCATTTCAAGCAGCAGTAGGTATTAGCCTTGGCTGTATTGCATGGGGAATTGTAGTTGCTTGTGGTCTGGGTGCTTTACTCATGGCATCTGATTTAGCTTTTAATATTCTAAAATGGATGGGAGCAGCATATCTCGCGTGGCTAGGTTTGAATATGATTTTAAAACCCCGAAGCCAACTTGCAGACACACAAGAAAGTCATTCAAATCGCTCTACTTCAGAGAATTGGTTCATCAAAGGTTTTTTGGGTAATTTACTTAACCCGAAAGTTGGGATTTTTTATATTTCATTTCTTCCACAATTTATTCCGCCGCAAGCGTCGGCTGTGACTTGGGTGATGGGACTTGTAATGATTCATGTGGTGATTGGAACCTTATGGTCAATCTTATTAATTTTGGCTATGCAACCACTGTCACGTTATCTTAAACAACCCAAATTTGTAAAATATATGGACCGGGTTACTGGCAGTATTTTTGTGTTGTTTGCTTTGAAATTGGCTTTGAGTAAAAGGTAATCAAATCAAAAATTATTGTACATATAAAAGAAAGCCTCTTTTATCATTTTAACTAATAAAAGAGGCTTCTATTTAAGTAATGCGATTAACCTTGGAAATAACGTAAATCCAAACGTCCATCATATACATGAGTTGTTGGACCAGTCATCCAAACCACATCACCTTCTTGCCATTCAATTTGTAACTTACCACCAGCAAGCTCAACTTCAACTGAGTTCGCAAGTAAGCCACGGCGCATACCACTTACCGCAGCAGCACAAGCACCTGTACCACATGCAAGTGTTTCACCGACGCCACGCTCAAATACACGTAAGCGAACATGCTTTTCATCAATAATTTGCATGAAACCAGCATTCACACGTTCAGGGAAACGTTTATGTGACTCAACTTGTGGACCAATACCAGCAACATCTGCAGTTAATACATCTGGAACAATAGTGACAGCATGAGGATTACCCATATTGACCACATCAATACTAATGTTTTGGTCATTGGCTAACTCAAGTTTATATAATGCTTCTGGTTGTTCTGCAACGAATGGAATTTCATTCGGCAAGAACTTCGGGTAACCCATATTGACGCGAACCCAACCATTTTGTCCCAATTCCGGTTTTACAATCCCTGCTTTGGTTTGAACAGTAATACTTGTTTTGGTCGTTAAATGGCGCTCATGTACAAAACGAGCAAAACAGCGTACACCGTTACCACATTGTTCAACTTCAGAACCGTCTGCATTAAAAATACGATATTTAAAATCTGCTTCCGGTAAATCTGGTGGTTCAACAATTAAAAGCTGATCAAAACCAATGCCAAAATGGCGATCGGCTAAGCGTTGAATTGTTTCTGTATCCAAATAGGCACGTTGGCTGATCAGATCAACCACCATAAAGTCATTGCCTAGCCCATGCATTTTAGTAAATTCTAACAACATTTCATTTACTCCTCAGGCAACAATCTTTCTTTTTCCCAAAGCGACTCAACCGTTTCACGCTCACGAATTAAATGAGCTTTATCGCCTGACACCATCACTTCTGCGGCACGTCCACGTGTATTGTAATTTGAACTCATTACAAAACCATAAGCTCCAGCACCGAGAACAGCTAACAAGTCATTTTCTTTTAAAGCCAATGAACGATCTTTACCAATGAAGTCACCTGTTTCACAGATTGCACCAACAAGATCCCAAGTTTTTTCTTCAGTATCTGAACTTGGCACTACAGGTTGGATATCCATCCATGCTTCATATAAAGCAGGGCGAATTAAATCATTCATTGCAGCATCAATAATGGCAAAGTTACGGTGGCTCGTTGGCTTGAGCAAATCCACTTTGGTTAAAAGCACACCTGCATTTGCACTAATGCTACGGCCCGGCTCCATATAAACCTTGAGACCTAGCTTTTCTAAAGCAGGTTTCATTGAGTTAGCATATTCTTCAACACTTGGCGGTGTTTCATCTTTATAACAAACACCCAAACCGCCACCGATATCAATATGTTTAAGATTGATACCAAGTTTTTTTAGTTCTTCGATCATCACCATGACACGTTCTAAAGCATCAACAAACGGTTTAGTCTCGGTCAATTGCGAACCAATGTGGCAGTCAATTCCAATAATCTCAAGGTTTGGCAAAGATGCAGCATATTGATAAGTTTCATAAACGGTATCACTTGGAATACCAAATTTATTTTCTTTTAAACCTGTTGAAATATAAGGATGAGTTTTTGCATCTACGTCTGGATTTACACGTAAGGAAATCGGCGCTTTTTTGCCTAGACGAGCTGCGACTTTTTGCAGACGATCTAATTCGGCATAAGACTCTACATTAAAGCAAGCAATGCCTACATTTAACGATGTTTCAATATCAGCTTCAGTTTTACCTAAACCAGAAAAAACAACTTTAGATGCATCTCCACCCGCTTTTAAAACACGTGCAAGCTCACCACCTGATACGATATCAAAACCAGCACCAAGTTTTGCCAATACATTCAAAACAGCTAAATTTGAGTTAGATTTCACCGCAAAACAGATTTGATGATCAATAAAATCAAAAGCACGATCCATATCTAAGTAATGCTTTTCAAAAGCTGCTTTTGAATAAACATACAAAGGTGTGCCAAATTGCTGCGCAAGCTGCTCCATAGAACATTGCTCTGCATGCAATACTCCATTAATGCGAGTGAAACTCATGAATGTGTCCTTATTTCAAAGCTTAAGGTGAAGTTGTTTGGGTTGGGGCTGATGCTTCAACTGACTGTTCAGGTTGTTCATCCTGTTGCACAACTTGTTTCTGTTCTTTATTACGATAGAGCAAGTATTTCGCACGTTTGTCATAATTCGGATCAGAAGGTAGCTGTAATGCTCCTGACTGACCACAAGCGCTAAGCAAAATACTGCTGCTCAATAAACTGATGAGGCAAATGACACGACGCATCTGAGCACCTGATTTAAACAATTCGATGCAGTATACCGTGATCATGCAAGCGGCTAAAGAGTAAACTTAAAGAGAAAAACAATATGCATAAAAAACGCCAGCTTTTCAGCCAGCGTTTGATCATAAACAAATAAATTTAATTACTTTTTATGACGTGGTTTATAGAAGAAGAAATAACCAATGAACAAGATAAGAAACCAAATTGGGCTGACTTTAAGCGCTTTGAACGTATCTGGTTCTAAAGACAGCACATAAATCATGCCAATAAAGAAAATAATCGTGATCCAACATGTAAATAGACCGCCTGGTAATTTAAATGTTGATTTTGCATGTAGCTCAGGACGCGTAGTGTAGTAACGGATATAACTCCAGATAATGAGTAACCACACGCAAATGAACAGAATCGTTGAAAGTGTTGTTGCAAGCGTAAATGCCTCAACTGTATTTGGTACAAAATACTGTAATGCGGCACCTAACAATAAACACGCAGCAGAGAAATACAATGCATTTGCAGGTACTGCACGTCTGTTCAATTTACCAAAAGCTTTTGGTCCCTGATCTTCACGAGATAAACCGAATAACATACGGCTTGTTGAGAAGACACCACTGTTCATTGATGACATCACTGATGACAATACCACCAAGTTCATCAAGATCGCTGCTGCTGCCACACCAGCTTGGCTGAACAAGTTTACAAATGGACTGATCGCTGGATCAATTTTATTCCAAGGTGTTACAGACATCACAATCAACAATGCCAATACATAGAAAATAATGATACGGATTGGAATTGAGTTAATTGCTTTTGGTAAGTTACGTGCTGGGTCTTTCGTTTCCGCAGCTGTTGTTCCCACAAGTTCTACACCAACAAAAGCAAAGATTGCAATCTGGAAGCCTGCCAAGAAACCATGTACACCTGTTGGGAAGAAGCCACCGTTAGCCCAGAGATGAGTAAATGATGCAACTTCACCTGTACTTGAGGTAAAGCCTGTAAAGATCATCCATAGACCCACAGCAATTAAAATAATAATCGCAAGAATCTTAATGAGTGCAAACCAGAACTCTAACTCACCAAACAAGCGAACTGTTAACAGGTTTAAACCCATAATAAATACAATCGCGGCAACACTAATCATTGCCCCTTCGACAGGCGAGAAAGGTAGACCATTATTGAAGAATTGTAAGTAGTAGATAATTGCAGAGAGGTCAGCGATACCAATCGTGATCCAACATAACCAGTATGTCCACCCTACAAAATAACCTGCCCATGGACCGATTAAATCTGTTGTGAAGTCAATAAATGATTTATAGGCAAGATTTGAAAGAAGTAATTCGCCAAGCGCACGCATGACAAAAAACACCATCACACCAATAATCAAATAAATGAATAAGATTGATGGACCAGCAAGGCTAATTGTTTTGCCTGATCCCATAAATAATCCGGTACCAATTGCACCACCAATCGCGATCAGCTGTAAATGCCGATTGGAGAGGCTTCGATGGAGCTCACCTTGTTCATGAGGCTCGCTCAGATTTTGATTCGACATTTTATAAATACACTCCAGTAATTTTTTTAGTCCGTTAGCTAAATTCAAATCAAAAAGACGATATCGCACCATTTGCAGGTATCTTTTAAATGTATATTTTTTGACAACTTTTCAGCTAACCAATTTGTCTGTATTGCTGATGATTCCAAGCTACATACAATTAAATCCGATAATACGCACAAGCCCATAGCAATACAACGCACTTTTTTGGAACATCCAGTTTCTCATTTAATGATCAATCTCATATGAAAAAAGGTGGTCAATATGACCACCTTTTTAGCTATTTGGTTGTTAAAATCTAGCTTCCTGTTTTCTTAACTTGCGCATTCAATTCTTGGTTTTTCTTCAAGCGCTCTTCCCAGAATGTCGCATTTTTAATTCCTAATTTAATAGGGTCAAATGTGTACTCTTTTACTCCCGCTTTTTGTTGTTCTTCGTAATCTTTTAACGCCTTAATCGTTGGTTTATAAATAAAGTACGTTACAACAATACCAATAATATTAATCCATGCCATTAAGCCGACACCAATATCACCAATACCCCAGATATAGCCTGTGGCACTTAGTAAACCATAACCTACAGCAAGAATGATTGAACATTTCACAATGAACAATAATGACGGTGATTTTGTAATGTAGCTCAAATAAGCAAGGTTTGTTTCTGCAATATAGTAATAAGCTACGATAGTGGTGAAAGCAAAGAAGAATACGGCTAAAGCAACAAAGATCTGACCAAAATTACCAAAAATAGTGCTCACCGCCATTTGGGTAAATGCAGGAGAACCAATTTCAGTCGAGGCAGGAACATTTTGAACAATGAATTGACCTGCTTCTAAAGCCCCCTGAACATTATATTGGCTTGTCATTAAAATCATAAATGCAGTAGCAGAACAAACAATTATACTATCAAAGTGAATTGAAAAAGATTGGACTAAACCTTGTTGAGCTGGATGTTGAACTTCTGCTGCCGCTGCTGCGTGTGGGCCTGTTCCTTGCCCTGCCTCATTGGCATAAACACCACGTTTCACCCCCCAACCAATTGCAGCGCCAAGACCCGCCATTGGGGTAAATGCATCTGTAAAAATTAGGCTTAATACTTTTGGAAGATCTGAGACGTTAACTACAACAATGATAACAGCCATGAGGAAATAACCAATTGCCATGAAAGGTACAACCAGTTCAGCAAAATGAGCAATTCGTTTAATCCCACCAAAAATGAGGATAGCAAGCAAACCAATCACGACGACCAAAGCAACTAGTTTATAGACACCAACATCACCAAAAACAATTGCACCTTCACCCGTAATCTGTGTAAATGCCTTACCTACTGCATTTGCTTGAATACCCGGTAAAAACAAACCACAAGCGACAATTGCTGCAATAGCAAATACAATTCCTAACCAACGCTGACCCAAACCTCTATCAAAATAAAATGCTGGGCCACCACGATATTGTCCTTGATACTCAACTTTATAAAGCTGACCAAGTGTCGATTCTACATAAGCTGTACCAGCACCAAAGAATGCAACCATCCACATCCAAAAAACTGCACCGGGTCCACCAAAGCCAATTGCTGCTGCAACACCCGCTATGTTACCTACACCAATACGACCTGCTAAAGATACTGATAATGCCTGAAAAGATGAAACGCCCTGCTCTGAAGAAGTACCTTTTATTAAAAGTCTAGCCATTTCTTTAATTTGGCGGACCTGAACAAATCTTGTCAAAATAGAAAAGAATAAACCAACGCCTAAACATAAATAGATAAGCGCTTTACTCCATATAATACTATTTACCCAATCAACAATTTCTGCTGCACTCATAAATATCAACCTTTTGTATTTCTAAAAATACAATACTCATATTATTTTGTTCGTTTTCACTTCAGCAATATCCATGCCATATCTATAATAAACAGCTAGATACATACTCCAGTAAAAACACCTTCCTTGGGGAATAGATTAGATTTTTTATATCCATTGAAAACAAACTTTATCTGACTTGTAAAAATCCAATATCGTGTTATTTTTGATGTCTTTCCCTTATTAGTTCCTTAGAAGATCCCTTCAAATTTCCTCATTATCTTTTATGAAAATTTTAGGAAACAAGAATGAAGAACTTCCTAAGAACTATATTTATATAATATCGAGCAAAATTTCAATTTTTTATGAGCAAAGTCAAAACTGTTTACCGTTGCGAGCAATGTGGTGCCGATCATCTTAAATGGGCTGGTCAATGCTCAGAGTGTGGTGAATGGAATTCTCTGACTGAAGTCAAACTTGAACCAACCACTGCCCACCGCGCACGTCCAAAAATTGGGGGCTATGCAGGTCAAGTTGCTAACATTACCACCCTAAATAAAGTTTCCGTTTCTCATGAAACACGCTTACCTACAGGTATTAGCGAGTTTGACCGAGTGCTTGGCGGCGGTTTGGTGACAGGTTCTGTAGTACTGATTGGTGGTGACCCAGGTATTGGTAAATCGACCATTCTTTTGCAAACTGCGACCCATATGGCAAGCGCAAAAAGCTCTGCACTTTATATTACCGGTGAAGAATCTTTATCTCAGGTGGCGCTTCGTGCGCAACGCCTTGACTTACCTACTGACCAATTAAAAGTCATGGCTGAAACCTGTGTAGAACGAATTTGCGAAGTTTTAGAACAAGAAAAACCTGTAGTCGCTATTCTAGATTCGATTCAAACACTTTATACAGAAACCCTCCAATCTGCTCCGGGTGGTGTTTCACAAATTCGTGAATCTGCTGCGTTATTAACCCGTTATGCAAAAAATAGTGGCACGGCGCTCTTCATTGTTGGTCACGTGACCAAAGAAGGTGCACTGGCAGGTCCGCGTGTTTTAGAACATATGGTGGACTGTGTTCTTTACTTTGAAGGTCAATCAGACTCTCGCTACCGCATGATTCGTGCAGTTAAAAACCGTTTTGGTGCAGTGAACGAACTTGGCGTATTTGGCATGACTGATAAAGGCCTACGTGAAGTGGCCAATCCTTCTGCCATTTTCCTAAGTCGTTATGATGAAGCGATTCCCGGTTCAATTGTTATGATTAGCCGTGAAGGAACTCGCCCTCTTTTGGTCGAAGTACAAGCTTTAGTTGATGATGCTCAAGGACAACCACGACGTGTCGCGTTAGGTCTAGAACAAAACCGTTTAAATATGCTGCTTGCTGTCATGCATCGTCATGGTGGCGTGCAAACCACTGGACAAGATGTATACGTCAACATTGTAGGTGGCTTAAAAATTACCGAAACAGGTTCCGACTTGGCTGTCTTATTAGCATGCGCTTCAAGTTTACGCACTAAAGCCTTGCCTCAACAGCTTGCAGTTTTTGGTGAAGTTGGCCTTTCTGGTGAAATTCGCCCAGTTCCTAACGGACAAGAGCGTTTAAAAGAAGCTGCAAAACATGGCTTTAAATATGTCATTTTACCGAGAGGTAATGCTCCGCAAAAAGCGATTCCAGGCGTTCAAGTCATTGCCGTTGCCCGCTTGCATGAAGCATTGACAGAAGCTATGCAACTTAGTGATGAATTGACATAAAAAAACATACTTTTAAGGTTGAAATTTAGAGTAAATACCTGCATAAATACTATTACAAATTAACTTTAAACAGGAATTTCCTATGGAAGTACACCAGCGTGGCTTGATTACCGGTATTTTAATGGCTGCTTTAGCAATTTCTCCTCTTGCTGAAGCTAAACGTGCAGGTGGTGGTAAAAGCCACGGTATGGCACGTTCTACTACTTCAAGCCAGTCTTATCAACAACCTCGTCAAGTGACTCCTGCTCAACAACCTGCTACGGCACCTCAAAGATCAGGTCCAGGCGTAGGTTCAATGGTTGCGGCTGGTGTGGCTGGTGCTGCCGTAGGTGCTGTTGCAGCAAATGCTTTAGCTGATGACAAATCAACATCAACTGAACAGCAAGCAACACAACCTGGAAATGAACAAGCTGCTCAAGCCCAAGAAGAGAAAAAAGGTGGAATCCCTGGCTGGATTTGGGTATTACTTGCCGCAGCTCTCGCTTTCTTTGTATTCCGTAAATTGGGATCAAAAAAAAAATTAGCGGGTAACAACCCTTACGCACCAAATAATGACGGTCAAAACCCATTTGGCCGTTCTGCTGCGCCACAAGCCGCTCCACGTAATACTGGAGATAATACAAATATCTTCGGTCAATCTGTGGGTGGCGGTGCAGCAACCCAAGCTCCTTTTGGTGGTGCAACAACGAGCAATGGCAATCAACTTCCTGATGGTACTGAACCTGCTGCGTTCTTGCGTATTGCACGTCAACGTTTTAATCACATCCAGTCGATGAATACTGCAAGTAACATTGAAGAAATTCGCCGTTACTTAACACCAGAACTTTATAGTTCTATGTATAACGACATTATGGAAAACCAAGATCAAGACGTTGCTGAATTTAGTAACTTGAATGCGATGGTTGTAGACAGTGCGACTGAAAATGGTCAATACGTAGTAAGCGTACGCTTCACTGGTACAGTGAGTGAAGATTTAAACAGCTTGCCACAACCGTTTACTGAAATCTGGCACTTTGTTAAGCCAGTTGGTTCTCAGCAAGACTGGGTCGTTGCTGGTATTCAACAAGCTTAAGCTAAATAAATCCTAAATAAAAAAGCCACAATATTGTGGCTTTTTTATTTGTCAGTTTTAAGCAATTTCTGCTGGAAAAGTCACTACTTTTTCAATTTTGACCTGATCCATTGCAACCATGAGTAAACGGTCTACACCTAAAGCGATACCTGAGCATTCCGGCATATGAGGCAATGCTGCTAACAGATGCTCATCTAAAGGCATAACATGAAGCCCTTGCTTAGCTCGCTCTGCATTGTCTGCTTCAAAGCGCGAACGTAACACGTCTGCATCTAGCAATTCATCGTATGCATTTGCCAGCTCTAAACCTTCAATATAAACCTCAAACCGTGCTGCGACCTCTTCCCCATCCTCATCTACTTTCACTTTCGCCAAAGACGCCATTTCTGGTGGAAAGTCAGTTAAAAAGACCGGCGCATCAAATCCTAAACTTGGTTCAACAAAATGAGAAAATAACAAATCCATATAAGCTAAACGGTCATCACCCAAGTCGAGGTTTAATCCCACACGATTTGCGGTATCTTTGAGTTGCTTCAACGTTGCTTGTAATGGATTAATATCAAGTCGATCTTGAAAGGCATGCTTATAACTTAGAATAAACGGACGAACTTCACCAAAACGATGTTGCAAACAGCTTTGCAATAAATCGGCGGTTTCATGCATTAAAGCTTTTAAGTCTAGACCCGGACGATACCATTCAAGCATGGTAAATTCACTATTGTGTTTACGCCCGTGTTCATCGTCTCGGAAAACCTTACAGATTTGATAAATCGGCCCGCTGCCACTTGCCAGCAAACGCTTCATGGCAAACTCTGGTGAGGTTTGTAAATATTGAGTTCGCAATTTGCCATTAATATGACGTAAAACCTGAACAGAAGCTAAATGTACATCGGTGACACCTGCTTGTGAAACAATGGGTGTTTCGACTTCCATCACATCACGTTCAGCAAAAAACTGACGAATTTGAGTGTAAAGCTTAGCGCGAGCCTTTAAAGCATCAATTGAACAAGTAGGTTGATAACTTAAACTCATGCCTGTGGTCCCCCATGTGCTGCCCATTCACGGCGCAGCGGATAATTCTTACGTAATAAATCAAATGCTTTTTGCTCAACTTTGCCATCTTTAATACAGGCACGAATGTTGGCGTCATCTTGAGCAATATCATAAATCTGAGCTAATTTTTGCTTTAACACTGCTTTTAAATCATGTCCTGAAAAATAGTCTTCGCATGCAGGTAACTGAGTCTCGAAACGCTTATTGATGTCGTATCCAAACTTTTGGCAGAATGCTTCATAAATCATTTGCGTACCGCGGGCCTTCCCTTCGAGGCTATAACCTGCAATATGCGGTGTCGCCAAAGCCAGCATATCGATAAGCTGTTCCAAGATGACTGGTTCATGTTCAAATACATCGAGCACCACTTTACGCTGGGTACGCTGAATATCTTCGATTAAAGCAGATTCTTTAACGACTGGACCACGCGCACTATTAATTAAAATTGTATTGGGTTGAAGTGCTGCAAACGCTTTTTCATCAAACAGATGATATGTGGCATGTTCACCATTTTTGGTTAAAGGCACATGAATTGAAACTGCATTGGCTTGTTGCAACAGAGTTTCTAAGCTTACATTTTCAATTGAATCTAACTGCACATAGGGATCAAAACCAATCACATTCCAACCAAGCAACTGGGCCATATAGGCCAAACGCTTACCGACGTTGCCAAGGCCCACAATACCTAGGGTAAATTTTTCTTGTTGTTCTAAAAGGCTCTCATCTAAATGAAGTAAAGCAGTAATGACATATTCAGCCACAGCCTGTGCATTACACCCTGCGGCATTTGCCCAGGTAATACCTTGTTTTTCTAAAGCCACAATGTCTAAATGATCAGTGCCGATTGTTGCGCTGCCCACATATTTTAATGCTGTATTTTCAATTAAACTTGCGTTAACCGCAGTAACAGAGCGGACTAACAATGCTTGAGCATCTTTTACATCTGCATGGGTTAAAGTACGCCCTGCTTTGTGTTGAATATCGCCAAACTCAGAAAAAAAGTAATCGGTAAACGCCAAATTTTCATCTGCGACGATTTTCATTGTCTGCAACCCATAGCTTATAAAAACGTTATTATCCTTTGAGTTGTAGCAAAGCACAATGTTAATGCCTTTAAATTCACGATTCTAAATTTTGATGATTTATAAATTACAACCCACCACCAAAATAGAAATAAGCCATCATTGCCAAAGTTATCCAAATTAAAATAATGAGTACGGCAACCAAATAATTTTGAGGTCGACGCTCTTGCTGTTCTAGCCATTCTTCAGCTTGTTGTTCTGCATCTAAAATGACTTGTTTAGGCGTAAATCGAACCGCTAACCAAATCAGTATGGGCAGAATTAAAGCGTCATCAATAAACCCTAAAATGGGAATAAAATCTGGAATTAAATCGATCGGGCTAAAAGCGTAAGCCACAGCTACTACAGCAATAATTTTGGGCAACCACGGCATGTGAGGATGCTTTGATGCAAACCAAAGCATAATAATTTGTTTTTTTAGACGTTTTGCCCAATCTTTTAAAGACTGCAACCAAGCCATTGGGACACACTCTGACCTACATACATCTGATCATAAAGTATAAAGCTCGTGCTTAACTTAAAATTAGGCAAAATAGAAATGTATATTGCCATTATTTTTTGATTTGAGCTTATTTCATCAATATCTTAAAGCGCTATGCTCATGTATATAAAACAAAATCATCTCCACGACAAAAGCTTGCCAAAGTTAAGCCAGAAGTTTTTGCGAGCCGAATGGCCATACTGGTTGGAGCAGAAATTGAAGCCAATAAACCAATATTAAGCTGGGCACATTTTCGAATCAGTTCATAGCTTGCTCGACTGGTCATGACCACAAAACCCGAACTGGTGTCATAGTTTTCTTGAGCTAAATAACCCAACAATTTGTCTAAGGCATTGTGGCGACCAACATCTTCAAATAAAGCCATAATTTTGCCTTCAACCACCCAAGCTGCGGCATGTGCTCCACCTGTTAAGGCAGTAATTTTTTGTTGATCTTTTAATTGAGAAATTGCAACTGGAATTTGCTCAAGCCACTCTTTGGAAGGTTCAATCGTAATTTTAGAAATATCGAGCTGAAGCTGCTCTAAACTTTCAATACCACACAAACCACAACCTGTGCGCCCCACCAACATACGTCGTCTTTCTTTTAAAGCAGCAAAAGCTCTGGATGAAATGGTCATTTCAACCGTAATGCCCAATTCACTTTGATGAACTTCAATGGCATATAGTTCTTTCAAGCTGGTTAAAATACCTTCAGACAGACTAAAACCTTTGGCAAATAAATCAACATCGGTCGGTGTTGCCATCATCACCGCATGGGAAATACCGTTATATACCAAAGCAATCGGATGCTCTTGAACAATATGATCTAAAACACTTTTGAACTCGGTTTTCTTAAACCGCTTTACTTGTAATGTTTCAACCCCATAAGAATCTGGTGTCAAAATAATTTCCTTTATCTTGAAGTGGCGCCTTGAATAGCGCCACTTGTTGAGATGATATTGTTAATATCGCCTTTGATTTAAAGGCTGCTTACTTTTCTATCTGCATCTTTCGGGTCAACTGCTGTTGCCAAGTTGAAGTGCTCTGGCGCATTGCCGGGATGCAAAATCACCGGAACACTTTTGGAAGCCGGAATCTTGGCATATTTGTCATGACTGCTTAAGGCTACTAAAGGATTAGTTTCAGGATAGTAAGCCGCTAAGCTGCCTCGCGGAATGTTGTACGGCACAATGCGGAAACTGTGCACAATACGCTTCACACCGTCGGAGAAAACACTTTCAATATCAACCCATTGGTTTGCTTCAAAACCTGCTTCATCAATATCGGCTTGATTCATAAACAACACACGGCGCTGACCAAACACTCCGCGGTAACGGTCATCGAGACCATATAGTGTCGTGTTGTATTGGTCGTGAGAACGAGTGGTCATTAAGGTATAAACTTTACTCTCGGTATATGCTGCAGCATATTGATTTTCTTTATCAGCATAGACTTCACTCAGCGGTGTAATCATAAACTGTGCTTTACCACTTTTTGTATTCCAGATGTGCTGATTGGCCGGATGCTCTAAGTGGAAACCACCCGGTTTATAGACACGTAAATTAAAGTCATGGAACTCATCAAATACATCGGCAATTGAGTCACGAATACGATCATAACTTTCAATGTACCATTTCCATTTGATCTTACTGTCTGGCAGCACGGCTTCAGCCATTCTTGCCACAATATCTGGTTCAGACAAAATATTTTTAGAAATTGGAGAATTACGCCCTGCTGATAGGTGAATATTACTCATCGAATCTTCGACTGAAATTGCCTGCGGGCCATGAAGCTGCTCATCAATTTCGGTACGACCTAAACATGGCAAAATAAGCGCCTCTTTACCACATACCAAATGGCTACGGTTTAACTTAGTTGCAACATGAACAGTTAAATTACACTTTCTAAGCGCTTCTTGCGTATAGGTGGTATCGGGTGTTGCAACAGCAAAATTTCCGCCTAAACCAATAAAGACTTTAACCTCACCTTCAGCCATGGCTTTAATGGTTTCGACCACACCAAAACCATTTTTTCTCGGTGATTTAATTCCAAACACGCGATCAATGTTGTCGAGTAATTTAGGACTAGGTAGCTCATTAATACCCATAGTACGGTCGCCTTGCACATTACTGTGCCCACGAACTGGACAAAGCCCTGCACCCGGTCTACCAATTTGACCACGCGCCAACAATAAATTGGCTAACATATGTACATTGGCTGTTCCGTGGCGGTGTTGAGTAATGCCCATTCCCCAACAGAAAATTGAGCGCTCGGACTCTAAAAACAGTTGGGCGAGTTTTTCTAAATGCTCTGGTGATAGCCCCGAGTGTTTATAAATATCTGTCCACTTAGTTCTCTCGATCTCAGCAATCATCTCATCAAAACCGACTGTATTAACCGCAATAAAGTTTCGGTCAAAAACACTTGGTTTACCTGAAGCGAGTGCTTTTTTATCCCACTCATTTAAATGCTTTAACATACCCAACATCAGCGCATAGTCACCACCAATTTTAGGTTGGAAATAATAGCGACTAATTGGTGTACTGCCATTGGTCATCATTTCAAGCGGTGCTTGCGGATCTTGGAAACGCTCTAGGCCTCGCTCTTTAATCGGATTAATCGCAACAATATTACCGCCACGTTTAGACACTTCTCGTAAAGTACCTAACATACGCGGGTGATTGGTTCCGGGGTTGTGTCCAAAACTAAAAATAGCGTCAGCCAAATCAAAGTCTTCTAGGGTAACGGTGCCCTTTCCTAAACCAATCGAGTCAAGTAGGCCAACACTTGTGGTTTCATGACACATGTTCGAACAGTCTGGAAAGTTATTTGTACCAAAGCTTCGCACAAACAATTGATATAAAAATGCCGCTTCGTTACTGGCACGACCAGAGGTATAAAACGCAGCTTGATCTGGGTGGTCTAGTGCATGGAGGTGTTTAGCAATAATCTGAAATGCTTCGTCCCATGAAATTGCTATATATTTATCGGTTGCAGCATCATAGCGGACTGGGTCAGTTAAGCGGCCTAAGTCTTCTAAAAAGAAATCACTTTGTTCTGATAACCAACTAACGGTGTGACCTGCAAAATATTCAGGAGTCACGGTTTTACTGGTCGCTTCAAAAGCAACTGCCTTTGCGCCATTCTCACAGAAGTTAAAAGCATGAGCATCTTTCTTTTCTGGCCAAGCACAACCGGGACAGTCAAAACCTGTAGGCTGGTTAATGTTGAGTAAGGTAATTGAGCCTTTTTTTAAAATATCTTGTCGCTTTAAGTTTCGAGCAACACTGAGAAGTGCGCCCCACCCGCCAGCAGGATGAGTATATGGCTCAATTCGCGCAAAACCGTTATTTTCCTGTATGTGCTTTTGTTCTTCTGAATTATCCACTTTTTCATCCTCTTATTTCTTCTTACACACTCAACAGATTCAATAAAATCACAATTTAATTATGGTTATATCAAAGCGATCTGCTGTCTAGCTGGTCAGGAGAGTCCGCTTTTTATCTTGTTCACAGTATTTTAAAAGCTAGCTCAACCCTGCTTATAATATGTGCCATATTCTTTACAATTACAATAATTCAAGCCAACCACGTTATTTATTTAAAAATATACGAAACAATGAGTTAAACAGATAATAATTCTATCTTTTACAGATAAAAACATTATTGGTTTTCATTTTTAACAGATTAGGCTTATTTTTCAAATTGACACTGATTTGGTTTTATCTATGTTTTTTTCGTATTAAGCAGTATAAATCAATTAAAAATCCAGCAGAATTAGAGAGCTTATGAAAGTCATTATTGCCCCTGACTCTTTTAAAGACAGCTTATCTGCTTTAAACGTAGCTCAAGCAATCGCCAAAGGATGGCAAGCGGTTTTTCCCCATGCCGAAACGATTTTGTGCCCAATGGCAGATGGCGGTGAAGGAACTATTGAAGCTGTTTTAGAAGTCTGCGGCGGTCAATGGCGTGAAAAAACCGTGGTCGGGCCATTAGGTCAGCCTGTTCAAGCCAAATGGGGATGGTTAGAGCATCAGAAAATCGCCATCATTGAAATGGCTCAGGCGAGCGGTATACAGTTAGTTCCACCGTCTGAGCGTGATGCCTGCCACAGCACAACCTTTGGCACAGGCCAACTCATTTTGGATGCTTTAGATGCTGGTGCAAAAGACATTATTTTAACCGTGGGCGGTAGTGCTACTAATGATGGTGGCACAGGTTTACTCAGTGCTTTAGGCGCAGTTTTGCTCGATGCCAACCAGAACTTTTTACCCGCAGGTGGCCTCGCTCTAAGCAACCTATCACACATTGATTTAACGCACTTTGACTCACGCATTGAATATACACGGTTTTTACTGGCTGCCGATGTCACCAATCCACTTTGCGGCCCAAATGGCGCATCACATATTTTTGGTCCACAAAAAGGGGCTTCCCCTGCTCAAGTACAGTTACTCGATGCAGCCCTTGCCCATTTTGCCGATGTCACGGCACAACTTTTAGATTTCGACAAACGAGATGAAGCAGGCTCAGGTGCTGCTGGTGGTTTAGGTTTTGCAGCCAAAAGTTATTTAAATGCAGACTTTAAAGCTGGTGTTAAAGTCGTGGCTGAACTTAACCAAATTGAGCATAAAATTGCTCATGCAGATTGGGTGATTACAGGCGAAGGTAAATTTGACCAACAAACCTTAAGTGGCAAAACAGTTTTTGGGGTGAGTCAAATTGCAAAAGCTCACGGCGTTCCTGTTATTGTGATTGCAGGAACATTAGGTGAAGACTACCAAGCACTTTATGAGTACGGAGTTACGGCTGCTTTTTCACTCGCCAATGGTCCCATCACCCTAGAACACGCCTGCGAACATGCAGCAGAACTTATTTATGAAAGAACAACCGATATTGCAAGATTAATTCAGTTTAATATGAACCAATCCTAAACATTTCTTTGTTATTTTAAAAAACGGTCAGACCAACAAGTAGGAAAATCTTATGAATGTTATTGATGCTCTCCGCAAACGCCGTGCAGTTAAACGCTTCGACCCTGCTTTTCAACTCTCTGAAGATGACAAGAAGCAGTTATTACAAGAAGTTTTAGCAAATGCGCCAAGCGCTTTTAACTTGCAGCACTGGCGTCCAGTCATCATTGAAGATACTGAGTTAAGACAAAAAATTCGCACCATTGCTTGGGATCAACCACAAGTTACAGAATCATCATTACTGATTGTGTTGTGTGCAAAAGTAAATACATGGGAAGTTGATGCTAAACGTGTATGGGACGGTGCTTCTCCAGAAGTCCAAAATATTATGGTGGGTGCGATTGACCAATATTACCGTGACCGTCCACAAACCCAACGTGATGAAGTGATGCGTAGTGCGGGTATCTTTGCTCAAACCTTAATGTTGCTTGCTCAAGAACATGGTTTAGACAGCTGCCCTATGGATGGTTTTGACTTTGACGCGATGGCAAAGCTCATTAACTTACCTGAAGATCATGTGGTGTGTTTAATGATTGCAGTTGGTAAGTCGGCGTCTCAGCCTTACCCACGTGTGGGCAAACTTCCTTACGATGATGTCATTATTCAAAATACATTTTAAGTTTTGAGTCAGATTTTAGGCTTTCAACTATTTTTAACTTTTCATATAAGCATTTAAAGTAATTAACTTTTTATTTAAAAATGATGAGTCTAGAGACCTACTAGACTCATCAAAATGAAACGATCTCACCATGAGAATACTTGGCACAACTTAGCTTTACTTTTTTATTTATTAGAGAGTTTTATTGCGCCAAATTGAATAGGTAAAGTAATAATATCCAAACCTAATGCGAGTGGAGACAAAAGTTTCTTCTTTAAAACATTGCTTTTATTTTCCTGCATGATTAAACGCGGTTCTCTAAGAATAATCGGGATTGAACCTCTCAAAGAAAGCTGATCGGTATGCTTAGTGCCTTCATAAATTTTTCCTTTTATTGCAATATTTTTAGTTAAAAATACTTGTTTCGCTTCACTATTGACTGATAAAGATTCTTCCATAAAACCTAGTGTAAGAAGTTCTTGTTTCTTGATAGGAGTCAGTTGATTTACAGACACTGGATGATAAAAATGGATGTGTCCATAAAAGATATTGTCATTATAAACGTCTAGTTCAAGCGGTAACTTATTAAGGATGAGTCGATCTTGCTCAGGTAACTTTTGCATAATATTTAATAAGTTCGAACCACCTTCAGTAAGCACATAATTGTATTTGTCACCAACAAATAAAATTTGTGAACTTTGTCCATTTTCAGTTTTTGTTTGGCCTAATCCATTAATTCTGTCCTCTTGAAGCACTTTATAATCAGTTTTATGCTCATAAGTAGGATATTTGGACTCTAATGATAAAGAAGCACAAGCGGTAAGATGAATTGTAGTAATGAGAAAAATTAGTTTTAAGCAGTTTGAAATAGACACGCTCTATCACTTAAGTAAAAAAGAAAAGGCCGAAAATTCTATCTTAAATTATTTAATAGAACAAAAAAAAAGCCCATTTCCTATTTAGAAATGAACTTTGTGAAAGTCACAAAACCTGAAATTGTAAGCATTTGCGTGCCTAGCAATATCAACCTACAGTAAACCCTATTGAAACACAATTCATGAAACTGAAGAGTTTTCTATCATTAATTGTAAGTTAAAAACTATTTTTAATATTCTCCTATCAAATAGTAATCTCTTTTGGCAATGATGACTTTCATTACTGAAGTATAACAATCACGCTCAAATAATTGCTTATCGAGCGGGTTATAAACAAAATTACCGTACTCATCACTAAAATAGTATTTAGTCTCTTGCCCTCTTTCATTAATCCGATACTGGATTAATTTAATTTTTTGACCACTATTAGGGTCATATGCAATAAATTTCATTTTCATCAAAAGCTCTCAACATAAGTGTATAGAGTTATTTTTTAATTTCTAATAAAGCACTTAATCGAGAATTAGTGATTTTTAGCTTTAGAGTTAATACATGCTTCTTGTAATGCATAAAGTGCAGCAGGTTCTAACAGGTCTGTCATTAAGCTTTTAAAACGCAAACACTCACTTGTCTCATGATTTTTCTGTGAATTCAATGTGGTACAACCCATTGAAAAAATGCAAAATATAAAAATTAAAGGAAGAAGTTTCATAAATACCCCGAATTAAAATTAAAACGTAAAAAGCCCGTCAATAGCGATTATTGGACGGGCCTGATTAATGCAATAAGTACAACTCTTTCACAAAATTTAATTTATTTTGCGCTATTGAAACCGACTAAGAACTGGCTACAGTTAGAAGCGTCTGATGCTTTATTTAAAGCTTCTTGTGAAAAGGTAAATTTAGCCGCAACAGCAGGATAATTTTTCTTTAAAGCTGTTCCTGTTAACTCACCGTATTGTTTAATTTGTTCTGGAGCCAACAGCTTATTTTCTACAGCTTGGTTGACCATTACACACGCAGTAGAGATCGCATCATATTTTGCAGCAGTTTTTGCATAACCAAATGCCCCTACTAAACCACCCAACAATAAACCAATGATTGCAGACAAAATAATATGCTTTTTATTCATAAATAAATTCCCAAAGAAAAGAAAAAATCAATATATAAATTTAAGTTTTTTAATATATAACTTTTAAGAATGATTAAAAATTTTAGTTTTGTTCCCCTTTTTTATGAATCTTTGTCACTTTAAGTAATCATCTATTGTCCCTAAGTAGTTGTTGCCGTTATAAGCAGCCAATCAACCATTGTGGTCATTTTTAAAACAAAAAAGCCCATCTGTTGATGAGCTTTTAAAAATCCTACTCAAATATATGCCTTACATCGACATAGATTGCTTTAAAAAATAATCTAACAACCGTTCCCGATCATCCACTTTATTTTCACCTAAAAGCTGAACCATTGCCCCATCAATCACAAACAAAAACATGTGAGCATCTTCAACCGTAGCCGTATGTTTTACTGTCAAAAGCAACTTATAAATTTCATTAATAAACCAATTTCGATAGTCAATTACGACTTTATAGGCTTCGGGATAAAGCTTTTCAATTTCAAAAATTGCCTTAAATGGCAAATGATAAAGACCGTCTAAATCGGCATGAAGAAAGTAAATTTTTTTGAGTTTATCAAATACCATAAGTTCACGATATGAGTAAATAATGGAATGCACTTCATGTTTAAGTCCATCTTTTTGAAAGGTTAAACTCATCTCAATGAGTCGTGCTTTTGAGTGAAAATAATTATAAAAAGTCGCTTTAGGCACTTTTGCTGATTCAATAATTCGGTCAACCCCGACTTTATGAAAGCCATATTTATTAAAAAGATAGCGGGAAGTATGAAGTACACTTAAAGCACGAAATGGGAGTTCTACATGTGGCATAGTTTTACCGTTATAAAAATTCTTGTTGTTTGTAAATGAGATACTTTTTTGGGAGAAAAAAAGGCATAGCAAAGCCGTAAAGGCTGTGCTTGGCACATCTCAAGTTTTATTGTTGATTAATTTTTTGGTCGTAATGATTTAAAGTCTGAAAGCGCTAATAGCCATCAAACTGCTTTAAAGTTTTAAGTAGTGTCGATATAGACTTTGGCAAAGGCTGCCAAGAAATAATGGATGTGCAAAGCCAACTCCTTTTTATTGGGAGTTCTGCCAGACATTTATAGAATTATGGTGGCAGAACGAAAGGGGGTTAGCAGACTGGCTCAAGACCCAGCACACCCGAAGGTGTCCCCCTTCCGTCCTACCGCAACAAAAAGGGAGACGAACGGGTCTACATTAAAAAAACGAATTTTTTCAATGCACTTGAGTACGGTCTGCTAAAACCGACTGGCAATGTAGGCCAGCAGGCAAAGAATAGTGCTCTGCCCTTTAGCAGTCAAGCACACAAAATGACATTTGTTTTAAATTAGATCATTAAAAAGTAAGGATAAATAATGAGTGAGTTATTGTTAAATGGAGGTTTATAAAAGGGGGTAAAACAGCCTTAAGAAGCTGTTCAATTCTTTAGGATAGAAATAGAGTCTTAAAAAAAGAGTATATTCTGATATTTAATGATTCATTCAGGAAACACAAAATGATTTCACTATTTAAAAGCAGGAATTTAAATGTTAAATATAATTTTACTTAGTATTATATTAGGAGTACTTACTTCACTAGTCTCAATTTTTCTTACAGAAAAAATAACAAATATATTTTTTAATAAAAAAGAATTTTCTGAAAATTACATAATGTTTTCAAAAGTCTTCTATATTTTTTTGTTTATGAGTTTTTCAATTTTTTTCTCTATTCTTATAAGAAAAGGTTACCCTCTTTATTTTGAAGAAAGCTTAAGACATGTTTTTATAAAAGGATACTTCTCGACCTATTTTATAACTTTTTTCATGTTTGCTTTTCGGAAAGGTATTTAATATGTATAAATTTTTCAGATAAATAGAATATACATTAGGGGCTGTAGAGAGTTATTTGGTAAATTTTTTCTAAAACTAATATAAATTTAAGCCCGATAGCTTGATCTATTAAAAAATAAATAAAGCAACCAGCCAAGACAAACTATTTCAATGTGGCGCTATATAAATATTTGATATAAGCTGTGTTGTGTATTTTAGGATAACTTTAAATCATAAAAATAAGGTGACAAGAGGTGAAAATAATCTTATTAGTGTTGGGTAGTGTACTCATAGTACTTACTTCTATTTATTTTTTTAATAAAAAAGAATCTGAGATATCTCCAAAAGAATTTGTTCTGAATTGGGGAGAAAGAATGAAAAACTCACCGAATGGTGGACCAGGCAGAAATTGCTTCCCTACCGTGTACTCCGCAGTCCGTTACCCTGAATTAAAAGAAGAATTATTAGAAGCTAGAAAACTTAATATATTTCATCCTGATCAATCAGGAAATGGACTTTTACAGATTCCTTTAAAAAACTGTTTTAGTGAAGCAAAGCTTGTTGAACTAAAATTTGATAAATCTAGAAATATGGCTTGGGCGGTATATCGCTGTGAGCAAGATGGAATGGGGCTAGAAGTAAAATTATCTAGCTTTGAGGAATGGTGCAGCTATACCACATATCTAAAAAAATGGAACTTTCCTATAGGAAAATATACTCCTATTTCTATGCCTTAGATTTTTCCTTTTATTTAAATAAGAAACAATTAGTATGATCACATAACAAACTTATTTTTTAGCAGCTATACAAATTAGAAGAAGCCATCCATTTTTTATATATTCCTCCTTTGATATAAGATAAATTATGCTGATATGTTGGGATAGGCTCTCCTCTACACACTATAATTAATAAGATTTAAAGAGAAATTATGGATAACTGGAAACATATCATCACTGCCTTTGTTGTGACTATTGTTGCAATAATATTGATCCCTTTATTGTCAAGGTTTAACCCCTTCAAACTTTCTTTAGCTTGTTTCTTGCTTTCTACTTTAGGTTTTGGTGTAGCAGCTACCTATGGTCGTAAATCTAATAATCGAGGAGTAGATGGTGATTGGGGAGCACATGGCTTATGGAAAGAGATATTTAATTTAGAACTAGTAACAATCAGCGTAGGTGTTGGAGTTTTAATTACTCTTATACTTATGTTAGGAGTTTATTTTTCTAAAGAGTAATATTCTTAAATAGAAGATTTAAAGAGACATAAAGAAATCAATCTAAAATCATCTGAATCATTCTTATTGTAACTACCTCTATTGGGGGGGTCTATGTGGGAAAAATTATAAATAAAAAAAAGCCCTTGTCATTAACAAGGGCTTTTTAAGAATTTTGGCGGAAGCGGTGAGATTCGAACTCACGGAGGACTCACACCCTCGTCGGTTTTCAAGACCGGTGCATTAAACCGCTCTGCCACGCTTCCAACGAGCGCTATAATATAAACAAAAACACAAGTTGGCAAATCTTTTATTTAATTTTTAATTCAACCGCTCAAAATAAACACAAATCTACTTAAATTTCTGAGTTTTCTGTCTTTTCATAGCGAATTGTATTGATATACCACAGCTTTTTTCCAGATGGCGTGTGTACTTCAATCTCATCATCGACTTCTTTACCGAGTAAAGCACGAGCCATTGGAGATTCAATTGAAATATGTTGAGGATGATGATCATAAATTTCATCGATTCCTACAATACGTAAAGTTTTTTGCTCACCTTCTTCATTTTCAATGTCGACCCAAGCGCCAAAGTAAACCTTGCCGTCTTGCTCTGGTGAGTAATCAACAATTTTTAATTCTTCTAAGCGTTTTCCTAAATAGCGTACACGTCGATCAATTTTTCGAAGCAGCTGTTTATTGTATTGATAATCCGCATTTTCACTGCGGTCACCCAAGCTTGCAGCCCAGTTTACTTTTTTAGTGATTTCAGGTCGCTCTTCATGCCAAAGTTGTTTTAATTCAGCAACTAATTTGTCATGCCCTGACCGAGTGATTAAGTTAGATTTCATGATTAAAAACCACTGTTCAACAACATATCGCTTACAAGATGTAGCATTTTATACCCTATTTTTTCACATCAGAAGTGTATAAATTTTCTTCCTTAAGAAATTCATGTGTTTATGATGTTATATCGAAGATTTAATTGTACAAAATTTGACATTACTTTTTTTCAATATTATGATGCGCGCAGATTAAATGTTGAGCATTTTTTAACCCACTCGAAGACTATGTAGAATTTCTACACAGTTTGTTTTTTTCATTTCATGTCATTTTGAATGACGTCATGACTGCCCACCCCTTATTGAATTTATCAACTTTTAGAAGTTATGGCAGCTTTTTGTCTGACTTTTAGGGCATAAATTATCTGTAGCGGAGACAACATGCACAGTAATTCAAGTTCTGGGTCGAGGCTTTGCCTTAACTCTTTATTTTCTTCTCTCCCGTTAAAAGCTCTTGCACTCAGTACTATGCTTCTCCCATTTCATAGTCTTAATGCAGGTAAAACCCTACAGTACAATACTGTAGTTAACACAAACACTTTAACTGTTGTTGCGGTAGAAAGCCCGACAACCGTTTTCAAAGAAGATCAGTTTTTACATGGTTTTGGTTATGATCTAGCACGTAACTATGCACAGAACCTAAATGTAAAGCTGGACTTTAAAATCGTGGCAGACAATGCCACTGCACTTAGATGGGTTCAGCAAGGTAAAGCAAACTTTGCAATGACTACAGCAGGTTTAAGCACAATCGAAAACAAAGGTTTAATGTCGTTTTCAGCAAGTTGTGGTGACACAGCAAATTTGCAAAAAAATGGCTTAAATCCTGAGTTAAGTTGGGTATTTAAACAGGCTGATGACCCACTCACACAGACCGCCAGCGGCTTTGTATGCCAGAGTAAGCAAAATGGTGTGACTCAGCAGCTTGCTTCTTTTTATAACCGCAATGTGGTTAAACCAGAAGCATGGTCAACCATTCAACGTGACTTAAGCACACGTTTACCGATTTACAAAGCGAGCTTTAAGCAAAGTGCAGCGAAGTATGATCTAGATTGGCATTTACTTGCTGCAATTGGTTATCAAGAATCATATTTAAAGCCTGAATCTGTTTCTCCCACAGGTGTGCGTGGCTTAATGATGCTAACCAATAGCACTGCTCGAGCAATGGGTGTAAGTAATCGTAGCGATCCTGCTCAAAGTATTCAGGGCGGCGCGAAGTACTACGATCTGATGCTAACCGAATTTGATGATATTCCGTTCCCTGATCGGAACTGGTATGCGCTTGTGGCCTATAACATGGGACCGGGCGCGGTAAGTCAGATTCAAAAGCGCTTGCAATCTCAAGGGAAAGATCCAAACAAATGGGTCAATCTGTATGACTATTTGCAAAGTAATAAAACGCGGAATGGTCGATATAAGCAAGCGGTTCAATATGTCACTCGTATCCGTGCTTATCTTGAACATATTAAAACGGCGCAAACACGAATTAATATCTAATTTTTATTATTTAAAAGTTGATAAATTCATTGTTTGTATAAATAAAAAGCTTACCTCTTTGGGTAAGCTTTTTATATGAATTCTTTTAAGTTTAAGCAGTATGCTCTAAAACTTTCTTAAACAAATCTTTTTGTTCTTGGCTTGGCTTAGCTGTTTGTAGAGCCATCAATTGAGACATATCGCCTTGAACTTTAATTTTACCAGTCATGAATGCCTGCATAGCAGCAGCCATATCAAACTCTAAGAATACTTTACGTAAAGTTTCAGCATCCATATTTAAAGTTGTTTTGGCATTTGAAGACAAACCTTTTTGGATTTTACCCCCATCTAAAGCTAATTCGGTATTTCCAGCAGCATCTGTAACTACTAAATTAATTGCCAAATTCGCAAGAGCGGGTGGCAAATTAAGATCACCTGCTTCAGCAGTTAATTTTTCGACAGTCGCAAACCAATCTTCAGTTAAAAATGCAGGCATGATTCTTCCTCAAATTTATTTGTTCAATTTCTCTAGTTGCCTATCCAGACAACATCATGTGAAGCAATTCTGCTTGTGGGTTGTTATAGCATGTAATTTAAATTTTGGGCTATGACTTTTTGTACGGAACATTCATTTTTTAGTATTTTGATACATTAAAGGCACTTGATTATAAAGTGCCCTTAACATTTTCTATGCTAGCGTTTATTCAGCAGCAAAGCTTAAGTTCACTACATCTAAACGTTTCTTAAGCTCTTCTGGATCTTTAATATCCAACTCACGCTGAGAGTCTAGAGCTTCAAAATCGAACAGTTCACGGTCCGCTAACTGAGATGGAGATACGTTCTGCAACGCACCGAAAATGCTGTGTAAGCGCTTCGGATATTGTTTATCCCATTCACGTAGCATTTCATTAAGCATGGCACGCTGTAGGTTTTCCTGCGAGCCACAAAGATTACATGGAATGATTGGGAACTGACGCAACTCGGCATATTTAATAATGTCTTTTTCTTCAACATATGCCAAAGGACGAATCAAAATGTTCTTTTTATCTGACGATAAAAGCTTTGGCGGCATCGCCTTTAAGCTACCCCCATGGAACAAATTCAAGAAGAACGTTGCAATGATGTCATCACGGTGGTGACCTAAAGCAACTTTAGTTGCACCAATCTCTTGTGCAAAGCCATATAAAGAACCACGGCGTAAACGTGAACATACTGCACAGTAAGTTTTACCTTCCGGCGTTAAACGTTTAGTAATGGTATAGGTGTCTTTTTCTAAAATGTAATATGGAATGTTGTTCTCTTCCATATAACGAGGCAAAACATCTTCCGGAAAGCCTGGTTGTTTTTGGTCAAGGTTAACCGCAACCACATCAAAATTAATCGGTGCGATACGCTTAAACTGCAACAAAATATCGAGCAAGGTATAACTGTCTTTACCACCAGACACACACACCATGACCTTATCGCCATCTTCAATCATATTGAAGTCACGAATAGCATGCCCAACTTGACGGCGAAGCTTCTTGAGCAAACGGTAATAGGCCGAGCTTGTTGGAAGTTCAGGCTTAAAATTAAATCCCTGATTGGACTCAACTGGCGCGTACATAGACGAGGTATACCCATAAATAAAAATACCGCGCAATTTTATATGATTCAGAAGAGAATCGCATCAAAAGAATAGTTTCAATTCTTGAAGTCGTCACATTGCTCGTGCATGATGCAAAACACATGCTTTAATTTTGACTCAAGCGTTCAAAATTTGTGCAAAATGCTTACTTTTTGGACTTTTCCACAGTTTTCCACAAAACCTGTGGATAAAATTGTGGATTTCTTCGTACTTGACAAACTGTTTTGGCCTTCTGTTAAGGGTTTTCTTTAAATTGATCATTTTTTAACCAATGTTTTTTGCTTTTAATAATCAACATGTTATGCAAGTCAATAGAATCATTTTAAAAAAAAATTTTAATTTTTTTTGATGAGCATTCGAACAAATCAGCTTGATTTTTTGAAAGAGTCGAAATAAAAAAAATTACACAAATCTTCTTTAAGTAGTATTTTTTGATAAACTCTTTTGCAAGTTTTGAGTACCTTAAAATTGTGAATAACATAAAATGAAAAAATCGGTTCAATTTCTTATTTCTTGTTCGTTGGGGATGACCACTTTTATGGTCGGCATAACTTCGAGTTCAGCAGGTCAAATGTATATTTACCAAGATAAAAACGGTAGCACATTGCTCACCAACCGAAAAAGCTATGACCACTCTCTTAAAAAAGTAAAAGTAACCTATTATCCAGATAGTAATATTCACAGTTATACAAACTGGGGAACATCAGAAGCTTCTGTTTTGCCAAGTTACAACAAGAATAAAAATGCTTTCGACCATATTATTAGACAAGCTGCACAGCAACATGGTGTATCCGAAGGTTTAATTAAAGCCGTTATGCACACCGAGTCTGGATTTAATGTAAAAGCTCGTTCGCCAGTAGGTGCTCAAGGCTTAATGCAGCTTATGCCTGCGACGGCCCGTCGTTTTAATGTATCTAACGCGTATGACCCGCAACAAAATATTTTTGCCGGTGCAAAATATTTAAGCTGGTTACTCAAGCGTTTTAATGGCAATACGCAAATGGCGCTTGCGGCTTACAATGCTGGTGAAGGTAATGTCGACAAATACGGCGGTATTCCCCCTTTTCGTGAAACACAAGATTATGTGCGCCGTGTGACAAGCCGATATCAAAACTTATATGCATCTGGTTCAGGTTTTTCATCTTTTACGAATACTTCAGCGCAAACTGTTTCTCATTCTTCTAATTTGGTAGAAAACACAACAGCTCAAATCACGACTCAATCACCGAAATATTCCTCTTCTCGTCAAATCGTGACATTATCTGACGGTAGTTATACAGATGCACCGACAGGCACTTATGTCACCAATAATGCCACCGCAATTGCCCATATACGAATTGAATAAACAATGAAGAAGAACTGTGGCTCACGGTTCTATTTTAAGTAAGTTGAGATGTTTTAAATTGTAATGATCTATTACCTGATCTTTACCATTTTGACGAACTTAGCCAATTATTCTTTAAATTTAGGCACATTCTGCTAAATGAAAGAATGTATCAATTCCTTATTTTTTTCTTGAATTTTTCCCCTAAGCCCCGCATATTAGCTGCATGATTTAGAATTTGTAAATCAGATAACATTTTATTTATAAGAGGATTTTCTCAATGATGCGGATTGGTTTGTTTTTGCTTACCAACCTCGCGGTACTGGTTGTAGCTGGCATTATTTTGTCACTCTTCGGTGTCGGTAGTTACCATGGCGCGGGTGGCTTGAATCTAGGCAACCTTCTAGTGATCTGTTTTGTGTTTGGTATGGTGGGATCTTTAATCTCGCTATTCATGTCAAAATGGATGGCTAAGAAAACGACCGGTACAGAACTGATCGACCCGAATGCTCCTCGTAACCAAGCTGAAAGCTGGTTATTGCAAACAGTCGCTGAACTTTCTCAACGTGCTGGCATTAACATGCCAGAGGTTGGTATTTTTCCATCATATCAATCCAATGCCTTTGCAACAGGCTGGAACAAAAATGATGCCTTAGTTGCCGTTTCATCTGGTCTACTTGAGCGTATGAACAAAGATGAGCTACGTGCTGTGCTTGCGCACGAGATTGGTCACGTTGCGAATGGTGACATGGTTACTCTAGCGCTCATCCAAGGTGTTGTGAACGCCTTTGTTATGTTCTTTGCGCGTGTCGTTGGTGACTTTATCGACCGTAATGTCTTTGGTCGTCAAGACGATGAAGCCCCTGGTATGGGTTACTTCATTATTACCATGGTATTGGATATTGTCTTTGGTATTCTCGCTTCTGCCATTGTGATGTGGTTCTCTCGTTATCGTGAATACCGTGCTGATGAAGCAGGTGCACGTTTAGCAGGTAAACAAGCAATGATTTCTGCATTATTACGTCTACAAGCTGAGACTGAAATGCCAGATCAAATGCCAAAAGAAATGAAAGCCTTCGCAATTGCGGAAGGTAAAGAACAAGGTTTCAGCTTAGCTGCTTTGTTCCAAACCCACCCAACAATTGAACAACGTGTGGCAGCTTTACATCAATTAGATTGCCCATAAAACGTTTAATGTAAAAATAAAGCCTCCAAATGGAGGCTTTATTTTTTATTACATTGTTTGATAGAGACTCCAAAGATAGCTTACCCCCCACCAAACAGCCAAGCCAAGTAAAAGCAGTACAAGCACACCTACTAAATCGGGTATATGTAACCATAACCAACTCACCACAGGATTACGCCAGAAAGCTGAATGCTGCTGCTTCTTTTCGAGTTTTTCATGTAAATATGGATGAACGACATGAATATCACTTTGGATCTTATATTCTTCGCGTATATGCGTATGAACCACATCTAATGCTTTTCGACTCGGTCGTATAAAAATATCGAAAATAGTTCCAGCCACAGGAACAAATCCGACTACAGCATCAACAACAGCGAGTTTGATGACTGGAGTCAACTTATGCTGAGGTACACCAATTTGTTTAGCTTTATAGATGGCATAACAGGTCAATGCGAAACCAGCAACATCACCTGCAACCGGGATAGTACTCAGTGCAGCATCGGCACCGATACCCTGCTTTGTAAAAGGAATGCGAACCGCGCTGTCCATCATGGTCGCGAACTTGGCCAGATCTCGTTCTAGTGCGATGACCTGTTGCTCTGTTAATTTTTTTTCTTGAGGCATCTAAATCAAATATATGAAGATAAGTTAATCTTAATATACTTGATTTAATACCTCTTTTTAAATTATTTACTTAACGAGCAGCTTTCGATCTAAACAATGAACGCAATAACACGTACATGACTGGAATAAAGAACAGAACCAGTACTGTACCAAACATAACGCCACCTAAAATACTAATACCGATTTCTTGACGGCTTACAGCCCCTGCGCCTTGTGCAAAGACCAAAGGAATTACACCTGCACCAAAGGCCAAAGAAGTCATTAAAATCGGTCTTAAACGTAAGCTTGCGCCTTCTAGAGCTGCTTGAATTGCAGTCTTACCTTTTTCTTGAGCCAATGCTGCAAACTCAACAATTAAAATTGCGTTTTTACATGACAAACCAATCGTGGTTAGCAGCGCAATTTGGAAATACACATCATTGGGCAGTCCAAAAATATAAGAGAAAATGACACTTCCTCCCACACCTAGCGGAATAGAGGTCATCACGGCGGCAGGAATGCTTAAGCTTTCATAGAGTGCGGCTAAACATAAGAAGATAAAGCCTGCCGAGATTAAATATAACCAGACGGCCTGATTTGTCGACTTCTGCTCTTCAAAAGATAAGCCTGTCCACGCCAAACCAACATCCTTTTGCTGATTTACAAGTTGTTCAACATCTTTCATGGCCTGCCCCGAGCTGCTACCACTCGCAACATCGGCTTGTAACTGCAAGGCACTATAACCCATATAACGTTTTACAATTTCAGGAGCACCGCCCCAACTAAAGTTAGCAAATGAACTAAAAGGCACCATCTCATTTTGGTTATTACGTACAGACCAATTATATAAATCTTCCGGTTTTGATCTGAACTGGGCATCACCTTGAATCATAACGCGCTTGATACGACCACGGTCAATAAAGTCATTTACATACGTTCCACCCCATGCACTCGACAAGGTGTTGTTAATCGCGGGTAGTTCTAATCCATTTGCTAATGCTTGTTTCTGATCAATTTTGATATTGAGGTTTGCTTTACTGTTAGTAGATTGCTTATCAAAGTTTTCAAAACTTGAATAGCTTTTACTCTGCGTTTGCAACTGGCGGAAGGTATTATCTAGAAAATCTTGCCCTTGGCCATTTAAATCTTGAATCCATAAATCTAGACCATCTGTTTGACCCAAACCATTGACTGAAGCAGGTAATGTCACATTAATTTGTGCATTATTGAATTGACTAAAATATTTCATCGCACGCTTTTGTATAGCGTCAGCTGAATTTTCTTTTCCAGTACGCACATCCCAAGGTTTTAAGGCAATAAATCCTTGAGCCAAGTTCTGGCCTGTACCAGAATAATTTCGACCATAGCGGATTAAAACCAAATCCACATTCTTATCTTCTTGAGTTAAGAAATATTGGCGGACTTGTTCTCCAATTTTCTGACTTTGCGATATTGGAGCACTATCAACAAGCTTAATTTGAACACTTAAAATGCCTTGGTCTTCTTTAGGAATAAATCCACTTTTTAAACCACTATAGAACAGTGCAAAAACTGCAATCAAAGCCACAAAAATGACCACAACCGATTTACTGTAGCGAATGCTTGTTTGGACAATCTTGATATATTGATTTTTAAGTTGATCAATTTTTCTGTTAAACCAAACCGCCCAGCGCATAGGCTCTGGATTGGGTTTTAAAATTAAAGCACATAAAGCGGGTGTTAATACTAATGCTACCACGAGTGATAACGCCATAGCGGCAACTAAAGTAATGGAAAACTGACGGTAAATCACGCCAATTGAGCCACCTAAAAACGACATTGGAATAAAAACAGCAGTTAAAACCAATGTAATTCCGACTAAGGCACCACTAATTTCTCCCATCGACTCAATGGCTGCTTCTTTCGGTGTTAAATGCTGTTCATGCATGAGCCGTTCAACATTCTCAACGACCACAATCGCGTCATCTACTAGCAAACCAATCGCGAGCACCAATGCAAACAGCGTTAAGGTGTTAATACTAAAACCGAGTACATATAAAACAGCAAAAGTTCCTAAAATAACAACAGGAACGGTAATACTCGGAATGAGGGTCGCGCGCCAGCTTTGCAAGAACAGGAACATCACCAAAATAACTAAAATAATGGCTTCAATAAGCGTCTTTACAACTTCCTTAATTGACTCTTGAACAAAGGGCGTATTATCTCGTGGATAAACAATTTTATAGCCAGCAGGTAGCTTAGTTGTAAGCTGATCTAGAGTTTGATGGATGAGTTTCGAGGTCTGAATCGCATTTGCGCCCGAAGATAAAGAAATACCTAAACCAGCGGCTGGATAACCATTAATGGTGTTAAAAGACTGATAATTTTCTGCACCCAACTCGACTCTAGCAATATCCTTTAAATAGACATAACTCGCTGTTTGATTTGCTTTCACTACAATATTTTTAAAATCTTCGACTGTTTTTAGTCGAGACCCTGCGGTGACTTTCGTATTTAAATATTGTCCATCAATGACAGGTAAATCACCAATTGCACCTGCGGCAACTTGTGTATTTTGAGCAGTGATTGCATTCGCTACATCACTTGGCATTAAATTATATTGTTTTAATTTCTCTGGATTTAGCCAGATTCGCATCGCATATTGCGAACCGAAAACATCAGACTCACCCACCCCTTCAATACGGTTTAGGTTATCTACCACATGCGTCGTTAAATAGTCCGATAGCTCAATATTGCCCGATTTACCGGTTGAGTCATATAAGCCTACCACCATAAAAGTATCACCGAGTGACTTACTCACCGTCACCCCTTGGCGTTGTACTTCATCGGGTAAACGTCTTATGACGCCACTAATACTATTTTGTACTTGGACCTGTGCTGTATCTGGATTTGTTCCATTATCAAAACTAATGGTAATTCGGCTACGTCCTGATGAATCACTGGTAGAGCTGAAATAAAGTAAATTATCAATACCTTGTATTTGTTGTTCTAAAATCTGAGTAACACTTTGCTCAACCGTTTGTGCATCCGCACCACTATAACTTGCCGAGACTGTAATTTTAGGAGGGGCAATATCAGGATAGCGCTCTACGGGTAAATTCAGCACCGAGAAAATACCAAATGCCATAACAATAATTGCGAGTACACTGGCAAAAATGGGACGCTGAATAAAAAATTTAGATAGCATGGCTGCTCAGAATTAGGTCGTCAATTAACAGATGGCAATACCAAATTTGCCCTCTTGATCATCAACGAGCGATATAAAAAAGACAAGTAGAATTAACACAATAAATGCAATTAGAACAAAAACAAAGCAAGAACTGGCATTTCCTACAAACCCATAAACAAGGTTTTAACAAGTGTCACTGAAAATTCATGAATTCTTCATGATCACGTCAAGTTCAATCATCAGACTAAATACGTTTCGACTAAAACAATATGAGTAGAATTATGTTTAAAAGAGCACTTTTATGCTTAAGTTTAATTAGCTTGGTTGGTTGTAATGATGACGATAAAACTGAAAACTCACCAACCACACCAGGATATCAACTTCCTAAAATTTTAGTGGTAGGACATCGCGGCGCGAGCGCTTTGCGTCCTGAACACACATTAGCTTCATATCAAAAAGCGATTGATGATGGTGCAGATTTTATTGAACCTGATTTAGTCTCTACAAAAGATGGCGTATTGGTTACTCGTCATGAAAATGAGATTGGTGGAACAACTAATGTAAGCACTTTAACTCAGTTTGCAGACCGTAAAACAACAAAAAATATTGATGGTAAAGACTTAACAGGCTGGTTTACAGAAGACTTCACTTTAAGTGAATTACAGCAGCTTAAAGCGCGTGAACGTATTCCAGAGTTCCGACCAGCAAACACAGCCTATAATGACCTCTACCCTGTCCCGACTCTAGAGCAAGTGATTGAACTGGCTGAAGCAAATTATAAGAAAACGGGAAAAATTATTGGTTTATATATTGAAACCAAACATCCGACTTACTTTAAAAATCAGAAACTGGCAATGGAAGATACCCTTCTTAAAACCTTAGCTAAATACGAATATACACGCGATATTGCACCAGTCTATTTACAGTCTTTTGAAGTGAGTAATTTAAAATATTTAAAAGATCAGCTCGACCTTCATAAAACGATTAAACATGCACAAATCATTCAATTATATGATGCTAAAACCTCTCAACCAGCCGACTTCGTTGAATCTGGCGAAACTAAAACTTATGCCGATTTAGCCACAGCACAAGGCTTAAAAGACGTAGCTAAATATGCAAATGGTGTAGGGCCAAGCAAAGGCTATATTCTTAACTTTAATGACAATGGCTCAGTTCAAACGACTTCGTTTATTACTGATGCACATACAACTGGCTTGAAAGTACACCCCTATACTTTCCGCCCAGAAAATAATTATTTACCAACGCCTTTAAAGTGCAGTCAAGATAAACCAGCAGAGCGCTGTCCATCTGGTGCTTTAAAAGAGTTTGAAGCCTATTTTAAAGCTGGTGTTGATGGAGTCTTTACAGATGACCCGGCACTTGGCCGTGAAGCCGTTATTAATTATGAAAAAACTGCAAAATAAATAAAGTTTTTAATAAAAAAACAGGGCAATAAATGCCCTGTTTTTTTTATTTCTCTACAACATTATCAAAATAAAGTGGGATCCACTGATATTGCTCAGCATTTACTTTATAAACATGACCAATACCCGGGAATGGTAAATGTGGTGCGGCAACCCATTGTTGCTTATTTGAAATTTCTGCAAACATTTTGAGACGGGTATTAATTGCCTGCTCAGAATTCACATCAAAATCTACCCCAGTTTTTGGAGCATCAAACTGCAAAGAATGCGAGTGTACGATGTCTCCAACAAAAATGATTTGCTGATCATTACTTTTTAAGCGGAAGCTATGATGACCTGGTGTATGACCACGAGTATCGATTACTTCAAAACCTTGAATAACATCGCCATCTTTAAATGTCTTAAATGCTTTTTTTGCTTGATATGGAGCAAGAGCAGTTTTTACGTTTTTAACAGTACTCAAGTAACTTTCTTTTTTGTCTGCTGATACTGTTTTTTCAGAAGCTGGATTTAACCAGTAATCAGCTTCACGCTCATGTGCGTATACAGTTGCATTAGGAAATACAGCTTTTCCATTTTGAGCAATACCGCACACATGGTCTGGGTGTAAATGAGTAAGTAAAACAGTTTTTACATCAGCAAGTTTATAACCTGCCAATTCAATATTTTTTGCAATCGAACCAAGTTGCGGGCCAAAACAACTTGCTGCCCCACTGTCTACAAGTGTTAAGCTTTTGCCGTCATCAACTAAAAATGCATTTACCGAGGTCTGAATTCCTTTCTCATTAACAGCAGCATATTTAGTTAAAATTTTAGTTTTTTGCGCCTGATTTAAATTTTTAAATAAATCAGTGTTTAAGTAAATCGTACCATCAAGCAAAGAAGTTACACGGTAATTACCAAATTGATGGTGATAATATCCTGGTACTTGTGTGGTTGTACTTGGCTCAGCATAACTTGCATGTATGCTTCCAATTGCAAGGCCCAAAGCGACACATAATTTTTTCATCTCTTCTTCTCTATCAAGTTATAAAGTCGAAATCTTTAAAAAAGATTTAATAATTTTTTAAGACCCAAATTATATAATGCATGAAAAGTGTCAGAAATATAAGTAAATGAATAGCTATTCTCCTTATAAGGGTAAAAGTGGTCTGAAACGCATACTCAATGCTGCGGGCTACTCCATTTCGGGATTTAAAGCAGCCTATAAAAATGAGGCCGCTTTTCGCCAAATTGTTTTGATTAATATTATTTTGATTCCAGTTAGTTTTTTTCTTGATGTGAGCCGTAGCGAACATATATTACTGATTATTGTATGTCTTTTTGCAATGATCGTGGAACTATTCAACTCGGCTATTGAGGCAGTGGTTGATCGTGTTTCTCTTGAGAAACATCAACTTTCTAAAAATGCAAAAGATATGGGAAGTGCGGCTCAGTTTGTTGCACTCTCTATCATCGCTATTACTTGGTTAATTATTTTATTAGGCTAAAAAAAACCATGCCTACAAGTAAATAAGCATGGTTGTAACAAAAGAGGAACTTCTAGCTGCTGTTCCTGTTTTTTAATATAAGCAAGTGAACTTAATTATTTCTTAAAATTATGTGAAAAATAAAAAAAATCCCTGCATAAGCAGGGATTTTTTTGGTTAAAGCGTTGATGCGATATTACATCATGCCGCCCATACCACCCATACCGCCCATATCTGGAACAGCTGGTTTATCTTCAGGAATGTCAGTAATCATACATTCTGTAGTTAACATTAAGCCAGCAACAGAAGCAGCATGCTCTAGTGCAGAACGAGTTACTTTAGCTGGGTCAAGAATACCCATTTCTAACATATCGCCATATTCACCAGTTGCAGCGTTGTAACCAAAGTTACCTTCACCACCTTTAACTGCATTGATCACTACAGATGGCTCATCACCAGCGTTTGCAACGATTTGACGAAGTGGAGCTTCGATCGCACGACGTAAAATGTTGATACCTGCTGTTTGGTCTTCATTAGCGCCTTTTAAGCCATCTAATGCATTTACCGCACGTACTAGAGCAACACCACCACCAGCAACAACACCTTCTTCAACTGCTGCACGAGTTGCATGAAGCGCATCGTCTACACGGTCTTTCTTCTCTTTCATTTCAACTTCAGTTGCTGCACCGATTTTAATTACAGCAACACCGCCTGCTAATTTAGCAACGCGTTCTTGTAATTTTTCACGGTCATATTCTGAAGTAGATTCTTCAATTTGAGCACGGATTTGTTGAACACGCTCAGCAATACCAGCAGCATCACCAGCACCATCAACAATAACAGTGTTTTCTTTAGACACAGTGATCTTGTGCGCAGTACCTAAATCTTGAAGAGTTGCTTGCTCTAAAGACATACCAACTTCTTCAGAAATAACAGTTGCACCAGTCAAGATTGCAATATCTTGAAGCATTGCTTTACGGCGGTCACCGAAACCAGGAGCTTTAACAGCACACACTTTAATAATACCGCGCATGTTGTTTACAACAAGCGTAGCAAGCGCTTCACCTTCAACATCTTCAGCGATGATAAGAAGTGGTTTACCAGTTTTTGCAACTGCTTCTAAAACAGAAATCAATTCACGGATGTTGCTGATTTTCTTGTCAACAAGAAGGATGAATGGGTTTTCAAGTTCAGCAGTTAAAGTATCTTGCTTGTTTGCGAAGTATGGAGAGATATAACCACGGTCAAACTGCATACCTTCTACAACGTCTAACGCGTCTTCAAAGCCAGAACCTTCTTCTACAGTAATTACGCCTTCTTTACCTACTTTTTCCATCGCTTGAGCGATAAGTTTACCAACAGTAGTATCAGAGTTAGCAGAGATAGAACCTACTTGCTCGATCGCTTTGAAATCGTCAGCTGGTTTTGCATTTGAACGGATATTTTCAACTACAGTTTTTACTGCGATATCGATACCACGTTTTAAATCCATTGGGTTCATACCTGCAGTTACAGATTTGATCCCTTCATTTAAAATTGCTTGAGCAAGTACAGTTGCAGTTGTCGTACCGTCACCAGCGATGTCGTTAGTTTTGCTTGAAACTTCACGAACAAGTTGAGCACCCATGTTCTCAAACTTGTCTTTTAATGAAATTTCTTTAGCAACAGTTACACCGTCTTTAGTGATGTGCGGAGCACCGAAAGAACGATCAATAACAACGTTACGACCTTTAGGGCCTAAAGTCACTTTAACCGCATCTGCAAGTACGTTTACGCCTGCAATCATTTTTGAGCGAGCTGAATCACCAAATTTTACGTCTTTAGCTGACATATTAAACTCCGAATCTTTTTAAATACTGAATCTGATAATGAATTGAGTTATGGATTGATTAGCCTTCCAACACAGCTAAAATGTCTGACTCTTTCATGATTAAGAGTTCTTCACCACTTACTTTCACTGTTGTACCTGCATAAGTACCAAACAATACTTTGTCACCAACTTTAACATCCAAAGCACGTACGCCATTCTCAGTGATTTGACCATTACCTACTGCAATTACTTCACCTTGAGATGGTTTTTCAGCAGCAGAACCTGGAAGTAAAATACCACCAGCAGTTTTGGTTTCTTCTTCTACGCGACGAATTACAACGCGATCATGTAATGGACGAATGTTGCTCATAATTAACTCCATCAGACTAAGTCTTTTTGATTAATCGTTATTGCTTTAATCCAGAGCAATAACAAAATATTTAGATGTCACTTTTGTGGGGATGAAAAAAAAGGCTTCAAGGGGAAAATGAAAAAAAACTTATCTTTTTTGGTCATTTTTTAACAAGTTGTGAAGAGTTTTTATTAAATTTAAAGCACAAAATAAAAGAGGCTATTTTCATAGCCTCTTTTATAAAGATAAATATTAATGTTAAACAAAGAGTTGTTGGTTATTTAACAATTCATCTAATGTTGTATTTACCTGATTTAAAGTTATCAATGAAACACTACTAAACATTGTACCTTCACCATCTCGGTCAAGACTAATAGTCGTGTTTCCAGCATCTTGCTCTACAGTAATAAATTTCGCTAATGTGCTCACGTCTTTAGTATAGTCAATTAATAGTTCACTTAAATCGATTTTGTCTGCTTGAGTATCAGTTCTTACATCACCTAAAGTAAAATCTAACACCGTATCATGTCCATTCCCACCAGTCGCATCTTGGCTATTTAGCAATTGGAACAGTATGGAATCAATACCTTCATTAGTCATATAGGTATCGTTACCTTCACGCCCATTCAAAACGTTATTACCAGAGTTACCTGTTAAAAGATTATCTAAAGCATTGCCTGTTGCATTTAGATGAGCAGAACCAACCAACTCCAAGTCTTCAACATAACGACCACTTTCTAGATCTGTCGACCAATCAGAATATCCAACCAGACTATAACTCACAGAGCTAATTATTTTATCGTGTCCACCAAAATCAACATCTCGATAGCCTGATTCAACAAGTTGGTTCTCCCAATAACCGCTTTCTACCAAAACATCTTGATAGTGGCTAGTATCTACCCAAACATCTTCATAATGACTTGTATCAACATAAACGTCTTCATAATGACTAGTATCAACCCAGCCTTCTTCTGAACGTATATAGGTCAATTCATAACCTTCTTGCCATTGTCCATTCGCAAAATCATAATATTGTTGTTCATATCGACTATAATCGCTATCTGCCATGCCATTATCAATATAAGTTATACCATTCTGATTTTGATAAACATTTTGTACAGTTGAATAACCACTTGTGACCAATTGGGAATCATAATAACCATCAACAAACCATATCTGTTCGTAATGACCTTCAGTAACCCATTCTGGATATGTATAGCTATCATCAATCCAGACGTCTTTATATATTGCATACGGCTCAACGATATATTCTTGAACAAAATCAATTATATGATCAACTATATAAGTATTATCAGCAGAATCACCTTTAAACTGATCAACAGTGATTGTAGTTAAATCACTAATTGCTTTATTGATAGTTTCACTACGATTTCCAGCACGATCAATAACAGTAAGATCAAATGATGTTGCATTCTCATACATATAAACAGAGAAAGTTCCATCAACCATAACCGTCGTACTTATTACGGAAGTTACAGAAGATTCTTGATCAGCAAAATGATATATAACTTCAAGGATAGCTCTACTTTCTGCATGTCCCGTGAGCTCTCCCAATCCATTTATGGCAAGTTGTGTGGCTACATTCGGTACTGTTGTATCATTCGTAGCAACAATCGTTGAGCCCACACTTATATTTTGATTGGCATCAACTACTTTTACTGTCAATGTTTCACCATGCCAATATTGTGACCATAATTGCACCCAGAAAGTACCACTACTTCCCACAGTAGTCTGACCAACTAAATTATTATTAGCATCGAAAATATTAACAGTTGAATATGCTTCAGCCTCCCCAGAAAGTATATTTCCTTCTTCCAATACAAGTTTTGTTGCTGCATTTGGCGCAACGATGTCTATCGGTGCCTTAATTTCTGTATAAACGCTTTGATACCCATTATGTTCCACAACAACACGTAAAGTTTGTCCATTCACCTGAGGTGAGTATAACTGGATATTAAAATGCCCTGTTTCATCTACAGAACCACCACCAATATAATTACTATACACATCAAAAATATGCATCTCACTATTTGGTGTAGCAGTTCCCTCAATGAAGAAACCATTTTCAGATAAAACAACATGATCTGCTGATGGAGGTGCATTAGTATCTGCATTAAAAGTAAAATTAAATGGCGTACTTATATTTTTAGCTAAATCCGTTGCCGTGATAAATAATTGCTCTCCACGTAATACAGGTGGATACATACCAACATTGAAATATCCAGCTTCCTCCATTTGAAATTCTGCTCGTAAATCTCCATCCGCATCTATTACTTTAATAATTACTTTTGAATCAGCATGTCCAGTTATCTCATGACCGTCGTTACTAATCGCTACCTCATTAATCACTGGAGCAATATTGTCTAATGGCGCAATAATTTCAGAGATTAGGCTATATTGATTCGTATTCTGGTCATAAACTCGAACTTGTAATGTCTGTCCTTGTACATAATAGTCATTTAACTGAATAGCAAAACTACCATCTTCATTCACAGCATTATTCCGCCCTCCGTTAATTGTCTGACCATCAGTAGATGTAACAACAACCGACATTCCTACTGTTGCCTTTCCTGTCAGAATATGACCATCTACATCCAGTTTTAGCTCTGTTGCAGTAATTGGTGAATTCGAAAATACAGGTACTAACTGATGAGCAACTTCGCTTCGGTTACCAGCAATATCTTTAACAACAATACTCAAATTTTGTGTCTGGTATTGACTCAGATTAATCCATTGATTAAATGTGCCATCGTACCAAACATAAGTTGTTGTAATAACTGCACCATATTGATCAATAATTTCAATCGTTGCATTTGGCTCAGCCTCACCAAAAAGCAATCCGTCGGAGGTTAATGTAATATTTGAAGCAGCTGGTGGTGCAACATCATCAATTAAAGCATTTTGTTTAACCTCAACACTTCGGTTACTTGCTTGATCAATTACAACAAAAGTAAGCTCTTCTCCATGTAAATAGACTTGATTAAAATAACCTGACACATTACCAGCACCATCTACATAACCAAAACCTACAACCTCACCCGCAGCATTTTTGACTTCAATCCGAGTATTTGCTTCTGCTTGCGCTGTAAAGTTTTGACCGTTTGAGTCGAGCACAATATTTTCAATCGGATTTGGTGCGATATCATCAATCAAAGCATTCTGTTTGAGCTCTGTACTGCGGTTACCCGCTCGATCAACTACAACAAAAGTGAGATCTTCGCCATGTAAATAGACCTGATATAAGTAACCAGAAACATTACCCATGCTATCGGTTGAACCAGATCCTACAACCTCACCAACAGCATTTTTAACTTCGATTCGACTATCTGCTTCCGCTTGCGCTGTAAAGTTTTGACCATTTTCATTTAAGACGATGTTTTCAATCGGATTTGGTGCAATATCATCAGTTAAAGCATTTTGCTTAAATTCAATACTTTGATTACCTGCTTTATCTATAACAGTAAAAGTGAGTTCCTCACCTTTTAAATAAACCTGATTGAAAGAGCCTGTCACATTACCAGTGCTATCGACATAACCATAACCAACAAACTCACCCGCAGCATTTTTGACACTAATAAAACTATTTGCTTCTGCTTGTGCCGTAAAATTTTGCCCATTTTCATTAAAGATAATATTTTCAATCGGATTTGGTGCAATGGTATCCATCAAAGCATTTAACTTAAGTTCAACACTGCGGTTACCTACTCGATCTATGACAACGAAAGTTAATTCTTCTCCATGTAAATAGACTTGATAGAAGTAACCTGTCACATTACCTTCGTTATCTGCAGAACCAAGCCCTATTAACACACCCTCATCATTTCTGACTTCTATATTACTATGTGCTTCTGCCTGCGCTATAAAGTTTTGACCGTTCGGATCAAGTACAATATTTTTAATCGGATTTGGCGCAATATCATCAAGTAGAGCCTTTACCGAAACAGCTTCACTCACATTTCCAGCTCGGTCTTTAACAATGACTGTAAATTCTTCACCATGTAAATTGTAGTTACCTAGAGAAATGTTGAATGTACCATCAGCGTTTACACTCTGATTCCAGGTATTCACTTGCTGACCATTTTGATCAAAAATCTGAATGGAAGTATTTGGCTCAGCTACACCAGAAAGGGATGAACCATCTTCACTGAACGTGAGATTACTCGCAGCCGCGGGAGCAGTATCATCAAGTGGCGCTTTTACAGTAACCGCGCTACTCAAATTACCAGCCCGATCTACTACAACCACCTTAAATTCTTCGCCATGCAAGTAATTAGTATCTAATGAGACGCTAAATGTTCCATCCCAATTAACATTATTATTCCAAAGATTTAATAATTGACCATTCTGATCAAATATTTGAATCGTAGCATTTGGCTCAGCCATACCAGTTAGATATGAACCATCTTCGCTAAATACTAAATTAGTCGCATTTTCTGGTGCCGTATTATCGAGAAAGGCTGTTTGTTTTACTTCAACGCTGCGATTACCGGCTTGATCAATCACAACAAAAGTGAGTTCCTCACCTTTTAAATAAACTTGATTCAAGTAACCCGAGACGTTACCAGCACTATCTACATAACCAGTACCTACAACCTCACCCACAGCATTTTTAACTTCAACTTTGCTATTTGCTTCTGCTTGCGCTGTAAAGTTTTGACCATTTTCATTAAAGATAATGTTTTCAATCGCGTTCGGAGCAATATCATCAATCAAGGCATTCTGCTTGACCTCTGTACTGCGGTTCCCCGCTTTGTCAACTACAACAAAAGTGAGTTCTTCTCCATGTAAATAGACTTGATATAAGTAACCTGAAACATTCCCCATGCTATCGGTTGAACCAGATCCTATGACTTCACCAGCAGCATTTTTGACTTCAATTTGAGTGTTTGCTTCTGCCTGAGCTGTAAAGTTCTGTCCGTTCGCATCAAGTACAATATTTTCAATTGGATTTGGTGCAATATCATCAGTTAAAGCGTTTTGCTTGATCTCTGCACTACGGTTACCCGCTCGGTCAACGACGACAAAAGTGAGTTCTTCTCCATGTAAATAGACTTGATATAAATAACCTGACACATTACCAGCGCCATCTACATAACCTGAACCTACGACCTCACCCGCAGCATTTTTGACTTCAATTTGAGTGTTTGCTTCTGCTTGCGCCGTAAAGTTCTGTCCGTTTGAGTCGAATACAATATTTTCAATCGGATTTGGCGCAATATCATCAATCAAGGCATTCTGCTTAACTTCTATACTACGGTTACCCGCTCGGTCAACGACAACAAAAGTAAGCTCTTCGCCATGTAAATATACTTGATAAAAAGATCCTGAAACATTGCCCATGCTATCGGTTGAACCATACCCGATGACGTCACCATTGGTATTTTTAATTTCAATTTGGCTATTTTCTTCTGCCTGAGCGGTAAAGTTCTGACCATTGATATCTAATACAATATTTTCAATCGGATTTGGCGCGGCATCGTCATTCAAAGCACTCTGCTTGACCTCTGCACTGCGGTTACCCGCTCGATCTATCACGACAAAAGTAAGTTCCTCACCGTGTAAGTAAACTTGCGGGAAATAACCAAATACATTACCTAAGCTATCTGTATAACTAGTAGTAATCTTATTTCCATCCTGATCTAATACATCAATAGAGCTTCCCGCTTCTGCCTGGGCTGTAAAGCTTTGGCCATCTTCATTGAAGATGATATTTTCAATCGGATTTGGTGCAATGGTATCAATTAAAGCATTTTGCTTAAATTCGATACTGCGATTACCAACTCGATCTATAACAACAAAAGTAAGCTCTTCACCATGTAAATAGATTTGATTGAAAAAGCCTGAGACATTACCAGCACTATCTGTAGAGCCCCACCCCGTCTGATTACCTAATGAATCAAAAACTTCGATCTGACTATTTGCTTCTGCTTGTGCTGTAAAGTTTTGACCGTTTGTATCAAGTAAAATATTTTTAATTGGATCCGGTGCAATATCATCAAGTGGAGCATTTATTGAAACAGCTTCACTCACATTTCCGGCTTGGTCTTTAACGGTGACCGTGAATGCCTCTCCATGTAAATTGTTGCTACCTAAGAAAATAGTAAATGTACCGTCCGAGTTTATGGTGTTATTCCATATATTCACGAGTTGACCATTATGATCAAAAACCTGAATCGTAGTATTCAGTTCTGCTACACCCGTAAGATATGAACCATCTTCTGAGAAAACTAAATTACTGGCTGGTGTAGGAGCAACCGTATCAGCGGTAATTACAGTATCGGTGCTTACTTGCCCACGAGCATCCTTAATTGATAAGAAAAACTACTCACCCTCAACAAGAGGACGGTCAAGCTGGAGCTTAAAGTAACTTGATCCATTCCAACCGTTATCTTCACCGACTTTAATTTCAGCTACGACTTCACCTTTGGCATCTTTAACAATGAGAGTACTATTATTTTCAGCTTGCCCACTTATCACTCCGTCAGAAGTAAAGCTATCTACATGGGGGGCAAAAGCATAGTTAGGTGCCTGTATCTGAGCTGCTAAACTTACATTTCCATTTACATCGGTAGCCGTGACATAAACTGTTTCAGCATTGGTTAAAAACATACCTAATTCTATCGAGAAACTTCCACTCTCGTCGGTCCAGTTATTCCAGAACCATTTATTAAGAATGTTTCCTTGCCCATCTTTAACTAAAATTTCAGAGAAAGGTTCTGCATGACCATAAACTAAATCGCCAGCATCATTGAAATTTAAATCTGTTGGTACAGGTGGAGGAGTTAGATCTACAATGATATTCTGCTCAGGACTCATCAACCCTTTATTATCAATAATTTGAACGGAAATTTGCTCTCCATCAATTAAAGGTCGGTTTACACTCAAACTAAAATGACTAAATTCATTCCAACTATTGTCATCACCTACTGTAACTTTTCCTAATTCATTTCCCTCGGCATCACACACGATTACTGTGCTATTATCTTCAGCAACTCCAGAAATTAAGCCTTCTTGTGTAATACGTTCAACATGTGGAATATAAGCAAAGTTTGGAACCTCGATTAGGGTTTCACTCGTATTTTGATTTTTATCTACTACTTGTACAGTAACCGTTTCGCCTTCTTTTAAAAATTGGAACACTTGTAAACTTGCAAAGCCTTGCTCATCGGTAAAACCTGTAGCAATTAAATTACCTTCTCCAGAAAATGCACGAATAAAGCTGTTAGGTTCATTAACATGTACTGATAAAGTTTCACCACTAATATCAAATTGTGGAGTTTCTAAAAATACTGCTGGAGTATAGTCCGCGGTAATATATTGTGGATGGCCTGAAATATTATCTTTATCTGTAGAAATAATAATTTGAGTGCCTTCCTCCAAAGGTTGGTCGAGAGACAAAGTAAATGGTCTGACTTCACCTAATGCCATTACACTAAAAGGCGTAATACCTGAACCCTCAAATGCAATGGAGTTAAACTCTTGCAGAATATTTCCATTCTGATCTTTTACAATAAAATGACTACCTTCAGTCGCATAACCAGTGATCACACCTTCTGGACTAATTCTTGTAATATGAATAGCAGGAACTTCAGTAACTAGACCAATTGACGAATATTCACTGCTGTAGCCATTATAAGTAGCGACAGCATAAACTTCTTGATTAGTACTAATAGAAAGGTCTTGTAAAGTAAATTTACCTTCGTCATTAGTTATGGTACTTGCAAGCCAATCACCATTTTTATTGTAGATATCAACTTTACTTCCTTTATATGCACTACCTGAAATGATAGCTCCATCTATATTGTTGAAAGTTAGCGAATCTAGAGTTGGCGAATTCGGTATATGATCTACATTATAATTTTGGGTCTGTTTAATAATGGCTGTATTGCCAGCTTGATCAGTAAGACTAATATCAATTGATATATTGGTTTGCGATTCTTCTGACCACAAAAACTCTGCTGGAATTTCACTAATCCATTCTTGGGTGACTTCATCAAAATGAAAGTTATAAACAACATCGTTTAAAGTCGTATTTACTGATGTCAGTGAGCTATTTAAATCTGTTGGTAGATTATCTACGTCCAGTCTTATAGAAATAACTTGATCTTTTTCAGCTAGGCTTATTGTATTGTCTTCAGTAATCGACTTTACAGTTACTGTATTTGATTCAATATTTAAAGAATTATCTACAATTACCTTTTCCACACCAGTTTCTGATGTGTTGCCTGCGAGGTCTGTCACTACAGCTTTATAGAGGTAAATTCCATCAGCTAAATCTTTTTGATCAGCTGTTGTCTCCTGCCAAGTTTTTCCTTCATCGGTAGAGACTTCATAGTGGTCTAATAAAGCAGCTTGCTCTCCGATTACAATCGGTTGAGCTAGCTTCAAAGTAAAATTATTATCTTGCGTAATTTGATCGGTTGCTGAAAAACCCGTATCGCTCAAATCAGATAAAGTTAATTCACCTGCTTGCGGCGCTGTTGTATCGACAACGACTTTTTGTATAGCGGTTTCTGATGTATTGCCTGCAACGTCTGTAACTATAGCTTTATATTGGTAAACACCATCGGTTAAATCTTTTTGAGCTACTGTGGTTTCCTGCCATGTCTTTCCTTCATTTTTCGATATCCAGTAAGTAATTTGGCTATTTACTTCTTGTCCACTAACCTTTAAATCAAAAGCTTTATCTTGCGTAATTTGATCGGTTGCTGAAACACCTGTATCAGTCAAATCGGATAAAATTAGTTCACCTGCTTGCGGCGCTGTTGTATCCACGACGACTTTTTGTATAGCAGTTTCTGAGGTATTCCCTGCAACGTCTGTTAGTACAGCTTTAAATTGGTAAACACCATCAGCCAAATCTTTTTGAGCTACTGTTGTTTCCTGCCAAGTCTTACCATCATCTTTCGATATCCAGTAAATGATTTGGCTATTTATTTCTTGTCCGCTAATCTTTAAATCAAAAGTTTTATCTTGCGTAATTTGATCAGTTGCTGAAATGCCCGTATCAGCCAAAGCAGCTAAAGTCAGTTCACCTGCTTGCGGCGCTGTTGTATCCACAACGACTTTTTGTATAGCGGTTTCTGATGTATTGCCTGCAACGTCGGTTACTACAGCTTTAAATTGATAAATACCATCAACCAAATCTTTTTGAGTAACAGTTGTTTCCTGCCAAGTTTTACCATCATTGATAGAAACTAAATACGTTACTTGGCTGCCACTTTCCTGTCCTTCAAGCTTTAAATTGAAGTTTTTATCTTGTGTAATTTGATCAGTTGCCGAAACACCTGTATCACTTAAATCAGATAAAGTCAGTTCACCTACTTGTTGCGGCGCTGTTGTATCCACAACGACTTTTTGTATAGCAGTTTCCGATGCATTTCCCGCACGGTCCGTTACTACGGCTTTATAGAAATATACGCCATCAGTTAAATCTTTTTGAGCGGCCGTTGTTTCCTGCCAAGTCTTACCATCATTGATAGAAACTAAATACGTTACTCGGCTTCCACTTTCTTGTCCTACAAGCTTTAAATTAAAGTTTTTATCTTGAGTAATCTGGTCTGCAGTTGATCCCCCAGAATCTAAAAAATTATTGAGATTCAAAGTACCTGGCTCAGGAGGTGTCGTATCTTTAGAATCTTTCCGAGACAATAAAGCAATTGTTCCTGCTCCTGCTAAAGCGCTGACTACCCACGACCAGAGGGGTACAGAAGATGAACTATCAATAAGCTTTGGCGTATCTTTTAATTCTAAATAATTAATAGTGGTCTGTCCGCTAGCATCTTCTCCCAGATTAGCAGCCCAATAACTCTGCCCTTCATTTAAAAGAATTTGCGGGTTTTCGCTAATAAAATAGTTTTCTAAAACAATTTCAGTTCCATCTTTTAGATGAACAATTGCACTGTTTCCTTCTCTCGTTATTGAAGAAATTTTTTCTGGATTTATATCGATTTTTGCGACTTCTTTAGGATTTACTACAATATTTTTTGTCTGGCCTACATTAATATCAACTGTATTATTTTTTGAAGCATTATTTGCCATTAATGATACTTGTACCATTCTTCCACCATGAAATTTCAAATAGTTATTAAGTTTTTCTAAAATATTAAGTCAAATAGATACTCATTTTAATCAAATATTATTAACTATCATAAAATACTAAACCCTTATTGTAGCTACTTAAAATCGTGGCTTTTTATATAGTTAAAAAATTTTTATGTATCCATTAATATTATTTTTAAAATGATAAAACATTTAGAATGTTTTCCTATTCCCCATATATAGAATTTAAAGCTTAGGCATTGTAATGGATAAAATTTTATCAATCTACTCTTAAGTTAAATGTCTTATATAATTTTTATAAATTAAATTAATTGAAAAATCTTTAAGTCGTAATTAAACCAATAATGATTAATTTTTCCTTCATTTGAAATGACATTAAAACTATTTGGAACATGATAATGCAAACGGCTAGAAGTCGCTGTTCCTGCATGAATATCATAAATAGGATGATCTATCTTTAACTGATAAATTTGCGTTAAATCATATACAGCAGTTTTATGTAAATGCCCATGTAACATTCCAAATAGTCCCGTTGTACTCCATTTTTCAAGTGCCATTTTTCCTAATACAGGACAATCTTTAATACCATGCGCATCATCAGGTGGAGTATAAAAAGGCTGATGAAAAACAACTAATTTGATTTTATTCGGTGGCCCTTGCTGTAATCTCTCATAAGTCATCTGAATTTGCTCAATCGAAATATGCCCACGAGTATGATAACGACGGCGAATACTATTCACCCCAACAATATAAAAATGTTCAGTTTCTAAAGTTGGTTCAAGCTGGCCAAAAAAATATTGGTAGCGAGTAAATGGAGAAAAAAAACGGTTCCAGACATGGTACAACGGAATATCGTGATTACCAGGAACAACAAGGTAAGGAATATTAAGGCTATCTAAAAACTGACGGCATTTATAAAACTGTTGATATCGGGCACGTTGAGTAATATCACCACTCACCACAATGACTTCAGGTTTATATTGAGTGCAAAAAAGTCGGATTGCATCTAAACATGCCTCAATTTCTGTTCCAAAATGCAGATCAGACAGATGTAATAACATTTGGCACCATAATATTTAAAGCATTTTTTTCTACAGTGAAATTTAAAGGGGGTTTCATCTCTATTATTTCACCATCTAAAGCAACTGTGAGTTTAGATTTTTTTGCACATTCAACCACAACGTGATCTGCACAAAAACTATAAACATCTTGCGCCTCTTCTACTTTGCCTTGAATCCATTGCCACAACATGTTTAATAAACTAAGCCTATCACTTTTTGTAATGATCACTCCAGCGACCCGACCTTGTGCCGCACACTCGGCAATTCTTAATTTCATATCACACAACTGCAACTGATTATTACCAAAGAAAATTAGAGGTGTTTTGACTGGATATTTCTTCCCATCAACTGTGACGGAAAGTTTCATGGATTTATTTTCTCTTAATAAAACATCCAGAGCTGAGGTATAGGCATGTAAAGGTAAGCGTCCTAAATATTTATTATAAAGCTCACGTTTCTTTATAAATAATGGATAAAGTCCTAGACTCGCATTATTTAAATAAACATGGTCATTAATTGTCGCAATATGTACAGAGCGTGGTGTACCTGTAGCGATGACTTCAGCAGCTTCTAACAAATCTAAAGGTATATCTAAAACTTTAGCGACATAATTAAAAGTTCCCAAAGGTAAAATTCCCATAGGAATATTAGTATGTCTAAGCTTTGACGCTACTGCATTTAAGGTTCCATCCCCACCCGCTGCAACGACAACACCTGAATTTGTATTTTGACTATGCCGATGAATCACTTGACTCATTAAATCATCAAAAGAAACATCTTCCGCTAATTCAAAAACTTGTATTTCAAAACCAAATTCGGTGAATACAGTCATTAACTGTTCATACATATCTTCATGTTTTGATGCATGAAAACCCGACTTTTGGTTATAAATGATAGAGAGAGGTTTTAAAGTCCGCATTTTTATTATCTTAGAGGGATTCGTCCTGAATATTGTATATAAAAACGCCTAACAAAAGTCTCTTTATGTAAATTTTGAATGAAGATCATTTGTTTAATCAATAATAATTCTCAAGAAAAAAATAAGGATCAAGATATTGATTTTTAAAGAAATAAATAATATAAATAACACACATACAACATAAAAATATTGAGAATAAGATATTGTAAAAAACTACAAGCTAATGATTTAAATAAGAAAAATACAAAAAAGTAAAATATCTATTTCTTAGTCTTTAGTCTTATTTTTTTTATCATTTTGTGCTTTAATACAGCCACTTTTTTATTTGATCTTTCATTGTACCTCTCAATGAATGACTTGTACGTTGTACATATTTTGAATAGGCCTCACCATGACCACAGTGAACGCACCAGAATTCGTTCGTCATCCTAAGCTTATCGCATGGGTTGAAGAAATTGCAAACTTAACCAAACCAGCAAAAATCGAATGGTGTGACGGAAGCGAAGAAGAGTATCAACGTCTAATCGACTTGATGATCGCTAACGGCACCATGCAGAAATTAAACCAAGAAAAACATCCTGGTTCTTATCTTGCAAATTCTGACCCATCTGACGTTGCACGTGTTGAAGACCGTACTTACATCTGCTCTCAAAATAAAGAAGATGCTGGTGCGACAAACAACTGGGAAAACCCAGCTGTTATGCGTGAAAAATTAAATGGTTTATTTGAAGGCTCAATGGAAGGCCGTACCATGTACGTTGTTCCTTTCTCAATGGGTCCTTTAGGTAGCCATATTGCTCATATCGGTATTGAGTTAACTGACTCTCCTTACGTTGCTGTTAGCATGCGTAAAATGGCACGTATGGGTAAAGCAGTTTATGACGTATTAGGTACAGACGGCGAGTTTGTTCCTTGTGTACATACAGTAGGTGCTCCACTTGCTGAAGGTCAAAAAGACGTTGCTTGGCCATGTAACCCTGAAAAATATATCGTTCATTACCCAGAAACTCGTGAAATCTGGTCTTTCGGTTCTGGTTACGGCGGTAACGCATTACTTGGCAAAAAATGTTTAGCTCTTCGTATCGCTTCTGTCATGGGACGCGAACAAGGTTGGTTAGCTGAACACATGCTTATTCTTGGTGTAACTAACCCTCAAGGTGAAAAACACTACATCGCTGCAGCATTCCCGTCTGCATGTGGTAAAACAAACTTTGCAATGTTAATTCCACCAGCAGGTTATGAAGGTTGGAAAATCGAAACTGTAGGTGACGATATTGCTTGGATCAAACCAGGTGAAGATGGTCGTTTATATGCGATTAACCCTGAAGCTGGTTTCTTCGGTGTAGCTCCTGGTACAAACACCAAGACTAACCCGAACTGTATGGCAACTCTTCATAAAGATGTTATCTATACAAACGTAGCGGTAACTGAAGATGGTCAAGTATGGTGGGAAGGTCTTTCTAAAGAAGTTCCAACAAACTTAACTAACTGGAAAGGTCAGCCTCACGTAAATGGTGAAAAAGCAGCGCATCCAAATGCTCGCTTCACTGTTGCAGCTGGTCAATGCCCTTCTATCGATGCTGACTGGGAAAATCCAGCAGGCGTTCCAATTTCTGCATTTATCTTCGGCGGTCGCCGTGCAGATACGGTTCCTTTAGTTTCTGAAGCTTTCGATTGGGTTGACGGTGTATATAAAGCGGCAACTATGGGTTCTGAAACTACTGCTGCTGCTGTTGGTCAACAAGGTGTCGTTCGTCGTGACCCATTCGCGATGCTTCCATTTGCTGGCTATAACATGGCTGACTACTTTGATCACTGGTTAAGCCTTGGTCAACAAGTAAGTACAAAAGCTGAAGCAGCTGGTAATAAATTACCAAAAATCTTCAATGTAAACTGGTTCCGTCGTGATGCTGAAGGCAACTTCGTATGGCCTGGTTTCGGTCAAAACATGCGTGTTCTTGAGTGGATCATTGATCGTTGTGAAGGACGTGCAAATGCTGTTGAAACACCAATTGGTCTTGTTCCAACATATGACGACTTAAACTGGGAAGGTACAGAATTCTCTAAAGAAGAATTTGACCTAATCACAGCTCAAGATAAAGATCAGTGGATTACTGAAATTGAAAGCCACACTGATTTATTTAATAAATTAGGTGATCGCTTACCTAAAGCATTAAAAGAACGTCAAGCAGCTTTACTTGAAGCTGTAAAAACTGGCTTCTAATTGCTATATATAAAAAAGGTCGCTATGTGCGACCTTTTTTATTATGCGGCATCATCTTTTTGACGACGCTCAGATAAATAAGCTTCTAATACTTTTACTTGTTTTTCATTAAATGCTAGACCGAGTTTGGTTCTACGCCATAATATATCCTCAGCAGTAGTCACCCATTCATATTCACATAAATAGTTGACTTCGCATTCAAATAAATCATGTCCAAAATTTTGGCCCAATTGCTCTATTGCATTTTTCTCTCGGAGCATATTCCAGACTCTTGTGCCGTATGCATGCGCCCAACGGTTAGCAAGTGATTCAGACACTCCACTTACCCGTGACTGAATCTGATACGTTAAATCATCTAGTGTTGTCCAGCTTTCAGCGCCAGGTAATGGGTCATCTGCAGTCCACTCCTCTGCCATATTACTAAAAAACGGGGATAGATCTTCTAAAGCAGCTTCGGCTAATTTTCGATAAGTTGTGATCTTGCCACCAAACACAGATAACAATGGCGGCTTTCTCTCTTCTGCTTGTAGCGCCAAAGTATAGTCACGTGTGATCGCTGAAGGATTATCAGACTCATCATCACATAAAGCACGTACACCCGAGTACTGGCTTACAATATCAGCTCGAGTTAACTGCTTTTTAAAATGTGAATTGGTTACTGTTAAGAGGTAATCAATTTCTACCTCTGTGATCTCTACCTTTTGTGGATCACCTGTATATTCCTGATCGGTCGTACCAATCAGTGTATATTTTTCTAAATACGGAATTGCAAACACGATACGCCGATCTTCGTTTTGCATAATGAAGGCTTTATGACAGTCATATAATTTTGGCACAACAATATGACTTCCTTGGATCAGCCGAATTCGATAGGGCGATTTTAGCTTCAGATTTTCACTAATAATTTCTTCAACCCAAGGGCCTGATGCATTCACTAAAGCTCTTGCACGTACCTGATAAAACTCTGCTCCACTTTGTAACTCTAGATGCCACAGCTCTTGTTCCCGATAAGCCTTAACACATCGTGTTCGTGTCACGACTTTGGCACCTTTCTCTTTGGCTTGTAATGCATTTAACACTACAAGACGTGCATCATCTACAGTACAGTCAGAATATTCAAAGCCACGTGTGATAGCTGGTTTTAAAGGGCTATCTTCTTTGAAGTAAATAAGATTTGAACCTAATAATTTTTCTCGTTTTCCCAAGTGATCATAAAAAAACAGCCCAGCACGAATCAACCATGCAGGGCGTAAATGTGGTCGATGAGGCATAATAAAACGCATGGGTTTAATAATATGTGGAGCTTTAGCCAACAAGACTTCACGCTCTGCTAAAGCTTCTCTAACCAACCGAAATTCTTTATGTTCTAAATAGCGCAAACCGCCGTGAATTAATTTACTGCTCGCAGATGAGGTATGACTAGCCAAATCATCTTTTTCACATAAAAATACCGATAAGCCCCGACCTGCCGCATCATTAGCAATACCGACGCCATTAATACCGCCACCAATCACGGCAATGTCATATATTTTTGAATAATCATTAGGCTTTACTGTCATTTCTCATTTTCTTTTTATTGTTGATCTTATAAAAATTAAAACACCAAATGGAAGAAACAACAATCAAAAAAGTAGAATAATCAATTTTAAATAACCAAGTATTTAATCGTTAATTGATTACTCTACTATTGAATTCAACCAGCTAAAGAACAGATCAATCCTCAGCCCAACTTTGACTACGCTTCACTGCCTTGAGCCATCCTTTATAAATCAGCTCGGATTGCTCAGAAGACATTTTCGGTTCGAATACCTTTTCTATGGCAGATTTATTTCTTAACTCATGTAGATCTTGCCAGAAACCCGTCGCAAGTCCAGCAAGGAAAGCCGCCCCCAAAGCTGTAGTTTCTTTCATTATGGGACGTTCTACTGGTGTCGCTAAAATATCGGCCTGAAATTGCATCAAGAAATTATTTTCGGTTACTCCACCATCAACTCGAAGTGTGCGAAGCTCTTCTTCTGCATCTTGCTGCATAGCATCTAAAACATCCCGAGTTTGAAAAGCAATCGACTCGAGAGTTGCACGAATAATATGTTCAATACTGGCACCACGTGTCAGACCAAAAATTGCTCCACGCGCAGTTGGGTCCCAATACGGTGCACCTAATCCCGTAAACGCAGGAACGACATATACACCATTGCTGTCTTTTACACGTGTTGCATAAAGCTCAGAGTCTTTAGCGTTCTTAATGACCTTTAATTCATCGCGTAACCACTGTACGCAAGAACCACCATTGAATACGGCGCCCTCTAAAGCATAGTTCACCTCACCACTGGCACCACATGCAATAGTAGTCAGTAATCCATGCTCTGAACGGACAATCTTCTTACCCGTGTTCATTAATAAAAAACAGCCTGTACCGTAGGTATTTTTTGCTTGGCCCGACTCAACACACATTTGACCAAACAGTGCGGCCTGTTGATCACCTGCAATTCCTGCGATTGGAATACCTACTTCTTGCCCACTAATAGTATGTGTATATCCATAAACCTCAGATGAGCTACGAACTTCGGGTAGCATTGCTCTAGGAATATCTAAAGCTTGTAAAATTTTTTCATCCCATTCAAGCTTTTCAATATCAAAAAGCATGGTTCGTGAAGCATTAGTAAAGTCAGTAACATGGACCGCACCATTGGTGAGTTTCCAAATTAACCAAGTGTCCACTGTACCGAACAACAACTCTCCTCGCTCAGCGCGTTCACGACTTCCTTCAACATGGTCTAAAATCCATTTAATTTTTGTGGCTGAAAAATATGGATCAATTACCAATCCCGTTGTTTTACGGATGTATTCTTGCCATCCTGCTTTATGCAATTGATTGCATATTTCAGTCGTCTGTCGGCTTTGCCAAACAATCGCATTGTAAATAGGCTTGCCTGTTTTTTTATTCCAGACAATTGTGGTTTCCCTTTGATTTGTAATACCAATTGCTGCAACTTGTTCACTCTTGATCCCTGCTTGAGCTAGAGCTTCTACCCAAACAGCACTTTGTGTTGCCCAAATTTCCATAGGATCATGCTCGACCCAGCCTGGCTGCGGATAAATCTGAGTAAATTCTCTTTGAGCAATACTTACAACGTTAGCATCATGATCTAAAACAATTGCTCTTGAGCTTGTGGTTCCCTGGTCGAAAGCCACAATATATTTTTTCGGGCAACTTGACATCTGAATGTCCCTTTCATTATTCACACACATCTAGTCCACAATGCCAAGACATCATGTCTAACTATATTTACTTAAAATTTTCTTTGGAATATATCATTATTTTTAAGGGGTATAGGTTTTCTTCGCCCAAACTCTACTCATTCTTTATCAATTTTTACTACTTGGAAAAAATAATATGCCAAAGATCCCAACAATATTATAAACGTGAGCTGACCGGCTAATTTGAAATCACATAAATATTCAACTTATTCCTTTGCTTAAATAATAAACATTGTTTTACAGACATAAAAAAAATAAAGTGAAATACTCCTCTAGAAAATATGTAAAAACGGAATAAATCTTCTCTTTTAGCATTCAACCCAAGCGAAACATGGAGCGACTCATGGTTGATCAACCTTCTACCGCAACAACTCCACATTCTAATTTAGATACAAAAACCCGCCTAAAATCAATTTTGGGTGGTTCTGCGGGTAACCTTGTCGAATGGTACGACTGGTATGTATATGCAGCATTCACGCTCTATTTTGCTCATGCATTTTTCCCAAAAGGAAGCCAGACGGCTCAACTCCTTCAAGCGGCCGCAATTTTTGCTGTAGGCTTTTTAATGCGCCCGATCGGTGCATGGATTATGGGAATCTATTCAGACCGTAAAGGACGCAAAGCGGGTCTTACGCTTTCCGTCACTTTAATGTGTATAGGTTCGCTTCTTATCGCCGTGACACCAAGTTATGAAAGTATTGGTGTATTTGCCCCTCTTCTTTTAGTTGTCGCCCGTTTAATTCAAGGCTTAAGTGTAGGCGGCGAATATGGTGCTAGTGCTACCTATTTAAGTGAAATGGCGGAAAGAAATCGACGTGGTTTTTTCTCTAGCTTCCAATATGTAACATTGATTGCTGGCCAGCTCACAGCTCTATGTGTTCTATTAATATTACAAATGGTATTAACCGAAGAACAACTACATGATTGGGGATGGCGCATTCCATTCTTTATTGGAGCTTTACTTGCTATTGTAGTTTTCCGTATTCGACGTGGCCTACTAGAAACCCAATCTTTTAAAAATGCTCAAACTGAAACAGACCAGCCTAAATCAGGCATGTTTGCTTTATTTAAACATTATCCGAAAGAAGCGTTCACAGTATTGTTTTTAACAGCTGGCGGGACTTTAGCTTTCTATACTTACACGACTTATCTGCAAAAATATTTAGTGAATACTTCTGGATTTACTAAACCTGAAGCTACACAAATTACAACTTTAGCGCTATTTATTTTTATGTGTCTACAGCCGGTAGCGGGTGCTTTATCAGATCGCATTGGTCGAAAACCCCTTATGATTTTCTTCGGAATAACAGGTGTTTTATTCACATACGTTTTATTTGATGCACTCGCAAATACACATAACTACTGGACAGCTTTCTGGTTATGTTTTGGCGGTCTTGTAATGGTGACTGGTTATACTTCAATTAATGCCGTAGTTAAAGCTGAGCTTTTCCCTGCACACATTCGCGCTTTAGGTGTTGCATTACCTTACGCAATTGCCAATACATTATTTGGCGGAACAGCAGAGTTCTTTGCTTTAAGTTTTAAAGAAGCTGGGCATGAATCTTGGTATTTTATTTATGTAAGTATCATGATCTTTATTTCTCTCATTATTTATATTTTTATGAAAGACACTAAGCATCACTCAAAAATTAAAGAACACTAATATTTTACCTATAAGGGCTAATATCGTTCGCCGATGTTAGCTCAAATCATGCGATTAAGCCCCAACAACCTTTGTATTTTATGAGATACTAGCTATAAGAAAATAAGGACGATACTGATGAATAGAAGTATTTTATGCTTGGCATTAAGTAGTATGTTTGTTTTAACTGCTTGTCAGACTACCCCTCGACAATATAATGGTTCAACTGGATACCAGATTGAAAACAAAACAGAAGCTTCAGCGACTTTAGCTTATACTTTAGCTAGTCGTAATAACCAGCAAATCGATGAACGTAAATTACAACGCGCTTGTCAAAATGTGCTAGGCGTTCAGAAAGTTTATAAATTATCAGTTTTGAGTATTAACGAAATTCCTAATCCAGCAAAAGATGAGCATTATGGAATTCAACTTGGTGAAACTCGTGCTTCTTTTGGCTTATCCAATACACCTAGTTTAAATAATGGTGAAGACTATGCGACTCGCCAAGCGCTTGAAGCACGTCCAAGCACACTAAAAGTTGTTCGTTATACTTGTTCATAAAATAAAAAAGACGCTGTTCTTTTTACAGCGTCTTATAAAAACTCACATTTCTAAATTCTTTAGCTTCATCCAGATCAGGCCATGTAGAAGCACTTCTTTCATCAATCTTTTGATATTTAGGATGACTAAAGTTTTTAACACGGCTATCAGCTACCCAGACTTCTGACGAAAACTTTAAAAATTCATCTAAGAAAAAGCGGTTACATTGATCATATAAAACATCAGCTGCCAATAAAACATCAACCTGCTCAGCCTTATATAAATCATCTAAATATTCTAGCTCAACGTTATTAAGTAAAGCGTTTTCACGGCAAGCATTCAAACTAACTTGATCAATATCACAGCAGATGACTCGTTTCGCTCCTGCCATTTTTGCAGCAATTGCGACGACACCAGAACCCGCTCCAAAATCCAAAATGACTTTATCTTTAACATGGTCCGGCTCTGCAAGTAACCACTGTGCCATTGCTAAACCAGATGCCCAACAGAAAATCCAATACGGCGTATCATTCCAAATACGACGAATAACTTCGTCATCTAAGCGATCAGTTGGAAAAACAGGTGGAATCAACCATAAAGAAATAGGTGTTTCTGGTAACTGTTGTACCATCAATTCACAATGAGGGATCACTTCATTGAGTGCTTGAAGTAAATGTTCAGGGGCTTTGGACAATTGAAAGGTGCAGCTCATCAGGTTTCTTTTAATTCATTTTTATAACAAGCATAACAGAGTCATTCCATTATGATTTGAATTTTTAAAATAACCTTCGGTTGGACCTACTTTTCTTTCGGGAAAAGTAGGCAAAACCATTGTCATCCGCAAAACTCGGCAGATACTCTCTAGAATCGAAAGCATCGCAGAAACATTAAATTTTTAACGTATTTCTGCCTCAAACAATTGCGGATGACGGTTACGTGTATCAAATAACAGCCTAGCGTTAATTAAATTAACCTAAAGCTTTTTCAGCAGCTTCTACAGTTTGACGAATCAAAGTTGTAATGGTCATTGGACCAACACCACCTGGTACTGGTGTATAAGCAGAAGCAATTTCTTCAATACCTTGTAGTTGGATATCACCAACACCACCGCCATCACGAGGATGGAAACCAGCATCTACAACTACTGCACCTTGTTTAATCCAATCTTTTTGGATAAGTTCAGCTTTACCAACTGCACCCACAATAATGTCAGCTTGTTTCACTAGCTCAGGTAAATTTTGTGTGCGTGAATGGCAAATCGTTACTGTTGCATTGGCTTGCAAAAGCATCATTGCCATTGGTTTACCTAAAATTGCAGAACGACCCACCACAACCGCATGTTTACCAGCAATTTCGATATTGTTTTCTTTTAAAATGGTCATAATGCCCGCAGGAGTTGCTGAACCATATGCAGCTTCACCCATAGCCATACGGCCAAAGCCAAGACATGTTACGCCATCAACATCTTTAGCTAATGAGATTGCATCGAAACATGCACGCTCATCAATTTGCTCTGGAACTGGATGTTGTAAAAGAATACCGTGTACATCCGGATTAGCATTAAGTTTTTCAATTTCTGCTAATAATTGTTCTGTTGTCGTTTCTTGTGGCAATTCAATTTTTAAAGAATCCATGCCTACTCGACGGCAAGCATTTCCTTTCATGCGTACATAAGTTGCAGATGCGCCATCATCCCCAACCAAAATAGTCGCCAAAATTGGGGTACGACCTGTTTTAGCTTTTAAAGCTTCAACACGTACTGACAAATTTTCTTCAATTTGCTTTGCTAATGCACGACCGTCTAAAACCAATGCCACAGCACATCTCCAAGGTAGACATGAATTTAATGTGCCAATAATACATGATTATTTGGGCAAATTTATTCTAGATGTTGCTTTTATGTTCATCTTATCTCAAAACAGTATTGTTTTTTTTCTAAAGGTTGCTAATATGTGGATCACCAAATGTAGGCGGGGTGGCAGAGTGGTCATGCAGCGGACTGCAACTCCGTGGACGCCGGTTCGATTCCGACCTCCGCCTCCAAATTTGGTAAAGCCCGGGTGGTGAAATAGGTAGACACAGGGGATTTAAAATCCCCCGCCCACAAAGCGTGCCGGTTCGAGTCCGGCCCCGGGCACCATTTTCTAGTACAGAAATTGGTGTCATAAAGAATCCAGCGAAAGCTGGTTTTTTTATGTCTATAAAAAGGATACTTATTAGCATCCCTTTCTTGCCTCATATATTTAAGCAGTTTTTTGCTTATCTTTTTCAGGTGTTAAATTCGCATCCAACGCCAATTGATAACCTCGACTAGAATCTACTTTATATTCTGCATTTTTAATTGAATCTACAAAAATCCAATCTGATTGCACCTGCTTATCATCCAGTGTAACCATCAGATAACCCCGCTGATTTAAATTACAATAGGCCAACTCATCGATAAGTGTCGTAAAGGCAAATTCAAACTGTTGCAACTGAGCTAAAGGAATACTTAAATATTTTTCAAGACCTGGTGAAGAAACCGAGCTTGTCGCCAGTTCAACACCAACATATTCCCCTTTTTGGCTATATAAATAAGATGTCCACGCATTATGAGTATCCCCCGCCAAAACAATAATTTTCTTATTAAACTCTGCCAATTTATCATACACAAACTCTCGCTCAGCATAGTAACCATCCCAAGCATCAAGGTTATATGGCACTAATGTTGTGACTCGCGCTTTTTCTTGAACGGTCAAAGTTGGATCACCCTGCTCTAATCGTAATTTTAATGTGACTAATTCTGTAATTTGCGCATTCATTTTAGCTAAAGTATCAGGTGAAGTTCCGCCTGAAGTAATTTGCCCTAAAGACAACAATAACTCGGCAGGAATCCACATCTTACTCATTAAGACTTGCTGCCCCACAACATTCCATGTTGCCGTAGATTGCTTTAATTTACCAACCAACCAATCCCTTTGTGTATAGCCCATTAAAGTCCGCTTTGGATCTGTTAAATCAGCCTGAAATTTCTCAGCATCCAAACCAGCAGCTGTCATATAATCAGCATATTCAAGCTGTTTATCTCGCGCAATAATACGTGTATCCAACATCGTCAGCTCAACTAGTGAGCCAAAATTAAATTGACGATAAATATTCAAATGATCGGTACTAGAAACTGGGCGAATTGGCATCCATTCGAAATAAGCTTGTAGAGCAGCTAATTTACGCTCCAAGAAAGGACCCTCATTACTTTGATGATTCTCTGCACCTTCGCGCCAAGTATCATTCGCTAACTCATGATCATCCCAAATTACAATAAAAGGATGACGCTGATGAACCGCCTGTAAGTCTTTATCCTGGCGATATAACGCATAACGTTTGCGATAATCATCTAATTTAAGAATTTCTTTATTATTATCGGGCGGTAAAGTACGGCCCAGCTTTGCAGCATCTTCTGTCGCATAGCCATCAGCCCCATATTCATAAATATAATCACCCAAATGAATGACTACATCCACATTCTGTTTTGCTATTTCACGATAAACGTAAAAATAACCCGCAGGATAATTAGAACAAGAACATACTGCGAAGCTGACCTTATTGGTAGTTACAGGTAATGTTTTTGTTTGCCCTACTGGCGAGACTTTGCTACCAAATCGAAAGCGATAATAATAAGTCGTACCCGCTTGTAGACCTGTTGCATCAACTTTCACAGTAAAATCGTCAGTTTTATTCGTTTGAACCGTACCAGTCTTTAAATTCTGCTTGAACTGATCATCGGTAGCAATTTCCCAAGTCACCTTAAGAGGTGCACTAAGGTCTACTGGTGTTAACCGCGTCCATAAAATTACTTTATCTTGCAATGGGTCGCCGCTCGCGACTCCATGAAAAAAATCTGCTTGTGCTTCTGGACTTTCCTCATCGGAACCATCATTACACCCCGTAAAAGCTACAGGCAAAGATAGCGCCCCAAAACCGAATAGACTTTTTTGAATTAATTCTCGGCGTGAAATTTTCTCTGACATAAAATTACCTAAGTTTTAAGCAATGAGTGTCTTAAATTTAGGTAAATAAGATGAACAACTGATCTCAGTTTAATGAACAAATCATGACATAAATTGGTTAATTTATATAAATACCGATAAGAACTGATTGAAAATAAAGCAAACTCTCTGATTTTCTCTTGCCAATCGCGCACTTGTCCTCTATTATTGCGCACATGCCCGGGTGGTGAAATAGGTAGACACAGGGGATTTAAAATCCCCCGCCCACAAAGCGTGCCGGTTCGAGTCCGGCCCCGGGCACCATTTTCAAATATTGAATTTGGTGCTACAAAGAATCCAGCTTATGCTGGTTTTTTTATGCCTAATCAAAATGAATTTTATGATAAGAATATTATTACTCTTTTTTACTACTCTTTTATAACAAAGGTTTAGAGATCTTTTCTCTGGCACCCTTTCTTTCAAAGACAACCATTGGTATTTTTCTCGTTGCTCCATTACCAAAGATGATTATTTAGTTAAAGCACCCGAACAGATAATAGATAAATTTAAAACGCTGGAACAAAAACGAGAAACTTATTGGATCAGTTTGTTAGCGGACGCAGATTATCAAGAGAAAGGTGTTTTAATTTTAAAAGTTAAAGAAATAGACGAAATACATTTAAATGCATCTTGCCACTTGTTAGATGCATTTGAAGATATTAAAAATCGAGAGTAATCACCACTCTCGATTCATAACCAGCTCTTCCATTTCCAGATCTAAATATCCAGCTTCCTGTGCCACCATCATCATTGCTTCAGCAATATAGTCAGCAGCACTATCATCTAACGAAGAATCTAGATCTTCAAACTGAGGTTTCATTTCATTGATTTCAATTACAGTTTGATGAGCATATCGATAGATATCCTGCTCAGCTAAGGCAGGCTTCTGAACTTTTTTAGCAAATTGTTCAATCAGCTGCTTGAGTTCAGCGACCAAAATATCTGGATAATATTCATCATCAAACATCGGGAGAAGTAAGTCTTCGAACATACAAAAGTTTACACAACAGCAAAAACTTGCCGCTTATAACATATTTTCAAAAGAATAACGATATTTTTCCCTAACTCGATCATCTAGCTCATTAGATTAATGAGCTACTACCTGATTTTTATAAAGCCTACTTTATTAAGCTTGTATCATCGCCTTCCAAACTAGAATTGCATCAGTCATTGCTTTAACATCATGCGCTCTAACAATGCATGCTCCTTGCTGAATACTAAGCAAATGCCCCGTAACGCTTCCTACCGCACGCTGATCTGCAGTTGCACCCTTTAATGCTTCACCAATAAAACGTTTACGAGAAAGGCCAGATAAAATCGGATAACCCATTTCACCAAGCTTCCAAAATTCTTTGAGTAGTCTTAAATTTTGCTGCGCATTTTTTGCAAAACCAAACCCAGGATCAATAATAATATTATGTTTTTTCACACCCGCATTTAAAGCTTCATCCACGCGCTGCTGGAGCTCCGCTATAACATCTAAGGTTACGTCCGTATATTGATCTAACTGATTCATTGTAGTAGGCTCACCACGCATATGCATGATCACTACGGGTATATCCAGAACTGCTGCCGTTTTTAAAGCATTGGGACGAGTAAGCGCACGTACATCATTCCAAATATGTGCTCCTGCTTCTTTTGCTGCACGAATAACATCAGGCTGACTCGTATCAATTGATAGAACAATATTATGTTTAGCTAAACCTTCAACTACGGGCACAACTCTTCGTATTTCTTCTTCTATGCTTACTTCAGATGCTCCTGGACGGGTAGACTCCCCACCAATATCAATAATGGTGGCACCTTGCTCTATCATGGCTAGTGCATGAACAATCGCTTGATCTACTTGATTATGCTTTCCACCATCACTAAAAGAATCTGGTGTGACATTTAATATGCCCATAACGTGAGGCTGTGATAGATCTAACTGAAGCTGACCACACTGTAAAATTTGTTGAGGCAAAGGCATTAGTTGCATAAAAAGCTCCAGTTTAAAATCTGGCAGTATTTTAGCAATTATCAGCTATCTATAGTGTTGATTTGTTTTCAGCTTTTAACAAACTCAATCCCATAAAAAAAGCCACATGACTGTGGCTTTTTTAATTAACTAATTAGTTCATTGCTGGCAATGGTGGCGGTGTAGATGGACCATCTTTTGGTGGTTCAAATGCAGCCACTGGGTTTTCAGCAACATATACTTTAGGTGGTTGTGGCTCACGACCTTCCATAATGTCACGGATTTGATCACGATCAATGGTTTCCCATTCCATCAAAGCTTTTACCATCGCATGTGCAATATCTTTATTACCTTCCAAGATATTACGTGCAACTTTGTATTGCTCATCAAGAATACGACGTACTTCTTCATCAACTAACTGTTGAGTTGCTTCAGAAATCGTACGGCTTCCTACATTACCAAAGAAACCATTTTGGTTTTCATCTTCGTAAACCATTACACCCATTTTGTCAGACATACCGTACTTCGTAACCATTGCACGCGCCATTTTAGTAGCTCGCTCAAAGTCATTTGAAGCACCAGTAGATTGCTGTTGGATAAATACTTCTTCAGCAATACGACCACCAAACAAAATTGCAATTTCGTTTAGCATCTTGTCTTTATAGTGGCTAATTTGGTCTTGTTCAGGTAACTGCCAAGTTACACCTAAAGCCCAACCACGCGGCATAATCGTTACTTTATGAACAGGATCTGTGCCCGGTAAAATCTCGGCAACAATCGCATGACCAGCTTCATGATAAGCAGTTGCACGACGTTCTTCTTCACGTAAAACCATCGATTTACGCTCTGGTCCCATGTAGATTTTGTCTTTTGCATCTTCAAAGTCATGCATGTCGACAGTGTTCTTATTACGACGTGCAGCAAATAATGCAGCCTCGTTAACAAGGTTTGCCAACTGTGCACCAGAGAAACCTGGAGTACCACGAGATAGAACTTTAACATCCACACCCGTAACTGAAGGTAATTTTTTCAAATGTACATTCAGAATCTGCTCACGACCACGAATGTCAGGTAAACCTACCATTACTTGACGGTCAAAACGACCTGGACGTAATAATGCTTTATCCAAGACATCAACACGGTTCGTCGCAGCAATTACGATTACACCTTCGTTACCTTCAAAACCATCCATCTCTACAAGCATTTGGTTCAAGGTTTGTTCACGTTCATCATGACCACCACCTGTACCTGAACCACGGTGACGACCTACTGCATCAATCTCATCAATAAAGATAATACAAGGCGCATGACGCTTCGCTTGCTCGAACATATCACGGACACGGGACGCACCCACCCCCACGAACATTTCGACAAAGTCAGAACCTGAAATGCTGAAGAAAGGAACTTTAGCTTCACCAGCAATTGCTTTGGCTAATAACGTTTTACCAGTACCCGGAGGACCAACCATAAGTACGCCACGAGGAATAGTAGCGCCCAAACGTTTGAATTTTGCTGGGTCTTTTAAGAAATCTACAATTTCAACAACTTCTTGTTTTGCTTCATCACAGCCGGCGACGTCAGAAAAATTGACTTTGATTTGGTCTTCAGAAAGCATTTTTGCTTTCGACTTACCAAAACTCATCGGTCCATTTTTTCCGCCTGCACCACCACCCATGTTACGCATAAAGAACATGAATAACAGAATGATTAACAGTACAGGGAAACTAGCAATGAGAAGTTGCATCAAAATGCCTTGACGTTGAGGAGCCGTTCCCTCTACAACAACATTTTGCTTATTTAAGCTCGGCATAAGCTCAGTGTCTTCAACTTGCGGACGAACAGTTTCAAACTGTGATCCGTTAGTTTTTTCACCATTAATATTTAAACCGTCAATTGTGACTTGCTTAATTTGGCCAGCATTCACCGCTGCAACGAAATCTGAATATTTCATCGCAGTAGGCTTATTGCGGTCACTGATATTACTGAAAATTAAAATCAGAACACCAAGTATTATTAGCCACAATACGGCATTCTTGAAGTAATCGCTCAAAGCTTTATTCCCATATCGATCTAATTTGATCATGCCCAATCTTGGCCGATCGTCATAAAAACAGCAACTGTATTGCTTGCGGATAACCTAAAAGTACAAAATGCACAATTTTTAGGAGCTTGGCAAGTAAACTTTATTGCAATGCTTTCTTACGCCCTTGTCCAACCAAAAAAACTTCTTTAGAGCGCGCCCGAGAAGCTGCTGGTTTTGCTGTCTTTAACACATCAAAACTATCAACCACTTGTTTACGAAACTCATCAAATCCTGCGCCTTGGAACACTTTAACCACAAACTGTCCATTAGGACCAAGAACCTTTTGAGCAAAATCTAAAGCCAGTTCACATAAGTAAATCTGTCTAGGTTGATCAACAGCCCTATTACCTGATGTATTGGGGGCCATATCAGAAATTACAATGTCTACTTGTCGCCCATTTAAAATATTTAACAATTTTTCAAATACAGCTTCTTCTCTAAAGTCGCCTTGTAAGAAAGTGACATCAGGCAAAGCATCCATAGGCAAAATATCGGAAGCAATCACTAATCCCTTGCTACCCACAAGTTTTCCAGCAATTTGAGACCAACTACCAGGAGCTGCACCCAAATCTACCACTGTCATGCCTGGCTTGATCAACTTATATTTTTCTTGGATTTCAAGAAGTTTATATGCTGCTCGCGCACGATATCCTTCCTTTTGTGCTTTTTTTACAAAAGGATCGTCTAGATGTTCCCTCATCCACGCACGACTACTTTTCGACAATTTCTGGTTTGTAATGCGTGTTGCCATAACTCACTAAATATCAAAAAAACTTCTGATCGTTCATTGTACGTGAAAATTACTCTCATTACAGTACGGATGTAGCGTAATCTCACCAAGTTTTACAGTTTTTTTCCAATAATGTTGATCGATTATTTATACAGTTTTTCGTACATCTGAATTTAAGTTTTTTGCTATACTAAGTCGTTTTTAAAATCAGGTATTTTTAATGGCCGCTTTATCTATCCATGAACGTAAACGTTTACGTCAAATTGGTCATGTGCTTAATCCGGTTGTCATGATTGGTGGACAAGGCTTAACAGATGCTGTTATCGAAGAAACTCTTCGTGCTTTAAACGACCACGAACTTATCAAAGTTAAAGTTGCTGGTGAAGACCGTGAAGCACGTACTGCTGTAATTGATGCAATTGTAGAAGCGACTGGCGCAGAAGCTGTGCAAAAGATTGGTAAAATTGTTCTACTTTACAAAAAAGCAGCTAAGCAAAACCAGCATTTGTCTAATCTTGTTCGCCACGCTCATCTAGCAAACTAATTTGATTTGACAAACTATGGCAAGTTACGAACTTTCAGCTTTTGATCGTTTTCATGCTGTTTCTGTTGTTGGCGCAATTGAACAGCAAGCACCGCACACCTTAAATGTCGGTTTTTGGATTCGTGATCCAAATCAACTCATTGTCTGGCCCCAAGAAGTCGCGGCTCATCCTCGTCAGGATTTTTTGTGGGAAGAAACTTGTTTCGAAATTTTTGTTGGCGTGCATGATGAAGATTATTATCGGGAAATTAACCTTTCCCCTTCTCAAGCATGGCAGTCTTATCAGTTTGAAGAATATCGCTATCCAGAAAGTATGCCTCCCCTTGCTGCTTACGATATCGAACTGAACCATCTCAAGCGTACTCATTATGGCTTAAATGTTAGTCTTGATTTGGGACAATTTATGCAACAGCATCGCTTGAAATGGGCAAACCTTTATTTAGGTTTAACTGCAGTTTTAAAAACCAAAGAAGGTATGCAGTACTATGCAATGCAGCATAGTGGAAAAAGTGCAGATTTCCATAATAAGCGTGACTGGTTACATCAGTTTTAAAAGTAAAAAAGCGAGAAATTAATTCTCGCTTTTTTTATAGCTGGCTAAAGGCTAAGATCATTAGTTATCTCGTGCTTTATTCCAAGCTTCAACTGCATTATTTTTAGTACGCTTAATACTTTCACTTAATGAATCTTTGTGCTTCAAAGAAATCTGGCTAATATCACCTTTAAGTTCTTTACTGACTTTAGTCAAATCTTCGATAAGTGCGTTAATTTCTGCTTTCAAAGCATTTTTAAGTTCAGATAGTCCTTCTTGTGAGGTGCTAAACTGAGCTTTAATCACATCTAGTCGTTGCAAAATATCTTGTTTAATTTGAACAAATTGATTTTGAATATTCTTGTTTAACTCATGAGTTTCAGCTTCAATTTTTTCTTGAGTTTCACTTAAAACTTCTTTGAGCTGCTCTTGAGTTTCAGTGATAGCTTCTTTCACCTGAGTTTTCGCTTCTGTAGCAACTTCTTTAATCTGCTCATTTTTCTCTGCAACACTTTCTTTTACTTGCGCAGTTTTAGCAGTTGCTGTTCTTTTTGCTTTAGTTGTAGTAGCTGCTACGGTTTTTTTCACTTCATTCACCTCAGCTTTTACCGAATCAACTACTGCTTGAACTTTCTCGCTCACATCTTTTGAAACTTGATCATTACTCATGCTATTTCCTCGTATTGGTTATTTTTTAACTAACAATACAATAAATCCAGTTCTAAAAATCGACCTTGCAAATTGTTAGACAATTTATCAAAAGTACTTGATTCGGATGAGTAGATAATTTTTTTGTAAAAAGCAAGCAATGAATTATATTTTTTAGCAGAAAATAAATAGACTTTTTAAGGTTCCATGCGTATAATGCGCTGTTAAGTTACAAGCGAGCAGACCGATAGGGAGGGGCATGTTTTATCACAACATCGCCTATCTTTTTTGGGTCTACTCGCTTTTTTACAGCCGAAATTCAGGAGCTTTGGTTTGAGCACCCCCGCCATTTTAGCCCTCGCAGATGGAACGATCTTTAAAGGAACGTCAATCGGCGCAACGGGAAGTACGACTGGAGAAGTCGTTTTTAACACAGCCATGACAGGCTATCAAGAAATTTTGACTGACCCAAGTTATGCACAACAAATTGTGACATTAACTTACCCTCATATTGGTAACACTGGTTGCAACGCGGAAGACGTTGAATCTGGTCGTATCCATAAAGTATGGGCGAATGGTTTAATTATTCGTGATCTTCCACTACTACACAGCAACTTCCGTGCTGAACAGTCTTTAAGTGAATATTTGCAAGCGCACAATGTTGTTGCGATTGCGGATATTGATACACGTAAATTAACGCGTATTTTACGTGACAAAGGTGCACAAAATGGTTGCATCCTTGCTGGCGAAAATATTACTGAAGAAGAAGCAATTGCCAAAGCTCGTGCTTTTGGCGGTTTAAATGGTTTAGATCTTGCAAAAGAATGCTGTGATCCAACAGGCTTTGAGTGGTCTGAAGGTTCATGGACTCTAGGCCAAGGCTTCTCTCAACCCGAATTAAAATATCACGTGGTTGCATACGATTACGGTGTCAAAACCAACATCTTGCGTATGCTTGCAGACCGCGGTTGTAAACTCACTGTTGTACCTGCTGAAACTCCGGCTGAGAAAGTTTTGGCACTTAATCCAGATGGCGTATTCCTTTCAAACGGCCCAGGCGATCCGGCTGCTTGTGATTACGCAATCGAAGCTGTAAAAACTATTGTTGAAACCACAACATTACCTGTATTTGGTATTTGCTTAGGCCACCAAATCTTGGCACTCGCTTCTGGTGCAAAAACTGTAAAAATGAACCATGGTCATCACGGTGCTAACCACCCTGTACAAAATCTTGAAGATGGTACAGTGATGATTACTTCACAAAACCATGGTTTCGCTGTAGATGCAGAAACATTACCGGCTAACTTAAAAGCAACGCATAAATCATTGTTCGATGGCACCTTACAAGGGATTCACCGTACAGACAAACCAGCTTTCAGCTTCCAAGGTCACCCTGAAGCAAGCCCAGGTCCACATGATTGTGCCCCATTGTTCGATCATTTCATTGAACTTATCGAAGCATCTAAACAGTAATTAAGGAGCGAACAATGCCTAAACGTACGGATATTAAAAGCATCTTAATTATTGGTGCTGGCCCGATTGTGATTGGTCAGGCATGTGAGTTTGACTACTCAGGTGCTCAAGCTTGTAAAGCGCTTCGTGAAGAAGGCTACCGTGTTATTTTGGTTAACTCTAACCCAGCAACCATTATGACAGACCCTTCAATGGCTGATGCGACTTATATTGAGCCAATTACTTGGCAAACAGTTGCACAGATTATTGAAAAAGAACGTCCAGATGCAGTATTGCCAACTATGGGTGGCCAAACTGCGTTGAACTGTGCTCTTGCACTTGATGAGCACGGCGTTCTTGAAAAATATAATGTTGAATTAATTGGTGCAACTAAAGACGCAATTGAGAAAGCCGAAGATCGTAAACTCTTCGATATCGCTATGCGTAAAATTGGCTTGGAATGTCCAAAAGCTGCCATTGCCGAAACAATGGAAGAAGCTTTAGAAATCCAGTCACGCTTTGGTTTCCCGGTAATTATCCGTCCATCATTCACAATGGGTGGTTCGGGTGGCGGTATCGCATATAACCGCGAAGAATTCCTTGAGATTTGTGAACGTGGTTTTGACCTCTCTCCTACTCACCAGTTATTGATTGATGAATCTTTAATTGGTTGGAAAGAATACGAAATGGAAGTTGTTCGTGACAAAAACGACAACTGTATTATCGTATGTGCGATCGAAAACTTCGACCCAATGGGCGTACACACTGGTGACTCAATCACTGTAGCACCAGCTCAAACATTAACTGACAAAGAATATCAATTGATGCGTAATGCTTCAGTTGCAGTTCTTCGTGAAATTGGTGTTGAAACAGGTGGTTCTAACGTCCAGTTCGGTATTAACCCGAAAGACGGACGTATGGTTGTGATCGAGATGAACCCACGTGTATCTCGTTCATCTGCGCTTGCTTCTAAAGCAACAGGTTTCCCGATTGCTAAAATCGCAGCAAAACTTGCGGTTGGTTATACCCTTGATGAATTGAAAAATGACATCACTGGTGGCATAACTCCTGCAAGCTTCGAACCATCAATTGACTACGTTGTAACGAAGATTCCTCGTTTTAACTTCGAGAAATTCCCACAAGCAGAACCAGTTCTTACCACACAGATGAAATCTGTTGGTGAAGTTATGGCAATTGGCCGTAACTTCCAAGAATCTGTGCAAAAGGCATTACGTGGTCTTGAAGTTGGTGTAAGCGGTTTTGATGAAAAAATCGAAGCTGGTGCAGCAAATGCAAAAGAAACTATTTTAAAAGAGCTTAAAGTTCCGGGTCCTGAGCGTATCTGGTACGTAGCGGATGCATTCCGTCATGGTTTCTCTTTAGATGAAGTTTTCGAAGCAACTAAAATTGACCGTTGGTTCCTTATTCAGATTCAAGACATCGTTAAAACTGAAGCTCAAGTGAAAACTTTAGGTTTTGGTGACTTAAACGCTGACAACATCCGTTCGTTCAAGCGTAAAGGTTTATCTGACCTTCGTATTGCTCACCTCATGGGCATTTCACAAAAGCAATTCCGTAAACAACGTTGGAACTTGGGTGTTTATCCAGTTTACAAACGTGTTGATACATGTGCAGCAGAGTTTGAATCTGGTACTGCATACATGTATTCAACTTACGATGAAGAATGTGAAGCAAATCCATCAAACCGTGACAAGATCATGGTGATTGGTGGCGGTCCAAACCGTATTGGTCAAGGTATCGAATTTGACTACTGCTGTGTACACGCTGCCTTAGCTATGCGTGAAGACGGTTATGAAACAATCATGGTGAACTGTAACCCTGAAACTGTTTCTACCGACTATGACACATCTGACCGCCTATACTTCGAGCCTGTAACACTTGAAGATGTACTTGAAATCGTACGTACAGAGAAACCTAAAGGTGTAATCGTACAGTACGGTGGTCAAACTCCGCTTAAATTGGCACGTGCTTTAGAAGAAGCAGGTACTCCAATTATCGGTACATCACCAGATGCGATTGACCGTGCTGAAGACCGTGAACGTTTCCAACAAATGATTCAACGTTTACAGCTTCGTCAACCAAACAACAGTATTGTAAAATCTGCTGAAGAAGGTATCTCTGAAGCTGCAAAAGTAGGTTATCCGCTTGTTGTTCGCCCATCTTATGTATTAGGTGGTCGTGCAATGGAAATCGTATATAACGAAGAAGAACTTAAACGTTACCTTCGTGAAGCAGTTCAAGCATCTAATGAAGCCCCTGTTCTTCTTGACCGTTTCCTAGATGACGCAACTGAAGTTGATGTTGACTGTGTATCTGACGGTAAAGACGTTGTGATCGGCGGTATCATGCAGCATATTGAACAAGCAGGTATTCACTCAGGTGACTCTGCATGTTCGATTCCTCCTTATTCTTTATCTAAAGAAATTCAGGATGAAATGCGTCGTCAAACGATTGCAATGGCAAAAGAACTTGGTGTTGTAGGCTTGATGAACGTTCAGTTCGCTGTAAAAGGTGACGATATTTACGTTCTAGAAGTTAACCCACGTGCTTCACGTACAGTTCCATTCGTATCGAAGTGTATTGGTGATTCTTTAGCGAAAGTTGCTGCGCGTTGTATGGCAGGTCAATCTCTTGAATCTCAAGGATTTACTAAAGAAATCATTCCAACTCACTTTGCTGTGAAGGAAGCAGTTTTCCCATTCGCTAAATTCCAAGGCGTAGATCCTATGCTTGGACCTGAGATGAAGTCTACAGGTGAAGTGATGGGTGTAGGTAAAACATTTGGTGAAGCATTCTATAAAGCTGTTTTAGGCTCAAATGAACGCTTACCAGGCTTACCAACTGAAGGCGAAGTAAAACATGCTTTCTTATCAGTACGTGAATCTGACAAGAAATACATTGCTGATATCGCTAAGAAATTAGTTGCGTATGGCTTCAAGCTTGTTGCAACAGGTGGTACTTACCAAGTGCTTAAAGAAGCAGGTTTAGAGTGTGAATCTGTAAATAAAGTTACTGAAGGTCGTCCACATATTGTTGACCGCTTGAAAAATGGTGAAATACACCTTATTGTCAATACCACTGAAGGTAAACAGGCTCAATATGACTCTGCAATGATCCGTCGTGCTGCCCTACAAGGCAAAGTGTATTACACAACGACAATCAATGGTGCAGAAGCTGTTTGCCAAGCCTTTGCTGTGAAATTGCCAATGGATGTATACCGCTTGCAAGATTTAACTGTAGGTTAATTTTTTACCGATAAGTCCCGTCACCTTATCGGTGGCGGGATTTTTTCATTTTTTTAACTGTGTTTTCTCAACTTAAGAGGGACCGAAATGCAACGTTATCCAATGACCCCTGAAGGTAAAATCGCCTTAGAGAAAGAATTACAACATCTGAAATCTGTTGAACGTCCACGTATTACTCAAGCGATTGCCGAGGCACGTGAACATGGGGACTTAAAAGAAAATGCAGAATACCATGCTGCTCGTGAACAGCAAGGTTTCTGTGAAGGACGCATCCAAGATATCGAAGGTAAATTAGGTGCTTCACAAGTCATCGATGTTAAAGACTTAGAACAAAACGGTCGTGTTGTATTCGGTGTTACGGTAACGATTGAAAACCTTGATACTGAAGAACGCAAGACTTATAAAATTGTTGGTGATGATGAAGCTGATTTTAAAATCAATAAAATCTCAGTGAACTCACCAATCGCACGTGGCCTTTTGAGCAAGAGTGAAGGTGATGAAGTAAAAATCGTTACTCCTCAAGGCGAAGTGGAATATGAAATCGTAAGTGTAGAATATATTTAATTTTTATATAGATATACTTAAGTTATAAGACCCCTCAATTGAGGGGTTTTTTATATTTCAAACAATTATTAAAAAAGTTCACTATGCATTTTTAAAAAGCCTGATGCAAAGATTTTAAAAGCATTTAAGGCTTCAGGAAGTACCTGTTCAGGATATTCACTAGAAGCTACCCATAATGCTGCGTTCATGGCAGCCCCATTTAAAAGCACTGCTGCCGCTTCTGGCTCTACAATTTTAATTTGTTCTGCTGTCAATAGCTGTTCAACGCACTTACGGGTAGACTGCAGACATCTGTTTTGACTTGGCCAATGCGCTGGATCGCCCAGCACTGCAGGTCCATCACGTAACACAATACGCTGAAACTCAGGATTTAAAGCATTTTGAATATAGGTCTGCCCTTCAAGTAGCAATCCTTCCCAAAGATCATCAGGCTGCTCTAAATGCTGCTGGGCATATTCTGCCATCTGTGAATCAATTTGATCGACCACTGCAGCAAATAAACCACGCTTGTCACCAAAATGATGGTACAGCGCCCCACGGGTCAACCCTGCTTCTGCCGTGAGTTTATCCATTGAAGTATCTGCATAGCCATATTCAGCAAATGCACGACGTGCTACTTCAATCAGTTTCTTGCGGGTTTCCGCCATCTTTTGTTCACGAACAGACATGTATTTCACCAGATAGTCATCACAAAAAATTTTAATTGACATACACCTCGTATGTCAATTATGTTTACATACGAGTCGTATGTCAAACCTGAGCAACATTTACTGATTGGTATTTAAATACTGAAGGAGAACAAACCTGATGAGAACTGCAATATTTCCTAAAGACCGCCATGCCTTATATGAACAGCATGGTTATTCAGCCGCAATTCAATCGAAAGATTTACTCTTTGTTTCAGGACAAGTTGGTAGCCTTGAAGATGGCTCACCTGTACCTGATTTTGAAAAACAGGTGATCCAAGCTTTTAAGAATTTAGCAGAGACACTGAAAGCAGCTGGTTGTAATTTCGATGATATTATTGATGTCACCACCTTTCATACTGATCCTGAACGGCAGTTTGAAAGCATTATGAAAGTTAAAAATCAGATCTTTACACAAAAGCCTTATCCTAATTGGACCGCTGTGGGCGTAACTTGGTTAGCAGGCTTTGATTTTGAGATTAAAGTTATTGCACGTATTCCTCATAATAATTAGTTCAAATTAGCACGCGCTTTAACATTCGATTCAATGGCTGGGCTGAGATTATGGGTTCAGCTTGAATCGCAATTCGGTATAATGGCGTATTCTCTTTTTTATATTTCCCTTATGGCTGAAAAGTTAATTGGCTCCCCTGTTCGTCATTGGTGCGAATTTGAGTTTATTTCCAAAACTGTGAGAAATCCAAATATCCATATTAAAGGAAATTATTCTTACTATTCGGCCTATTGGGATCAAGGCTTTGAACGTTGTGTAGTACGTTATTTACATGACAAAGCTTCAACGCCAGAGAAACCGATTGACCAACTTTATATTGGCAATTTTGTTTGTTTTGGCGCTGAGTGCGTGATCATGATGGGTGGCAATCAGCTTCATAGACCCGATTGGATTTCAACTTTTCCTTTTGATACTCGTAGTTTTTTGGCGGCTGGTGATACTATTATTGCTGATGGCTGCTGGATTGGTAGCCGTGCAATGATTATGCAAGGTGTCAAACTGGGTGAAGGTGCGGTGGTCGCCACTGGAGCCGTGGTAACTAAAGATGTTCCTCCTTATGCAATTGTCGGTGGGGTGCCCGCGAAAATTATTAAATATCGCTTTCCTCAAGAACAAATCGACAAACTACTTGCTTTAAAACTTTATGATTTAGATGAGAAGCAAATTTTGAAAATACGTGAATATCTTCAAACTGATGATATTGATGCTTTATCTACACATATAGAAAATTTGCGCAATTTATAAAAATTTATCTAAAAAAATTTGTTGTTATAAAATCACAAATGATTACGTGCTTGAATTTAAATCGTCAAAAAATAAGTATAAAGTATTAATAAATAAGCATCATTACAATAAGGAAAATACTCATGTTATATCAACATATTCTGGTTCCAATTGACGGTTCTGAAACTTCTATGGTCGCCATGAAAGAGGCCATTAAGCTGGGAAAAGCGTTAAATAGTAAAATTACAGTTGTACAGGTGATGGCACTTGATCCATTTATTGCTGATGCCTATGTAAAAACTGGTGAAACCAACGAGCTGATTGAACGCACACGAACTTATTTACTCGATATTTTAGAACAAGCAAAACAACAATTTTCTAATGAAGGCATCACTGTTGAAACTAAACTGCTGGAAGGTTTCATCGTACATGAGGAAATTATTCAGGCTGCCCAAGATTTAAATGCTGATCTAATTGTTATGGGCTCTCATGGCCGTACTGGGGTCCGAAAACTTGTGTTAGGAAGCGTGGCACAAAAAGTCTTAGGTGAAAGCCATATTCCTGTTTTAATTGTGCGCTAAAGAGTGACTGCCTGTCTGGCTAAATTGAGCAAGATAGGCTTTTATTTCTTAAAAGGTTGAGTATTTCTTAAAAGGTTGAGCTGATGTCCTCCTTTTCAGCATAACTCATCTGTGCCATCAAACTTAAAAATAATATTGCTCTACTAAACCGTTTATTCTTCTTTTTCATATGTAATTAGGCTCTAATCTGAACATTAAGGCTGCCAAGCAAACTGTTTTAAGTTAACTTTACCATTTAACAAATAGACGCCTTCAGCTTCCAACTTTAATTGCTGAATATTTTCACCCTTTTTATTAAACTTACTTAGGCTAATTTTGCCTTGAGAATTAATTACACGATACCAAGGAACTTGATGATCAGCTTCAAGATGTTTCAAAACATAGCCGACTAATCTTGCATGTTTTGGTAATCCTGCCATACGAGCCACTTGTCCATAGGTTGCAACTTTTCCGTAAGGAATCAAAGCAATGACTTCTAAAATTTGCCGATGTAGTTCATACTGAGTTGTCAAAGTGGACTCCATAAAAATTGACATCATTCATATCATATAAAAAATTTTGAACAAAACTAAATGCAATCCAAGGTGGGCTTGAGGGAAATCTGCATGAAAAAAACATTACTGGTGATTACTGGCACTTTACTATGCGTTTCTTGTACTACACGCCCTCCTCTTCCTTTAGGAGAAACACCTAAAGTCTCTACAGATGGTCGCCCTATTATTCCGGTTACTTTTGTATTTACCACCAACTCTCCAGAAGCTACAAAGTTTGATAATTATCAACAGATGCGTAAGGAAATTAAAATATTAAATAAATACTATGTAGATGATAAAAATAATAAAATTTTTAAATTTAAGTTACATCGTTATATTCCTTATGAAGAGTTTTCAAAATTACATTGTGATTTAAAACAACAGATTAATCAGCCCTACCCAATTACGATTGAAACCATTCCTGCCAGTGTAAATACGTGTTTTCCGAAACGAACTGCAAGTAAAGAAGTGATTGTTTTTATTTATGATGCCTACTCAACGAAATGGAAATTTGAAGATGTAACAAGTAGAGCTTTTCGTAATAATGGCAAACCCTTTATTTTATTAGACTGGAACCGCCTCAATTATAATATTCAGGCTGGTAGCGTGCATGAAATGGGACATGTGTTTGGACTAAAACATGTTTGTGCGCCAAAAGCTACAAAGCGTACTCCAACCAACATCATGGCAAGCGCCGAATGTAAATTAGGCAGTGGTGGCTTAAGAAATTTAGGATTTACGCCAGTACAACTTCAAACTATTTTATCGACATACAAACAATATCCCTAAAATTTAATTTCAATATATGCCCCTAAATTATCTTGGGTAGCGATGTAATTTTCAGGAGTCAGTAAAGATGTCATGTAGATACTCGCCTTTAAGAAATCTTCAGCATTGACTGGATACGGCTGCCAAAATGTTTTCAAATTATTGGTGTAAATTGGATAAAGACGAAGTAAGTCTTTTGACAAATCTAACCTTACTATACAACCAAATGGTAAAGCATTGTGTTTTTCATATTCGCCATTGCTATTAAACACAGCATTGCCAATACCAAACACGACTGGCTTTTGGTTGATGTTCTGGACAGGTTGAATAGTATGAGCCCCATGACCAACGATAAGATCTGCACCCGCTTGGGTTAGAATTGCAGCAAGCTTATTCTGCTCTTTTGTAATGGGTTTAAAATCGACACCCCAATGGCAAATAACAATAATTTTATGTTCAGGATGAGTCAGCCTATAGCGACCTATTTGTTCAAGCAAAACACCATTTAAACACGCGACCCCACTCTTATGACCTAAAGCATAAAAATCATAATCTAAATAGGCCGTGTCTCTGTGCCAATAGCCGTTAAAAATAGCGTAATACTTGTTATTAAAAGTGATTTCAAAGTAGCTATGAGCATCTTTTTGGTTTACACCAGCACCAATATAAGAAATGTTAGCCTGATCCAACTGTTGTAATGTATAGGTCAGCCCACGATCCCCATAGTCTTTTAGATGGTTGTTTGCCAACACCACATGATTAAGGTGAATATTTTTGAATGCTACTAATGTTTGTTCAGCATCAGCTTTAAGAATAAAAGGCTTTTTATGGTCTAAAGGTGATTGAGTTTCTAACGCAAAGACCGCTTCAAAGTTAGCAATATTTAAGTCATGTTCACCTAAAAAGGCTTTTATTTTATCGAATGAATAATCATATCCATATTGCTGCAGAGCATCCGTTTGTCCTCTCGCCTTACGCTTTTCAGTGTAGATTTCCCCAAAGTAGGTATCCCCCAAAATGTTAATAATGCCACTTGGAGCAGAGCAAATTTTAGATGTTACCTTCTGTGTTTGAAAACAATGATAGTAAGGAATCAAGTGCTCAGCACGATGAATATCATCTAAGAATAAAAAGAAACCTATAGTTTGGTTTTCTTCAAAGAAAGTCAGATAAATTTTTCTAAAAGAATTCGTAAGATATAAGACCTCTACTACGTTCTGTGCCATTAATAAGGTCTGAGGAAGATAGGACTTTCCTTTGAAAATAAGCTCTTTAATAAAAAAAAGTTTTTTTATTTCAACTGGGTAACTAAAAATTTTTCTAAGCAATAAAAACAAATGTTTTAACTGATTTTGGGCACTTGCATTTTTTAGGGTTAAGTTATAGGTAGCGGCTCTTTTAGAAAAAATTAAAGATGCTTGCTCATTTGTACCGCAGAGCATCTTACTTAAAGCATCTTTTACATCTGCTGCTTGAGTAAAAATTAAGAACTGCAATAACTCGGTAAATGTATAACTTTCAGACGTTTTTAAACCTAGATTTTGCTGTCCAATTTGCTTACTCATATTTTGTGACACAACATAGACATCTTGAGCTTGTACTTTTTTTTGCTGAAATTGTTCTAATGCGTAGTCGATTAGAAGTAGTGTTGAAATATCATCATCAAACTCGAATTGCCATATAGCTTCATCAAAATTTGTAGTATCGATATGAGCTAATAATTTGATTTCAACGGGTTGATACTTCATGACTCATCACCTTTGTAATCTTTTACATAAGCGATGTAGCCTGATAAGTTATGCTCTTGGTCATCAATCCGTACTCGAAAACGATCATGGCGAATATAAAAAGCATGTAAAATTTTATCGGGCCGCGCCATATACATCGCCATTTCCGGATAAAAAAAGCCTGTCGTTTGAAAATCCGCTCTGAATTCAATTAATTTTTGAAGCTCAGGCATATACGCCTGCTCAAAAAGTGCTATGCGCCCCTGCTCTTTTAAACGGTTCACCATTTTATAAGCAGCCATTAACATTTCTAATAAAGTTGCATAAGTCGTTTTTCGATTTCGAATAAAAATAAAATGTTTTAAATAATTATTTAATCCAAAAATAAAATATTTATCTTCAGGGCATATTTTAGTGAGTTCATTAGTACAATAACTTAACCAATGGTCATGATATTTTTCATATCTATTTTTAATAAAATATTCAAACATTAATTTAACAGTTTCTAATAATCTAGAATCTTGGTTAATTTGATATAACCTTAATAAAGCTAAAGCAGCTTCACCATCATAATAAATAATTCTGAATTTTTCTTTTAAATCATAATCTGGATAATTTAATACATGAGTTGTTGAGCCATTTGAATCGACTAATTTTAAAATACCATTTGCTAGTTTTTCTGCATATTTTTGATAATCATTTTTTTGGGTAATTTCTTGATATTTAGTTAACATTAAAATAGCAGCCGCATTGGCACCTAATTTAATTTCAAATTCCCCTTCTTTACCATCAATCATAAAGCTGATTTCAGAGTCTTTTTCTTTATAAAAGTTGGTCAGCGCATATTGGATGGCAGCATATACCTTGGGCCAATACTCTGGCTTGCTCTGCACTTCAAATGTTTCTAGCAACGCATACACCGAAGTACAGTGGCGTACCGTATTATAGTTACGGATGTCCCGATCATAAGCAGAAAAATAGCCATAGATAAGTTTGCCATTTTCTTGAATCTGATCATGCAAAAATGCCGAATTTTTTTCAATTAACGACTGAAAATGCTGTTTCTTATTGCTCGAAATCGCCCTAATACCATTCGCATCATAACCGCTCGCTAAATTAATGAATTGCCCATTTTCATAAAATGCTGCGTAGGTATCAAAAGTCCAAATGTCTTGTAGCTCTTGTAGTTTAATCTGTGGTTTAGTCGCGTTATATTTTTGCTTAACCGCGTAATTTAGGTTTGTTTCATCAAAAAAATTGGGTTTGTCATAGCTCAAACCTCGAATGATTGCTTTTCCATAAATCTCTTGCTCAAGAAATGCAACCGAACATTGTTCATCAAATCCAATACCTCGACGATAGTGGTTGTTATGAAATTGGTGATGGACCTGCTGCTCTACTACTTTCCAAGCTTGTCTTGCTAAATTATATGCAATATCAATTTTTATATAATCAACAAGTGGCTCATGTGCAAACTGGTCATTAATGAAAGCTAATAATTGTATTTTTGCTTGTGAAAAGCTTGTTTTTTCACTATGCCATACGTTACATCTTTGGTCTTTAGGCCCATAAGATATAAATAAAATTGTTTCATCCTGAAAAGCGGAAGCATGTGGAGCGATATGTTCTAACCAAAGGTTCAGTTGTCTTTGGAAGTTTAAAAATGCTGTCACTCGAAATCAGTCCCTATCCGTTATTTGTTGTTCTATAAAGTTTTCAATCCATCATAGCATGAACATATAAAAAGCTAAGTTAACGTATTGTTTAAAAATAAAAAAAAGAGCCCGAAGGCTCTTTTTTTTATAAGTCACTTATCAGATTAGAAAATGATTTGACCATTGTTGATCAAGTCATTCAATGTGACTGGACCAGTGAGGTTAGTCAATTGAAGCAATGGTGTTTCAGTGTAAGTACCTTCTACAAGTAATCCACCATCACGGTCTACGCTGATTGTCGCAGTTTGAGTACCAGCATCATAACTTACTGTCACATATTGACCGATTGTTAAGTTAGTTTGTGAACCAATTAACAAGTTACTTAAGTCAATCTTATCAGCCTGATCATCCGTTGCAGTATTACCTACATGGAAGTCAGTCCATACATCTACACCACCAGCTGTTGTATTACCACCAGTTGCATTAGTTACGCTTGCAGCTGTTAATGTGTTGTAGATCAAGGTATCAGAGCCATTACCAAGAGCAAATGTATCATTTGCCGCAGTACTCACTGCAAGGCTATTCAACTCTTGACTCAAGTTAATCGTCAATGAAGAAGTGTATTCACTACCATCAATCACCGAAACTAACTTGTAATCAATCACATCAACTGTCGCATTTGCAGCGCTGTCTAATGGTTTGTAGAAGTAAGAACCATCATTGTATAGATACAATGTGCCTTCACCTGTATCAACTCCTTGTCCAGCAGCTAGTTCATAAGTACCAGTTGTTGAGTTCATTACATAGAGCTGAGTACCTTCTACCACATCATTAGTAAGAACGTTACCAGTAATCCAGTCGGTTTGACCATCTGGTGTGTATTGATCTAGATGAGTCGCTGTAGTTGTCACTACAGAATCTAGAGTTACAGCACCTAGAGAAATCAGACTTGATAAGCTGAATACAACACGGTAAGTCCCTTCTGACAAATGAGGTACATCTGCTGAATATGCTGGGGCACCCAACACACCTGCTAATGCTGTCGCAGAACCAGAGTACGCTGTATTTACCCATGTTCCGCCAACCAATTGCTGAATTGTATATCCAGTCGTTGGAAGAGCCGACAAGCTTAACGATGCAGTGTAGTTCAACTGTACATGTACATCACTTACTGTATTTGCAGCTATTGTAAACTCGCTAGAGGTTACTGTACTGCTTAATACAGGTAGTGGTGGGAAGCCAGCTAGGTTACCAATAGTCACGTTACCACTCGCAACATCTACAACTGGGTCTACCACTGGTGCCATGCTGATTGTTGCATCATCTATATCAGCTGTTACTGATGGCGTTGGAAGTGTAGCATCTGCCGAAGGATCTGCTGTATTCCAAGTTACATCAACATCTGGCGAACCAACTTGAACATGTAATGTAGCGGTATCAGTTCTACCAGTAACTGGATCTGTCACTGTGTAAGTGAAGCTATCAACTTTACCTACATTTGCCATATCCGCAGTTGCCTGATAGCTATAAGTACCATCTGAATTAATAGTCAGAGTTCCGTATGCACCAATAATCGTTTCTGGAGTACCCGCTACAATTGTAGCCGTATTACCATTTTCAGCTGTCACCGTGGTTACTACAGAAGTTGTCGTAATGTAGTCCGGCACATAGTTTGTACCGTAAACAGCAGAGTTATCATCAGCGAGTACATTACCAGTTACAGGATCAACAACCAGTACAGGCGGTTGAGTAATATCACCATGATTCAATGTGATATCCGCAGTCACACTACCTAAAGCTGTAAGTAATGTGTTGCTTTCCATGAACAACTCATAAGTACCAGCACTTAAGTTATCAATCTTGAATTGAACTTCAGAACCAAAGATACCTAACAAATCGATCACGCCAGTATCAGAGCTATCTGCAACTACAGTACGAGTGCCATCTGGATTTAATCGTGTTAATACCACATGTAAACCGTCGACAACCGTAGCAACCGAACCAAAGTTCACTGCAATAATCGCATCAGTCAGATTACCTGGATCAACTGTAAATGTCGCTGTACCTTCTTTAGAACCGATAACGATACCACCGACACCGAGTAACCAGTTGTAGCTAATCGCGTTATCAAGTACCTCAGTCGTTACTGGATAAACCATGTCTATTTCAGCTGAAGCAACGTTATCCATCGCATCTACTGGAAGCGGACTAGTAATTACAGCTGGTTGAGATGGATCTGCATCGTTCCAAGTCATATCTACACTGTCACTATCGAGACGAACGTAAAGTGTTGCCTCAGAAGTGTTACCCGTTACAGGATCAAGCAAGGTGTAGGTAAATTGATCTACCTGACCTAGGTTTGCTCCGTCTACAGTTGGGGTATAAGTGTAGTTACCATCTTGGTCAATCACCAATGTACCGTATGTACCAGTAATTGTTGCACCAGCAACTGGGTCAACCGCAACACCATTCACTTGAGAGATCACAGCACTGCTGCTTGCTGCATCAACTTCACCAGTGAGGCTCGCATCTTTGATGACATTACCAGAGATCGGTTCAACAGAGTAACCAGCCACGATGTATGGATTATAGACATCCATCGTACCAGTTAATGTTCCGCCCAAACCTACACCAAGTAAACCTTCATATCCGATGAATGCGCGGTACTGTCCGGCATCCAATCCTTCAAGAACTGCTGTTGGTGTTCCACCGATAAGTGATAAATCGATGAGTGAAGCTTCTGGGTTAGTACCACCAATCGATACCCATTGACCTGTTGCTTCATCAAATTTCTGAACAACAATCGCATAATCACTGAGTAAATCTGCTGTGATTATCGCATCGAATGTGAACGTTGCTGTACCTTCGCGGTTTGGATCAACAGTAAACTCAATTGCGTCGTTACCAAGCAATTGTAAGTCGATACCTGCTAACGATACTGCTGCAAGGTAAGTTGAACTGCCTAGAGCAACATCGTCTGCCACAAGCAATGGCTCAGGATTAATTTCTGCCATCACTACATTGTCTACCGCTTTCACAGAGCTCAATTGAATATTGAGATTTGCTTGAGCCGTATCACCAGTTACAGGATCAATTAAGGTATAGGTAAACTGATCTGTTTGTCCTACACCTGCTGCACTAGCAGTAGGCGTATAAGTGTATGAACCATCCAGGTTGATCACTAATGTACCGTAAGTACCAGTGATACTCGTGCCATCTGCTACAACAGGCTGACCATTAACCTCACTTATAACTGTTGTTGGAGTTACAACATCTACCTCACCTGCATCATTTATTTCTGTAATGACGTTACCTTCAGCAACTTCAGTGTAGTAGCCACCTACTTGTGTTGTGTCATAAACATCCATTGTGCCAGTTAAGGTACCCAGTAAACCGATACCTAGAAGACCGTTGTAAGTCATGAATGCGCGGTATTGTCCTTCTTCTAGACCATCAAGAACCACACCAGGAGTTGAACCTAGTAAAGTAAGATCAAGAATATCAGCCTCACCACCACCATAGACCGAAGTCCATTGGCCTGTTACTGGGTCAAGTTTCTGAACTACTAGAGAGTAATCAGATAATGCATCTACTCCAATTAAAGCGCTGTAAGTGAAGGTCGCATTGCCTTCTTGACCAGCACCCACTGTAAAGCCAATTGACTCTGATCCTAACTGCAAATCAAGTCCAGCAAGTGATACAAGTGCTAGATAAGTGTTGCTTCCTAGTGCTGCATCGTCTTGTACAAGCAATGGTTGAGGTGCAAGTACTGCTGTATCAGTGTTATCGAAAGCAATGATAGAGCTTGCAAGAGTATAAGTTTGTGTATCTTGAAGTGTACTAGCGTTTCCTGCGAGGTCTGTGAATGTCGCAGTAGCATCAACAGTTAAGTCTGAATCTGCTGCAAGACCACTACCTAACACATCAACTGTCCAAGTACCTGCTACGGCATCAACTGTGGCTGTATAGTCAATACCATTTACAGTAACCACAACACCTGTTGTTACTGCATCTGTAGGGATGTTGGTCAATGTACCTGTTAAAGTCACTGATCCACCCGCTTCTGTCGCATCTAGAATGTTATTAGCAGTAACTGGGTCAATTGCTAACACAGTTGTAGTGATATCAGGTGGAGTAACATCTAGAGTTACCGTTACATCTGCATCAGCAACATCGACGTTACCTTGTGCGTCTACAGCCTCAGCATGAATCACAATCTGACCAGTCACAGGATCTGCTGCTGTTGCGGCAAGAGTCGCTGTGATGAAGCCGTTTGCAAGGTCAGTTGCTGTCACGGTGTAGTTAGTACCGTTAACATTCACTACTGTGCCATCGATTGCATCAGGTCCTAACGCCACTTGTGCATTGAAGCTGCCGTCTGTACCAAGTTCTGCAGCATTTAAGATACCGTCGCCATTTAAGTCTTCAGGAACCGTGATCGCTGTAATCAGATCTTGTGGAGTTGTATCAATTGTTACTGTTACATCTGCATCAGCAACATCTACGTTACCTTGTGCATCTACAGCCTCAGCATGAATCACAATCTGACCAGTCACAGGATCTGCTGCTGTTGCATCCAGAGCTGCTGTGATGTAGCCGTTTGCAAGGTCAGCTGCTGTCACGGTGTAGTTAGTACCGTTCACATTCACCACTGTGCCGTCGATTGCATCAGGTCCCAACGCCACTTGTGCATTGAAGCTGCCGTCTGTGCCGAGTTCGTCTGCATTTAAGATACCGTCGCCATTTAAGTCTTCAGGAATCGTGATCGCTGTAATCAGATCTTGTGGAGTTGTATCAATTGTTACTGTTACATCTGCATCAGCAACATCTACGTTACCTTGTGCATCTACAGCCTCAGCATGAATCACAATCTGACCAGTCACAGGATCTGCTGCTGTTGCATCCAGAGCTGCTGTGATGTAGCCGTTTGCAAGGTCAGCTGCTGTCACGGTGTAGTTAGTACCGTTCACATTCACCACTGTGCCGTCGATTGCATCAGGTCCCAACGCCACTTGTGCATTGAAGCTGCCGTCTGTGCCTAGCTCGTCTGCATTCAAGATACCGTCGCCATTTAAGTCTTCAGGAATCGTGATCGCACCGATCAAGTCTGCAGGAACTGTGTCAACCGTTACTGTCACGTCTGCATCTGCAACATCCACGTTACCTTGTGCATCCACTGCTTCTGCATGGATCGCTACTGGGCCTTCGCCTGTCACAGGAATCGCTGCGGTGATGAAGCCGTTGGTAATATCAGCTGCTGTCACGGTGTAGTTAGTACCGTTCACATTCACTACTGTGCCATCGATTGCATCAGGTCCCAACGCCACTTGTGCATTGAAGCTGCCGTCTGTGCCTAGCTCGTCTGCATTCAAGATACCGTCGCCATTTAAGTCTTCAGGAATCGTGATCGCACCGATCAGGTCTGCAGGAACTGTGTCAACCGTTACTGTCACGTCTGCATCTGCAACATCCACGTTACCTTGTGGATCGACTGCTTCTGCATGGATGGTCACAGGGCCTTCGCCTGTCACAGGAATCGCTGCAGTGATGAAGCCGTTGGTAATATCAGCTGCAGTCACGGTGTAGTTAGTACCGTTCACATTCACTACTGTGCCATCGATTGCATCAGGTCCCAACGCCACTTGTGCATTGAAGCTGCCGTCTGTGCCTAGCTCGTCTGCATTTAAGATACCGTCGCCATTTAAGTCTTCAGGAATCGTGATCGCACCGATCAGGTCTGCAGGAACTGTGTCAACCGTTACTGTCACGTCTGCATCTGCAACATCCACGTTACCTTGTGCATCCACTGCTTCTGCATGGATGGTCACAGGGCCTTCGCCTGTCACAGGAATCGCTGCAGTGATGAAGCCGTTGGTAATATCAGCTGCAGTCACGGTGTAGTTAGTACCGTTCACATTCACTACTGTGCCATCGATTGCATCAGGTCCCAACGCCACTTGTGCATTGAAGCTGCCGTCTGTACCAAGCTCGTCTGCATTCAAGATACCGTCGCCATTTAAGTCTTCAGGAATCGTGATCGCACCGATCAGGTCTGCAGGGACGGTATCAATAGTAAGCGTAGCTGTATCTGTAGCCGTATTACCAGCTGGATCAGTTGCAGTTACAGTTACAGTATGAGGACCATCTATTAATACAGGTAAAGTATTGTCTGCAAGCGTCCAAGTACCATCGCCATTGTTTGTCGCTGGATAGTCAACACCATCCACAGTCACCACCACGGTTGCTGTTGGGTCATTAATCGCCCCTGTTAAAGCAGGAGTCGTGTCATTAGTAACCACATCATCTAAAGATACTACTGGAACGCTAGTATCAATCGTCACCACTGCTGTATCGGTACCTGCATTGCCTGCTGCATCTGTTGCAGTCACGGTAATGGTGTGTGGACCATCAGTTAACGCAGGCAGTGTATTGTCTGCAAGCGTCCAGGTGCCGTCACCATTGTTCACTGCCGGATAGTCAGTGCC
>NZ_JAHPTH010000020.1:0-23617 GCF_025514195.1 Acinetobacter sp. WU_MDCI_Abxd143
CGCTCATAGCTCAGCTGGATAGAGCACTTGGCTACGAACTAAGGGGTCGGGAGTTCGAATCTCTCTGAGCGCACCAACTTGAAGAATTAACCGCTTTTATAGCGGTTTTTTTGTGCCTGTTTTTTAGTAATTTTAAAAAATTTAAATTTATAACTTTTTAATTATATTAGAGATAATCATAAATGAACTTAGCTTTATTTGACTTTGACGGCACGATCACGCACAGCGATACATTCAGTCTATTCCTTAAATTTTCTTTAAATAAAAAAACTCAAATACTAGGTGGTATTCGACTTGCACCTTATATAGCGGGTTATAAGCTTGGATGGGTAACCGATAAAACCATTCGAACTAAACTCTGCCAAGTGGGATACGTGGGCTATGATGCGGATTCTCTAAACTATATCGGGCAAGAGTTTGCTAAAAATGTCCTTCCTACCTGTGTGCGTCAAAATGCTTTGGAACGTATTCTTTGGCATAAACAACAAGGTGATCAGGTTGTTGTTGTATCTGCATCATTAGGTGTTTATTTAGAAAGCTGGTGCCAATCTTTAGATTTAGACGTTATATGTAATCAACTTGAAATACGTGATGGTATTTTGACGGGTGATTTTATTAATGGTGATTGTGGATATTTAGAAAAAGTAAATAGAATAAAAAATAAATATGATTTAACTCAGTATTCTACAATTTATGCTTATGGTGATACACCTAATGATTATGCAATGTTAGAGCTGGCGCATAAGAAATATTATAGATGGGAAGAAATGAATTAATACTTAAAGATATATCAATAAATAAAGCCACTTGTAATAAGTGGCTTTATTTTAATGACTTATATTAAACAGTATTGAAAGAGTTTTCTAAGAAGTTATCGGTAAGTAATGATGTCGGTACGATAGTATGCGTTGTATTAGTTACGCTTGATACTGTCGATGTTACTCCACCGAGTAAGCTACCACCAGTTAATCCACCTAATAAATTAGAAATAACATCTAATCCGCCTTCACCAGTCACACCGCCTGTTAAGCTACCCACGATATCTGTTACGATGCCGATAGGGTTGTCTGTACCGCCAGTAACGCTACCAGTTAAACCGCCAAGTAAATCAGTGACTAAGCCTAGTGAGCTATCTCCACCAGTAACCCCACCAATAGTTCCTGTCAATCCACCAACGATTTCTGTTACTAAGCCAGTAGCAGTTGTGCCATTTGTAATCAGCGTATCGAGAATACCGGTAGCCGATTCAGTAGCACCTTGGATATCACCACCGACTAAATCAGAAACAACTTCAAGTGCACCGTTTACTGTGTCGCGAGAAGTTTCAAAAGTTAATGTGCCGAGGTCTGCAATTTCAGAAACAGGATGTTCTGCTTGTGGAATAATGCTGATAATTGTATCTGCAACTGTATCAATGCCAGTGTTGATGATTTCAGTTTTTAAGCTTTCTACACCTTGTAGAATATCAATGCCGCCTTGAACGACATCAATGACTGGGGAGATTGGAGAAGTTCCACCACCGATACCACCAGTTACGCCACCGATAATGTCAGTAATTACTTCAAGTGGGTTGCCGTCAACACCACCAGTTACGCCACCGATAATGTCAGTGATTACTTCAAGTGGGTTACCGTCAACACCACCGGTTACACCGCCAATGATGTCAGTAATTACTTCAAGTGGATTACCATCAACACCACCAGTTACGCCACCGATGATGTCAGTAATTACTTCAAGTGGGTTACCGTCAACACCACCAGTTACACCGCCGATAATGTCAGTAATTACTTCAAGTGGGTTGCCACCAACACCACCAGTTACACCACCAATAATATCAGTTACTACACCAAGTGGACTATCCCCACTTGTTACACCACCGATAATATTATTCACAATTCCTGTTGCAGTTGAACCATTAGTGACGAGTGTACCAAGGATGCCAGTTGCAGACTCAGTAGCACCTTGGATATCACCACCGACTAAATCAGAAACAACTTCAAGTGCACCGTTTACTGTGTCGCGAGAAGTTTCAAAAGTTAATGTGCCGAGGTCTGCTAGGTCTGAAACAGGATATTCAGTTTGTGGAAGAATGCCAATAATAGTATCAGCAACAGTGTCGATACCAGTATTGATGATTTCAGTTTTTAAGCTCTCTACACCTTGTAGAATATCAATACCGCCTTGAACGACATCAATGACTGGAGCGATTGGAGATGTGCCATCACCGATACCACCAGTTACACCGCCGATAATGTCAGTAATTACTTCAAGTGGGTTACCATCAACACCACCAGTTACACCGCCAATAATGTCAGTAATTACTTCAAGAGGATTACCATCAACACCACCAACGACATCTGTAATGCTTCCGACAACTTCAGTAACAATACCTGTCGCAGTTGTACCATTAGTGATTAATGTTTCAATGACACCAGTAGCAGACTCAGTTGCGCCTTGAATGTCTCCACCCACTAGATCAGAAATGACTTCAAGCGTGCCATTTACTGTGTCACGAGAGGTTTCGAAAGTTAGAGTACCAAGATCGGCAATTTCAGAAACAGGGTGTTCAGTTTGAGGAAGGGCGCCAATGATAGTGTCAGCAACAGTGTCGATACCTGTATTGATGATTTCAGTTTTTAGGCTTTCAACACCTTGAAGAATGTCGATGCCTCCTTGAACCACCTCGACGACTGGAGAAATTGGAGAGGTTCCACCACCAATTCCACCTGTAACACCACCGATAATATTGGTTACGGCTTCAAGAGGATTGCCACCACTAATTCCGCCAGTTACACCACCAATAATATTGGTTACAGTGTCAACAGGGCTGGTAGAACCAATGCTACCTGTGACCGTGCCCGCAACATCAGAAACAAGACCAGTCGTGGTACTTGTAAGTGTATTCGTTACTGTAGATAGAGTGTCTGAAAGTAAGCCAGAAGTTGATATGTGGCCATCAACAGAAGAGCCACCAGTTACATTAGTATTCACCGATATAATGTTGCCCAAATCTTGAGTAACTTTTGATATCGAAGAAACGAGATTTTTTAGTAAGAACATTTCAGTCTATTTCCTATATAATTATGTATTTTTAAGTAAGTATTATTTATTGCGCGAGTTAATTATTGAGATATATATCTCAATAATTGCGATTTAGTATTGGTGAGATCTCAAAAGCTGTCAATGTGTATTTTTAGTCACATTTTTTGATAATAAATAATATTTAAAGCAATAATAACTTCTCTAATTTAGACGTAAAAATAATAATGTTTTTTATATAATATTTTTTTTACTAATTATTTTTTGATCATATTTTCACTCGTTTGAAGCATTATCCTCGATAAATTTTACTTAAGCTTATAATGTTAAAGCTTAACCAGAAATATATTATTTCTATAATGTTGACTAAAACAGTAGCCTTTATCTTCTAGGTATATGGCCAAATGCCTCAAAAAGACGGTAAAAATTATTTGAAAAAAAATATTTCAAATAGATGTTAGATGGGAAAAAACTAATAATTTTAGTCAATATCTGAGGTAAATTGGATTGATGGCTAAGAACTAGACGTTTGATGACAGAAAGATGAAAAAAGGCTTCCTAAGCTTGGAAAAATGCGTATAATGCGCAACATCAAGTACGCGCTCATAGCTCAGCTGGATAGAGCACTTGGCTACGAACTAAGGGGTCGGGAGTTCGAATCTCTCTGAGCGCACCACTTGAAGAATTAACCGCTATATAGCGGTTTTTTTGTGCCTGTTTTTTATTATTTCAATTTAAAAGCTAGTACTCATGGTAACCAGCTTCTAAATGATTTAAAGTTGAAAAAAATTAGCCAAATGTTTTAAAACGGCTGGCGTCTTCAATAAAAGCTTTTTCACCTGCTTCGTCTTCAATTGACCCAAATACTAATTGGGCTCTTAGTGTCCATTGTGCAGGAATATTAAAAGCAGCATTAATTTTCTCATCGATAATTGGATTGTAATGTTGTAATGAAGCTCCGATACCTTGTTCAGCCAATACGTTCCACACAGCAAATTGTGCAATTGCTGTTGAGTGTTCAGACCAGACTGGGAAATTATCAGCATACAATTCAAATTGCTCTTGTAGACCTTTAATCACATCTTGGTCTTCAAAAAATAAAACTGTACCAGCACCCGCTGCAAAACTTTGAATTTTTTGTTCAGTTCCTGCTAGTGCTCCGGCAGGAACAATAGTTTTTAATACATCTAAAACAATATTCCAGAAGTTTTGATGAGATTGATTAAATAAAATGACGACACGAGATGATTGAGAGTTAAACGCTGAAGGGCTATGTTTGACCGCCTCTTGAATTAACCCTTCAAGTTCCGAAGGAGTATGTTTTAAGTTTTTCCCGATCGAATAAATAGAACGACGTTTTTTAATTAATTCTAAAAAGCTTGGCTGATTGAAAAGAGGGAGCTCTTGAGTGGTTTGGATAACCACATCTTTTGAGACTGTTGCTTTTTGCTTTAAGCCAAATAATTTTGCAAAAAAAGACATGAGACATTCCACTAAGAAGGTGATGCTCTTATTGTAGAAATTTTAAAAACTGAAATAAGCTCAAAAAATATGAATCTACGTTCTATATATGCAACGTAGACTGCTCCTCCAATTGCATAATAAGCTCCACTTTTAAACAAAATAAAAAATAGCCTGTGATTCATTTTAAAGCTGAAATGAATATGCTCTAATAGTTTCGATTTATTGAGTATTGATGCAGTGCAATGACCGAGCAAAAAACAGCTTTATCTTTACGTTACTATTTGAATTTAGAAGAGTCACAAGATGGATTTTCATTAGTGACATTTGGGAAAAAGCAATTTACCCGTTTTCTTACACCTGCGATTAGTATCGCAATTATTATTTGGGGATTTTATTTAGGTCTCTCTGGTGTTGGACGATATTATGTCGGGTTAGGCGTGTTTTTTCTAGTGATGCAAGGTCTGATGCGTTACTGGCTTTTACCCATGTTATTTAAGCGTCAATTTGTCCGTTACCAGTTTGGAAAGAGTGAGCAGGGAATCGATCTATATCAAGATTATTTTGAACTATATGCTAATGGCCGTAAGCAAGTAGTGCAGTATGCGGATGTACAAACTTTTGCTAAAGGTAAGTTGACCTACATCCTTGAGCTAAAGAATAAAACTGTAATTATTGTACCAAAGCGTGCCTTTGTACAGGTTTCAGATCAAACCATATTTGAAAATACATTTAAGAAATAAATTTTTAGAATTATTAGCTGCAACAACAAAGGAAGTCTCATGAATACACGTCCTTCAAAAATCGTTTGCGTGGGCAGAAGTTACGCCGATCATGTTAAAGAATTAAATAATGCTATGCCTGAAAGGCCTATATTATTTATTAAACCGCCTAGTAGCTTGATTGGTTTAAATGACGGTATTTCTTGGAATCCGGCTTGGGGCAGTTGTCATTTTGAGTGTGAATTGGTTTTACGTATTGACCAACCTTTGAAAGGTGAAACTGATCCTGAAAAAGCTTTAAAAGCGGTTGGGGCAGTGACTTTAGGCCTTGATTTAACAATGCGTGATTTACAGAATGATCTGAAAAGTAAAGGCCATCCATGGGAGCGTGCTAAAGCTTTTGATGGTGCTTGTGTTTTGGCAGACTGGGTCGATTTGAGCGAAATTACAGATTGGCAAGAGACCAAATTCACTTTACATATTAATGATGAATTACGTCAAGATGGAAATACTGCACTATTAATGTTTACTATTGGTGATCTGTTAACTGATATTAATCAGGTATTTTCACTAGAACCGGGTGATGTGATTATGACAGGTTCACCTGCTGGTGTTGGACCATTACATGCAGGTGATCAGTTGAAAATGACATTAAAAGGGGCAACGCAAGATTTTTCATGGGAAACTTTTGTAAAAGCATAACTTATTCTAAGTTGCTAATAAAAAACCCTATTATTTTTCAATAATAGGGTTTTTTATTAGCTAGGAATGAATGTTTATATTATTGAATGGCTCTGTTGTCTTATTTCTCTTCAAAAATTGTTGAAAGTGGAATAGAAAGTTTGGCAGCTAAATAATCATTAGACTCGACAAGAGCTGGTCCAATTTTTTCCATCCACTCATCGTCATCGTGTACATTTTGAACATCTTGACGTAAAGGTAATGGGTATGGAAGTGCTGTAAAAAAACTCCAGAAATCAACTTGGGACAAATTGCGCGCTAGAACATATTCATCTTTATCGGTGCGTTTAACCAAATTTTGTTCTTCAAGTAAAAGTACATAAGCTGGCCAACGGCCAATTTCTCCACGCCCTAAAATTTCTAAAGCTTCTTTGTCACTTACGCTTTCACCGAGTTTTTGCTTTTTATAAAATAACTCAAGAACATCTAATAACATTAGAACAGGGTGCCGTTTTTGCTCTTTACCTGAATGAAATGCAGTTAAAGCAAAACTTACTTCTACTCCTAATAAAATAATATTCCAAGAAAGAAAGATCCATAGAAGGAAAATGGGTACTGCTGCAAATGCACCATAGATAAGTTCATAGCTAGTAAAATTTGACATTACAAAGCTAAAAAAGTTTTTGAGTATTTCAAAAAGTACAGCACTTAAGCAGGCAGCTATACCTGCTGAATATATAGGGACTGTTCGATTTGGAATCGTCCAGTACAAAATGAAAAAGCCAACAATAGTTAATAGAAAAGAAATAAACCAGAGTATGAAAGCTCCATCAAGTTGATAGCCAGCAAAGTTATTGCTAAGAACATTCATTGAGGCAACTGTAGATGAAATGACGAATGCGCTTCCTAAAATAATGGGACCTAAAGAGATGATCGTCCAATAACGCATAAAACCCATAATGCCACTGCGGGTTTCTTTAACGCGCCAAATACGGTTAAAGACAGTTTCAATCGAGGTGAGCATTAAAACTGTAGTGACGAATAAAAACAGCACACCAATAACGGTTAAGTTGCTAGATTTTTCTGTAAAAGCATTTAGCGCTTTATCAAATGCGATCGTGCTCTTTGGCAAAAAATTACTATAAATTAAATGTTGGAGCTGTTGTCTTGCGGGTTCTAACGCTTTAATGGAAGAAATAATTACTAAAAAGACAGTTAACATCGGCACAACGGCAAATAGCGTTGTGTAAGTGAGAGACCCAGCTTGTTCGCGGCACCGATCAGCTTCAAAACGCTTAAATACATATAAAACGAACTGAAACCAGGTCTTATTATAAAAAGGAAGCTTACTTAAAAAACGTTGTAACATGCGTCGTCTATCCCGATTTTTTTAATCATCATGTTGGGCGATTGATAACTTATCAAAGTATGAGCTTAAATACTCAAATAGTAGATTAGAGCAAAACAATAACTTATAGAATGAAAGACATTCTGTAAGTTTACTATGCGCTATAGAAAGAATTGTAGCCATAAACTTTTTTCAAAAAAGTAGGCTTTCTGTTGTCTGGGCAAGGGTTTACCAAAAGTAGATAAACCTTTTACCCGACGAGTTCAAGAAATTTGCTCGCGTTATCTTTTGTGCTACAGCATCAATCACCGCTAGAATTTCATAAAATTGGTTTCGCCAAAAAAATAAAAAATCCCGTATAGTGTTCTTTTTAACAAAATTTATGAAACCGATGCAACCTTACATTCTTGTACTCTATTACAGCAAATATGGTTCTACTAAAGAAATGGCTCATTTAATTGCCAATGGTGTTGAGTCTGCGGGTATGTCAGTGAAAATTCGGACAGTGCCAAATATTGCTCCAGTCGTCACAATCGCTGAGCCAAGCATTCCTGACGAAGGGGATATTTACTGTACCTTAGATGATCTAGCGAATTGTGCAGGTTTGGCGTTAGGTTCGCCAACCCGTTTTGGCAATATGGCAAGTGAAATGAAATATTTTTGGGATCAAACGACGAGTCTTTGGCTCAATGGGGTATTACATAATAAACCTGCTTGTGTTTTTACTTCTTCTGGTTCAATGCATGGTGGGCAAGAAAGTACTTTACTCACTATGCTACCGCCGTTATTTCATCATGGGATGATGATTATGGGATTACCAAATGCAATTCCAGCGTTATCTAACACTAAAACAGGTGGAACACCCTATGGGGCTAGCCATGTAAGTGGACCGCGTCATGACCAAAACTTAAGCCAGGATGAAAAGATTCTGTGTGAAGCTCAAGGCAAACGTTTAGGAGAAGTTGCTAAGAAGCTTTTAGTATAATTTTTAGCAAATAAAAAAGAGCGGATATCCGCTCTTTTTTAAATGTACATCTTATTCTTTTACAAAAGTAACTTTGCCATCTGTAAGAGAATGAACACGTGCTAATGATTCAACTCTATAGCCTTTTTCTAGCAATAAATCACGACCCGGTTGGAATGATTTTTCAATCACAATACCTACACCAACAACTTCTGCATTTGCTTGGTGAATTAAATCAATCAATCCTAATGCTGCTTGACCATTCGCCAAGAAGTCATCAATAACTAATGCTTTATCAGTTGAATGAAGGTGCTTATTTGAAATCGCAATAGTACTTTCAGTTTGTTTAGTAAAAGAAAATACTTTTGAACGATATAAATCATCTTTTAACGTCAATGATTGATATTTGCGAGCAAAAATTACAGGTACACCAAGTTCTAAACCTGCCATGATTGCAGGTGCAATACCTGATGCTTCAATGGTAATAATCTTGGTAATCCCTGCATCTTTAAAGCGAGCGGCAAATTCTTTACCAATCTGCTGCATTAATACAGGATCAATTTGGTGGTTTAAGAAAGCGTCGACTTTCAAGACTTGATCAGATAGAACGATACCTTCTGTTAAGATTTTCTGTTCTAGTGCGTGCACGGGAGAATCCTCTAGACGGATGCTTTTTAAAGCAAATGCGTATTTTAAAAAGCATCCAAAAAAATGCAAGCTTTAATTCGTCTTACCTGTATAACTTGTTAATAACAACCCATAAGAAGTTTTACCATCAATATGGCTTACTTTAACAGGTAAATAGTCTAATTTTGGTGCTAGCCAAAAGATTGTGCTGCGTTCAGGCTTTTTGTGTTGTAAAACGACTTTAATGGTATCGAATGTTCCATAAGAGGTTTTAATTTTCTCATTACCTTGTTTTACAAATCGACGGTTTTCAACTTCTTTTGCATCTGCAAGGGGGTAAGATGCTTTAAGAGAACCATTTTTTAAGTCTTCACGAAGCTGTAACTCTGCATTTAGCTCATCAAGAACACCTGCCTGCCAAGCGAATGAACGGGCTTTATCATCTTTCTTTGTAGAAATGATTTTGCTATTGGGATTGAAGTTAATACTCATGGTGTTGTTATGAATCAAAATTTTGCTGGTGCGGCTAAAACTTTGAGACCCGATTTTACCATTAGCGAAACTGAATTTACTTGTTTCACTTGCAGAAGCAATTCCACCTGCTTTTGCAGTGAAATTATAAGTCCAGTTATTACCTTGCTGGCTTAAGGCACGTGTAGCCGTACCCATACCCTTATTATTATAAGTAAACTGATAATTTGCCTGAAATGGGCTCATGGCAAGAGCATGACTTGAGAAGCCTGCAAAAAGCAAAGTTGTTGAAATACCTGTTGCGATGCCAAATGATTTCAGAAATTTTGTTGCCATAAGTAAGTATCCTTGTACAGACTAAAAAGTCAGTGCTGATGCATCTGTAACTTAAACATATTATGCCTGTTGATCATGGAGAAAAAATCAGGATTTATGCTAAATGTGTAATCTATTTGTGTTTTTTGGCAGCCAATTAATTTTCATTTATAACGATTTATTCATCTTTTTGCTGGATTGGCGTTATTTCTGAATCTTCTAATTCATCTTCAAAATCGTCATCCTGATCACGAGAGAGTAAGGCTGCTAAATTCACATTTCCAAACACGACTAACTCAGCTTCACGAACTCTTGCATAATTTACATGTACTTTGCCTAAAGTCTCGATAATGCTGGCTTTTTTACCAAACCAACGATTGAGATCAAGGAATATAAGTTCGTCGCGTTCTTCTGCTACATTAAAACGTTCAAGAATCATCCCTAATGGATCTTTTTTCAAAATTTTATGGTAGTAAAAAACTGCGGCTTTTACGGCGATTTTTTGCCAAAAGTTTTTATATTTCGCCTCGATAATTTGTGTATTGCTAATTTGTTCAAAAACTAAAAGTTGTTGTTCTTTATTAAATTCCATCTGGATCAGTTTTAAATCAACCGATAATGTGGTTTCTAAACCTTTTACGTGCATGGTTGCATATAATCTTAACCAGTCATGATAAAGATCAGCATGTAGGTCATCTAAAAATTCAACATTATTGGTGACATAACGTTGCAAAGTGGCATTCAGAAAGGTTTGCGATAATGTAAAATCTCTTTCTTCCTCAATGAATGCTTCTGCTTTTTTATAGACTTTTTGAAGACGTCTGACTAATGAGGAAAATAGCGTTTGCATAAAAGAACTTCCAGAAGATAATTTACTAAAGAGCCCACACAATCTTTATTATGATAAAAAACGGGTTTTGATCTTGCAGTGTAACAAATTTAATTGATACATTTTGACAAAATGAAAATGGATAAAATCCTATATTTGAAGTGAATCACACTTTTATCCAGATTTGAATATCAGTTTATGTTTTATTCGGTATTAAACCGTGGGGAAAAGGCATTTATATGCTTTTAAGATTATGTTGAACAAAAGAAGTCTATCTATAGAGTCTTTTCAGTATTGGTGGAAAGACCAAGTCTTTATTGCTGCAACAATATTAGCAATCTTACTGCATATTCTTGTATTGCTCATTAACTTTGCTATGCCTAGCCCATCAGAGCAGTCTACTAAAGAAATTGCAATTTCAATTCGACCAACCAATGAGCCAGTTGTTCAGGCAGATTTTTTGGCACAAGCAGACCAGCAGGGTTCAGGTGCATTTCGTGAGGCTCACCGGACTTCTAGTGATACTCCAAATCCGATGCTTAATGATGCTTCAACGGGGAATGCAGAGTTAGAAACTTTGCAAAAGATTCAGCAACAACGAGAGCTTAAATTTGAAGAAAAAGTTCTAATGACGGTTTTAAGTTGGCAGAAACAAGCGGATGCAAGCCAAAGAAAAAAAGAATTAGAACAATTACAAAGTCAATTTCAAGCAAAAGCTGCGTTGGTTGCGAGCCTTGAAGCACAATATTTACAACGTAGACAAGATTTTAGTCGCCAGCAAAAAATAAAAACAGTAGATGGAATTCAAGCGAAGAAAGATGCCTCGGCTGCTTATTTAGATAAGTTTCGTGAAAAAGTAGAGCTTTACGGTAATCGCTATTATCCAGAAGAAGCGAAACAGCAGCAGCTCAAAGGTGAAGTTCGTTTAATGGTGATTTTGAACGCTCAAGGCGGAATTCGTGCAATTCGTTTGCTTGAAAGCTCAGGGCATTCAATACTTGATGAGGCTGCAAAGTCTTCAGTACGTCGCGGTGCGCCATTTGGGCATTTTGATGCAAATATGAAAGATATTTCGGAGTTACGTATTGTTCGTACTTGGCGTTTTGATCCAGCGGAAGCTGAATTTGAGGTTCACTAATTAAAAAAATGTGGATAACTTTTAGGATATCCACATTTTAAGAGTCATCGCATTATTCCTGATAAGGATTTGAAATATTGAGTTTTGCTAAAATTTCAATTTCTAAGCCTTCCATCTCTTCAGCATCTTCATCACTAGTTTCGTGGTCATAACCGAGTAAATGTAAAACACCATGAACTAATAGATGTGCAAAATGGTTTTGGGCAGTTTTTTTCTGCTCTAATGCTTCTTGTAATACCACCGGAATACAAATAACTAAATCACCTAGAGGTAAGCCATCTAGCATTGGTAGAACTTCTTCTGGAATATCACTTGGAAAAGATAAAACATTAGTTGGTTTATCTTTTTCTCGGTACTGCAAGTTGAGTTGCTGACTTTCGTCCAGATCAACGCAAGCAACCCCAATTTCACAATCTTCTTTATAATCAACGTGGCGTAAAGTTGTCTCAATAATTTTTTTGAGTTGAGCTCGTTTGAGCTCTAACTCAGGTGATTGAAAGTCTTGTTGTAAACTTAAACTGATTTTCAAAATGAATCCTTAAGCATCCTGATGTTGCAAGTCTGCTGCTGTATCGTTTTCAGCAACTAATGCTTCTTGACGTGCTTTGCGTTCAGCACGTGCTTCAGCATTAAGACGCTGTTGTTCACCATCCCATCCTTCATACGCTTCAACAATTTTTTGAACAAGTTGATGACGTACAACGTCACGGGAATGGAAACGGGTAATATGAATTTCTTTAATATTCTCGAGTACACGTAGTGCATGTGCTAAACCAGATTGTTGGCCTCGAGGTAAATCTACTTGGGTAATGTCACCTGTAATCACTGCACGAGAGCCAAAACCTAAACGGGTCAAGAACATTTTCATTTGCTCTGGCGTTGTGTTTTGAGCCTCATCCAAAATTACAAATGAATGGTTAAGTGTACGACCACGCATATATGCAAGAGGTGCAACTTCAATCACTTGACGCTCGATTAACTTGGCAACTTTTTCAAAGCCGAGCATTTCGTAAAGAGCATCGTAAAGAGGGCGTAGGTACGGGTCGATTTTCTGAGTTAAATCACCCGGTAGGAAACCTAACTTTTCCCCAGCTTCTACAGCAGGACGTACAAGTAAAATCCGTTGGATTTCATTACGTTCCAGCATATCTACTGCGGCGGCAACTGCTAAATAGGTTTTACCTGTACCCGCAGGGCCAACACCAAAAGAAATATCGCTTTGCAAAATACGCTGTACATAGCGTTTTTGATTGGCACCACGTGGGTTAATACGCCCTTTTCGAGTCTGGAAGTAGACATCCATTGGTGCATCATGTTCATCCATCTCTTCTCCAACTAACTCGAAATTACGTTCAGTTTGAGAGGATTGAATTAACAGATGTAATAGATCGGCACTAATTTGCTGGGATGCTTCAGACTCTTCATAGAGTCGTTGCAATAATGCTTCGGCTCTCCCAACAGCATCAATCTCACCATCGATATGAAAAACATCTCCACGATGAGTAATTTTGACATCTAAACGCTGTTCAATTTGCTTAAGGTGCCCATTATAGGCACCCAAGATGCTCTTTAAACGTTCCATTGAAACTTCAGGAAATGTTACGGTACGTCGAATCGCTGCAGTCAAGAGAAAACCTTTCAGTAGACTTTAGAATACCTCTACATTACGCCACGTCAGGCTCAAGATTCAAGAGTTCACCGTAAACTAAATTTAAAGTTTTAATTTCAGTAATCTCGATCTCTGCAAAACGTCCAACCCAAGCAGCATCACCTACAAAAGTGACTAGACGGGTATTATCAGCTGTGCCTAGTAAAATATTAGGGTCTTGATCAGAGACTTTTTCAATAAGAACACGTTCAATTTTGCCAAGCATTGCGTCAGTTTTTTCAATGCTAGATTGTTTAATCACTTTTTGAACTTGAGCTAAACGCTCTTTTTTAACGTGTTCAGGCGTAGTATCAGGTAAGTCTGATGCAGGTGTACCCGGACGTTTTGAATAAACAAAGCTATATGAGTGATCAAAATCTAAGTCTTTGATAAATTGAAGTGTTTCGGCGAAGTTTTCATCAGTTTCACCAGGGAAACCAATAATAAAGTCACTCGATAAGTGCATATCAGGGCGTATTTTTCTTAATTTGGCAATCTTGTCGATATAAACATCAATCGTATGATTTCGTTTCATTGCCTGTAAAACATCATTAGATCCACTTTGAACAGGCAAGTGTAAATGTGACACCATTTGAGGTAAATCTTCATAGCACTGAATAAGCTCGTCAGAGAACTCAAGTGGATGCGATGTTGTATAACGTAAACGCCCAATACCTGGAATTTCTGCAACGAGTCGTAACAATTCAGGGAAAGTACAGATGCCACCTTCGAAGGTTTCTCCGCGGTAACCATTTACATTTTGACCAAGAAGTGAAATTTCACGGACACCTTTTTCAGCAAGACCTGCAATTTCTGCAAGTACATCATCTAATGGGCGAGAAACCTCTTCACCGCGTGTATAGGGAACTACACAGAAAGAACAGTATTTAGAGCAGCCTTCCATAATAGAAACGAATGCTTTAAAACCTTCTACACGTGGTTCAGGTAAAAAGTCGAATTTTTCAATGTCTGGGAAAGAAATATCGACCAGTTTGATTTTATCTTTTTTAGGTTTTTCTACTTGAGCATTATGTTGATCAAGCATTTGCGGTAAACGGTGTAATGTTTGTGGACCAAAAATCATGTCTACATAGGGTGCACGTTTTTGAATGTTGTCACCTTCTTGAGAGGCAACACATCCACCGACACCAATCACAAGATCAGGATTTTTATCTTTTAGTTTGCGCCAGCGGCCTAATTCACTAAATACTTTTTCCTGCGCTTTTTCGCGAATAGAACATGTATTCATGAGCAGAATGTCTGCTTCATTAGGGTTGGTCGTTAAAACATAGCCGTGAGAATCCCCTAAAAGGTCTGCCATACGGTGACTGTCATACTCATTCATCTGACACCCTTGCGTTTCAATATAAAGTTTTTTTATTGAAACATCAGTGGTGTGCGTTGGCTGGGTAACAGTGTTTTCTGAGGCAGCTTTGGCACCATTGGGAATGAAGGTTTGAACCGTCATGCAGGCTCCTAACAGATCGATCTAAAAAGAATAAATTGGCCCAAAATGGGTCAAACCATTTATTATAACAGTATTTGAGCTGAACCGATAACAGTAAACTTTCAGAACATGACAAGGTTTTTATGAAGTAAATTAGGTGGATTTTAATGATGTTGAATCATAGGGTTACATAACACAACAAAAGAAAGCACGAAGAATAATTAAACTATATGTTGAAGGTGAATAGTCAGGGTTTAGCACATATATGAGACCAAGTAGAAAGAGCTCATCAATCCATAGTCGTGTAATGAAAAATAAATATATGCATCGTAGCTGGTTAGGAGCTATGTGTTTACTTGGTTGTTCATTTACCTATGCTGCTGAAGAGCAGTTCAATGATGCATTAAATGCTGCAAATAGTGGTAATACCGCATTATTAGACCAATATCAGCTTGCAATGCAAAATGATGTATTGGGATATTATCCAGAATACTGGAAACTCAATACGAATCTTGGCTTTCAGCCTACAGCCTCTATCGTAAGCTTTGCTCAACGCTACCCACAATCAGCGATGGCTGAAAAATTAGCGGCCGACTATGTTGAAGAAAAAGTTAAACAAGCTGACTTTGCATCTGCACAACCGGTTTTATCTTATGTTACCAATCCTGACCAAGCCGAAAATTGTGCTTTAGCACAAGTGCGGGCGAAAAGCGGCGATGCGTTAGTTTTTGCTGAATATAAAGATGTATGGTTAGCAACTGAATCCCAACCAGAATCATGTATCGGTTTAGGGCGCATGATGTTATCTAGTCCTTTAATGAGCGCACAAGATAAGCAACAGCGTCTCTGGGTACAGTTACGTTCAGGCCTGTCTGGACAGGCACTTGCGACAGCACAGACTCTGGGTTTGAATTTGTCTTTGGCTCAGCTTAACCAAATTCAGGCCAACCCACTTAATTATTTGTGGAGTGCACCTAAGACAAATGATGCAGATTATGCTTATTTGATTTTTGCGTTAGGCCGTTTAGCTAATAATGACTTAAGTAATGCTTTTTCAAATGTGCAGCGTGTCGCCCAAGGTACGCCACAAAATGTACAAAAATATTTATATCGTACGGTAGCCTATATTGGTGGTACTACGGTAATGAAAAATAATTTTAATCGTGAAGTTCTACAATACTTTGATGCAAGTTATGGCTACCCATTAAGTCCGGAAGAAGCCGAAATTTATGCGCGTCAGGCGATTAGATTTGGTGCGTGGGAAAGTTTAATTCGTGCTATTGATAGTATGACGGTAACCCAAAAACAAGAAGACCGTTGGCAATATTGGCTTGCTCGCGCGTCAGAACAGCGTGGCGATAGTGCTTCTAAAGCAACCGCACAACAAATTTATAGAAAACTGGCTCAGGCTGGTGATGACTATCATAATCTTTTAGCAAAAGATCGTTTAGGTGAGCGTTATAACCATCAACCTTATGATGATCAGCCGACAGCAAGTGATTTAAGACGTTTAGATCAGAATATTCACTTTAATCGTGCTTTTACTTTAAGACGTATTAATGCAAATCCAACTTATACGAATCGAGAGTGGAATTGGGCAGTTCGCCAAGCTTATCTTCAGCATGATGACGGTTTACTTTTAGCTGCAGCAAAGCGTGCCCATGACATGGGATGGTATGACCGTGCAATCTATGCAGCAGATCGTACAACAAATAAGCACAATGATACTTACCGCTTTGTGACTCCCCATAAGACTAATGTCGTAAGTCATAGTTACAATGCAGGAATTGATCCGGCATGGGCTTATGGTTTAATGCGTCAAGAAAGTCGGTTTGTTACTTCTGCACGTTCTCACGTTGGAGCGGGTGGTCTTATGCAAATTATGCCTGATACAGCGAAGTTGATTGCACGTCAAATGGGTGAAACTTATAATCCCGCTGCATTGAGTGAAATGAATACCAATATTCGATATGGAACATTTTATTTGTCGATGATTCAGGGACAATTAAGCAATAACCCTGTTTTGGCAACAGCAGGTTATAATGCGGGGCCTAATCGGGCTAGACGTTGGCAACCGGACTATCAATCAATTTCGGCTGACCAATATACTGAGACAATTCCATTGTTAGAAACCAGAGACTATGTCAAGCATGTTATGACGAATGCAACACATTACGGCGTAATATTGGGTCAAGGAGCCCAGTCCTTATCGCAACGTATGAAAGTCATTCCAATGCGTACGTCGCCTTAACGTTAAGGTGGTTGATGATGGATCTTCTTTTAATTGGCATATTCAAGTTTTAATTAAATGAAATATAGATATTTGGAACTTCGTTCAATTTTACAACTTGCATGGTGGATAATCTGTGCAGGGGGAGGATTGATGAGTTCCGTTTTACATGCCGAAACTGTTAATTTACAGGGATATGTTATGCATGTACAAATGACACCAGCTGCATGTGCATTAGATCCCTCTAAACAAAAACAACGTAAATGTCTTGAAGGATATTCACTGACAATTACAGGTCTTATGCCTGAAACAACTAAAACTGATTGTTCCACAGAAAGTTCGGCCACTCTCTCTCCATTACAAGCTAAAGTCGTTGCTCGGGTTATGCCCGATAATAATGCTCGTGTGCAGTTATGGAAAAATGTAGGGGGGTGTGTTCCTATGAATGCGAGCCAATATTTTCGTACGGTTATTAACTTTGCTGAACGTTTAAAAATTCCGGCTAGTCTCACAAGTTCAACAAATGTTGAAATGCAACAATCCGCATTAAGACAACAATTTGTTCGCCTTAATCCTAGCTTGCCCCAAAATGGTATCCGTTTTAGTTGTCAACTATCGCGTTCGGATGTGGTCTTAACAGAAGTGAAAGTTTGTTACACGGTAAAGGGGCAATATAAACAATGTGCAAATCATGTCGTATCGAATTGCCCTGGTGAAATCATGATTAAAGGTAGTTATTAAAGATTACGAACATTTCGTAAAGAAATGCTCATCATACATTGAATCTATTAGTAGAGATTAATTTGTATTTTCTATCAGACTTTTGGTGAAAACGGGTCGCTTTTACATGCATCTGCCAAATCTTTAGAGTACAATCTTTGCCGTTTATGATGATTTGGTTAGATGGAATTCCTATTTAGCCCGATTAAGGACACTCATTGGAGACAATTACATGAAGCAACCCGTTCGTGTTGCCGTGACTGGCGCTGCAGGTCAAATTGGTTACAGCTTATTATTCCGTATCGCAAGCGGTGAAATGTTAGGTAAAGATCAACCTGTTATTTTACAATTGCTTGAAGTTCCAGTTGAAAAAGCACAACAAGCGCTTAAAGGCGTAATGATGGAACTTGATGACTGTGCTTTCCCTTTATTGGCTGGCATGATCGGGACTGATGATCCGAAAGTTGCATTTAAAGATGCTGACTACGCTTTATTGGTAGGTTCTCGTCCACGTGGTCCTGGTATGGAACGTGCTGACTTGTTGAAAGTTAACGGTGAAATTTTCATCGGCCAAGGTCAAGCATTAAACGAAGTTGCTAGCCGTGACGTTAAAGTGTTAGTTGTGGGTAACCCTGCAAACACTAACGCTTACATCGCAATGAAATCTGCTCCAGATCTTCCTGCGAAAAATTTCACAGCAATGTTGCGTCTTGACCACAACCGTGCGTTAACTCAACTTGCTCAAAAAGCTGGCGTTGCAGTTTCTGATATCGAAACAATGACAGTTTGGGGTAACCACTCTCCAACAATGTATGCTGACTACCGTTTTGCAACTGCAAATGGCGAAAGCTTAAAAGACAAAATCAACGATGCTGCTTGGAACAAAGATGTGTTCCTTCCAACTGTTGGTAAACGTGGTGCTGCGATCATCGAAGCACGTGGTTTGTCTTCTGCTGCTTCTGCTGCTAACGCTGCAATTGATCATATGCGTGATTGGGCACTTGGCACAAACGGCAAATGGGTAACTATGGGTATTCCATCTGATGGTTCTTATGGTATTCCTGAAGGCGTAATGTTTGGTTTCCCTGTAACGACTGAAAACGGTGAATATAAAATCGTTCAAGGTTTAGAAATTGACGAATTCAGCCGTGAACGTATTAACGTTACGTTGAATGAACTTGAAGAAGAACGTGCTGCAATTGCTGACATGTTGAAATAATTTATCTGATAGATAAATGTAAAAAAGCACTCTTTTATAGAGTGCTTTTTTATTAAATCATTAGAAGGGAAACACAAAAAGCAACAAGAAAATATAGACACTATCATGCAAGTAAAAACGTTTTATTGATAGATTAGTTAATAGATGATTTAAAAGAAGTTATAGGAGAATAACAATGTTTGAGCAGCAACCTACTTTAGAGCTTTTATTTGATCAGTTGGGTTTAGATTCTGATGAAGCAAGTATCGAAAATTTTATTAAGACACATCAAATACCAGCCGAACAGAAATTACATGAAGCTTCTTTTTGGTCAAAGGGCCAAAGTGATTTTTTAAAAAGTCATTGGGAAAAAGATGATGAGTGGATTGTGGTTATTGATGAGCTTAATGAGCAACTGCATGAAGACAGTGTAAAAAAATAATTTCATAAAAATAAAGCCTGTTTTACACGTAATGCGTAAAACAGGCTTTATTACATTAAGAGTTTAATGTGTCTTTACTTTTAATTGATCTTTATACCATGGCTCATGACGTACAAGGTCAAATACAGGTTGGCCATGAAGTAATTCAAGATCACATGTAGACGTTGATAAATATTTAGTTAACCAATGTCGTGTCAATGCTGACTCTTGTCGTGCTGCTGACGCATATGCTAAGAAGAAATAGATATCAGCATGTTCATGATGTGCTAATGGCTTCAAAATTTGTTGAGTAATCAACGCAAAACGTTTTTCTTTATTTAGTTCAAAATAAAGCATATACGCTTTGGCTAAGTGTAAAGACAAATTAAGATATAAGCTCAATGGCATTTCTTCATATTCCATCCGAGCTTGTTCAAGCAAAACAATAGCTTCTTGTAAAAAATGTAGCTGTTCTTGGCGAACACGACTTAATACTACAAGTTGCATGCGTAACTCAGCACGCTCTAAAGCAAGCTCAGGCGTATTTTCAGTCAAATAAAGTTGGTCTGTTTCACCAATTCGGTTCACAATTGTTTTACTTTCAATAGACATACGCCATCACCTTTTTTAATCAATAGCTTTTATATCGGGTTCATTTATCAAATTTAAAGAGTAACCTTTAAACCCAAATAGAATTTCCACTACGAAGCCAAGCCGTAATAGATAGCCTTTGTTGTTTTGAAATTAATACTTCATGTAATAAATCGCTTTGAAATATTACCAGTCGATTGGGTTCGGGATTAACAATATGCCATTTCTTATTTTTATCTTGTAGTCGCAATTGTCCTCCCCAATCTTCTTGCCATTCTGGATGTAAATAATAGACAGTTGAGATAATACGATCATTTTTTTGTTGAGGATTGTCTCGATGTAAAGCATAAAACTCACCCAAATTATAACGAGCAAAATGAGCTTCGACCTCTTTAATCCCTAAATAGAATGCTTGATTTAGACTTTGTGAGAATAAAGTTAAGGTTTCAATATGTTGCTGAGCAATAGGGAGTTGATCATTAATCCAGAGAATGTGGTCACTACGAATATTACTTACAACGCCGTTTTGAATGCCTGCTTTTCTAAACTCATCCATATGATGGCTACATTCTTGAGAAACCTGTGCGCGATATTGATCTGGATATGCTTGATTTATAATGGCAAAGCCATGCGCATTTAAATCATCTAAAATTTGATCCAAATTCCATGAATCAGGAAGTGAATGAGAGTGCATATAACCTCGAGTAGATCGTAAAAATATCAAGCAGCTCTATTTTAGATGATCACAACCTTACGAAAGAATATTTTTTTCATGTTAAACTATTTGTTGAATTGAGGAATTAAAGTCAACATGAATTACCGTCACCATTTCCATGCGGGCAACTTTGCAGATGTTATGAAGCATGTGCTTTTGCTACAGCTGCTCAACCGTTTAAATGCTAAAGATAAACCTTATCGTTATATCGATACGCATGGAGGGGCAGGCAAATATGATTTATCTCTGGCACCTGCACAAAAGTCTGGAGAGTTTCTCACAGGCATTCATCGTCTAGTTCAACTATCTGATATGGAAAAGCGTCAGGCACCTGAAGCAATCCAGCAATATTTGAAGTTAGTAGAACAATTGCGTTCTGAAGAAGGGAAGGGGAGTTATCCAGGTTCTCCTTGGTTTGCTTTGCAAGGCATGCGTGAAATCGACAAGGCTACTATATTTGAAATGCAGCGCGATGTATTTCAGCAATTACGCCATAACATTCGTGATAAACGTGCAGGTTTACATGAGCGTGATGCATATGAAGGCTTGCTCGGTGTAATTCCGCCAAAAGAAAAGCGCGGTCTGGTTATGATCGACCCTCCTTACGAATTAGAACGTAAAGACTTTCCGCAATTAGTTGAACTTTTACAACAAGCTTATAAAAAATGGCCAACGGGCGTTTTTGCAGTTTGGTATCCAATCAAAGACCGAGCGATGATTGAACGTTTTGAAAAGAAAATGTTTAAAACAGGTATTCGCCGTCAGTTAGTTTGTGAAATTTGTGTATGGCCAGATGACACTCCTGTAGGTCTAAATGGTTGTGGTTTATTAGTGATTAACCCACCTTGGCAGTTCTCAGAACAAGCAGACCAAGCACTACAGTGGTTATTCCCACATCTTCGTATGCAAGAAACTGGTGGTCATGCTGCTGTTCGCTGGTTGGTAGGTGAGTAACAGTTAACTTAAATCAATGCACATGTTTGGAATAGAAAATAATGACAAATGCGCCTAAACCAGAGCAAGATTTAACTCATAATGAACATTCATTTGATGGGATTACATTTGAAGTGGTTGAAGAAGAAGATAATCCGGAAGGACAAAAAGTGAAGCGCCGAGGTATTTATCTTTGGCCTAACTTAATCACAACTGCTGCTCTGTTGTCCGGTTTCTATTCCATCATTGCAAGTATGAATGGGGATTTTAATCAAGCGATCTATGCTATTTTTATTGCAGCGCTATTAGATGGCTTAGATGGTCGAGTTGCTCGAGCAATTGGCGCACAAAGTGCTTTTGGCGAACAATATGATTCTCTCTCGGACTTGTTAGCTTTTGGTGTGGCTCCAGCAATGCTGATGTATAGCTGGAGTTTGCATGATTTAGGTCGTATTGGTTTGGCTTGTTGTTTTGTTTATACAGCCTGCGCAGCCTTCCGACTAGCGCGTTTTAATGTGCAAATTGGCGTTGTTGATAAGCGTTATTTTATCGGCATTGCAAGTCCACTCGCTGCTATTATCATTATTTCACTCGTCTGGGTTGCTCGCGATTATCCTTTCATTTTTGATTTACGTGATATTGCGATTCAAACTATTAATGCTGTTCTTATGGTAATTGTGGGATTACTCATGATTTCCAATATTAAATATTATTCTTTCAAGCAGATGGATCGTAAACGCGTTCCTTTTGTAGTTATGTTGCCAGTAGTACTGATTTTTGCGGCAATCACTTATAATATTCCAATGGGCATTTTGACAGTTTCAATTATCTATGCTCTATCTGGTTTTGTTACGACTTTATTTGCACGCAAGAGTAATGAAACACTAAAAACATAAAATAGAAGAGGTTCAGTATGCCTAAGTTGATAAGTGAAATTAATCAATTACAGCAGCTGGGCCCTAATGCTAAAGAGGGGGTTGTTTATCAACCTTCTCGTGGCTTTTTTAAAATTGTTTATCAAGGCTTGATCCTTCCAAATTTACCAACCCCACTTCGTTATTTTAATTACATTAGTTTAGTGGGACAGCCACGTATTCCTCTGTGTTATAACGCCCACAGCATTACAACTTCAGCTATCGACACTGCAACAGTGCTTGTAAGTAATAGCCAACATAGTGTGGGACATTTAAAAACATATTCTATTCGACGCCAATGTCAGTTTGATTCGACGCTATATCAATTTGATAAAACTGATCTGATTCAATGGCAAATTCCCATCATTCGTCTTCAGCGATTAGATCCAGAAATGGGATGTGATCTTACGATTCAGATTTCAGAAAACATATCTAATGCCTCTGCTTTGCAGTGGGGTGTTTCTGACTATTGGTCAACACTATGCGTATGTGAAGGTGAAATTTTTTATAAAGGACAGAAATATCAAATTGAAGGTTTGGGGCGATTTAAACACGCGCGAGCTTTGCATTTGCCGTTCTTATCTTTATGTTTCTATACGTGCCAAATTATTAACTTAAATGAAACTACGCAGCTTACATTCTTACAAATAAGAAATCAGTGGAATATCATCCTATGTTCAAGATTAGATATTCAAGAATTTGGAAAGCCTGTTGAAAGTTTTACAGAGGACGTAAATTTACATATCCACAGAGTTTATCCAAAGGTTAAAACACCGAATGGTAAAGAGATGTACTTGCCTAGGGAGTTTTCTTGGCAATGTGAGAAAAATGGAAAAATAATCTTTGAACTTTATGCACAAAGTCGTGGTGATTATAAGTTTGGGTTGGCGGCTGGATATGTGGGAAGCTTTCAATATCAATTAAGCTGGAATGAACAGTGTCTGCAAGGAGAGGGTGGATACTGTGAATATATTGATTGTCGTCCACTTAGATGGCAAGAAAAGAATCAAGACGAGAAAATTTTAGATAAATTGATGCTTTTACAACCATGTTTATATAAAAAATGACTATTTTTATTACTTTTTGATTAAAAAGTGAACTGTTGTTGCACTAATATTAAAAAAGGTATTGCAAAGGGAATGTAATGGTCTATAATGCACATCCATCGGCGGTGATGCAGATAGAAACTTGTTGAAAAACAGTTA